>NZ_JAATVU010000069.1 GCF_013184745.1 Mangrovicoccus sp. HB161399
TCTTCGGAACCGAGGCTAGCCCGGATGCGCTGCCGGGCAAAGCATGAACTCCGCATTCATTGTGGGTGCCCTTGCCGGCGCGGGGGGACGCCGCCGGCTGGAGCTTGGCCATCTGCCCTTTGCCCAGACCGGCGGCCAGCTCGTTCGGCGGGACAACCGTCCGCTGGACGCTTGTCTTTTCCGTCTCGCTCCATCTGATCGGCCGCCTGTACGAGTGCAGCTCGGCCATCGTCGCGGCCAACCTGGCCTCCGGCGAATGGCCCGTTCGCCATCGGTCCCGAACCAGCGGCGGCGCGATGGCTCGCTCTTCGGCGGTGCCAAGATGACGGCCGCGCTCCTCGACCGTCTGGCCCGCCACTGCGGGATCCCCGAAACCGGCAACGAGAGCTGGCGCCTCGGGAACCGCGCCTGGGCTCAGGCAAGCTGCCCCGACACGGCTGCGCCACCTGGAAGCTGCGCCGCGCCGGGCCAGCTCGAGACGCGAAAACCGGGTCCCCTTTCAGAGCCGATCGACACCGCACCACCCGGAACCGTCGATCGGCCAGAAGTGCAAGTTGCTGCGGATTGCGCGCTCATCCTTCCATTGCACGCCCAAGGGCGAGACCGAGCAGAACCTCGAACTGGTGCGTCAGATTGGCGGGCAGTTCCTGGAGCCCCCGTTCTTCGGTGTCCTGCAGATGACCTGTCGCCTGCGCAACCACGGGCACCTCGTCAACGAGAAGCGGATATGTCGGCTGATGCGCCTCATGGGGCTCATGCCGCGGGAGAGGCCGCAGAACCAGTCAGCTCACTTGGCGAACATTTGGGGGCTAAGGGTCCCGCGCGAGGTCCCGAATTGTGGGGCAATGGTCAAGGCCGGGCGTCCGGCGAGCTGTTCCTGCGATTGGACCGGGCGATCAACGCGGCGGGGGCAGACCGCCTATGACAAGCTGGGCGCAGCGCCGCGGCAAGTGCGACAGCGATGCCGAGCGGAGCGGCTCGGCGCCTTGCCTGGCCGAGCCGGAGCAGGCCCGGGCCGGCTAGCGGCGGTTGAGGGCGGCCGCCTCGGCCGCCTGGGCGCGCTGGATGCCCAGCACCATGGGATCGGCTGTCGCGACCGGCGTGAAATCCGGCGTGCCGCTGCCGGTCCCGAAGCCGGGGCGCGAGAGCGGCCGCGAGGAGGAGATCGCCTGCGCCTGCACCCGCTGCTGCCGCAGGCGCGCTGTGTCGGCGGCGGGAACCGGAGCCGTGGCGGGCAGGGAAGCGATCCCGGTGGCCAGGTCGTCGATCCGGCGCAGCTGCGCCTCCGCCGCATAGGGCGTGACATTGGGCACGGGCGTGTCCCGCTCCAGCCTGTCCGGGTGCAGCGCCTCCGCGGTTCCGGCCCCGGCCAGCCCTGCCGGGGCCTGCCGGGCGGCGGGATAGGGGCGTGCGGGCTCCTCTCCGAGCTCGGTCAGCCCGCCGCATGCGGCGAGCGCCAAGGTGCAGAGGAGCCCGGCGCGCGTCACGCGAGGATCCGGCTGACCATCTCGGCGGTGTCGCGGCTCAGATCCTTGGCAGCGAGGATCCGCTCCAGCTCTTCGCGCATCAGCGCGCGCCGGTCGTCGTCGTAGCGCCGCCAGGTCTCGAAGGCCGTGCTCATCCGCGCGGTGGTCTGCGGGTTCACCGGGTCGAGCTTGATCAGCCAGTCGGCCACCAGCCGGTAGCCCGCCCCCGAAGGATCGTGGAAGCCCGCGGGATTGGCCGCGAAGCCGCCGATCACGGCGCGGAACCGGTTCGGCGTCTTCCAGGAGAAATCCGGATGCTGCGTCAGGGCCTTGGCCGTTTCTGCCGCGGCTTCGGGCGCCGCCAGCCCGACCTGCAGGCCGAACCATTTGTCGAGAACCAGCCGGTCGGTTTTCCACTGGCCGTAAAATCGGGACAGCTCGTCCTCCGCCGAGCCGATCGAGAC
This sequence comes from Mangrovicoccus sp. HB161399, assembly GCF_013184745.1. Classification (GTDB taxonomy): domain Bacteria; phylum Pseudomonadota; class Alphaproteobacteria; order Rhodobacterales; family Rhodobacteraceae; genus Mangrovicoccus. The sequence continues at coordinate 1,931 of NZ_JAATVU010000069.1, forward strand.
GAGGGCGGAGAGGGCACCGAACTGTTCGGTCATGTTGTCGGCAGCGTCGAACTGGGCGCGGGCGCGGTGCCCGCCATCCACCAGCGTCAGCAGCGACAGCGTCGCCGCGGCCAGGGCACGCTTGCCTGCGGAGGCGGCGTCGGGGCTGTAGGGTCCCTCGACCCGGGCATATTCGTAGAGCGCGGCCAGGCGCGGCTGCAGCGCGGCGGCCATCGCCTCCGAGAACTCGCGCCGCGCCCGGTAGATTGCCACCGGGTCGGGCACCACGCCGCGGTCATGCAGCGCCTGCGCGATGTCGTCCTGCGAGGGCAGGGCCAGGCAGAGCGCGCGGAAGGCGGGGTCAAGCTCGAGATCGCGGATCAGGTCGCCGAGCGCCGCGAAATAGGCCTTGTCGGGCTCGGTGCCGTAGCGGAGCTTCGACAGCAGGGCATCCTTGGCCAGCGCGCGGCCCGCTTCCCAGCGGTTGAACGGGTCGGTGTCGTGGATGAACAGGAACAGCCGGTCGGCGGCATCGTGGCTGCGTTCCAGGATCACCGGCGCCGAGAAGCCGCGCAGCACCGAGGCGACCGGCCGCTCGGCCAGGTCCTTGAAGCGGAAGCTCTGGCGCGTCTCGGTCAGTTCCAGCACGGTGGTCGGAACGACCTCGCTGCCGTCGCGGGCCAGGAGCCCTACGGCGACCGGGATGACCAGCGGGCGCTTTTCCGGCTGGCCGGGGGTTGTCGGGGTCTTCTGCGACAGGGTGAGGGTGAAAGTGCCGTCCGCCCAGCTTTCCTCGACCTTGACCCGCGGGGTCCCGGCCTGGCTGTACCACAGCTTGAATTGCGACAGGTCGCGGCCGCAGGCATCTTCGAACACCTTCAGCCAGTCCTCGATGGTGCAGGCCTGGCCGTCATGGCGCTTGAAATAGAGGTCGAGCGCCTTGGCATAGCCTTCCGCGCCGACCAGCCGGCGCAGCATCCCGATCAGCTCCGCGCCCTTCTCGTAGACCGTGGCGGTGTAGAAGTTGTTGATCTCGACGAAGCTCTCGGGGCGGACCGGATGGGCCAGCGGGCCGTTGTCCTCGCGGAACTGCCGGGCGCGCAGCGCCAGCACGTCATTGATCCGCTGCACCGGGGCGGAGCGCTCGTCGGCCGAGAACTGCTGGTCGCGGTAGACCGTCAGCCCTTCCTTCAGGCAGAGCTGGAACCAGTCGCGGCAGGTGATCCGGTTGCCGGTCCAGTTGTGGAAATACTCATGCGCGATGATCGACTCGATGCGCTCGTAATTGGCGTCCGTGGCCGTCTCGGGGCTGGCGAGCACGGCGGAGGAGTTGAAGATGTTCAGCCCCTTGTTCTCCATCGCCCCCATGTTGAAATCGTCCACGGCGACGATGTTGAACACGTCCAGATCGTATTCGCGGCCATAGACCTTCTCGTCCCAGGCCATCGAGCGCTTCAGCGCGTCCATGGCGAAGGCGCATTTGCCGATATCCGCCTCGCGCACCCAGATGCCCAGACCGACCTTGCGCCCCGAGGCGGTGGCGAAGCTGTCGCGGTGGCAGGCCAGGTCGCCCGCGACCAGCGCAAAGAGATAGGCGGGCTTCTTCCAGGGGTCGTGCCATTCGGCGAAGCCCTCTCCCTTCTTGCCCGGGTTGCCGTTGGACAGCAGCACCGGCAGGTCGCCCTCGATCCGCACCGAGAAGGGCGCCATCACGTCGGGCCGGTCGGGATAGTAGGTGATCTTGCGGAAGCCCTCGGCCTCGCATTGGGTGCAGTACATGCCGTTCGACATGTAGAGCCCTTCCAGCGCGGTGTTCTCCGAGGGGTTGATCTCGACCTCGGCCTCCCAGACGAAGGGCTTGTCCGGCACCGCGCAGACGAGGCCGGTCTTGGTCAGGCGGGGCGAGGCCGCCTTGCCGTCGATCCGCGCGCCGATCAGCTTCAGCTTCTCGCCGTGCAGCACCAGCTGCGGCTTTTCGCGGTCGGGCTGGGGCAGCCCCTCGGTGTCGGGCTTGGCCGGGGCGGCGGGATTCGGGCGGAAGGAGATGCGGCTGACGACCCGCGTGGCGGTCGGGTGCAGGCGGAAGACCAGCTCGACCTTGTCGACGAGATGGCTGAAGGGCGCGTAGTCCTTCAGATAGACGGTTTCGGCCGCAGATTGGGGGCTCGCATCGCGCATCGGGGACTCCTGTGTTCCGGCGGGAGCCTAGACCCCGCGGGGCGCGAGCGGAAGGGGCCGGCGGGCGCGATGCCGTGATCCGCGCGGCTCGGGCGCGTCCGCGGTCACCGCGCGGCCAGCTCGCGCCGGCGCGCCAGCCCGCCGTTGAGCATCACGTAGTCATGCACCTCGCAGAGCATGAAATGCCGAGTGTCGCGGTCCTCCAGCTGGCGGACGGTCTCGGGATTGCCTGCCAGGTAGCGGTGCGCGGTCCGGCGGAACGGTTCGGGCAGGGCGAAATTGAAGGCCGAGGGTTTCGCCAGCAGCCGGAGGACCCGCTCGAAGAGCAGCTCGTAGCGGTCGTCGGGCGGGGCCATGTACATGGTCTCGACGTTCTCGCCATATTGCTCGAACATCCGCAGATAATCGTCGATCGACGGGGTTTCCTGGCTCATGGGGACCTCGCTGCCGCTGCGCCCGGACCCGTGGCGGCCCGGCAGGGGACAGTCTATGCCGCGGCGCCTCTCTGGCATAGTTTGGAATCGTTCCAAACTGGGCGGGCGGGCGGCGGTTGCCCTTCCGGCAGCCGAATGCCGGGAATTTGCGCAGGCCGACGATGCCGCCGCAGGGGCGCGCGATTCGCGGGCGGGCAGGGACCCCGGCCCGGGCAGGTCCCGGCGGCCGCGCAGTCCGCGCCGCCGCCGGGGCCGGGATCAGTTCAGGTAGTCGATCGGGTCGACGCTTTCGAAGCCGTTGCGGACCTCGAAATGCAGGAAGGACGGGTTCGACTGGCGCACCACGCCGATCTGCTGGCCGCGCCGCACGGTGTCGCCCTTGGCGACCGCGATGGAATCGACGTTGGCATAGACCGTCAGCAGGTTGTCGGGATGGCGCACCACCACGATCGGCACCTGGTCGACATCGCGGGTAATCGCGGCGACGGTGCCGCCCTCGGCGGCCCGCACCGGCGCGCCGACGGAGGCGGCGAAGTCGATCCCCTCGTTCGAGCCCTTCTCGTAGCCGCGCAGGATGCGGCCCTCGACCGGCTTGGCCAGCCGTGCCGTGTCCGAGGCGGCGGTCTGCGGCGCTTCGATCGGCGCCACCGCGACTTCCTCGGCCGGGGCGGGGGCGGGCTCGTCATCCGCGGGCTGCGGCTCGGCGGCGCTCGGCGGTTCGGCGACGCGGGTGCCTTCGCCGGGCTCCGAGGTCGAGGCGGCGGCGCCTGCGGGCTGCTGTCCGGGCAGCGGGATCAGCAGCACCTGACCCTCGCGCACCGAATAGTCGGGCGGCAGGCCGTTCCAGTCGGCCAGCGCGCGGACCGAGACATTGTAGAGCCTCGCAATGGAATAGGCGGTCTCGCCGCGGGTCACGGTATGGCGCACCGGCTCGGCCGCGTTGGCGGAGCTGCCGGACGGGGCTGTCCCGTCGGCGCGGTCGAGCGCGGCGCCCGCGATCGAAGCGATGTCGTCGCTTTCCGAGCTGCCCGAGGACAGCCGGGTCGGCAGCACCAGGAGCTCGCCGTCGCGCAGCGCGGCGTTCTCCGGCAGGCCGTTGTGCCGCGCCAGCGCCGCCGGGTCGATGCCCAGGCGGTTGGCCACGGAGACCGGCGTGTCGCCCCGCTGGGCGCGCACCGCGTCATAGGTCGGGTAGCTGATCACGCCGCGGGCGTCGGTGCGCGGCGGTGCCGCCGTGGGCGCCGTGACCGGCGCATTGCCGGGATCGGTGCCCATCACCGGCAGGCTGACATTGGTGCAGGCGGCGAGCAGCGCCGCCGCTGCAAGCGAACCGGCACGGAGGAGGGGCGGCTTGAGGCTCATCTGCTCATCTTCCTTCTGGCGCCGCCCTCTCGGCGGGGCGTTCTCGCGCGTCACAAAACATCCGGGCCGGATACCCTGCGGGCTCCGGCCGGTCAAACGTCTGCAGGGGCTATATCTCGTCCTGTCCGAGGCCCTCGACAAGGGGCACGAAGCGGACATCGCCCAGCTCTTCGTATTCCACCCCGTCGGGACCCCGCACCGCCTTGATCAGCCGCTGCACCGAATGGGACTGCCCCACCGGCACGACCATTGTACCGCCCTCGCGCAGCTGCGCCAAGAGCGGGCCGGGCGGATCCTCTGCCGCGGCGGTCACGAGTATGCGGTCGAAGGGCGCGATGGCGGGCAGGCCGCGGCTGCCGTCGGCCGTCATCGCGGTGACATTGTGCAGGTCGAGCTTGCGGAACCGGGCCGTCGCCTCGTCGACCAGCCGCTTGTGGCGGTCTATGGTGTAGACCCGCCGCGCAAGCTGGCTGAGCACCGCCGCCTGGTAGCCCGAGCCGGTGCCGACCTCCAGGACCGTGTCGCGCGGGCCCACGTTCAGCGCGGCGGTCATCCGCGCCACGACGGTCGGCTGCGAAATGGTCTGGCCGCAGGGGATCGGCAGCGGCATGTCCTCGTAGGCGCGGCCGGAAAAGGTGCCGGTGATGAAGAGCCCGCGGTCGATGCGCTCCATGGCCTTGAGCACCCGCTCGTCGAGGATGCCCTGCTGCCGGAGGTGAAAGATGAACTGCATCTTCTGTTCGGCGGAGCTCATGGCGGCTAGCCTTCGTCGAGCAGGGCCGCCAGCCTCTCGAGCCGGTCATGCGCCGTCAGGTCGGCCCGCAGCGGCGTGACCGAGATGAAGTCGTCGAGATTGGCCGCCACGTCGGTTCCGGGCGCCGAGGGCACGGTCTGGTCGCCGCCGCGTGCCCAGAGGAACTGCCGCCCCGAGGGCGAGGGCTGTGCGGTGACCGAAAAGTTCACGCCCGGGCGCCTGCCCTGCGAGGCGACGCGGGTGCCCTTCACCCCGGCTGCCGGGCAGGCGGGGAAATTGACGTTGTAGAACAGGTCGTAGCCGTTCTCGGTATCCCAGTCGGCGCTGTCGAGCAGGGCCCGGATCACGCGCGCGCCATGGCGGCCCGCCGCTTCGAAGCTGTCCTCGAGCCGGACGTTGCGGTGGCCGTAGAACTGCGACAGGGCGATCGAGCGGATGCCCTGCAGCGCGCCTTCCAGCGCGCCGCCGAGCGTGCCCGAATAGAGCACGTTCTCGCCGGAATTGTTGCCGCGGTTCACCCCGGACAGGACCAGGTCCGGCGCGTGGTCCTGCATGACATGGTAGATGCCTGCCAGCACGCAGTCGGCCGGGGCGCCTTCGGCCGCGAAGCGGCGCGGCCCGAGCTCGGCGATCATGGTGGGATGGGTATAGCTGATGCAATGCCCGACGCCCGACTGCTCGAAGGCAGGGGCCACGGTCCAGACCTCGCCGCCGGGGCCTGCGACTTCTGCCGCGATGCGTTCGAGCACCGCGAGACCGGGAGCATTGATGCCGTCATCGTTGGTAATCAGGATGCGCAAGGGAAAGTGTCCTCGTTCCGTCCCGTCGGGGATAGGGGAGAGCCGCGCGCGGGTAAATCCCCCGCCGCGCGGTTTTGCGGCAGGGTGATGGATATGTCTCAGGAAAGGCGGGTCAGGCGCGCTGCGCTGCCTTCTGGCGGGCAATCAGGCACAGGAAGTCATGCGCGACCGTCGCTGCCGCCAGCGCGGTGATCTCGGCATGGTCGTAGGGCGGCGAGACCTCGACGACGTCCATGCCGACCAGGTTCAGCCCGTCGAGCCCGCGGATGAATTCCAGCGCCTGCCAGGAGGCCAGCCCGCCGGGCACCGGCGTGCCGGTGCCCGGCGCGAAGGCCGGATCCATGCCGTCGACGTCGAAGCTGACATAGACTGGCGCCCGGCCTGCGCGCTCGCGAACCGCGGCGATGGCTGCGTCGATGCCGTGGCGGTGGATCCATGGCGCGGTCAGGATGCGGAAGGGCGGATCGGCATCGTTGTGGGTCCTGAGCCCGACCTGGGAGGAGCGCTCCACGTCGATGATGCCCTCGGCGACGGCGCGGGAGAACATCGTGCCATGGTCGAGCCGGGTGCCGTCATCCTCCCAGGTGTCGCAATGCGCGTCGAACTGCACCAGCGCGACGGGGCCGTGGCGCCGCGCATGGGCGCGCAGCAGCGGCAGGGCGATGGAATGGTCGCCACCCAGCGTCAGCATGGCCGCGCCGGAGGCCAGGATCGCGTCGGCATGGGCCTCGATGGCGGGCGCCACGGTGCCGGGGTGGTGCGGGTCGAGATACACGTCGCCCCAGTCGATGGCGGACAGCGTCTCGAACGGGTCGAAGCCCCAGGGGAAGGCCTTGAGTTCCGCCAGCTGCACCGAGGCCGCCCGGATCGCCTGCGGGCCGGCCCGCGTGCCTGTGCGGTTGGTCACGGCGCTGTCGAAGGGCACGCCGGAAACCACGAGGTCGACGCCCGCAAGATCGCGGCTGTAGTTGCGGCGCAGGAAGCTCAGCACCCCGCCATAGGTCATCTCGGGCCAGCGGCCCAGCGTGGTGTCCTTGCGGCGGACTGCCTGATCGCCCTTTTCCGCGGCCATGCGGAGAATCCCCTGCTGCGCGGAAGATCGACTCGCCCCCCGCCTGTCGCGCGCATAGTCGCGGGCCGGGCGGCACCGTCAACTGCCGGACGGGCGTTCCGTCGCGGCGTTCAGCGGCCGCCGGGCGGGCCGAGCGCCGCGAGGATCTCCGCCAGAAGCCGCGCGTGCGCGGCGCGGCGGGCCTCCGGCGAGCCGCCGCAGAGCCCGGCATCCGCCCCGAGGATCTCCGGTCCCGCCTCGGTGCAGACCGGAAAGGCATCGGCGGGCGCATGGCCCTCCGTGATCGCATCCCCGGCGGCATCTGCGGGCAGCGCGGAGAGCAGTCCGGGATATTCGGGCAGGACCGCGATGGCGGCCGCGACCCGCGCGTCGCGCCGATCTGCGGCCAGTCCGGCCGGGTCGGCATCGGCCGGGGAGACGCCGGCGGCCGCCATCCAGGCGCAATCCGGGCCGCTGCCGCCGGCTTCGCAGGACCGGGCATAGCCCCCGGCATCGAGCTCGGCCCCGGCGAGCATGAGCGCCGCGGTGCCGCCGAGCGCGAATCCGAGCACGCTGATCCGGTCCGGGTCGATCCGGCCGCCCCAGAGAGGATCGGCCAGCAGCGTGCCGAGCGCGAGGGACAGATCCGCGGGGCGGCGCCAGATTTCGTCCGGCGCCCCGGCAGGATCCGGGGGCGGTGCGCTGGCCAGAACTGCGAGATATCCCTTCCGGGCCAGGTCCGCCGCCAGCCAGCTGCCGGTGCCTGACGCCGAGCGCAGCCCGCCATGCGAGATCAGGACCAGCGGCAGCGGCCCCGGCAGCGGCGGCGCTCCGCTGCGGGCCGCCTCTCCGCGGAAAACCGCGTTGCCGCCCGCGGAAACGGCCGTGCCGCCCGGGCCCGCCGGATGCCAGAGCTGCAGCTTCAGCGGGCGCCCGCCCGATCCGGACAGCTCGAGCATGTCCAGGCCGGGAGGGTCGTCCGCCTGGCAGGGCAGGGCCCAGAGCAGCGCGAGCGCTGCCAGCCACCTGCGCACCGGGTCAGGTCCGGGCGCAGACTGCGGCGGCGGCTTCCAGCGCGCCCTTGCCATGCGGGATGCCGAGCGCGACGAGGCCCGCCTCGATCGTGCCGAGCACGCCCAGCACCATGTGGGCGTTGACATGGCCCATATGGGCGATGCGGAAATAGCCGTCGGAATCCCTCTTCTCGACGGTTTCCATGCCCAGGCCGATGCCCAGCGTCACCCCGGCCTCGTCGGTGAGCCACTGGCGCAGGCGCGGACCGTGCTCCTTGCCGATGCTGACCGTGGTCACAGCATGGCTGCGCAGCGACGGATCGGCGATGTTGAACTCCATCGGGCCGCCCTGGCTCCAGGCGCCGACCGCGGCCCAGACCGTCCGCGCCAGCGTGGCATGGCGGGCCCAGACATTCTCCATGCCCTCCTCGTGCAGCATCGAGAGCGCCTCGCGCAGGCCGTAGAGGTGGTGGGTCGGCGCGGTGCCGTTGAAATACTGGTAGAACATCTCCGGCTCGGAGCGCGGCACCCAGTCCCAGTACATGCTGACGGTCTCGACCTCGGCCCGGCGCGCCTTGGCGCGGTCGTTGAAGAAGACGAAGCCGAGCCCCGGAGGCGTCATCAGGCCCTTCTGCGAGGCGGTGATCACCACGTCGGCGCCCCAGGCATCCATCTGCATCTCGTCGACCGCGAGGCAGGCAATGCAGTCGACCATCAGGAGCGCCGGGTGGCCGGCCGCGTCGATGGCGGCCCGCACCGCGGCGACGTCGCTGCGCACGGAGGTGGCCGTGTCGACCTGCACCATGGTGATCACCCTGATCTCGTGGCCGGGGTCGGCGCGCAGCCGCTCCTCGACCTTGGCCGGATCGACCGGGGCCTGCAGGCCGAAATCCATCCGCTCGACCGCGACGCCCATGCGCCCGGCGGTCTCGGCCCAGCCGAAGCCGAAACGCCCGGTGCACAGCGCCAGCATCCTGTCGCCGGGCGACAGCACGTTGGCGACCGAAGCTTCCCAGACGCCATGGCCGTTGGCGATGTAGATCGCCACGTAACCCTCGGTGCGGGCGACCTTCTTCAGGTCGGGGATCATCGCGTCGGTCATCTCGGCCAGCGCGCCGTAATAGATGTTCGGCGCCGGCCGGTGCATCGCCTGCAGCACTCGGTCGGGCATGACCGAGGGGCCGGGAATTGCGAGATAGTGACGACCGTGAGCGAGAGACATGACGCACCTTTCCGACTGCGCGAACCACCCGTTTCCCGTAGTCGCAGCGCGCCACCGCGTCCAGACTTCGGCACGCTTTTTGCACCGCGGACTTGATGGAACCCCCCCGAGCGCGTATTTCCCCGCCACTTGCGGTCCGATATCCACAGGCGATGGACCGCGCAGATGACGGCAGGAATATGAATCCGATCAAGGCGCGGTTCCGCGAATTCGAGCACAAGATGCGCAAGCGCTACGGGCGCCGGATCGGCACGCCTGCCGAGCGGCGGCAGGCGATGCTGCATTTCCACCTGATGGATCACGGCATCCTGCGCACCGTCTGGTGGAACATGGAGGAGATCGCCCCGGGGATCTGGCGGTCGAACCAGCCCTCGCCGCGCCGGGTCGCGCATTACGCCAAGATGGGGATCCGCACGATCATCAACCTGCGTGGCGAGAAGAAGCACTCGCCCTACCTGTTCGAGCGCGAGGCCTGCGCGCGGCACGGCATTACGCTGCTCGACATCGAGCTGTCGGCGCGCAAGCTGGTCCCGCGGGAGGACCTGATGGAGCTGATTGCCCTGATGCGGCTGGCGGAGCGGCCGATGCTGATGCACTGCAAGTCGGGATCGGACCGGGCGGGCTTCGCCGCGGTGCTCTACCTTGCGGTCGTCGAGGGGCGCCCGCTGAAGGAGGCGCGGCGCCACCTGCACTGGAAATACCTGCATCTCAGCTCGACGGACACGGGCATTCTCGACCATGTGCTGGACGTCTACGAGGCGGATAGCCGCGAGACCGGGCAATCGCTGGAGGAATGGATCTCCACGCGCTACGATCACGAGGCGCTGACCCGGAGCTGGAAGAAGACGAGGACATGAGCAGACGCGAGACCGAAGTCCCCGACGCAGAAGCCTGGCCGCTGGTCAAATGGCTCTGGATCAACTACCTCAACCCCTACAAGTGGCGGGTCGCCATCGCCTTCGCGCTGATGGCGCTGGAAGGCTCGATGATGGGCCTCTTGGCCTACACGCTGAAGCCGATGTTCGACAAGATCTTCGTCGGCGGCGAGGTGGACGCGATGAAATGGGTCGCGCTGGCGATCATGGCGATCTTCGTCGTGCGCGGCGTGTCCAGCCTCGTCCAGAAGCGGATCATGACCTATGTCGGCCAGATCTCGACCGCGCAGATGCGGCGCGACCTGCTTGCCCATGTCATGTCGCTGGATTCCGCCTTCCACAACAACCACCCGCCGGGGCACATGATCACCCGCGTCCAGGGCGACGTGGTCGGCATCGGCTCGGTCTGGCGCAGCTTCATCCTGGGCGTCGGCCGCGACATCATCTCGGTGTTCTCGCTGACCGCGGTGGCGATCTCGATCGACTGGCGCTGGACGCTGATTGCGCTGGTCGGCGCGCCGCTGCTGATGGCGCCGATCTACTGGGTGCAGCGCTTCGTGCGCCAGCAGACCAAGCGGCAGCGCGACCTGAGCTCCGACATCACCGTGCGGATGGACGAGATCTTCCACGGCATCAACCAGATCAAGCTGAACGCGCTCGAGGGCTACCAGCACAGGCGCTACATGACCCTGCAGGACGAGAGCATCGCGCTGTCGCTGCAGACCCAGCTGGGCAAGGCAATGATCCCGCTGCTGGTCGACCTGATCACCGGCATCGGCTTCGTCGGCGTGCTCTATTTCGCCGGCGGCGAGATCATCTCGGGCGGCAAGACGGTCGGCGAGTTCATGAGCTTCTTCACCGCCATGCTGCTGGTCTTCGAACCGATCCGCCGCCTCTCGGGGCTCGCGGGCAGCTGGCAGGCCTTCGCCACCAAGCTGGAGCGGGTGAAGCACCTGTTCGACACCACGCCGACCATCGTCAGCGTGCCCGACGCACGGACCTCGCCGCCGCCGCGCCCCGACGTGCGGATCGAGGCGGTGAGCCTCGCCTATGGCGAGCTGCCGGTGCTGCGCCGGACCTCGTTCACTGCCGAAGCGGGCAAGACCACGGCGCTGGTCGGTCCCTCGGGGGCGGGCAAGAGCACGGTCTTCAACGTGATCACCCGGCTGATCGACCCCGACGAGGGCCGCGTGCTGATCGGCGGCGTCCCGGCCGAGGAGATCGACCTGGCCACGCTGCGCAACATGTTCGCGGTGGTGACACAGGAAAGCCTGCTCTTCGACGAGACCCTGCGCGAGAACATCACGCTGGGCCGCGAGGACGTGCCCGAGGAGGAGCTGGCCCGCGTGCTGGAGGCGGCGCATGTCGACGATTTCGTCGCCAACATGCCGAAGGGCCTGGACAGCGATGTCGGCGCGCGCGGCACGCTCCTTTCGGGCGGCCAGCGCCAGCGGGTGGCGATTGCCCGTGCCCTGCTGCGCGACGCGCCGATCCTGCTGCTCGACGAGGCGACTTCCGCGCTCGACGTCAAGAGCGAGTCGGTGGTGCAGGAGGCGCTCGACAAGCTGTCGAAGGGGCGGACCACGCTGGTCATCGCCCACCGCCTGTCGACCGTCCGCGATGCCGACAAGATCGTCGTGCTGAACCAGGGCGAGGTGATCGAGCAGGGCACGCATGAAGAGCTGCTGGCCGCCGGCGGCGCCTATGCCGAGCTCTACAACACCCAGTTCGGCAGCGACATCGAAACGCTGCAGGAAAGCAGCCCGGCCTGATGCATGGGGCAGGGGGCGCCGCCCCCCTGTCACCCGCCGGTCCTGGGAACGGGCAGCCGGTCTCCGAGGCCATCATTGTCCAGAGGGGGCAGCTGCCCTCGATCTCGCAGTCCCGCGGCACCGCATCGGCGACGGCGGAGATGTCGAACGTCTCACAGAGGTCGAATTCCATGTTGCCGGAGACCTGCTTCAGCTCGGAGGCGTCGCAGCTGGCGGAGGCCGCGCCGGTGATCGGCAGGAAGCTGGGATGCAGCGGATAGTTGAAATGTGGCCGTAGCCCGCAGATCCCCAGCATGACCCAGGTGAGGGCCAGCCCGTCCATGCCCCACAGCGCCCGGATCAGCCAGACCGGCGACTTGACCTCGGATGGGGTTCCGTCGGCTTCTCGCTGTCGTCACCGGGCATGGCCCCACACCCGTCCCCGAACGCAGAAGGCAGCCGGACCGTGCAGGGCCGGCTGCCTTGCGTCAGCGTGGCCTGCGTGGCCGCCGCCGCTGCGCCGGGCAGGTCAGGGCAGGGAGACCGTCAGCCCGTCCAGCGCCTCGGTCCACAGGATCTGGCAGGACAGCCGCGAGGTCTCGCCCCGCATCGGCAGGAGCGGCAGGACCTTAGCCTCCAGCTCTTCCGGCGGGAGCACCCTTTCCGCCCAGTCCCCGTCAACCTTGACATGGCACATGCCGCACTGGCCCGAGCCGCCGCAGCGGGGCGGAACGAACATGCCCCAGTCGCGCAGGATCTCCATCACCCGCCAGCCTTCCAGGGCCTGCAGCTCATGCTCCGTTCCAGACTTGTCGATCAGCTTCACAATGCCCAAGGCACGACCCTTCCCGCGGTTAAATGGAATTAGAACAATTCCAAAGTATGGCAGCGGTGCGGATCGCGGAATGGGACAATCTGTCCGCCGGTGCCGATTCCCCGCGGCCGAGGGGCAGGCGAACGCAAGGCGGCGCCCCGGGTGGCTGACCGGGCGCCGCCAGATTTTGCGGGGCGCGGCCGGGCCGCGCGGCCATCGGGACGTCAGTTCCCCGTGCTGCCCGCCATCGGGCCGTGGCTGCCCGGCATGCCGTTCTGCATCTGGCCCGGGCCGCGCTCCAGGTCGACCGGCACCTCGATCTCGATCGCGCCGGCCTTCTCGAATGTCAGGGTGACGGGGATCATGTCGCCCTGCTCGAACGGCGCGGAGAGGCCCATGAACATGACGTGGTCGCCGCCGCGGGCCAGCGAATGGCTGCCATGGGCCGGAATCGGGAATCCCTCCTCGACCTCGGTCATCTTCATGACGCCGTTGGCGTCCTGGATGTGGGTGTGCAGCTCCACGCGGTCGGCTGCGGGGGAGGCGGCGGAGAGCAGGCGGTCGGGCTCCGCGCCGGCATTCTCGATCGTCATGAAGGCCGCGCCCGAGACCGACATCGCGGTGGAGGCGCGGGCATAGGCGCCATGGACGGAAATGTCCCCGGCCATGGCGGCGGCGGACAGGGCGGAAAGTCCTGCGGACAGGATGAACGTGCGGAACATGGATGTCTCCTCCTTGGAAATGGTCGCGGCTGTCAGAGGAGAAGGAGAGGGGGCCCCCTTGCGGGCAGGGCCGGGCGCCAGAGCGCATGGGCGGCAGGATGTGCGGGCCGGTGGCGGGATGGCAGCGCCCGGACGTCGGGCGCCAGAGGCAGCAGTGCCGGCGGAATCACCGCGGCAAGCGCGCCGAGGATGCTGTCGGGGCACAGATGCACCTCGCGCACCGGGTTGCCGCCGGCATCGACGCTGACGGTCACGGCCGCGCCGCCGGTGCAGATCACCATCTGTCCGGCGATCCGTGCCTGTCCCCGGGCCGCGCCGAAGCTGATGCCGGAAACCGCCATCAGCAGGACGAGCAGGAAACTGGAGGCGCGGGCGGGGATCATCGGCCTAGCGCATCAGCTTCCGAATTTCGCCGACCACAGATGGGCCTCCTGGCCGCGCGCCTCGGCGATGTTCTCCAGGCCGAGCTCGCGCGCCTTGCGGTCGAGCCCCTCGAGTATCCGCGGCACAAGGGACAGCCCCTCGTAGACCAGCGCCGAATAGAGCTGCAGAGCGGTCGCGCCGGCGGCGATCTTGGCGAAGGCATCCTCGGCCGAGGCGATGCCGCCGACCCCGATCAGCGGCAGCTTGCCTTCGGTCAGCTCGTGCAGCCGCGCCAGCACGGCGGTGGAGCGTTCGAAGAGCGGCGCGCCCGACAGCCCGCCGGTCTCGTTGCGGTGGGCGCTGCGGATGCCGGTGCGGGCGATGGTGGTGTTGGTGGCGATGATGCCGTTCAGGCTGGAGATCGCGGCAACCTCGGCGATGTCCGCCAGCGACTCCTCGTGCAGGTCGGGCGCGATCTTCAGGAAGACCGGGGGCCGGTGGGTTCCGGGCAGGGTGGAACGCGCCTGCATCACTTCGGTGACCAGCGCCCAGAGCGCCTTCTTGCCCTGAAGGTCGCGCAGCTGCTCGGTATTGGGCGAGGACACGTTGATGGTGACGAAATCGACATGCGCGCCGCAGGTCTCCAGCACCGAGACATAATCGGGAATGCGGTCCTCGCTGTCCTTGTTGGCGCCGAGATTGAGCCCCAGCACGCCCCCTGCCGGCCGCGCGGCCAGCTTCGCCGCCATCGCCTCGGCGCCCTCGTTGTTGAAGCCGAAGCGGTTGATGACGCCGCGGTCCTCGGGCAGCCGGAACAGCCGCGGCTTGGGATTGCCGGGCTGCGGCCGCGGCGTGGTCGCGCCGACCTCGACGAAGCCGAAGCCCGCCTGCATCAGCGCGGGCAGGGCGCGGGCGTTCTTGTCGAAGCCCGCCGCCAGGCCTAGCGGGTTCTCCAGCGCCAGCGTGCCCAGCTGGGTTTTCAGCCGGTCGCTGCGCACCTTGCGCGGCAGCGGCGCCAGCCCGCGCTCCAGCGCCCAGATCGCCCAGTCATGCGCCTTTTCCGGATCCATCTTCTGCAGGACCGCAAGCCCTGCCTTCTCCAGCGCCTTCATGCCATCGCCTCCGGGAATGCGTGCCGCCCGTCCGCGTCCAGCGGCAGCGGCCAGGTTTCAGCGACTTCGGACAGCGCCAGCGCGCGGTAGAGATGCGGGAACAGCTGCCCGCCGCGCGAGGGCTCCCATTTCAGCGCGCCGCCCAGGGCGTCCGCCTCGATGGCCGCCAGCACCAGCCCCTCGGCCCCGGCGAAGTGCTTCGCCGCCGTCTCGGCCACCTGGGCGGCGGTGCTGAAATGGATGAACCCGTCGGCCAGATCCACCGGCGCGCCGTCCGTGGTTCCGTCCCGCTCCAGAGCCGCCCATTCGGCGGCGCGAAATATCTTGTAGATCCGCATGGCCCCTCGTGCCGCCTGCGCGGAAATTGGTCAAGGGGGCGCGCGCCCACCGGTCGCGTCCCAGGGCGCCTCAAAACGTTTGCCCCCCCGGCGGAGCCGCGCTTAACATCGCGGCAAATGCCCTGACCGGAGGTCTCCATGGTCCGCAATTCGCTGCGAAATTCATTGTCCGTCCTGGCGCTTCTGGGCGCCTCCGCCGCTTCGGCCGATACCACGATCCACATTCTGCACATCAACGACCTGCACAGCCGCATCGAGCCGGTGAACAAGTACAACTCCACCTGCGCCCCCGAGGATGACGCGGCCGGCGAATGCTTCGGCGGCGTGGCCCGCGTCAAGGCGATGATGGACAGGCTGCGCGGCGAGCTGGCCGGCGAGAAGGTGCTGGTGCTCGATGCCGGCGACCAGTTCCAGGGTTCGATGATGTACACCGCCTACAAGGGCGAGGTCGAAGCCGCCTTCATGGAGATGATCGGCTTCGACGCCATGGCGGTCGGCAACCACGAATTCGACGACGGCCCCGACAACCTGTCGAAGTTTCTCGGGATGGTCAGCTTCCCGCTGGTCTCGGGCAATCTCGACGTCTCCGCCGAGCCGAGCCTGGCGGGCGATCTCTCGGACACGGTGGTGATCGATCTGGACGGGGTGAAGGTCGGGATCGTCTCGGCGCTGGCCACCGACACGGTCGATACCTCCAGCCCCGGCGGCAACGTGGTCTTCAACGACGAAATCGAGTCGATCGCGCAGGACGTCGCCGCGCTGCAGGCGGAAGGCATCGGCCACATCGTGGCGCTGACCCATGTCGGCCTGCCCAAGGACGTGGAAATTGCCGAGGCCGGGATCGACGGGCTCGATGCCATCGTCGGCGGCCATTCCCATACGCTGCTGTCGAACACCGCCGAAGGGGCCGCGGGGCCCTATCCGCTGATGATCGGCGAGGTGCCGATCGTCCAGGCGATGGCCTATTCGCGCTATGTCGGCCATCTGGCCCTGACCTTCGACGACGCAGGCAACGTCATCTCGGCCACCGGCGACACGATCCCGCTCGACGCCTCGGTGGTCCCCGATCCAGAGGTCGCTGCGAAGGTCGCCGAATACGCGGCGCCGCTGGAGGAGATCAAGGCGCAGGTCGTGGGCTCCGCCGCGGGGCTGATCGACGGCGAGCGGGACAATTGCCGGGCGCAGGAATGCTCGATGGGCAATCTCGTGGCCGATGCGATGCTCGATGCGGTGGCGGACCAGGGCGTAACCATCGCCATCCAGAACGGCGGCGGGCTGCGCGCCTCGATCGACGGGGGCGAAGTGACGATGGGAGAGGTGCTTTCGGTGCTGCCCTTCCAGAACACGCTGGCAACCTTCGAGGCGACCGGCGCGATGATCACCGACGCGCTGGAAAACGGCGTCAGCCAGGTCGAGGAGGGCGCGGGGCGCTTTCCGCAGGTGGCCGGGCTGAAATTCACCTGGGACCCGTCGGTGGGCCCGAACGAGGGCCGCGTGACCGAGGTGCTGGTCCGCGACGGCGACGACTGGGTGCCGATCGACCCCGAGGCCACCTATCTGGCGGTGACCAACGACTACATGCGCAACGGCGGCGACGGCTACCGGATGTTCGAGATGGCCGAGAACGCCTATGACTACGGTCCGGGGCTGGAGGCCATCGTCGCGCGCTACATCGGCAGCATGGACGGTCCCTACGAGCCCTATACCGACGGGCGGATCGCCAAGGAATGAGGCGCGGGCCGGACCTCCGCCGGTGCGGCCTCCGGGCGCAGCGGCGGCCGGGTCCGGCCCTGCTTTGAGCCATGTGCGGACGGTTCGCCCTGACCCTGCCCCCCGAGGCAATGGTGCAGCTCTTCGGGGCGGCCCCGGCAAATGACCTGCCGGAACTGCCCAACTGGAACATCTGCCCGACCAATGCCGTCCATGCAGTCCTGAGCCAGGAGGGCACGCGCCGCTTCGTCTCCCTGCGCTGGGGCTTCATCCCGGTCTGGTACAAGTCGCCCGGCGACGGACCGCTGCTGATCAATGCCCGGGCCGAGACCATCGCAGAGAAGCCCGCCTTCCGCCAGGCGGCGCGGGCGCGGCGCTGCCTGGTCCCGGCCAGCGGATTCTACGAATGGACCAAGGACGGGGACGGCAAGCGGCTGCCCTGGTACATCCATCCCGAAGGTCAGGAGTTCGTCGCCTTCGCCGGGGTCTGGCAGGACTGGACCTCGGCGGACGGCCTGGCGCTCTCCACCTGCGCCATCGTCACGACGGAGGCGAACGAGGCGCTGGGGCATATCCACCACCGCATGCCGGTGACCGTCGCGGAGCCCGACTGGGGCCTCTGGCTGGGCGAGGCAGGCCATGGCGCCGCCGTGCTGATGCGGCCCGCGCCCGAAGACCTCTTCGCCGCCTACCGCGTCGATCCGCGGGTGAATTCCAACCGCGCCGAGGGGCCCGAGCTGATCGAGCCCTTCGACGGGTGACTCAGATCGTCATGTGGCGCGCCCGCGCGCCGCGCTCGATCGCCGCCGCCGCCAGACGGTCGACCTTCAGCTCGTAGCGGATCTCCTCGAGGAAGCGCAGCTCCACCTCGCGCAGCCGCCCGTCCGCCGCCGCCACGTCGCAGCACAGCGCATAGGCGGTCTCGTTCAGCTTGTCCGGCAGCGCCTGGCGCACCAGCCCGAACAGCGCGTCCAGCCCCTCCTCCTCGGAGAACAGGTCGAAGACCAGCCGCGACAGCTTCGGGAAGCGGTCGAGGTCGTATTCGGCGAAGATCGGCAGGTGGTTCACCTCGGTCTGGATCGCGACCAGCTCCGCCGTCCGGATGTTCTCGTCGCTGACCGACGCCGCGATCATCAGGAGCACGAGCGCGTCCTGCGGGCTGAGCGATTGCGGGTCTTGCAGGTCTTCCTTGGCCAACTCGGCATCCTTCCTGTCATGCATGGGGGCTAAATATTGACCTCGCCGGGTCCGATCAATAGGGAGAGCCCGCGCGGCACGGGGCCGCTTCCAAACAGGATACTCGAAAATGACCGATCTGGCGGAATTCGGAATGGACTCGAAGGCATGGCCCTTTGAAGAGGCCCGCCGTCTGGTCAAACGCTACGAGAAGAAGCCGCCCGAGAAGGGCTATGTCCTGTTCGAGACCGGCTACGGCCCTTCGGGCCTGCCGCATATCGGCACCTTCGGCGAAGTGCTGCGCACGACCATGATCCGCAGGGCATTCGAGGAAATCTCGGACATCCCGACGCGGCTGTTCTGCTTCTCCGACGACATGGACGGGATGCGCAAGGTGCCCGGCAACGTGCCGAACCAGGAGCGGCTGCGCGAGGACCTGCAGCGCCCGCTGACCAGCGTCTACGACCCGTTCGAGGAATACGAAAGCTTCGGGCATCACAACAACGCGATGCTGCGCCGCTTCCTCGACACCTTCGGCTTCGAGTACGAATTCTACTCCGCGACCTTGTTCTACAAGTCCGGCCAGTTCGACCAGACGCTGCTGTTGGCGGCCGAACGCTACGACGCGCTGATGGAGGTCATGCTCAAGTCGCTGCGCGACGAGCGGCGCGAGACCTACTCGATCTTCCTGCCGATCCATCCCGAGACCGGCCGCGTGCTCTACGTGCCGATGAAGCATGTCGATGCGAAGGAAGGCACCGTCACCTTCGACGACAATGACGGGCGCGAATGGACCCTGCCGGTCACGGGCGGCAACGTGAAGCTGCAGTGGAAGCCCGATTTCGGCGCCCGCTGGGCCGCGCTCGACGTCGATTTCGAGATGTACGGCAAGGACCACTCGACCAACACGCCGATCTACGACCGGATCTGCGAGATCCTCGGCGGCAGGAAGCCCGAGCATTTCACCTACGAGCTGTTCCTCGACGACAAGGGCCAGAAGATCTCGAAATCGACCGGCAACGGCATCTCGATCGACGAATGGCTGACCTATGCCTCCACCGAGTCGCTGAGCTACTTCATGTTCCAGAAGCCGAAGACCGCCAAGCGGCTCTATTTCGACGTGATCCCGAAGGCGATGGACGAGTACCACCAGCAGCTGGCCGCCTATCCGAACCAGGATGCCAAGGCGCAGCTGGCCAACCCGGTGTTCCACATCCACGGTCCGGGCAAGGTTCCGGCCTCGGACATGGTCGTGCCCTTCTCGATGCTGCTGAACCTCGCCAGCGCCGCGCATGCCGAGGACAAGGAGGCGATGTGGGGCTTCATCCGCCGCTACGCGCCCGACGCCACGCCCGGGACCCATCCCGGACTCGACGCCGCCGCGGGCTACGCGGTGCAGTACTACAAGGACTTCGTGAAGCCCGCGAAGGTGTTCCGCATGCCCGACGAGACCGAGCGCGCCGCGCTCGAGGATCTGGCCGCGCGGCTGGAAGCCTGGGAGGGCGGCCTCGATGCAGAGGCGCTGCAATCCGAGGTCTTCGCGGTCGGCAAGGCGCATGGCTTCGAGCCGCTGCGCAACTGGTTCACCGCGCTTTACGAGGTGCTGCTCGGCCAGTCGCAGGGGCCGCGCTTCGGCGGGTTCATCGCGCTTTACGGTGTGTCCGAGACCGTTGCGCTGATCCGCCAGGGCCTGGCCGGGGAGCTGGCCGCCGCCTGACCTTGCGCAAGGGTCTGGCATTCCAAACTCAGGAAATGGTTAACGCTGCCTTGCCCAGGCAGCGTTTGCTTTTTTCCGGGGGACGGAAATGGACGAGATTGCGTATTATATGAAGAACTTCAAAGGCGGCTACTGGACCTCGCCGCTGACCGTTCTTTCCTCCGCTGCGGAGCTGTTCGAATTCACCGACGGCACGCCGCGCCAGGTGTTCGAAGGCGTCTTCACCGGCACGCGGGCGAATGGCGGGTTCCAGATGCCGGTGGGCACGGTGGCCGCGATCCCGGTCCATTCCGGCGCCACGGAGGCAGCCGGCATCTCGATGGAGATCCCCGACGCATACGGCCTGCTCAGCGAGATCATGCTTAACCGCAGTTCCGCCTGCGGGCACGATTCCCTCGGCTTGCTGATGGCCCGCGCCGACGGGGGAGAGTTCCACTATTCCGGCAGCGCCTATGGCGACAGTATCCGGGGCGGCTACGGCCGGGACCTGATCGAAGGCAACACCGGCAACGACACGCTCAAGGGCGGCCCCGGTTTCGACCGTCTGGATGGCGGGGCCGGCAACGACCTGCTGCTTGGCGGGCTCGGCAACGACACCCTCGACGGAGGCGCGGGCCGCGAGGTGCTGCGCGGCGGCTACGGCGATGATTCGCTCCTGGCGGCCGATGGTGGCGCCGACCGCCTCTATGGCGGTGTGGGAAACGACACGCTCGATGCCTCGGAGGGCGACTGCCTGCTCGACGGCAAGGGCGGGTTCGACAGCGCCGTGATCGGGGCGGCTGGCACGTTAACGATCGACCTTTCCGCCTCCGGGCGGCTGGAATTCGGCACGGATCTAGCCGTCCGGCTGGTCGATATCGAGGGCATCAAGCTGGAGAAGGCCAGCGGCACGATCTCCGGCACGGAAGGCGATGACCTGCTGGCCGGCGGGGCGGGGGACGACACGCTGATCGGCGGGGGGGGGCGACGCGCTGATGCTGTCGAAGCGCGACCAGGCCCTGGGGCGGGACGGCGCAGATGTCTTCACTTTCATCGAGACGCAATCCGGCGGGCGCGACTACGCCGAGGTCGCCATCCATGATTTCGAGAGCGGAACGGATGTCATCGACCTCTCGCCGATCGCGGACTGGCTGTCCTCGGTGGCGATCGACGGCGGGACGGCGGTGCTGACCTTCGGGTCGGGGCGGACATGGATCGCGCTGGAGACCAATGCCGCGCGGCAGGCGTCGGACTTCGCCGGAGCCGAGGGCCTGGCATTCCTCTGACCAGGGTGGAAACTTTCTTTCCGGCCCCAAGGCGAATCTCAGACTCATGTCTAGGATCAAGGCAGCCGATTAAGGATGACATTAACCTCCGATTCCCTAGTGTGATCCGCCAGGAGGAGAGATCGGATGCGGATGCTCAGTTTGACGGCGGTGCTTTCGGGGTCGGCGACGCTCAGTGCGGTCATGGCGATGGCGCAGGAGGATCGCGGGGCCGCGATCCGTTCCGTCATCGACCGCCAGCTGGAAGCATTCCGGGCAGGCGACCTGCCGCGGGCGTATGGGTTCGTATCGCGCAGGATCCGCGGCCAGCTGCATTCGCCCCAGCTTTTCGCGCAGCTGATGCTGACCGGGTTTCCGATGGTCTGGGACCCGAAGCGGGTCACCTTCCTCCCGCTTCGGCAGGACGGCGGCGCGACGCGGCAGCGGGTGCTGATCCGCGATGCCGGCGGGCAGACCCATGTGCTCGAATACGACATGGCCGATGCGGGCGGGACCTGGCAGATCGACGGCGTCCGGACCCTGCCGGCCGTCGGGCTGGGCCTCCATCGGGCTGCCCGCGCGGAGTAATCCGGCCTATCTCCGGCTGCCGGTTGAGCCCGGACGGGCATGCAGCTGAGTTGCCGAGTTTGCGGCCGGGGCAGGTCTCATCCCACGGGGCATGTTGCGGCATGGCTCGGGAGCAGCGGAGCTTGCCCGGCATCGGGCGCGCGCCAGCCAGGTTGCGCCTTGCGCCGGGACGGGCGTGGTACACCGCGGGGCGGGATGGTCAGGGTGCCAGATCTTCCGGCGCCAGGCGGTATGCCTTGCCGAAGCCGCCATTCAGCGCCGCGCCGGTGATTTCGAAGGCGGCGAAGAGGAAATCGCCGAAATCGACATAGAGCTTGGCCTTGGGATAGAGGCCCAGATAGTGCTCCCGAAGCGTGTCGCGTTCCGCGTCGCCGTGGCGGATGAACCGTGCCTCGCAGGCCAGCGTCATCCGCGGATGGGTCAGCGGATCCCCCGTGGGACCGGGCTCGCCTACCAGCAGCGAACAGCGCGGATCGGCCAGCAGGTGCCCGGTATGGGCCGAGAGCTGCGAGACCAGCGTCAGCGGC
This sequence comes from Mangrovicoccus sp. HB161399, assembly GCF_013184745.1. GTDB lineage: Bacteria > Pseudomonadota > Alphaproteobacteria > Rhodobacterales > Rhodobacteraceae > Mangrovicoccus. Next base: position 23,661 of record NZ_JAATVU010000069.1, read on the forward strand.
GCGCCGTCCGGCCCGGGCACCAGCGCGATGCGGCTGACGGTGGGCGCGCCGGTCCTCCGGTCGGTGACGGCCAGCGCGGCGAAGCGCGCCTCTGCCAGCAGGCGCCGCGCCAGCGCGCGGGCCTCGTCATCTGTCTCGCGGATCGGGTCGGTCTCTGCCATGTACCCGACGCTAGCCGCGGGGCGCGATTCTGCAAGGCGTCAGAATTCCGGCCAGATCCCGGCGCGCCCACCGTTCGGTTCCGGCACCAGCGCGATTCGGCTGACGGTGGGTGCGCCGGTCTTCCGGTCGGTGACGGCCAGCTCGGCGAAGCGCGCCTCGGCCAGCCGCCGCCGTGCCAGAGCGCAGGTCCCGCCGTCTGTCTCGCGGATCGGGTCGGTCTCTGCCATGTACCCGACGCCAGCCATGGGCGCGATTCTGCAAGGCATCAGAATTCCAGCCAGATCCCGGCGCGCAGTCCCGCCCGGTCGCCGCCTTCGGCATCCCAGAGCAGCGCGCTCTCCAAAGCCAGCCACTCCACGGGGCGGAAGACATAGGTCGGCACCAGCCGCCAGTTCGGCGGATTGTCCGGGTAGTCCGAATATTGCAGCTGCAGATAGGCGAGGCTGCGCTTGCCCGGGGCGATGCCGATCGTGGTGTCGATCTTGGGAATGGCGTCGTCATGCGTCATGCGCAGTTCCAGCCGTGCATCCACCGCCGTCCAGCCATTGCCGAAGGGCGTGCCGAAGCCCATGCCCCAGGACAGGCCGGGGCGCAGCACGCGCTCGGTGCCGCCGGGGCGCAGGTCGGCCAGGTTGGCGGCGTCGTTGCTGTCGGCCGGGTAGTCGCGCTGGCCCATCCCGAATTCCAGCGCGATCTGGTGGCGCCACTCTGCCGGGGTGACGCTGAGGCTGGCGAACAGGATCGCCTGGTAGGTGTCCGGCCCGTGATCCATTCCGGCATCGATCCCGAGGGTCAGCCGCCCGGTCACGCCGAGCTCGGCATAGACCGAGCTGAAGCCGAAGCTTTCCGGCTCTTCCTCCGGCATCGTGCCGCCGAAGCCGAGCGCCGCCTTGCCGGTGCCCTGCTCGACCGTCTCCTCGTATGCGAAGGACAGGAAGGCATGGCCCTTGCCGCGCGGCCAGGCGCCGCCCGGAGCCGCGGAGGCCCAGGCAAGCGCGAGACAGCAGGTGAGACAGCGGATCATCATAGCATTAACCATTTCTCCGGCGTGGTGAATCTCCGGTTAACGGGGATGGCGGATCAGGGGACATCCGGCGCTGCAGGGCTGCCACTGCCGATGGATGCCCGCTTGACGGGCGGTTAGGCGCGCCGCATCACTCGGCCATGAGCCGCATCCTGTTCGTCGCCCCGCGCTTCCACACCAACCTGTTCTTCGCCACAAAGGCGCTGGCCGAAGCCTGCCACGAGGTCGAGGTCTTCGTGCCGAAGCGCGAGCCGACCGAGGACTGGAGCTTCGTCACCCCGCGGATCTTCGCCCCGGGCACGCCGGGCCGGGAGATCCGGCGCGCGGTGCGGGACTTCGCCCCCGACCTGGCGCTGGTGCGCCATGCGCGGCCGGTTTCGGGCGCGGTGCTTTCGGCGGGGCGGTTCGGCCGGTTCCGGATCTACCATTACGACCAGCGCGCCGCCGACCGGCCCTGGCCCTGGTACCGGGCCTGGGAATGGCGGCTGCAGGGGCTGCCCGCGCGGCGGGTGACGCCGAAGACCGGGCTCGGCGACGACATTCCCGATCCGCTGGCCACCTTCCTGCCCTGGCCGGTCGAAGCGGCACATGGCGTCGACCGGGTGCCGCGGAGCGGACCGCTGCGCGTGCTCTGCGTCGGCAAGCTGATGCAGCCGCGGAAGAACCAGGACAAGCTTGTCGCGGCGATGCAGCCGCTGCTGGCCTCCGGGCAGGCGACGCTGACGCTGGTCGGATCGCGGCTGGAAAGCGCGAAGGGGGCGGAGGGCGCGCATCTGGCGAAGCTCGAGGCGGCGGCCGCCGCCTCGGGGGGAACCGTCACGCTGGTCCCGGACGTGCCTTTCGCGCAGATGCCGGCGATCTATGCCGCGCATGACGTCTGTGTCCTGCCGGCCCGCAAGGAGCCGCTGGGCTCCTCTCCGGTGGAGGCGATGGCCTATGGCTGCGTGCCGGTGATAGCCCGGCAATGCGGCACCGCCTGCTACCTGACCGAGGGCGAGGACGGGTTCGTCGTCAATGCCGGGGACGTTCCGGGGCTTGCCGCGGTGCTGGAGCGGCTGGCCGCGGATCCCGCGCTGGTGGCGCGGGTGGCGGCGGCGGCGCAGGCCACCGCGGAAGGACCTCTGGGCATGGCGGCCTTCGTCGAACGGGTCGAGGCGCTGGCGGGCTAGCCGGCCTTCAGAACGCCGATCTCCGCCAGCGCGGCCGAGAGCTGCGGGGGCAGGGCAGGCTCGTCGGCCGCGCTGCGCGCCGCCATGTCCGGCGGGGCATCCGCGGGCTCCATGTAGCGCCAGCCCTGGAACGGCCGCCGCGGCCGCGCCTCGGTGCGCACGATTTCCGGGTCGAGCACGATGGCGCAGCGGCGGATCCCGTCCTCGGTCACCACCTCGTCGAGCCGCAGCACCTTCTGGCGGGCAAGAATCAGCCCCTTGAACACCCAGTAGAGCGAGCCGCCGCCGAGGAGGTCGGCGTCCCGCTTCGGCCACATCCGCGTGACGTGCCGCGGCAGCCCGCCGGGCATCGATTCTGCCCGCGATGCCTGCCACAGTGCCAGATCCTCGACCTTTTCGGCCCCCACGCAGAGCTTTACCAGATGAACGCCGGCCATGACCCGAAACCCCTACATCATGTTATTGGCTGTCAAGAGTAGACTAGTTCTTGCGGAGGGCAAGCGAAGCGCCTACAAGATCCGCCTACCCTCTATGTAACGACTTCCCTCTGGAGCTGCCACCCATGAGCCGTTTTGCTGCCCCCATCTCGGAAACCATCTGGGACATGAAATACCGGCTGAAACAGGCCGACGGCACGCCCGTGGACGAGTCGGTTGAAGGCACCTGGACCCGGATCGCCAAGTCGCTGGCCGAGGTCGAGGCGAATCCCTCCGAATGGGAGCCGAAATTCTACGAAGCGCTGGAAGACTTCAAGTTCCTTCCCGCGGGCCGCATCACCGCGGGCGCCGGCACCGGCCGGACCGTGACGCTGTTCAACTGCTTCGTCATGGGCACCGTGCCCGATTCCATGGCCGGCATCTTCGACGCGCTGAAGGAAGCTGCGCTGACCATGCAGCAGGGCGGGGGGATCGGCTACGACTTCTCCACCATCCGTCCGCGCGGCGCCGAAGTGAAGGGCGTTGCCGCCGATGCCTCGGGCCCGCTGAGCTTCATGGATGTCTGGGATGCGATGTGCCGCACGATCATGTCGGCAGGCTCGCGCCGCGGCGCGATGATGGCGACGATGCGCTGCGACCATCCGGATATCGAGCAGTTCATCACCGCGAAATCCGACGCAGCGCGCCTGCGGATGTTCAACGTTTCCGTGCTGGTCACCGACCCCTTCATGGAGGCCGTGAAGGCCAACAAGCCCTGGGACCTGGTGTTCGAAGGCCGCGTCTACAACACCGTGAACGCGCGCGAGCTGTGGGACAAGATCATGCAGTCGACCTATGATTACGCCGAGCCGGGCGTGATCTTCATCGACCGCATCAACCAGAAGAACAACCTCGCCTATTGCGAGACCATCGCCGCGACCAATCCCTGCGGCGAGCAGCCCCTGCCGCCCTATGGCGCCTGCCTGCTGGGCTCGATCAATCTTGCGCGGCTGGTGAAGAACCCCTTCACCGATGCGGCCGAGCTGGACCCGGTGGCGCTGGACGGCCTGGTGCGCACTGCCGTGCGGATGATGGACAACGTGGTCGATGCCAGCCGCTTCCCGCTGGAAGCCCAGGCCGAGGAAGCCCGCAACAAGCGCCGGATCGGCCTCGGCGTCACCGGCCTTGCCGACGCGCTGCTGATGGTGCGCCTGCGCTACGGCTCCGACGAGGCGGCGGCCCAGACCGAAGCCTGGCTGAAGGCCATCGCCCGCGCCGCCTACCTGGCCTCGACCGACCTGGCCGAAGAGAAGGGCGCCTTCCCGCTCTTCGACGCCGAGAAGTACCTGGCCTCCGGCACGATGCAGGAGATGGACGATGACGTCCGCGCCGCGATCGCCGAGAAGGGCATCCGCAACGCCCTGCTGACCTCGATCGCGCCGACCGGCACCATCTCGCTCTATGCGGGCAACGTCTCCTCGGGGATCGAGCCGGTCTTCGCCTATTCCTACACCCGCAAGGTCCTGCAGAAGGACGGTTCGCGGACCGAGGAAGAGGTGGTCGACTACGCGGTGAACCTGTGGCGCGACGTGATGGGCGATGCCGAGCTGCCTGACTACTTCGTCAACGCCCAGACGCTGGCGCCGTCGGAGCATGTCAAGATGCAGGCTGCTGCGCAGAAATGGATCGACTCCTCGATCTCCAAGACGATCAACTGCCCCGAAGACATCGGCTTCCAGGAGTTCAAGGACGTCTACATGCAGGCCTGGGACCAGGGCTGCAAGGGCTGCACCACCTACCGCCCGAACGCGGTGACCGGGTCTGTCCTGACCGCCTCCGAGGAGAAGCCGAAGGAAGAGAAGAAGAAGGGCGAGGTCCGCGCCGTCAGCTCCAGCCCGCGCGATGCGGGCGTGACCGGCGAGGTCGTGCACCTCACCGAGCCGCTCGACCGTCCGCAGGCGCTGGAAGGCGCGACCTACAAGCTGAAGTGGCCGGACAGCGAGCATGCGATCTACATCACGCTGAACGACATCACGCTGAACGGCCGCCGCCTGCCTTTCGAGGTGTTCATCAACTCGAAGAACATGGAGCACTACGCCTGGACCGTGGCGCTGACCCGGATGGTCTCGGCGGTGTTCCGCCGCGGCGGCGACGTGAGCTTCGTGGTCGAGGAGCTGAAGGCGGTGTTCGATCCGCGCGGCGGCGCATGGATGGAAGGCAAGTACATCCCCTCGATCCTGGCGGCGATCGGCGGCGTCATCGAGCGGCACCTGGTGGAGATCGGCTTCATCGAGGGCGAGGGCATGGGCCTGAAGGCCGACCCGCATTCCGAGGCGGTTGCGGTCGGCGAAAGCCGCGGCAAGGCCTGCCCCAGCTGCGGGCAGTACGGCATGCGGATGATCGAAGGCTGCATGACCTGCCCGAGCTGCGGCCACTCCAAGTGCGGCTGAACCTGCCAACTGCTTTAGAGCTGTCGTCCGTCATGGATATTAGGGTTTTGCGACAAAAACCTTGTTTTTGACTCTGGTCCGCGACCTGCGGGGATCTGACGCCTGGAATCGAAAAGGGCGGCGCATTGCGCCGCCCTTTGTGCTTCCGGGGCCGATCTTCCGGATCAGCCGTCCAGGACGCCTTCCGCCTCGGCGCGCAGGTACAGGTTGCCGTAATCGGCGCCGTCAGGGCTGAACGGCAGCACCCCGGCTTCGCGCAGTCTCGGCGCCAGGCTCTGCCAGGTCGTCCCGTTCGCCTTTGCCAGGGTTCGAAGGGTGACGAAGCGGTCGTGGAACACGGCGGCATCTTCCTTCGTGATGTAGCGCTGGACTGCCTTCGTCCGCGGGTTGCGGATCTCGGTCGACGGGACATGGCCGTTCCGGACGAGACGGTTGAGGAACACCTGCTGGCCCAGACCCACGGACTTGGCGAACAGCTCCAGGGACAGGGCCGCCGGGCCCTCGCACCGGAGCGCCTGCGCGACCTCCTCGTGATAGACATGGATGGAGGCGTAGCCCGCGAACTGGACATTGCGCGCGACACGCTGGATCCGGCCCTGCCAGATCGCGCGGATGATCTCCGCGGGGCGGAGCTTGAGGCGCTGCGCGGACTTCGCGATGGTTTCCCAGCCATGCTGGGCCTGCCGGATCACCTCGGCCCCGGTCAGCAGCCTGTCGAGGAAGGCACGCCCGTCGTGAGCTTGCCCCCGGATGCCGGACTGGGCCGATATTCACTATGCGGCCATCTTGGCGGCCATGTCGATCCTTGCCTGCTCCGGCGTGCGATAT
>NZ_JAATVU010000007.1 GCF_013184745.1 Mangrovicoccus sp. HB161399
AAATGCTCGAAGAACCGCCATTCCTCGTTGGTCATCAGATTCCGCGCCAAGATCACCTCCGTCGCAACGGCGATCTTGAATCACGGAGGCGACTGGCTGTGAATCCCTTTTGTCAACACGGCCTAGCCCGGAGCATGGCAGCGGGCGCACCCATCCCGGCTGCGCGGCTCGACGCGCTGCTCGGCTTCCTCGCGGGGGCCGGGGCGCTGAAGGACACGCTGCGCAGCGGCTTCACGCAAGGCGGGCGGCCGGAAAGCAGTGCCGAGCACAGCTGGCGGCTGTGCCTGCTGGTTCTGCTGCTGGAGGACGACCTGCCCGGCATCGACCTGCTGCAGCTGCTCCGGCTCTGCCTGGTCCACGACCTGGGCGATGCGATCTCCGGCGACACTCCCGCCCCGCTGCAGACCATCGGGGACGACCGCCATGCGCGCGAACAGCAGGACATGGAGACGCTCTGCGCGCCGCTGCCGCCGGAGATGCAGGACCGCATGTTGGCGCTCTGGGACGAATACGCCGCCGGAGAGACGCCGGAAGCAGGGCTGGCGGAGTGGCTCGACAAGATGGAGACCATCCTGACCCATGCCGAGGGCAGGAACCCGCCCGGGTTCGATTGCGGCTTCAACCTGGGCTACGGACGGGCGGCCACCGGGCGGCATCCGCTGCTGCGCCAGATCCGGGAGGCGGCGGACAGGGCCACCCGTGCAAGGACCGGGCCATCCGGCACGCGCTGACCCCTTGCCCGCAAGGCGCGGGGAGCGTATCGGAACGGCCATGTTCACCGTTGCCGCGCTCTATCATTTCACCTCCTTTCCCGACCCCGCCGCGATCCAGGGACCGCTGGCGAAGCTCTGCTGCGAAAACGGCGTGAAGGGCACGCTGCTGCTCGCGCAGGAAGGCATCAATGGCACCATCGCCGGGTCGCGCGAGGGGATCGACAGGGTGCTGGCGCATATCCGCGCCCTGCCCGGCTGCGCCGATCTGGTCTGGAAGGAAAGCACCGCCTCCGAGGCGCCCTTCCCGCGGATGAAGGTCCGGCTGAAGCGCGAGATCGTCACCATGGGCCAGCCGCAGGTCGATCCGCGCGCCGCCGTCGGCCACTATGTCGAGCCCGCCGACTGGAACGCGCTGATCTCGGCGCCCGACGTTGCGGTGATCGACACGCGCAACGACTACGAGGTCGCCATAGGCACTTTCGAGGGCGCGGTCGACCCCGAGACGGAAAGCTTCCGCGACTTCCCTGCCTGGTGGGAGGCCAACAGGGACCGTTTCCACAACAAGCGGATCGCGATGTTCTGCACCGGCGGCATCCGCTGCGAGAAATCCACCAACTACCTGATGGGTCTGGGCGAGCAGGAGGTCTACCACCTCAAGGGCGGCATCCTGAAATACCTGGAGGACGTCCCGGAGGAGCAGAGCCTCTGGCGCGGCGACTGCTTCGTCTTCGACGGCCGCGTCTCCGTCGGCCACGGGCTGAAGGAAGGCCCGCACGTGCTCTGCCATGCCTGCCGCCGCCCGATCCTGCCCGAGGACAGGGAGCGCCCGGAATACGAGCAGGGCGTGAGCTGCCACCATTGCCATGCCGAGACCACCGACGAGGACAAGGCACGGTTCCGCGAGCGTCAGAAGCAGATCGGTCTGGCCAAGGCGCGCGGCGAGGACCATCTCGGCCCGCGCTGACTGGACCTAGCGGCAGGCGCCGCTGGCCTCATCCGCCGCACTGGACCGGGGCCCGCGACCTGCTAGAGCGGTTGGCATGACAACCTCCCGCTTCGATTTCCTGGCCGCCTTCATGGGCGTCGCCTTCTCCTTCATGTGGTCCTCGGCCTTCACCTCGGCGCGCATCATCGTCGCCGAGGCGCCGCCGATGCTGTCTCTGGCGCTGCGCTTCGCCATTTCGGGGGCGATTGCCGTGTCCATCGCGCTTGCCCTGGGACAGACGATCCGGCTGACGCGCCAGCAATGGGCGATGACCGCGGTCTTCGGCATCTGCCAGAACGCGCTGTATCTGGGGCTCTATTTCATCGCGATGCAGACCGTGCCCGCGTCGGTCGCGACGATCACCGCCTCGACCATGCCGCTGCTGGTCGCGCTGCTGGGCTGGGCCTTCCTCGGCCAGCGCCCGCCGCTGTTGGGCTGGGTCGGGCTGGCGGGCGGGCTCGCCGGCGTGGCGCTGATCCTCGGGCACCGGATCTCGGGCGGCGCCGATCTGGCCGGGCTGGTGCTCTGCGGGCTGGGCGTGCTGGCGCTGGCCGTCGCCACGCTGGTGATGCGCGGCGCCTCCTCGGGCGGGAACCTGCTGATGATCGTCGGACTGCAGATGTGGGTGGGCTCCGCCGCACTGGCCGTCGCGGGCGGGCTGACCGAGACCTGGGAGGTGACCTGGACGCCGCGGCTCGTCGGCGCGCTGGCCTATACCACGCTGGTGCCGGGGATCATCGCCACCTTCGTCTGGTTCTGGCTGGTGCAGCGTATCGGCGCGGTGCGGGCCGCCACCTACCATTTCCTCAACCCGGTCTTCGGCGTGGCGGTGGCCGCCGCGCTGCTCGGCGAGGAGCTGTCGCTGTGGGACCTCGCCGGAGTTCTGGTCGTGGCGGCGGGGATCCTCTGCGTCCAGCTCGCCCGCCCGCGCCGCGCCTCAGTCGCGGCGTGAGGCGCGCTCGGCCAGCAGGAGCACGCCGCCCGCCAGCATGCCCCAGAAGGCCGCGCCGATGCCGAAGAGGCCGAGGCCCGAGGCGGTGGTGACGAAGGTCACGACCGCCGCCGTGCGGTGCTCTTCCTCGCCCAATGCCGTGACCAGCGCGCCGCCGAGGCTGGTCAGCAGCGCGAGCCCCGCCACCGCCTCGATCAGCACCGGCGGCGATGCGGCGACGAAGGAGGCGGCAAACCCCGCGCCGAGCGCGATGGCCAGATAGGCCGCGCCGCAGGTCACGCTGGCGATGAAGCGGCGCGACCGGTCCGGGCCGGCCTCGGGCCCGGCGCAGAGCGCCGCGGTGATCGCGGCAAGGTTCAGGACGTGCCCCCCCAAAAACGCAGCGCCCATGCTGGCAAGGCCGGTGGAGACGAACATCTCGCCGGTCGCGGGCGTGTAGCCGTTCGAGCGCAGCACCGCGAGTCCGGGCACGTTCTGCGACGCCATGGTGACGATGAAGAGCGGCACGGCGATGCCGAGCGCGGGCACCAGGTCGAGCACCGGGCGGACGAATTCCGGCGCGGGCAGCGACAGGGTTGCAGTGCCGGGCGGCAGATCGGTTGTGGCCGCAACCACCGCGATGGTCACCGCCACGGCAATAAGCACGGCGTAGCGCCGGGCGAAGCACCAGCCTGCAAGCCAGGCTAGCACGATCGGCAGGGCCAGAGTCGGCATCTGCTCGACCGCGCGCACCGGCGCGAGGCACAGGTCCAGCAGCACCCCGGCCAGCATGGCGCCGGCCAGCGGCAGCGGGATCGCCGAGACCGCCCGCGCCAGCGGCTTCCACAGCCCGGCAAGGACGATCAGCGCCCCGGTCAGCAGGAATGCCGCGACAGCAACGCCGTATCCGCCCTCCGGCACACCGGCCCCGATCAGCAGCGCCGCGCCCGGGGTCGACCAGGCCAGGCTGATCGGCTGGCGGTGCCGCAGCCCCAGCCAGACCGCTAGCGCGCCCTGCAGCAGGCAGAGCGCGAACAGCCCCGAGGCCGCCTGCTCCGGCGAGGCGCCGACCCCGCGCAAGCCCTGCAGGACGATGGCGAAGGAACTGGCGAAGCCGACCACTGCGGCAAGGATGCCCGCGGTCAGCGGCTGGACGAGGGAAGGCGGCTCGGCGGCGTCTGACATGGCGACTCGCAAGGGACTGATTGACGGATGGCATCTTGGTCGCATAATTGGATCCAATCTACAATTGGATATCGGATGCAGAAGATTCCCGACCTTGCCGCACTGGTTGCCGAGACCGGCGGACGGCACCGCACCGCGACCCAGCATGTCGAAGCGACCCTGCGCAACGCCATCCTCTCGGGCCGGCTCGCGGGCGGCACGCCGCTCAGGCAGGAGGACCTGGCCCGCGCCTTCGGGGTCAGCCGGATGCCCGTGCGCGAGGCGCTGCGCCAGCTGGAGGCGCAGGCGCTGCTGGATTTCGTGCCGCACAAGGGTGCGGTGGTCACCGAGATTTCGGCCGCCGATGCCGCCGACACCTATGCGATCCGGATGGCGCTGGAACCCGCATGCCTGGAACGCTCGGTCCCGCATCTGGCGGAGGCCGAGTTCGCAGCCGCTGCCGAACTGATCGAGGAGATGGACAGCGAACCCGATCCGGGCCGGATGGGCGAACTCAACCGGCGGTTCCACATGGTGCTCTACAGCGCGGCCGGGCAGCCGAAGCTGCTGGCGCTGACGGAGTCGACCCTGGCCGGCTTCGACCGCTACCTGCGCTTCCACTTGGCCGCGCATGGCCGGGCGCACATGTCCCAGGAAGATCACCGCGCCATGCTGGCGGCCGCGCAGTCGCGCGACATTCCGCTGGCGCTGCACGTGCTGCGCGGCCATCTCGAAACCGCCGCCGCCACGATTGCCACCTTCTTCGCCGGGCGCGGCGGCGCGGATTCAGGAGGATTTTCTTAAGATCCCTCCCGTTAATCTCTGCCGAAGCAGGGAGATCCCGATGTCCAGGATGTCACGGCATGTTTCGCAGCGCATCCGCTCCGGCCGGTTCCGGGGCGCGGCCGCGCTGCGCGCCGTCCTGGCGGCGCTCCTGCTGCTGCCGCTGCCGGCCGCGGCAAATCTCTATCCCTCCGCCGTGCTGGAGGTGGAAAGCCAGCGGCTCGGCCCGCAGATCCGCACGGCCTACGGCGAAATCCGCGCAGCGATCCCGGAATTCGACCAGCTGCGCGCCCGCGACCTGCGGCTGTCCGTGCCGCTCGACGGGCCCTCGCCGCTCTATTTCGGCAACCGCCCGGACAGCCAGACCGTCGTCATCCCGGTCGAGTCTGTCCGCTTCGCAGAGGAATTCGCCCAGCTCGACGGCCTGTTCGAGGCCCGCGGCTGCGACCGCGGCTGGCTGCAATCCTATGCCCGGGCGCTGCTCGGCGATGGCCGGGATCTGCCGCCTCCGCTGGAAGCCTTCGGCCTCGGCCAGCAGGACGTGGCCGACACGCCCGAGGCCGTCCAGGCGGGGCGCGACATTCTCGGCCCGGTGCTGCGCTTCCTCGTGGCGCACGAGATCGGCCACCTGCTGCGGGGCGACGACCGGGGACCGACCGAAGCCCATTCCCTGGACGAGGAACTCAATGCCGACCGCTTCGCCCTCGACCGCTTCGCCGACCGCCGGACCCGGCCGGAAGCGCTGGATTTCTACTTCCTGCTGGAACGCTGGGCCGATCCCGGGGGCGAGGTTGCCGCGGCCGGGGTCCATCCGGTCTCGCCCGAGCGGCTGCAGGCCCTGTCCGACCGGCTGGTCCGGGACGGCGACCTGTTCCGCGGCTTCCGGTCCGGAGATATCGGCCGCTGGCAGATCGACGTGCTGGCCTATGACTTGTCGGGCATGGCCCGGCTGATGCGCGGCGGCCAGCTGGCTCCGGAACAGGACGACCCGCGCTTCGACTACCCGCTGCACCGGATGGCGGATGCCTGCCCCGGCTAGCCGATCCGGCCGCGCGTGCCGCCGGTCTGGCCGCGGTCGAGCAGCAGGTGGTCGAGGATCACGCAGGCCATCATCGCTTCGCCCACCGGCACCGCGCGGATGCCCACGCAGGGATCGTGGCGCCCCTTGGTGATGATCTCGGCATCTTCGCCGGACTTGGTGATGGTCCTGCGCGTGGTGAGGATCGAGGAGGTCGGCTTCACTGCGAAGCGCACCACCAGCTCCTGCCCGGTCGAGATGCCGCCGAGGATCCCGCCTGCGTGGTTCGAGGAAAAGACCGGACCATCCGGCCCCATGGAGATCTCGTCGGCATTCTCGGCCCCGGTCAGCGCGGCGGCCGCCATGCCCTCGCCGATCTCGACGGCCTTCACTGCGTTGATCGACATCATTGCCGCCGCGAGGTCGGTGTCGAGCTTGCCGTAGATCGGCGCGCCCAGGCCGGCCGGCACGCCCGTGGCCGTGACCTCGATGACCGCGCCGACGGAATCTCCGGACTTGCGCAGGCCGTCGAGATAGGCCGCCCACTCATCCGCCGCGGTGGCATCGGGGCACCAGAACGGGTTCCTGCCGATCTCGGCCGCATCGAAGCGCGCGCGGTCGATCGACTTCGGCCCCATCTGCACCATGTAGCCCGAGATCTCTATGCCCGGCACCAGCTTGGCCAGCGCGGCGCGCGCGACGCCGCCCGCCGCAACCCGCGCTGCGGTTTCCCGTGCCGAGGACCGGCCGCCGCCGCGGTAGTCGCGGATGCCGTATTTCTGCCAGTAGGTGATGTCGGCATGGCCCGGACGGAATTTCTCGGCGATGTCGCCATAGTCCTTCGAGCGCTGGTCAGTGTTGCGGATCATCAGCTGGATCGGCGTTCCGGTCGAGACGCCCTCGAACACGCCGGAGAGGATCTCCACCTCGTCGGGCTCGCGCCGCTGGGTGGTGAACTTGTTCTGCCCCGGCTTCCGCTGGTCGAGCCAGACCTGCAGGTCCTCCGCCGTCACCGGAACGCCGGGAGGGCAGCCGTCGACCGTCGCGCCGAGGCCCGGACCGTGGCTTTCGCCCCAGGTAGTGACGCGGAAGAGGTGACCGAAGGTGTTCAGGCTCATGGGCGGGCTCCTTTCCGCCGGGGTCTAGCCGGGACGCGCCCGCCGCTCAAGCCGGAACCCGCCGCAAGCCGCGGACGCCTAGAGCGGATTGCCGAAGCTCAGCACGTCGCCGGCCTCGCTGACCTGGCACTGCTCGGTGCGGCCCGCGATGTCCACGGAATAGAGATTCTCCGAAACCGGCGTGACCTTCACCTCGCCATAGACGGCCTGCATGTGCTCCACCGCGTAGGTGCGGCAGCTCTCTTCCGCGCGGTCGGCCACGGCGCCGTCCCCGCCGCCGGTGCTGCAGGCGGACAGGGCAAGTGCGGCGAGCCCGGCAAATGCATGTATCTTCATGATGGTTCCCTTCTGGATGTTCCCCCGGCCGCGGCCGGGTCAGGTGCGGATCGGCGAGATCACGTCATCGTCCCCATGCACCGCGGAGCGGAGGGTCTCGGGGCCGGCGAAGGCGCCGCAATTCCGGATGCCGGACATGTCGCGGCCGACCGGCCGGGCGGAGGCCCCGGCGACCTCCGCGCCCCGGCAGATCCGCTGCAGGGCGCAAGCGGCGCGGCAGCCGGCAGCATCGGGGCGGCAAGGCGGGTCATGGCAACGGGTCCTTCATGGAAATCGGGCTTTCACATTCACGACACCACATCCGGCGCCCTGCCTGACGCCCGCAGATCGTCGCAGGCCCGCCCAAAAACGAAGGCGCGCCCCGCAGGGGGGCGCGCCGTGTTTCCGTCAGCTCGGGGCCGGGTCACTCCGCCGGAGGGACCATGGCCTTCTTGGCGGCCTTCTTGTGCGGCGCCCAGATCCGCTTGTTGGTGAGGTAGAGCAGCGCCGACAGCACGATCAGGAAGGTCACGGCGGTGAAACCGGCCTGCTTGCGCGCCATCATCTTGGGCTCTGCCGTCCACATCAGGAAGGCGGCGACGTCCTCGGCCATGTGGTGGACATCGTTGGGATGCCCGTCCGCGTATTCGACCAGTTCGTCCGACAGGGGCGGCGGCATGGCGATCCAGCCGCCCGGGAAGGCGGTGTTCTCGTAGAACAGCGCCCCCGCCTGCTCCTTTTCCTCGCCCGTGTAAGAGGTGAGGATGTTGACGATGTATTCCGGTCCGCCGATGCCGTTGAACAGCTGGCTCAGGCCGGTGCCCAGCGGCCCGTGGAAGCCCGCCCGCGCCTTCGCCATCAGGCTCAGGTCAGGGGCGTTCGACAGCGAGGAATGCGGGAAGTGGTCGGTCGGGGTGGCCGGACGGGTGTCGTCCAGTTCGGGATCGAAGACGTCGAAATTCCCCGCATAGGCGCGGACCTGGTCCTCGGGCAGAGCCGGCCCGCCCTCGTCGGCGAGGGTGCGGATCGGCACGAATTTCAGCCCGTGGCAGGCCGAGCAGACCTCGGTATAGACCTGAAGGCCGCGCTGCAGCTGCATCTGGTCATAGGTGCCGAACGGACCCTCGAAGGAGAAATCCACGTCGTGGATGTGGCCTCCCTCGGCGGCCAGGCCTGCCCCGGCTGCAACGGACAGCATTGCAGCGGCGGCGGTGAGCGTCAGTTTCCGGATCATGAGACCTGTATCCTTTCTCATTCGGCCGGGGTCGGGACAGGTTTCGGACCCTTCTTGGGTTCCTTCGCCTTGCCGTAATGATCGATGAAGTCCTGCTCCACGGTGGCGACCTGGGGCAGCGGCTTCTCGAAGATGCCCAGGAGCGGCAGGATCACCAGGAAATAGGCGAACCAGTAGGTGGAGCCGATCAGCGCGATGATCGGATAGGGTCCCTCGGCAGGCATCGCGCCGGCCCAGGTCAGCACCACGAAATCCACGCAGAAGACGTAGAAGAAGCCCTTGAACATCGGCCGGTACCGGCCCGAGCGCACCGAGGAGGTGTCGAGCCAGGGCACCAGCGCCATGACGACGATCGCGCCGAACATGGCGATCACGCCGAAGAACTTGGCGTCGATGATCCCGAAGGACAGCTTGTTGGCGATGATCACCACCCAGACGTCGGCGGTGAAGCAGCGCAGGATCGCGTAGAACGGCAGGAAGTACCATTCCGGCACGATATGCGCGGGGGTCGCCAGCGGGTTGGCCTCGATGTAGTTGTCGGGGTGCCCAAGGTAGTTCGGCATGAAGCCGACGATCGCGAAGAAGACCACCAGCACCACGGCGAGCGCGAAGAGATCCTTGATCACGAAATACGGCCAGAAGGTCAGCGTGTCCTTCTTCACCGTTTCTTTATCGGTCGTGCGCACCGGGACGCCCGACGGGTTGTTGTTTCCGGTGCTGTGGAAGGCCCAGATATGGACCACGACCAGCGCGGCGATCACGAAGGGCAGAAGGTAGTGCAGCGAGAAGAACCGGTTCAGCGTCGGGTTGCCCACCGCCGGGCCGCCCAGCAGCCAGGTCTGGATCGGCTCGCCGATCCACGGGATCGCGCCGAACAGGCCGGTGATCACGGTGGCGCCCCAGAAGGACATCTGGCCCCAGGGCAGCACGTAGCCCATGAAGGCGGTGCCCATCATGCACAGGTAGATCAGCATGCCGATGATCCAGGTGATCTCGCGCGGCGACTTGTAGGAGCCGTAGAACAGCCCGCGGAAGATGTGCAGGTAGACCGCCACGAAAAACAGCGATGCGCCATTGGCGTGAAGGTAGCGCAGCATGTGGCCGCCGTTGACGTCGCGCATGATGTGCTCGACCGAGGCGAAGGCCAGGTCGACATGCGGCGTGTAGTGCATCACCAGGACGATGCCGGTAATGATCTGCAGCGCCAGGCAGAAGGCGAGCACGATGCCCCAGATCCACATCCAGTTCAGGTTCTTGGGCGTGGGGATCATGATCGTGTCGTAGATGAGCCCGATGATCGGCAGGCGGGAATGGACCCACTTCTCGGCGCCGGTCTTGGGCTCGTAATGGTCGTGAGGAATTCCGGACATCCCGTCTCTCTCCCTTACCCGAGCTTGATCGTGGTTTCGTCTTCGAAGGCGGCGACCGGAACCGGCAGGTTCTGGGGCGCGGGCCCGCGGCGGATGCGTCCGGCAGCGTCGTAATGCGAACCGTGGCAGGGGCAGAACCAGCCGTGGTAGTCGCCGGCATTGGCCAGCGGCACGCAGCCCAGATGGGTGCAAACGCCCATCATCACCAGCCATTCCTCCTTGCCGGCCATGGCGCGGTTGTCGTCGGTGGCCTCGGCATTCGCGTCCGGCAGGTTGGCGTTGCGCGCATTGGTGTCGACCAGGTCGGTCAGCGGCACGCCCTTGGCGTATTCGATGTCCTCCGGGGTCCGGTGGCGGATGAAGACCGGCTTGCCCAGCCACTGGACGGTCAGCTGCGTTCCGGTCTCGACACCGCTCACGTCGACGCGGATCGACGACAGGGCCGAGACATCCGCGCTGGGGTTCATCTGGTTCACGAGCGGCCAGACCGCGGCGCCGGTGGCCACGACACCCGCTCCGGCGGTCGCATAGTATAGGAAATCGCGGCGGGTGCCTTCGTGATCGTCTGCGTGGGACACGACTAATCTCCGAGTTGTTTAACGGACCACCACATTCGGATTTCTGAGTCCCGTTTGCAGCAGTGGGTGCGTGAATATGCATTCCTCGCCAGACCGTCTAGCAGACAATCTAGCACGTTGGGTCGAAACGACGCAGGGGGTTGCGCCCCGCCACGCAGCCACAGAACACGGTCCCGGGCTAATTTGCAACATAGAGAAAAATGTGTTCACGGTTCATGGACGCGTCTTTCGATCCGCATGAAATCGTCATAGTTTGTAAATACTTTCGACCCCATTCTCCGAATGGCCCCCAGTTCCGGACAGACACCCATGACGCTTCGCACGCTCACAGCCTCCATCGTCGCAATCAGCGCCTTCCTGGCGGCCGGTGCCGCGCATGCCGAGTTCGAGCTGAGCGTCTATTCGGGCTGGCAGACCTCGCCGCATTCCACCGTCGAGGGCGATGACCCCTCCGGCATCGGCGAGTTCGATTTCACCGCCGGCTGGGAAGGCAAGTCGGGCAGCATGCCGCCCTATTGGGGCGTGCGCGGCATCTGGTGGCAGTCCGACGTGCTGGGCTACGGCGTCGACTACAGCCACAACAAGGTCTATGCCGACAGCGACACGCTGAAGGACAACGGCTTCGACACGCTGGAATTCACCGACGGCCTGAACATCATCACCGCCAACGTGTTCCGGCGCTTCCCGGGCGTGACCCGGGACTGGACCCCCTATATCGGCGGCGGCCTCGGGATTTCCGTGCCTCATGTAGAGGTGGAAACCACCGGCGACCGCACCTTCGAATACCAGTATGCCGGCCCGGCCGTGCAGTGGGTCGCGGGCGTCAGCTACCCGATCAACGACCGCTGGAAGGTCTTCGGCGAGTACAAGGGCACCTATTCGAAGAACGATGTCGACCTGAAGGGCGGCGGCGATCTGGAGACCAACATCGTCACCAACGCGCTCAATGTCGGCGTCAGCTTCGACTTCTGATCCCCTGCCCGGAACGCTTCTTTCCTTCGGACACGGATACTCGGCCGGCGCGCTCGCGCGCCGGCTGATCCCCGGAGGCTGGCGGATCATCGGCACGACGCGTAGCGCGGAGCGTGCCAACCAGCTCGCGGCCGAGGGCGCCGAAGCGCTGATCTGGCCGGGCAGCGACCTCTCCGCCGCCATTTCCGAGGCGACTCACATCCTGATCTCGGCGGGACCGGATGCCGATGGCGACCCGGTGCTGCGCGACTGGGCTGCCCAGATAGGCGCGCGCGGCCGCGGACTGCGCTGGCTGGGCTACCTCTCCACCACCGGCGTCTATGGCGACCACCAGGGCGGCTGGGTCGACGAATCCACGCCGCTCTCGCCCTCGACCCGGCGCGGCCGATGGCGGATGGACGCAGAGGGCGCCTGGCAGGCACTTGCCGCGGAGGTCGGCCTGCCCCTGCACATCTTCCGCCTCGCCGGCATCTACGGCCCCGGACGCGGCCCGTTCGAGAAGGTCCGCCAGGGGACAGCGCGGCGAATCATCAAGCCGGGCCAGGTGTTCAGCCGCATCCATGTCGAGGACATCGCCCAGGTTCTGGCGGCCTCGATCGCGCGGCCGGACCCCGGCGCGGTCTACAATCTCTGCGACGACGATCCCGCTCCGCCCGAGGAGGTGATCGCGCATGCCGCGGAGCTGCTCGGCCTGCCGGTGCCGCCCGCGATCCCCATCGAGGAGGCGGATATGACGCCGATGGCCCGCAGTTTCTATGCGGAAAGCAAGCGGGTGCGGAACGACCGGATCAAGCAGGATCTGGGCGTCGCGCTGCTCTATCCGGATTACCGCTCCGGGCTGGCCGCGCTGCTGGACGGCGAGACGTAGCGCCGGAGCCGGCCGATCCCCCAGAAGACCGGCACCAGAACCGCGCCGCCCGCGAAGGTCGCGCCGTAGAACTCGGCCCGCGCAGGCAGGTTCATGTCGTTGAGGAAGGGATAGGGCAGCCCGCTGGTGACGGTGCCCACGGGCTCGGCATTCAGCGGGCCGACGAGCAGTTCCGCCCAGCCGGTATAGACCAGCACCATCGCCGCAAGGCCGGCAAGCACAGGCGCCATGCGGCGGAACCCCTGCTTCAGCCAGAACAGGTCGATCCACATCAGCGCCGGCCCGACCATGTGCAGATAGTATTCGCGGTAGGGCTTCGGCTCGTTGTCGCCGTTGACCAGGGACGGATCGATCAGGAAGAGACGCCAGTAGGAGATCACGACCAGCGCGTTCAGGATGGCCAGAAGCGACAGCGGCGTGTCGAGCCTCCCGTCCGCCCGGCCCAAGCGCGGCACCGTCATGGCGGCGGCGGCAAGCAGGTTTCCGGTCTGCGCCCAGATCGTCAGGTATCTGAACTGGGCGCCGAAGGTGGCGTAATCCGCGCTGCGCGCCACCTCCCATGTGTAGAACAGGGCGAGGAGCAGGACGAACAGGCGGTATCTGCGGGCGGCGGTCATGGCTCACTCATCCGGGAAGTAGTTCTCGTCAACTTCCCTTACCACATAGGTGCGGACAGCGCGCACCCCGACATCATGGGCGATCATCAGGCGGGCCAGCCGCTCGCCATTGATCAGCACGATCCGGTGCTGCACCCGCTGGACGAATTCGACGGCATGGCGGCTGAAATCCGAAGTGGTGACGAACACACCCTTGGTTGCGTCCTCCCCGGTCAGCGAGCCGACGAAAGCCTGCACCGCTTCGCGCCCGATCCGGTTCTCCGGCGCATAGCGCTTGGCCTGAATAATAGACGGCATCCAGCCCAAGGGCGTCCTCGTTGATCACCCCGTCAATTCCGCCATCGCCCGTCGTGGCCGTCATCCGGTACATGTCGTCCAGCCCGCCGCCATAGCCCATGGCCCGGAGCAGATCGAGGATCAGCCGCTCGAAGCGGATCGGAGAGCGTTCGAGGACGGCATTGAGGACGTCTTCGGCAAGCCCGCGGTCCAATTCGGCAGCAGCCCGATCGATGAGGTCCTGCGGGGTCTCGTCGTTTTGCGGAAGCGGCACGGCTACGGTCACCCCATCCGGGTCCGAAGTCCCCTGGTTGCCGTTCCCGTCCAGCCAGCCGGCGAAACCCGGAAGATCGCGGAGGACGGAGTTGTCGATGCGGGAGCCATGCTTCGCCAGCAAGGAGCGACCCAAGTCGGTGATCTCGAAATGCCCGCGCTTCAGCGACCTGGTCGCACCAGCTTTGGACAGGTATTGACGCGCCCAGTGGACCCGGTTCGCGATAACTGTCTGCTTGCCGCTGGGAAGCAGTGCTTCGGCGTCCTCGCGGGACAATCCGAACTGCCCGGCCATGCGAGGAACGATCTCCGGAACCGTTCGCAGACTGTCGGAACAGGCTTGCAGCACCGGTCTCATCAGCGTCTGATAATCCGGCACCGCCATCGCCTAGCCCTGCCGTGCCAGAGTCCCGATGCCCAGAACGTCCTGCACCTTGGCTTCTATATCCTCGGCATTCATCCGTGCCACCGCGTACATGTCGCGCGGGCTCGCCTGATCGATGAACTCGTCGGGCAGTACCATGGAACGGAATTTCAGCCCGCGGTCGAAGACGCCTTCCTCGGCCAGGAGCTGCGCGACATGGCTGCCGAAGCCGCCGATCGCGCCCTCCTCGATCGTGATCAGCGCCGGGTGCTCGCGCGCCAGGCGCAGGATCAGCTCGCGGTCCAGCGGCTTGGCGAAGCGCGCGTCGGCCACGGTCACGTTGATGCCCTTGGCCGCCAGCCGCTCTGCCGCGGTCTCGACCTCGGAGAGCCGCGTGCCGAAGCTGAGGATCGCCGCTGCCGTACCCTCGCGGATCAGGCGGCCCTTGCCGATTTCCAGCGGCACGCCGCGCTCGGGCATCTCGACGCCGACGCCCTCGCCGCGCGGGAAGCGGAAGGCGATGGGCCCGTCGTCATGCGCCGCCGCCGTGGCGACCATGTGGACCAGCTCCGCCTCGTCGGCGGCGGCCATCACGGTGAAGCCCGGCAGGTTGGCGAGGAAGGCGATGTCGAAGCTGCCGGCATGGGTCGCGCCGTCGGCACCGACGAGGCCCGCGCGGTCGATGGCGAAGCGCACCGGCAGGCGCTGGATCGCCACGTCATGCACCACCTGGTCGTAGCCGCGCTGCAGGAAGGTCGAGTACATCGCGCAGAACGGCTTCATCCCGCCCGCGGCAAGCCCCGCGGAGAAGGTGACGCCATGCTGCTCCGCGATCGCCACGTCGAAGACCCGGTGCGGGAAGCGCTCGGCAAACAGGTTCAGCCCGGTCCCGTCCGGCATCGCGGCGGTCACGGCAACGATCTTGTCGTCGCGCGACGCCTCGTCGATCAGCGCCCGGGCGAAGACCTTGGTATAGGCCGGCGCGTTCGAGACCGCCTTTGCCTGCTCGCCGGTGACCACGTCGAACTTGGCGCGGGCATGGCCGCGGTCCTGCGACTTCTCCGCCGGATCGTAGCCCTTGCCCTTCTTGGTGATCGCGTGGATCAGCACCGGCCCGTCGGCATGGGCCTTCACCGCGCGCAGCAGCGGCACGAGCTGGTCTAGGTCGTGGCCGTCGACCGGGCCGAGATAGGAGAATCCCAGCTGCTCGAACAGCGTGCCGCCCATGACGGAATGCTTCAGCATGTCCTTGGCGCGCTTGGCGCCTTCCTGCAGCGGCGGCGGCAGAAACTTCACCGCGTCCTTGGCGACCTGCTTGAACTCGTGGAAGGGCGAGCCGGCATAGAGCCGCGACAGGTAGGAGGACATCGCGCCCACCGGAGGCGCGATCGACATCTCGTTGTCATTGAGGATGACGATCATGCGGTTCCGCAGATGGCCCGCATTGTTCATCGCCTCGTAGGCCATGCCCGCCGAGATCGAGCCGTCGCCGATCACCGCGATGCAGTCGCCGATGCCGTGCTCGGGCCGACCGCCGAGATCGCGGGCCACGGCGAATCCGAGCGCCGCCGAGATCGAGGTGGAGCTGTGCGCCGCGCCGAACGGGTCGTAGGGCGACTCGGAACGCTTGGTGAAGCCCGACAGCCCGTCCTTCTGGCGCAGCGTGCGGATGCGGTCGCGGCGGCCGGTCAGGATCTTGTGCGGATAGCACTGGTGGCCGACATCCCAGATCACCTTGTCGCGGGGCGTGTCGAAGACCGCGTGCAGCGCCACGGTCAGCTCGACCACGCCCAGACCCGCGCCCAGATGGCCGCCGGTGACCGAGACCGCGCTGACCGTTTCCGCGCGCAGTTCGTCGGCGAGCTGGCGCAGCTCGCGGATCGACAGGCCCTTGAGGTCTGCGGGTTCGTGCACCTTGTCGAGCAAGGGCGTCTGGGGTTGGTCGGCCATCGGGCCCTCCGTCGCGTCTAGCGTTCCCGCGAGATAACGAAGCGCGCAACGTCCCGCAAGGTTTCCGCCCTGTCCGCGAAGGGCGCGAGCGCGTCGCAGGCTTCCTCGACCAAGGATGTGGCCCGCTCGCGGGCGCCGTCCAGTCCCAGCAGGCCAACGAAAGTGGCCTTTCCGGCCCCTGCATCCTTCTGCAGCCGCTTTCCCGCCTTTTCCGGGTCGCCGGTCACGTCGAGAATGTCGTCCGCGATCTGGAAGGCGAGACCGAGCGCCGCGGCATAGGCGGTCATCGGCGCGACTTCGGCCTTCGCCAGCCGCGCCCCGGCCTCGGCCGACCAGCGGATCAGCGCGCCGGTCTTGTTGCGCTGCAGCTCGATGATCTCGTTCAGCGCCAAGGGCGCCGCCGCGGTTTCGGCGGCGATGTCCTGGGCCTGGCCCAGCACCATGCCCGCCGCGCCCGAAGCCTCCGCCAGCGACAGCACCAGATCGGCGCGCACCGCCGGATCGGGCGATGCGCCGGGATCGGCCAGCAGGCGGAAAGCGAGGGTCTGCAGCGCGTCGCCGACGAGGACGGCAGTCGCCTCGTCCCATTTGACATGGACGGTCGGGCGGCCGCGGCGCAGGTCGTCATCATCCATGGCGGGCAGGTCGTCATGCACGAGGGAATAGGCATGCAGCGCCTCCACCGCGGCCCCGGCCTGTTCGGCCCCGGCCACGCCGTGCAGCCGCGCCGATTCCACAACGAGGAAGCCGCGCAGCCCCTTGCCGCCGTGGCAGGCATAGGCCATGCCGTCGCGGATCAGGCTGGCCGGTTCCGCCGCGATCGCATCGAGCAGCCGTGCGCGGACCGCATCCGTGACGGTGCCCAGCCGCTCCATGCCCATGGATCAGAGGCCCTCGACCGGCTTCAGCCCGGAAGGCTCTCCGTTGCGGTCCAGCGTGATCGCCGCGACCTTTTCCTCGGCCTGCTTCAGCTTGGTCTCGCAATGCGCCTTCAGCTCGGCGCCGCGCTCGTAGAGCTTGATCGAATCCTCGAGCCCGACCTCGCCCTGCTCCAGCTGGCTGACGACCGACTCGAGCGCCGCCATCGCCTCCTCGAAGCTCATCTCGGTGACTTTCTTCTCGGCCATTCAAGCGCCCCGCTTCATCAGAACATCGACATGCGCCGCCACGGAGGCGGCGAGGGCAGCCAAATCATACCCGCCCTCCAGTGTCGAGACCAGCCGGCCGCCGCAAAGCGCATCCGCCGCGCCGCAGAGCCGTTCGGTGATCCAGGCAAAATCCTCCGTGTCCCACTCGAGGCTGGCCAGCGGATCGGCAAGGTGAGCGTCGAACCCGGCCGAAACGATCATAAGCTCGGGCTTATGCCGCTCCAGCGCCGGGATGATGATCTCGTCCGTCACCCGCCGCATCAGGTTTCCGTCCGATCCCGGCGGCAGCGGCACGTTGACGATCTGGCCATGCGCGCCCCGCTCGTCATGCGCGCCGGTGCCGGGATAGAGCGGCATCTGGTGGGTAGAGACGAAAAGCGCCCGCTCCTCGTTCCAGAGCAGATCCTGCGTGCCGTTGCCGTGATGCACGTCGAAATCCACCACGGCCACGCGCGACAGCCCGTGATGGTCCAGCGCATATTTCGCGGCGATGGCGGCATTGCCGAAAAGGCAGAATCCCATCGCTGTCTCCGTCTCGGCATGGTGCCCCGGCGGACGCATGGCGACAAAGGCGTTCGAGGCCTCTCCCGCCAGCACCATGTCCACCGCCTTCAGGCAGCCGCCCACGCCGCGCCGCGCCGCCTCCATCGACTCCGGGCTGAGATGCGTATCGCCGTCGAGCGCCGCCCAGCCTGCCGCCGGAATCGCTGCCGCGACCTTGTCGACATAGCGCTGCGGATGGCAGCGCAGGATTTCCGCATCCGGCGCCGCGGGCGGCTCGACCCGGATCAGCGCGTCGTAGCCGGGCGTGTCGATCACGGCGGCGATGGATTGCAGCCGCGCCACCTGCTCGGGATGGCCGGGCGGGGTGACATGGGCGAGACCGGACGGGTGGGCGAAATAGGCTGTGCTCATGGCGCGAGGCTAGGCAGGCCCGAGCCGCCGCGCAACCGCGCCAAAGGGCGCCCCCTCACCCCGGCCCTCTCCCCTGGGGGGAGAGGGAGGCTCAGCGGCGGTCGAGCAGCCCGTACCAGACATAGGCGCCGGCCAAGGCGAGGCGCCGGGCGCGGCCCAGCTCGAAGCGCTTCGGCGCGGCCATGACGAAGCCGGGCAGGCCATGCGCCTCGCCAAGCAGCAGCTTCGCCGCCTGCAGCCCCGACCAGCTGGCCATCGCCACGCCGTTGCCGTGATAGCCGAAGGCCACGACCGAATCCGGCCAGTCCCCGACTGGACCGACATGGGGCACCAGCCGCCGCGTCAGATTCGCCAGCCCCGACCAGAAGAACGGCGTCTCCACCGATGTCCATGCCGGGAACATCGCCTCGAAATCCGCCCGCATCTGCGCCCGGATCTTCCGGTGGGCCGCGGGCGTCCAGCGGATGCCGCCGCGCATGCCGAACAGGAACCGCCCCTCTGGCAGCATGCGGAAATAGTGCAGCAGGTGGCGGCTGTCATAGGCCATCAGGTCCGAAGTCCAGCCCTGCGCCTGCCGCTCCTCCGCGGTGATCGGCCGGGTCACCAGCACCGAGGACTGCACCGGCAGGAACCGCGCCCGCATCCAGTCCGGCAGGTCGTCCGACGCGTAACCATTGGTCGCCAGGACCAGCCGCCGCGCCCGGAGCCGGCCCGAAGGCGTCTGGATCAGATAGGCCCCGCCCTCCCGCACGATCCGCGCCACCGCCGAATTGCCGTGGATCCGCACCCCCGCGGCGAGACAGCCGCGGGCCAGCCCGGTCACGTATTTCCGCGGGTTGAGCCCGAACCCGACCGGCAGGCGGAGCCCACCATGCATCCCCGCCGCGGACAGGCCGCGTTCGGCCAGCGACTCCGGCTCCAGCACCTCGGCCCGGACGCCGTATTCCGCTCCGGCGGGACCGGCGTCCGCCCGGATGTCAGCCATCGCGCGCGCCGAATGCGCCAGCATGGCCTCGCCATCCGAATGCCGGTCGATGCCGATCCCGAGCTCTCCGGCCAGGCGTTCCACCGTTCCGATGGCCTCGCGCTCGGCGCGCACCCACTCGGCGCGCGCCTCTGCGCCGTAGGCCCGGACCATCTGGCCGCGGTCCAGCTTCGAGCCGCCGATGCAGGCAAAGCCGCCGTTGCGCCCCGACGCGCCCCAGCCCGGCCCGTGCCGGTCCAGCACGGCCACGTCCATCCCCGCGCGCGCCAGGTGCAGCGCCGCCGACAGCCCGGTGTAGCCCGCCCCGACCACCACGGCCTCGGCCTGTGCTTCGCCCTCCAGCGGCGGGCAGTCCGGCGCCGCGCAGGTCGCAGTCCAGTAGCAGCCCTCCACCGAGGAGGCCTCATAGGCAGCGGATTCGTAGGGGATTTGGGACATCGGCATACTCCGGGCAGGCAGCGGAGCCATGCGCGCGCGTCCCGCCAAGGTCAAGCCTCGGGCAGGAGCGCGGGGGGAGGGGCACGGGGAGGGGGCATCCCCCTCCCCGCCCTGGTCAGCGCTGCGCCGTCTGCCAGGCCGGGTTGATCCAGGGCGCATCATTGGCGGGCGCCAGCGGTGACTTGCCCAGGATGTGGTCGGCCGCCTTCTCGCCGGTCATGATCGACGGACCGTTGAGGTTGCCGTTGGTCACCCGCGGGAAGATCGAGCTGTCGGCCAGCCGCAGCCCCTCGACGCCGATCACCCGGACCTGCGGATCGACCACCGCCATCGGATCGTCGGCCCGGCCCATCCGGCAGCTGCCGCAGGGATGGTAGGCGCTTTCCGCATGCTCGCGGATGAAGCTGTCGATCTCCCCGTCGGTCTGCAGCGCGGCGCCGGGCTGGATCTCGTGGCGGATATACGGCTTGAACGCCTCCTGCGCGAAGATCTCCCGGGTCAGCCGGATGCAGGCGCGGAAATCGGCCCAGTCCTGCTCGGTGCTCATGTAGTTGAACCGGATCACCGGCTTCGCCTTCGGGTCCGCCGAGCGCAGGGAGACCGAGCCGCGGGACGGCGAGCGCATCGGTCCGACATGCACCTGGAAGCCGTGGCCTTCCGCTGCCGCCTGGCCGTCATAGCGCACCGCGATGGGCAGGAAGTGGTACTGGATGTCCGGGTATTCGACGCCGGCCCGCGAGCGGATGAAGGCCGCGCTCTCGAACTGGTTCGACGCGCCGAGCCCCTTCTTCGTGAACAGCCACTGCGCCCCGATCATCGCCTTGCCGAACAGGTTCCAGTACTTGAACAGCGTGACCGGCTGGCTCGCGGCCATCTGCATGTAGACCTCCAGGTGGTCCTGCAGGTTCTGACCGACGCCCGGACGGTCGGCGACGACGTCGATTCCGTGCTCGGCCAGATGCGCCGCAGGCCCGATGCCCGACAGCATCAGAAGCTTCGGCGAATTCAGCGAGCTCGCCGCGATGATCACCTCTGCGCGGGCGCGGATCACTTCGATCCTGCCGCCCTTCTCTACCTCGACGCCCACCGCGCGGCCGTCCTCGATCACGACGCGGCGCGCGAAGGCGCGAACGATATCGCAGTTGTCCCGCTTCAGCGCCGGCTTCAGATAGGCATTGGCCGCGGACCAGCGCTGGCCCTTCCAGACCGTCTGCTCCATCGGGCCGAAGCCCTCCTGCTGCTCGCCGTTGTAGTCGTCGGTCACCGGATAGCCCGCCTGGCGGCCGGCCTCGACGAAGGCGGCATGCAGCGGATTGTCCCGCGGGCCGCGGGTCACGTGCAGCGGGCCGTCCTTTCCGCGCCAGTCCGGATCGCCGCCCTGGCCGCTTTCATGCCAGCTTTCCATCCGCTTGAAATACGGCAGGACATCGGCATAGGACCAGCCGTCGGCGCCGCTTTCGGCCCAGTGGTCGTAATCCTTCGCGTGGCCGCGCACATAGACCATGCCGTTGATCGAGGAAGATCCGCCGATCACCTTGCCGCGCGGCGTGACCAGGGTCCGCCCGCCCAGATGCGGCTCGGGCTCGGAGGAATAGCCCCAGTCATAGAGCGGCATGTTCATCGGATAGCTCAGCGCCGCCGGCATCTGGATGAAGGGCCCCGCATCGGTGCCGCCGTGTTCGATGACCAGCACCGATTTTCCGGCCTCGGCCAGCCGGTAGGCCATGGCGCAGCCGGCGCTGCCCGCGCCGACGATGACGTAATCCGCTTCCATCAGAATGCCGCCTCCGTCTTGCCGAGGCAGACATAGACTGACTTCACCTCGGAATAATGGTTGATCGCTTCCTTCGAGTTCTCGCGCCCGACGCCCGAGGCCTTCATGCCGCCGAAGGGGGCTTCGACCGGCGTCAGATTGTAGGTGTTGATGTAGCAGCTGCCTGCCCGGATCCGGCCGATCACGCGGTGGGCGCGAGCGAGATCATTGGTGAACACCCCGCCGGCCAGGCCGAATTCGGTGTCGTTCGCGCGGGCGACCACCTCGTCCTCGCCCTCGAAATCCAGCACCGACATGACCGGGCCGAAGATTTCCTCGCGGGCGATCGACATGCCGTCGGTGACATCGGCGAAGACCGCCGGGGTCATCCAGAACCCTTCCCTTTCGATCCGCTCGCCGCCGGTGACCAGCCGCGCCCCCTCGGCAACGCCCTTGGCGACATAACCGAGTGCGATCTCCAGCTGCGCCTTGGTGGTCATCGGGCCGAAATTCGTCGCCTCGTCCATCGGGTCGCCGATCACGGCGGTGCCGAGACGCTCGGCCAGGCGCGCCAGGAACGCCTCCTTGATGCCCTTCTGGACGAAGACGCGGGTGCCGTTCGAGCAGATCTGGCCGGACGAATAGAAGTTGCCGTTGATCGCCGCGGAGATGGCCGATTCCAGGTCGGCATCGTCGAAGATGATCAGCGGCGACTTGCCGCCCAGTTCCATCGTGACATGCTTCATCATCCCGGCGGCCTGCGCCGCCACCTTGCGGCCCGTCGGAACCGAGCCGGTCAGCGACACCTTGGCGATGCCCGGATGCCCGGTGAGCATCGCGCCGGTCTCGCCGAAGCCCTGCACCACGTTGAACAGCCCGGCGGGGGCGCCGGCCTCGATCAGGATCTCGGCGATCTTCAGCGCGCAGAGCGGCGTCGTCTCGGAGGGCTTGAAGATCATCGCGTTGCCGCAGGCCAGTGCCGGCGCGGCCTTCCAGCAGGCGATCTGGGTCGGATAGTTCCAGGCGCCGATGCCGAGGCAGACGCCCAGCGGCTCGCGCACGGTATAGACGAAGTCGCCGCCTCCGACCGGGATGTGCTCGCCGGTCAGGCTGCCGGCGAGGCCGCCGAAATATTCCAGCGCATCCGCGCCCGACGTCGCGTCGGCGACCAGCGTCTCCTGCAGCGGCTTGCCGGTGTCATGGGTCTCGAGCACCGAGAGTTCGCGGTTGCGCTCGCGTATGAGCGCGGCGGCCTTCAGCAGCACCCGGCCGCGTTCGGTCCCGGTCATCGCCGCCCATTCCGCCTGCGCCGCGCCGGCCGCGGCGACGGCCTGCTCGACGATGGCGGACGTCCCGGCATGCAGCACCGCGATCACCTCGCCGGTGGCCGGATAGATCACCTCGATCGGCGCGCCGGCCGTGTCCTCGACATAGGCCCCGCCGATGAAATGGCTGGCCTTCGGTTGCAGATCGGTCATGCGGTCCTCAATTCGTTGTCCAGCGCGCGCAGCGCATGGCCATTTGCAATGGCGGCGGTCGTCCGGGGATTGAGCGCCGCATGGAGATAGAGCCCGTCGATCAGGCCGGCGAGCCGCTCCGCGATTCCCTCCGCGGCGGGGCCCGCCAGCGGACGCAGATCGTGGACGAGATTGGAGTGGAGCCGCCGGTGATAGACCCGCAGGAGGCGATTCGCCTTCTGCGAGGTCTGGGCGAGCACATAGAAGCTGAGCCAGGCGGAGACGGTTTCATGGCGGAAGTTCACCGGCGCGAACCCGGCCGAGATGATCGCCTCCAGCCGCGCGCGGGGCCCTTCGGCCGCCGCGAGGCTGCGCCGCACCTCGCCGCCGTACAGGCTCAGTATATGGCCCATCGCGGCAAGGAATATGTCTTCCTTCGACCCGAAGTAATGATGCGCGAGCGCGGAGGACATGCCTGCGCGCTTGGCGATTCGCGACACCGTGACGTCGAGGCTTCCCGCGGCGCCGATCTCCTCGATCGCAGCCTGCACAAGCGCGCGGCGTCTGATGGGTTCCATTCCGACTTTCGGCATCTTTTGGCTCTTTTTGGTTGCATCTTCAGGATAGGGTGTTCTTAATTGACTCGTCAATCAACAAAACGACGACGGGGACTACAATGAAACTGACCGCTTCTCTCCTCGCCCTGGCCTGTGCCTGCACCACCGCAGCCAACGCGGATTGCGGCAAGGTCGTCTTCTCGGATGTGGGATGGACCGACATCACGGCCACCACCGCCGCGACGACGGTCGTGCTCAAGGCCCTCGGCTACGAGACGGACATCAAGATCCTCTCGGTCCCGGTGACCTATACCTCGATCGCGAAGGGCGATGTCGACGTCTTCCTCGGCAACTGGATGCCGACCATGGAAGCCGACATCGCGCCCTACCGCGACGCAGGCACCGTCGAGACCGTCCGCGCCAACCTCGAAGGCGCGAAATACACGCTGGCCGTCAACAAGGCCGGCCATGACCTGGGCATCACCGATTTCGCCGAGATCGCCAATTTCGAGGACGAGCTCGACGGCAAGATCTACGGCATCGAGCCCGGCAACGACGGCAACCGCCTGATCCAGGAAATGATCGACAAGAACGCCTTCGGGCTGGACGACTTCAAGGTCGTCGAAAGCTCCGAGCAGGGCATGCTGGCCCAGGTCGCCCGCGCCGACCGCAAGAAGGAGCCGGTCGTCTTCCTCGGCTGGGAGCCCCACCCGATGAACTCCAGCTTCGAGATGTCCTACCTGACCGGCGGCGACGACTGGTTCGGTCCGGATTTCGGCGGCGCCACGGTCTATACCAATGTCCGCAAGGGCTATCTGGGCGAATGCCCGAATGTCGGCAAGCTGCTCGGCAATCTCGCCTTCACGCTGAAGATGGAGAACGAGATCATGGGCGCCATCCTCAATGACGGCGCCGATCCCCAGGACGCGGCCGGGACCTGGCTGAAAGCCAACCCGGACATCATGACCGGCTGGCTCGAGGGCGTGACCACGCTTGACGGCGGCGACGCCATGGCCGCGGTAAAGTCCGAGCTGGGGCTCTGAGACCTGGCCCCGGCGTCATCCCCCGGCGGCCGCCAGCGCGTCATCCAGTTCGGAGGCGCGCAGGAAGGCCGGGCGGGATGCCAGCCGGGCGGCATAGGCGGTGAAGCTGGGGCGCGACGGGATCCCGTGGAACGCCATCCCCCAGTGGAGCTGCATGCCCAGCATGACGTCGGCGGCCGAGAACCGGTCGCCGCAGACATAGGCGCGCCCGTCGAGAAAGCCGTCGAGCGTGTCGAGCACCGTCCCGAGCGTGCCGTATCCGAAGCGGCGGGCAAGCGACGGGTCGCTGGTATCGAGCTCGACCGAGGCGTTGGTGACCGCCTGCTCGAGCGGACCGGCGGCAAAGAAGAGCCAGCGGTAGTAGTCTGCGCGGTCCATCGGGTCCGGCGCCAGCCCCGCCCCGGGGAAGGCATCGGCCATGTAGGCGCAGATCGCCGCATTCTCGGTGACCACGCGGTCGCCATGGACGAGCGCAGGCACCTTTCCCATCGGATTGATGGCCAGGTATTCCGGCGCCTTCATCGTGGTCCCGTAGTCGAGGACCACCGTGTCATAGGGCTGGCCCGCCTCTTCCATGAGCCAGCGCGCGATGCGGCCGCGGGACATCGGATTTGTATAGAGAACGAGGTCGGTCATCAGGGCCTCCGCGAACAGGACGGACAAGGGATAACATGGACTGGCTGACCGACAACAAGATCCCGATCGGGAAATGGGCAGCGGCAATTTTCGACTGGCTCCAGATGCATGGTGCCTGGTTCTTCGACGGGCTGGCCGACTTCATGGACAGTTTCATCGGCGGCATCCTCTGGGTGCTGCAGGAACCGCCGGAACTGGCGGTGGTCGCAGTCTTCGTCGCGATCAGCTACGCGCTGCAGCGCAACTGGAAGGTTTCGGCCGGGATACTGGCGGGCTTCCTGTTCATCATCAACCAGGGCTACTGGGAAGAGACCACCGAGAGCCTGACTCTGGTGCTCTCGGCCTGCATGGTCTGCATGGCCATCGGCGTGCCGATCGGCATTGCCGCCGCGCACCGGCCCAAGCTCTACATGGCGATGCGGCCGGTCCTCGACCTGATGCAGACGCTGCCGACCTTCGTCTACCTGATCCCCGCGATCGTGTTCTTCGGCATCGGCATGGTGCCGGGCCTGATTGCCACGGTGATCTTCGTGGTGCCTGCGCCGATCCGCCTGACCTATCTGGGCGTCGCCGCCACGCCGCAGCACCTGCTGGAAGCCGCCCGCGCCTTCGGAGGCACGCCCTCCCAGGTGCTCTGGAAGGTGGAACTGCCCTATGCCGTGCCGCAGATCATGGCCGGTCTCAACCAGACCATCATGCTGAGCCTGTCGATGGTCGTGATCGCCGCGCTGGTCGGCGCCGACGGACTCGGCGTGCCGGTCGTGCGCGCGCTGAACCAGGTGAACACGGCCCTCGGCTTCGAAAGCGGCTTCGTGATCGTCGTCGTCGCCATCATGCTTGACCGGATGCTGCATGCAGGAGGCCGCAAATGAGCGTAGCCGTCAGTTTCGACGCCGTGAACATCGTCTTCGGCAAGGAGCCCGAGGCAGCCCTGCCCCTGATGGATGCCGGCAAGAGCCGCTCGGAAATCCAGGACGAGACCGGGCAGGTGCTGGGCGTGCATGACTGCACGCTGGAGGTCGGCGAAGGCGAGATCCTCGTGCTGATGGGGCTCTCGGGCTCGGGCAAGTCGACGCTGCTGCGCGCCGTCAACGGGCTGAACCCGGTGGTGCGCGGCGCGGTGCATGTCCGCCGCGGCCAGGAGATGGTCGACATCACCCATGCCGACAGCAAGACGCTGCGCTCGATGCGGCTCGACCAGATCGCCATGGTCTTCCAGCAGTTCGGGCTGCTGCCCTGGCGCACGGTGCGGGAGAACGTCTGGCTCGGGCTGGAGCTCGGCGGCGTGCCGCGGAAGGAACGCGAGGAACGGGTGAACCGCCAGCTGGAGCTGGTGAACCTCTCCGACTGGGCCGACCGCAAGGTGGGCGAGCTGTCGGGCGGCATGCAGCAGCGCGTCGGGCTGGCCCGCGCCTTCGTCACCGAGGCGCCGATCCTGCTGATGGACGAGCCGTTCTCGGCGCTCGATCCGCTGATCCGCTCGCGGCTGCAGGACGAGCTGCTGCAGCTGCAGCGGGAACTCAAGCGCACGATCATCTTCGTCAGCCACGACCTGGACGAGGCCTTCAAGCTGGGCAACCGGATCGCGATCATGGAAGGCGGGCGGATCGTGCAATGCGGCACCCCGCAGGAGATCTTCTCGAACCCGGTCAACGAATACGTGGCGGATTTCGTGGCGCACATGAACCCGCTCGGCGTGCTGACCGCCGAGGACGTGATGGAGCCGGCGACGGCGGCGTCCGGCGACGGCGTCGATGCCGCGACACCGGTGGCCGAGGTGATGCAGGCGGTCTGCAGCTCCGACATGCCGCTGCCCGTCACCCGCAACGGCGCGCTCGTCGGGCAGGTCAGCCGGGTGAGCGTGCTGAAGCGGCTGACCGATCCGGTCAACGCCGCCTGACGCGGCCTGTCCCGCCGCCATCCTCCCCTGGCGGCGGGGTGGGTCCGGGAGGGGGATCTGCCCCTCCCGGCCTCGCTTCCCGCGGGCTCGACGTCAGTCCCGGCGCACGAAGCCCGCGGCAATCTCGACATGCGGCGACCAGCGGAACTGGTCGACCACCGCCACCGGCCCCATCTCGTAGCCGCCCGCGATCAGCAGGGCCGCGTCGCGCGCGAAGCTCGACGGGCTGCAGGAGACCGAGGCGATAACCGGGACCTCCGATTTCGCGAGCTCCGCCATCTGCGCCGCGGCACCGGCCCGCGGCGGGTCGATCACCACCGCCTCCACGCCCTTCAGCTCGTCCGCCGTCAGCGGGCGCCGGAACAGGTCGCGCGCCTCCGCCTTGAGCTGGTGCAGTCCCTCCGTCCGGTTCCAGGCCGCCTGCAGCGCCGCGACCTGCGGCCGCTCGGATTCGAAGGCAAGCACATCCGCCCGCACCGACAGCGGCAGCGCGAAGGTGCCGCAGCCGCAGAACAGGTCGGCGATCCGCGAGGCGCCCGCGGCGATCTCCTCCACCGCCGCCGTCAGCGCCGCCTGGCCATGCGCCGTCGCCTGCAGGAAGGCGCCGGGCGGCAGCGATACCCGCGCCGGTCCCAGCCGGATCTCGGGCGCCGCCCATTGCGCCACCTGCTCGCCGTTCCAGCTCAGCCGCGCCAGACCCGCCGCCGCCCCGAGCGCGACCAGTTCCTGGTGCAGGTCCAGATCCATCTCCTTGCCGCCCTTCGCGGCCACGTCCGGACCGTTCAGCGTCTCGGTCGCCTGGAAGGAAATCTCGCCCTTGCGCGAGCCTCCCGCCATCGCCATCGCCTCCAGGTGCGGACTCAGCGCCGCCAGTTTCGGCGTGATCACCAGGCAGGAGGGCACCTCGACCAGCGTGTGCGAGCGCGACCCGTGGAAGCCGACGAGCGCACCCTTCTTGGTGCGGCGCCCGGCGAAGCCCGCGCGGCGGCGGCTGCCCGCGGGCGAGGTCAGCGGCAGGCCGACCTCCGCCGCGATTCCCTGGGCGCGCAGCGCATCGGCGACGATGCCGCGCTTCCACCCGGCAACGAGAGCATCGGAACCGTGCTGGATCACGCAGCCGCCGCAGGATCTCGCATGCGGACAGGGCGGCTTCACCCGGTCGGAGGACGGCACGAGGATCTTGGGCGCAGCCATGGTGCCGCCCTCGACCTCGCCCGCGACGGTCTCGCCGGGCAGCGCGCCGGGCACGGCGATGCCCTCGGCCAGCCCGTCCCCCAGATGCCCCAATTTCGTGATCACAAGCTCGGTCATGCCTGGCTCCCCATGTGCCGGGCCGACCTATACCACGGGCGCGCGCGGGGCCAGAGCCCCCTCGCCCCGGCCCTCTCCCCCGAGGGGAGAGGGAGACCGCCTCATTCCGCGGCTTCGGCCCCGAGGAAGCCGCCGGACTGGCGGTGCCAGAAGCGGGCATAGAGGCCGCCCTGCGCCAGCAATGCGTCATGGGTGCCCATCTCTGCGATGCGGCCGCCTTCCAGCACGATGATGCGGTCCATCGCCGCGATGGTGGAGAGCCGGTGGGCGATGGCGACCACGGTCTTGCCCTGCATCACATGGTCCAGCGCCTCCTGGATCTCGGCCTCGACCTC
Organism: Mangrovicoccus sp. HB161399; assembly: GCF_013184745.1. GTDB lineage: Bacteria > Pseudomonadota > Alphaproteobacteria > Rhodobacterales > Rhodobacteraceae > Mangrovicoccus. Next base: position 28,008 of record NZ_JAATVU010000007.1, read on the forward strand.
GCTGTCGAGCGCCGAGGTTGCCTCGTCCAGCGCCAGGATCGGCGCGTCCTTCAGGATCGCGCGCGCGAGCGCGATGCGCTGCCGCTGCCCGCCTGACAGCTTCACGCCGCGCTCGCCCAGATGCGCATCATAGCCGCTGCGGCCGCGATGGTCGCGCAGCGTCAGGATGAAGTCATGCGCCGAGGCCTGGCGCGCGGCCTCCATGACCTCCTCGTCGGTGGCATCGGCGCGGCCATAGCGGATGTTGTCCATCGCCGAGCGGTTGAACATCGCGGTTTCCTGCCGGACCATGGCGATCTGGCGGCGCAGCGCGTCCTGGGTCAGCTCGCGGATGTCGCGGCCGTCGAGCGTGATCCGCCCGCCCTCGACATCGTAGAGGCGCAGGAGCAGCGACATGACCGTCGACTTGCCCGCCCCGGACCGGCCGACCAGCGCGATCTTCTCGCCCGCGCGGATATCGAGCTCGAACCTGTCGAGCGCCGCGCCCGGCTTGCCGCCATAGCCGAAGGACACGCCTTCGAAATGCACGGCGCCGCTGGCGCGCGGGATGTTCGCGGCCTCGGGACGGTCGGTGATGGCATGCGGCGGGGTGAGCGTGCGGATGCCGTCCTCGATCTCGCCGATATTGGAGAAGATGCCGAGCGCTGCGAAGCTGACCCAGCCGGTCATCGTGGCCAGCCGGGTGGAGACGAGCCCGGCCGCGGCGATGTCGCCGGCCGTCGCTGCCCCCTGCCCCCAGAGATACAGGCTGAGCCCGATCAGCACGGTCGGCAGCAGCCCGGCGAGCACGAAGATGAACAGCCGGAAGGTCACGACGATGGACGCCCAGGCGACGGAGGCCTCGCGGTAGCCATGCAGCGAGTCCTCGGTCGCGGCCTCTTCCTTGGTGCCATGGGCGAAGAGCTTCACCGTGGTGATGTTGGTGATCGTGTCGACGATCTGCCCGGTGACCATGGCGCGCCGCGCCGCGCGCAGCTGCGACCGCGACCGGATGCGCGGCAGGAAGATGCGGATCAGCACCGCGTAGCCGGCCATCCAGACCAGCACGGCAAGCCCCAGCCACCAGTTCACCGCGCCGAGCATCACCACCGCCGACAGCGCCGCCGCCACGGCATTGCCCAGGATGTTGGTGGATTCCGTGACCACCTCGGTCAGCGCGCGGGCGGTCTGCTGCGATTTCTGCGCGATCCGCCCGGCGAAATCGTTGTCGAAATAGCTCAGCGCCTGTCCCAGCGTGTGGCGGTTCACACGGCTCAGCACCAGCGCATAGAGGTTCGGCTGCAGCGTGATGGTGTTGAAGGCGGCGTTCGCGACCATGGAAAGCGGCCAGACCGCGAGGAAGAACAGCGCCAGCGCCGCGAATTGCCAGCCGTTGCTCGCAAGATAGCCGGCACCCGCTGCCTGGGCGCCGTCGATCACCCAGCCAATCATCCAGAAGCCCAGCACCGTGGTGATGCCGACAGAGATCGAGGCGGCGACAGCCAGGCGGATCTGCGTGCCCGCCCCCTGCAGCGCCCAGCCCAGGAATGGACGCAGGCTGCGCGGCGGCGGACCCTCGGCCTGGGCGAAGGGCTCGATCGTGTCGGCCAGGCGGCGGAAGACTGGCGGGATGCGCCCCGCTTTCCGTTCCGCGATCTCAGCTTCGGGCCACTTGCTCATTCGGCCGCCTCCGTCTTGTCTTCCGTTCCGAGAAAGCCGCCCGACTGGCGGGACCAGAACCCGGCATAGAGACCGCCCTGCGCCAGAAGTTCGGCATGGCTGCCGGCCTCGGCGATGCGGCCCCCGTCGAGCACGAGGATGCGGTCCATATGGGCGATCGTGGACAGGCGGTGGGCGATGGCAATGACGGTCTTGCCCTCCATCATCCCGTAGAGCGTGTCCTGGATGGCGGCTTCGACCTCACTATCTAGCGCGCTCGTGGCCTCGTCCAGCACGAGGATCGGCGCGTCCTTCAAGATCACGCGAGCGAGAGCGATGCGCTGGCGCTGGCCGCCCGAAAGCTTCACGCCGCGCTCGCCGACCTGGGCGTCATAGCCCCGCCGGCCGGCCGCATCCATCAGCCCGGGAATGAATTCCTGCGCCTGCGCCTTCTGCGCCGCCTGCTCCATCTCCGCCTCCGTCGCATCGGGACGGCCGTAGAGGATGTTGTCGCGCACCGACCGGTGCAGCAGCGAACTTTCCTGGCTGACCATGCCGATCTGGCGCCGCAGGCTGTCCTGGGTGACCGCCGCGATGTCCTGTCCGTCTATCTCGATCCGGCCGCCTTCGGGGTCGTAGAAGCGCAGCAGCAGCTTGACCAGCGTGGATTTCCCGGCGCCGGAGCGGCCGACCAGGCCGATCTTCTCGCCCGGCGCGATTTCCAGCGCGATGCGGTCGAGCCCGCCCGCGCCCTTGCCGTAATGGTGCGACACTCCGCGGAACGCGATCCGGCCGTCTGCCAGCTGCAGGCCGGGCGCGCCGGGGCGGTCGGTCAGGGTGACCGGCTGCGATATTGTCTCCAGCCCCTCGGCAACGACGCCGAGCGACTGGAAGAAATTGGACACCGCCCACATGATCCAGCCGGTCATGGCGTTGAGCCGGAGCGTCAGCGCCGAGGCCGCCGCGACCACGCCGACCGAGGCCGCGCCCTGCGCCCATAGCCAGATCGCCCAGCCGACGACGCCCAGGACGAGGAAGCCGTTCAGGAAGGTCAGCACGACGTCCATGATGGTGAAGAGCCGCATCTCGGCGGCCAGGGTGGTCCGCGCCCTTTCGATCGCCTCCTTGGCGTAGTCGAGCTCGCCCGAATGGTGCGCGAAGAGCTTCACCGACTGGATGTTGGTATAGCTGTCGACGACCCGCCCGGTGACGGCGGACCGCGCATCGGAGCTGGCCTTGGAGGCCGGCCCGATCCTGCGGACCGTCCAGCGCACGAGCGAGAGATAGGCGACGAACCAGGCAGCCAGCGGCAGGAACAGCCGCGCATCTGCATCCGCCAGCAGCACGGCAGCGCCGATCACATAGGCGGTGGCGAAGGTCAGCGCGTCGAAGATCTGGAACACCGCCTCGCCCGCCGCCGGCGGCGCCTGCATGATGCGGTTGGCGATGCGCCCGGCGAAGTCGTTCTCGAACCAGCCGACCGACTGGCGCAGCACGTGGCGATGCGCCCGCCAGCGGAACAGCGTGCCGTAATTCGGCATCACCCCGTTGTTCAGCAGCGCCACGTTCAGCCATTGCAGCGCGGGCCGCAGCGTGACGAGGAAGACAGCCATTGCGATCAGTTCCGCGCCGTGGGCGGCCCAGAGCTCGGCGGGCGACGTGGTTCCGAGCAGGTCGACGACCCGGCCCATGTAGCCGATCAGCCAGATTTCCACGGCAGCAACCAGGATGGCCGTCGCGAAGGCCCAGGCAAAGACCTTGCGGAAGGGCCGCGACAGCTCGCGCAGATAGGCCCAGAGCCCGCGCGGCGGGACGTCGGTCTCGGGGTAGTCGGCATACGGATCGACAAGGGTCTCGAAGAAACGGAACACTGGAATGGCCTTTCGCGCTTGGCCGACAGATAGGCTGATTCCGCCGCCGGGCGAAACCTTCCCGCGCAGTGTGCGCGCGGCGGCCGGTCACGGAAGCGGCAGGCCGCCGCCTGCCTGCCTGCCAGAACGGCAGATCCCTGCAGCGGGCGCCGGACCGGCTGCAATTACCGTGCCGAGTGCGGCGGGGACGTGGTCCGGACGGGCCGGCCCGCGCGATGCTGGAGCCGCGAACAGGAAGGAGCCCCCGACCCGGACAGGACGAGGACAGCCAGATGCCCTATTACAGCTACCGCTGCAGCCAATGCGAGACCGCCTTCGAGGAACTGGTTCCGCTCGGCGCCGCGTCTCCGCCGCCCTGCCCCGAATGCGGCAGCGCCGAGGTGAAGCAGCAGCTTTCCCGCGTCGCGCCGCCCGGCAAGGCCAAGGGGATCATCGCCTCGGCACGCAAGCAGGCGGCCAAGGAAGGCCATTTCAGCAATTACTCCAAATCCGAGCGCAAGGCCGCGCTGAAATAGGACGGACCGGCGGCGGCTTGCTGCGCCGCGCCTTCCGCCGGTGCGTCCTGCTCCCCGGGGGCGCTAGTCCGGCAGGGCCAGCAGTTCCGCCCGCGTCATGGCGAACCCCGCGCCGATCCAGGCCTCCTTCAGGATCTGCAGCCGCTGCCCCAGCGCCGCGCCCTCGTAGCCCCGCGCGATCAGGTCCTTCGAACTGACGGGAAAGCGCGCCGCGGCACCGCGGGCGATGGCCTCTTCCAGGCCGGGCATCGGCGGCTGGCCGGTCAATGCCGCGGCGATCAGCGCCGCATCGCGCGCCCGGTCCGGCCCGTGCTCATGCGCGATCCGGCCCGGGCTGTCGCCGCGCTCCAGCACGCCGCGATAGAGCTGGAGCCGCCGCGCCTCGGCTTTCGACAGGCGGAGCGCAGCGGCCGGATCGGTCCCGCCCAGCACCGCGAGGCGCCGGATCGGATCCGGCGCGAGGCCGTGCTCGTGATGGACGAGCGGCGCCAGCGCCGCGGCCACCGCCCCGGGCAGCACATGCGGCAGCACCCCGCTTTGCGCCATGGTTGCCATGACCGGCGCCGGATCGGGCGCAGCCAGCAGCTTCTTCATCTCCTGGCCCTTGCGCTCCGCGGCGATCCGCTCCAGCCCCTCGGCCAGCGCGGCGCAGGCCGCCAGCCCGTCGGGATCCGGCCCGTCGCTGCCGTACCAGGCGGTGAAGCGGAAGAAGCGCAGGATCCGCAGGTAGTCCTCGCGGATCCGCTGTTCCGCGCTGCCGATGAAGCGGACCCGGCCGGCCCGCAGGTCGGGCAGCCCGCCGAGCGGATCGACCACGCTGCCATCGGCCTCGGCATAGAGCGCGTTCATGGTGAAGTCGCGCCGCGCCGCGTCCTCCTCGATCCGGTGCGAGAAGCTGACCACCGCGCGGCGGCCGTCGGTCTCGACATCGCGGCGCAGCGTGGTGACCTCGTAGCCTTCGCCGCCCGCGACCACGGTGATCGTGCCGTGCTCGGCCCCGGTCGGCACAGGCCGAAGGCCCGCGGCCTCGGCGGCGGCGACGGTCTGCTCGGGCCTGGCGGTGGTGGCGATGTCGATATCGCTGCCGGGCTGCTTCAGGAGCGCGTTGCGCACGCAGCCGCCGACGAACCAGGCCCGGTGGCCGGCCCGCCCGAGCGCTGCCATCACATCCTGCGGTCCCGCCCGGTCGAGCCAGGCGGGCGAGATCCTCAGCGGCACGACGCCACCCGGTCCGCAAGCCCCTTCAGCATGCGCGCAGTCGCCCCCCAGATGTAGTAGGGCCCCCAGGGCACGGCGTAATAATGGCGGCGCGACCCCTGCCAGCGGCGGCCCTCGACGCGGAAATTGGCCGGATCGGCGAGGAAATCGAACGGCACGGAGAAGATCTCGGCCACCTCGCCCGCCTCGGCCACCGGCACGAACGGCCCGGTGATCTCGGCCACGACCGGGGTGACATGGTAGCTGGTGACGGTTTCATGCGGGGTGAGCCGGCCCATGACCCGGACCAGCGCGGGATCGAGCCCGACCTCCTCCTGCGCCTCGCGCAGCGCGGCAATCTCGGGATCGCCGCCGTCCTCGGGGTCGAGCCGGCCGCCCGGAAAGGCAATCTGGCCGGGATGGTGGCGCAGCTTGGAGGAGCGCTTGGTCAGCAGCACCTCCAGCCCCGCCGGTCCCGGCATCAGCCCGACCAGGACGGCAGCCGGACGCAGCCGCCGTCCCTCCGGCAGGACAACCTGCGGGTTCAGGTCGAAATCCGACGAGGCCGGGGCATCGCGCTCCAGCGCGTCGGCGACCAGAGCCAGCCCGGTCTCAGGCATCGTCTTCGCCGTTCTCCGGGTCCTTGGTCGCCTCGAAGCCCAGCGTCGCCGGATCGAACTCGTAATGCGCGCCGCAGAACTGGCAGTCGGCGGTGACGATGCCCTCGTCGGTCGTCATGTGGCCGATATCCTTGGCCGAATAGATCGACAGGCTCTGCCGCACGCGGTCGGCCGAACAGGTGCAGCCGAAGGTGACCGGCTGGCTGTCATAGACCCGCGGCTGCTCTTCGTGGAAGAGCCGGACCAGCAGGTCGGTCGACTGGACCGACGGGCCGATCAGTTCCAGAACGTCCATCGTGTCGAGCAGCAGGTTCGCGCGGTTCCAGTTTTCCTCGTCATCGCCGTCGAGCATGTCGTTCGGGCGCAGCAGCCCGCCCTCGCCCGATCCGCCCTCGTTGGCGACGAAAGGCGATGCCTTCGGCATGTGCTGCAGCATCACGCCGCCGCCGCGCCAGGTTTCCGGCGTGCCCGGCGCCGTAGACTGGCCGAAGGCGATGGAAAACCGCGTCGGCAGCTGTTCGGACTGGGCGAAATAGGTCTCCGCGCAGGCCGCCAGCGACGGACCCGCAAGCGGCGTGATCCCCTGGTAGGGCTGCATCCCCGCCCCCTGGTCGATCAGGATGGCGAAATACCCCTTCCCGAGCAGCTCGAAGGGCGTCCGCCCGTCCAGCCTGTCCCGGTCGAAGGAGGCATAGGCCCGGATCCGGGCCGGCTCGCCGGCATCGGTGGGGCCGTAGTAGTCGGTCGCAATCAGCCGCACCGGCCCGTCGCCGCGCACCTGCAGCGACAGTTTCCAGCGCAGCTCGATGGTCTGGCCGATCAGCGCGGTCAGGAGCGCCATCTCGGCGACGAGCGCCTCGACGGGCGCGGGATAGTCGTGCTGTTCGAGGATCCGGTCCAGCACGGTATCGAGCCGCGCAACGCGGCCGCGGATATCCGCGAGGTCCAGCTGGAACGGCAGCACGTTGTCGTCCCAGGCGATCTGCTTGCCAATGGTCATGGGCTTTCCTTGTAGGCTCGTCTTGGGCATACCGCGCCTAGATGGGCACGGCAACCTGGGGGACCAAGACATGCGCCGCTTCGGAGAAAGCGTGAGACCTGACGTCAGCTACCGCCTGCGGCCCGGCGCCTATGCCGTTCTGGCGGCGGGAAGCGACCTGTTGCTGACCCACCAGATGGAGCCGGAGCCGGAATTCCAGCTGCCCGGCGGCGGCATCGATCCGGGCGAGTCGCCGCTGCAGGCGCTGCACCGCGAGGTGATGGAGGAAACCGGCTGGACGATCGGCGGGCTGCGCCGGATCGGCGCCTACCGCCGCTTCGTCTACATGCCGGAATACGACCTCTGGGCGGAGAAGGTCTGCAGCCTCTATCTGGGCCGGCCCGTGCGCCGCGTCTCGGCCCCGACCGAACCGGGCCATTCCGCGGTGTTCCTGCCCGCCGAAGAAGCCGTCGGCATCCTCGGCAGCCCGGGAGACCGGGAGATGCTGGCGCAGCTCCTCCGGCTGGGCGGCGCCTGATCCCGCCGGCGGGCGCGGGCAGAACCGGAAGCCAGGCAGATCATTCTCAGGGCGGCAGAACCGGCGGGGCGCGGTCCTGGCCATGGTATTCCAGCAGCACCGCGGAGACATCGTCGGGCAGGTCGTCGGCACCGAAGAACTGCGTGAGGTCCCAGACCATCGCCTCCAGCAGCGCCGGTCCGGCCAGGCCACGGTTGCGCGACAGGATGTTGGCCAGGCCGTCCTGGTCGATCATCTCGGGGTTTTCCGGTCCCGCCGGGCATTCGGTGACGCCATCAGAGACAAGGAGCAGCCGGTCGCCGGGCGAGAGGAAGAAGGAGAAGCTGGAATAGTCGACATCCGGCACCAGCCCCACCGGCAGGTCGCCCGCGCCGAAGAATTCCACCATGCCGTCGGCGCGCTGGACCGCCGGATGCGGATGGCCGGCCTGGGTCATGCGCACCAGCCCGCTGCGCAGGTCGACGATGGCGAGGCAGATGGTGAAATAGTGCTCGGTATCGATGTCCTGGAACATCAGGTCGTTGAGCCGCTTGACCACCAGATGGGGCGGCAGCGTGCGGAACCAGTTGTCCACCGTGCGCTCCAGCGCGATGTTCTGGTCCTTCGAGGTCGAGGATAGATAGCCGGCGAGCCGCGCGGTCAGCAGCGCAGATGTGATGCCGTGGCCGGACACGTCGATCGCGTAGAGCCCGATCTGGCTGCCCGAGGTCGGAAACCAGCCGACGAGATCGCCGCCGACATGGCCGGCGGAACGCAGCAGAAGCGACAGCTCCGCCGCGCCGAGATCCTTGTAGCGGTCCCGCACCAGCGACTGCTGCAGCCGCTTTCCTTCGGCCAGGTCGGCTTCGATCGCGTCGTAGAGCGCCTGGATCCGCTGGAACGCCAGGCTCAGCTGCTTGTTCTTCTGGCTCAGCTGGCGCTGCATGTTGACGATGCGCTGCCCGGCGGTCAGCCGCGCGCGCAGTTCCACCGCGTTGACCGGCTTGGTGATGAAATCGTCGGCCCCGACTTCCAGCCCCTTGGCGATGTCGTCGCGCTCGCTCTTCGAGGTGAGCAGGATGAAATAGCCGTAGCTGTCGCCCTCCAGGTCGCGGAAGCGCGCGCAGAATTCCGGCCCGTCCATGCCGGGCATCATCCAGTCGGACAGGATCAGCTCGAACTGGCGGCCGCGGCACAGCTCCAGCGCCTCCTCGCCGGAGGCGGCCTCGGTCACGTCATAGCCCATCTGCTTCAGCGTGGCAGACAGGATCTTCCGCTGCATGCGGCTGTCATCGACGATCAGGATATGGGCGGACCGGGTCGACAGGACCGTGCCGGCTGGGGGATCCGTGCTGCTATCGACTGAAGACTCCATGGTTACCGTCCGCGACCTTTCCCGGCCGTGATGGCACATGAGACTTTAAGGCAATGTGAATCGGACCCCGCAGGCGCGCGGCGACCCGGCGGAACGGCAGGCGCTAACCAGTTCTTCAGCAACCCCGCCCATTCTGGCCCCGCGAGGGAGGGACGCACCGGGATGCTGGACTGGACGAGGATAGAGGAACTGCGCGATGAGGTCGGTGCCGATGCCTTTGCCGAGGTGGTCGAGCTGTTCCTGGAAGAGGTCGGCGGCGTGCTCGACCGGCTCGATCCCGGCTCCGCCACGCTGGAGGAGGACCTGCACTTCCTCAAGGGCGCGGCGCTGAATCTCGGCTTCGCCAAGCTGGCCGGCCTGTGCCGCGAGGGCGAACTGGCGGCGCGGGCCAAGGCGCCGCCCGATCTCTGGGCGCTCAGGGCCTGCTATGCGCAGAGCCATGCGGATTTTTTCGACCGGGTCGCCAAGGCGGGCTATCTCGCCGCCTGAGCCCTGCCCTCAGATGACGAATTCCGCCAGCGTCTCGTCGGCGGTGATGTCGGCATAGGTGAAGCCGTGCGCGTCCAGCCGGGCGAAGAGCGCGTCGAAATTCTCGGCCCGCGCAGTCTCGATCCCGATCAGCACCGAACCGAAGTTGCGCGCCGATTTCTTCATGTATTCGAACCGCGCGATATCGTCCTCGGGGCCCAGCAGGTTGAGGAAGTCCTTCAGCGCGCCGGGACGCTGCGGCAGCCGGAGGATCATGTATTTCTTCACGCCGGAGAATCGCTGCGCGCGTTCCTTGACCTCGGGAAGCCGCTCGAAGTCGAAATTGCCGCCCGAGGTGACGCAGACCACGGTCCTGCCGCGGATCACGTCGCCCAGGTCCTTCAGCGCGTCCACGGCCAGCGCGCCGGCCGGCTCGAGCACGATGCCCTCGACATTGAGCATCTCTATCAGAGTGGTGCAGAGCCGGTTCTCGCCGATCGTCAGCACATGGTCGGGCGGCGTCTGCCTCAGCGTTTCGAAGGGCAGCGCGCCGATCCGCGCGACCGCGGCGCCATCGACGAAATTGTCGACCTGGCCCAGCGTCACCGGTTCGCCCGCGGCGATCGCGGCAGTCAGGCTGGCGCCGCCCTTGGGCTCCACCAGCCAGACATCGGTGGCAGGCGCGGCCTCGCGGAGATAGGAGATCGCCCCGGCCGACAGCCCGCCGCCGCCCACCGGCAGGATCAGGATGTCGGGCGCCCGGCCCAGCTGTTCGAGGATTTCCACCGTCACGCTGGCCTGGCCCTCGATCACGTCGGCATCGTCGAACGGCGCAAGGAAATGCCCGCCGACCTTGGCACAGAATTCCTTGGCCGCTGCCAGCGTGTCGTCGAAATAGTCGCCGGTCAGCTTGATCTCGATGTTCTCGCCGCCGAAGGTGCGGGTCTTCATGATCTTCTGCTCGGGCGTCGTCACCGGCATGAAGATCGTGCCCTTCACGCCGAAATGGCGGCAGGCATAGGCCACGCCCTGGGCATGGTTGCCCGCCGAGGCGCAGATGAACTGGTCCTGCTCCGGATCGGCGGCCCGGACCTTGCGCATGGCGTTGAAGGCGCCGCGGATCTTGTAGCTGCGCACCGGCGAGAGATCCTCGCGCTTCAGCCAGATCTCGGCGCCGTATTTCGACGAGAGATGGGCGTTCTGCAGCAGCGGCGTGCTGTCGAACACGCCGTGCATGCGGGCCGTTGCGGCGAGGGCGGCATCCATGAAAGAGGTCATGCCCCGGAGATGCCCCGAAATTCCGGCTGCGGCAAGCCCGGGCATGCGCCCGGGCGGATCGCCGCGCCCTGCCCGTCCCGGCTCAGCGCCGGCTGCGGACCGGGATCGGCACGGGCTCGCGCACCGGCTGGCGGCCGCGCAGCCCCGGCAGCAGAAGCCCCATGAGCCCCAGGAAGGCCAGCGGCACCGGCACCGATCCCGAAACGGCGAGCCCGAGAACGAGCGCGGTCCCCGAGACGGCGCATGCGGCGCCCAGCATCCTGGTCCTGGCTTCGGTGTCGGTCTGCCTTGCGGTCATGGTCCTACCCTCCGGGTATCAGCCTCTGTCGGCGCATCCTGTCTATCGCGCCGCGGCGGCCGGTTCCTTGCGTCATGTCAAACCCGCATCTGGAACCGGCCATTTGCCGGATCAGTCGATCTCGACCAGCGCATCCTCCAGCTCGGCGCGGATTTCCGGCGGCATGAAGGTGGAGCGGCGGCTTTCGGGATCGAAAAACACCTCCACCATGTCGTAGGTGGCGTGCAGCAGCCCGGTATCGGCGTTGAACATGCGCAGGTGGAAGCTGACCGACTTCGATCCCACGCGGGTCACCGCGCCGTCGATCCGGATCAGGTCGCCCGCAGACAGCTCGCGGATGAAGTTCGTCGTGGCCTGGGCGGTGACGCAGTGGATGCCGTGGGCCTCCATCATGTCCCGGTAGGAAATGTCGAGCACCGTCCACAGGTGGTAGGAAGCATCGTCGAAGAACGGCGCGTAGTGGCGGACATTCATGTGCCCGAAATGATCGTGATGCCAGGGGTGGACCACCCCGCGCAGAAGCTCCTGAAACTCGCCCATGCCCGTCCTCGCGTCTTTTCCGGCGAGAATACCAGCCCTGTCCGCCCGGAAAAGCCAATTCCGCCGCATTTGCTTGTCCCTTGGTGCGTTCCCCGCTATTTGCGCGGCAAGTTTGACCAGGAGACTGCCCCATGACCGCGCCCAAGAAGGTCGTGCTCGCCTATTCGGGCGGGCTTGATACCTCCATCATCCTCAAATGGCTCCAGACCGAGTACGGCTGCGAAGTGGTGACCTTCACCGCCGATCTCGGCCAGGGCGAAGAGCTCGAGCCGGCCCGCAAGAAGGCCGAGATGCTGGGGATCAAGCCCGAGAACATCTTCATCGAGGATGTCCGCGAGGAATTCGTCCGCGACTTCGTCTTCCCGATGTTCCGCGCCAACGCGGTCTACGAGGGTCTCTACCTGCTCGGCACCTCGATCGCCCGTCCGCTGATCTCCAAGCGGCTGATCGAAATCGCCGCCGAGACCGGCGCCGATGCCGTCGCGCACGGCGCCACCGGCAAGGGCAACGACCAGGTCCGCTTCGAGCTTTCGGCCTATGCGCTGAACCCGGAGATCAAGGTGATCGCGCCCTGGCGCGAGTGGGCGCTGACCTCGCGCACCAAGCTGCTGGAATTCGCCGAGCAGAACCAGATCCCGATCGCGAAGGACAAGCGCGGCGAAGCGCCGTTCTCGGTCGACGCGAACCTGCTGCACACCTCTTCCGAGGGCAAGGTCCTGGAGAACCCGGCCGAGGAAGCGCCGGACTACGTCTACCAGCGCACCGAAAGTCCGCTGACCGCGCCGGACGCGCCGCAATACATCGAGATCACCTTCGAGAAGGGCGATGCAGTCGCCATCGACGGCGTCGAGATGAGCCCGGCGACGATCCTGACCAAGCTCAACGAGCTCGGCCGCGTCCACGGCATCGGCCGCCTCGACTTCGTCGAGAACCGCTTCGTCGGCATGAAGTCCCGCGGCATCTACGAAACCCCCGGCGGCACGATCCTGCTGGAGGCCCATCGCGGCATCGAGCAGATCACCATCGACTCCGGCGCAGGCCACCTGAAGGACAGCCTGATGCCGCGCTATGCCGAGCTGATCTACAACGGCTTCTGGTTCAGCCCCGAGCGCGAGATGCTTCAGGCGGCGATCGACAAGAGCCAGGAATTCGTTTCGGGCACCGTCCGCGTCATGCTCTACAAGGGCGCTGCACGCACCGTCGGCCGCTGGTCGGAGGCGTCGCTCTATTCCGAGGCGCACGTGACATTCGAGGACGATGCCGGCGCCTACGACCAGAAGGACGCGCAGGGCTTCATCCAGCTCAACGCGCTGCGCCTGAAGCTGCTGGCCGCGCGCAAGCGCCGCCTGGCGAAATGATTCGGCCCGGCCGGGACGCTCCGCGCGTCCCGGCCGCCCGTTAGCGATAAACCCGCCGCTGCGGCGGTTTGCCCGGCGGAACTGATCGCCCGGCCCATGCAAGACTGGCACCGATCCGGCGTTTCCGCCGGCCCAAGCGAACAGACGCGGTGCCGATGCAGACCTACTGTCCCAACTGTTTCGACCAGATCGATGCCGATGCCATGAAATGCCCGGCCTGCGGCTGCGCCGTGCTGTTCTGGGGCAGGGCGATGTCCGAGACCGAGCGGCTGATCCACAGCCTCGGGCACCCGCAGCGCTCCGAGCGGCTGAAAGCCGTCTATGCGCTGGCCGACCTGCCGCAGTCCGAATCCGCGCTGCCGCTGGCGGACCTGTGCTTCGGCAAGCCCGACGACATCTGGCAGGCGGTGGAGGTAATCCGCACGCTCGCCGCCATGCCCGCTGTGGAGCGGGTCGAGGTCGCGCTGGCACGGCTGGCGCTGGAGCACCCGGCCGGCCCGGTGCAGACGCTCGCGGCGCATGCGCTGGATGCGAAATTCGGCGGCGGAGAGGCGTGAGAGTGGCGATCCCGACAGGATTCGAACCTGTAACCTGCCCCTTAGGAGGGGGCTGCTCTATCCAGTTGAGCCACGGGACCACGCAGCCCGTGATTGCCCCATCGGGACGCCCAACTCAAGCCCCTGCGGCATTTACCTTTGTGACCGGGCCGGCAAGGACGCCTTGTGCCCGGCAATCCAACAGCGCTACGATGGCGACGTAGCATCCGGGAGGCACCGTGAACACCGAAACCCCTTCCCAGCCCATCCGACCCTTGACCCTCCGAGACGTGTCCGAGGCCTGCGGCGTCAGCGAGATGACCGTCAGCCGGGTCCTGCGCAACCGGGGCGACGTCTCCGAAGCGACGCGCGAGAAGGTCCTCGCTGCGGCCAAGAAGCTGGGCTACGTGCCGAACCGCATCGCAGGAGCGCTGGCCTCGCAGCGCGTGAACCTGGTCGCGGTGATCATCCCGTCGATGTCGAACATGGTCTTCCCCGAGGTGATGACCGGCATTTCCGAGGTGCTCGACGGCACCGAGCTGCAGGCCGTGGTCGGCCTGACGCATTACAAGCCCGACCGCGAGGAGCAGGTCCTGTACGAGATGCTGTCCTGGCGGCCCTCCGGGGTGATCATCGCCGGGCTGGAACATACCGAGGCCTCCAAGGCGATGATGCGCGCCGCCGGGATCCCGATCGTCGAGATCATGGACACCGACGGCGAGCCGATCGACTCGATGGTCGGCATCTCCCACCGCCGGGCCGGCCGGCAGATGGGAGAGGCGATCGTAGCGGCCGGCTACAAGCGGATCGGCTTCATGGGCACCAAGATGCCGCTGGACCACCGCGCGCGGAAGCGCTTCGAAGGCTTCACCCAGATCCTGGCCAAGGCCGGACTGGAAATCGAGGACCATGAATTCTACGAGGGCGGCTCGGGCTTCGTGAAGGGGCGCGAGATGACCCAGGCCATGCTGGAACGCAGCCCGGATCTGGATTTCCTGTACTATTCCAATGACATGATCGGGGCAGGGGGGCTGCTCTGGTGCCTCGAAAAGGGCATCGACGTCCCGGGCCGGCTCGGGCTTGCGGGCTTCAACGGCGTCAACCTGCTGAAGGGCCTGCCGAAGCTGCTGACCACCATGGATGCCTGCCGCAACGAGATCGGCCGCCGCGCGGCAAAGATCATTTCGGACCGGGTTGCCGATCCCAGCCTGCCGGGCGGCCAGAAAATCGAGCTGACCCCCGAGATCGCGCTCGGAGACACGATCCGGAAGCCCGCCTGAGCGCTGCAGCGCTGCATCACTGGCCGGACCGCGAGGTCCGGCTGCGAGACTCGCTTGGTTTAGCGCGATTTTGACGGTATCGTCGGCAAAAAATCGGAACCCAAGTCGAGGCAGAGCATGGTCCGGGTTGTTTCCCTTATTCTCTTTCTGGCGCTGTCGGCCTGTGCGGGCGGCGGAACCAAGTTCCAGGCCTATTCCGGGCCGGAAGTCACGCAGATCTACATCTCCAAGGAGCGGCGCAAGCTGTACCTGCTCCATGATGCCGAGGTGCTGAAATCCTATGAAATCGGCCTGGGGTTCAACCCGGTCGGCCACAAGGTCGCAAAGGGCGACGGGCGCACGCCCGAAGGCCTCTACCTGATCGACCGGCGCAACCCGAACAGCAGCTACTACCTGTCGCTCGGGATTTCCTACCCCAACCGCGCCGACGTTGCGCGCTCCAAGGAGCTTGGCGTCGATCCGGGCGGCGATATCTTCATCCACGGCGAATCCTCCAAGCCGGTCAATGGCAAGGACTGGACCGCCGGCTGCATCGCGGTGAAGGACAAGGAGATGGAGGAGATCTACGCGATGGTCCGGAACGGCACGCCGATCTACATCACCTCCTACTGACCGGGCGTCCCCGCCCGGTGCCGGATCACCTTTCGCCGCCGGACCGCTCCGGCTTCGCCGCGAAAGGTGATTCCCGGGGACCCCGTCCCAGGACGGGACCGCTAGTTCCGCGATCCCAGGTTCAACACCCACCAGGTCATGCCGCTGGCATCCTGGTGGAAGGCGAAGCCCATGTCGGTCGCATCGGGATCCTTGATCAGCGCGGCCTTGTCCCTGTCCTGCAGCCAGACGGTCAGGGTCTCCAGCTCGGTATCGAAGGACTGCGAGTAGAGTTCGCCGACCAGCTTGCCGGAATAGCCTGCCCGCGCCAGGCGCTGGTAGGGGCTCGACCAGTCCGACCCCCAGGCCCAGGCGCGCTGCTGGCGGGAAATGTCCTCGGCCTGCTCCCTGGCCGCCGCCGACATCTCGCGGCTTAGGCCCAGAGGCGCCGCTCCCGCCGACTGGCGCATGAAATTCACCGATTCCAGCATGTTTTCCTGCACGGTCGACATGTCGCCCGCCCGCAGGTTGTAGGAGCCCGCAACCCGGGTCCCGCCGTCACAGCCGGATAGACAGATCGCTGCCGCTATTCCGGCCGCCGTCGCACGCAACATGGGTCACCCTCCAGTTTCTGCCCCTGAATACCGATGAGATGTCACAGGCATCAACCAAGGCAAGACTATTACGCCGGTTTGATTTGCCGATGCGGCATCGAAGCCATATCTTTGCGGCAGACATGTCTTTTCCAATCTTCCGGAAGGAACGCCGATGACTTTTTCCAGCTCGAAGCTGTCCCGCCGCGGCTTCCTCGGCTCGGCCGCGCTGCTCGGGAGCAGCCTCGCCGTGCCTGCCATTGCCCAGACTGCCACCGACGAGCCCGAAGCACCGGTCAACCGCGTCACCATGCTGTTCCGCGCCCATGACTGGCGCGACCATTTCAGCTCGCTGAACAATGGCGCCATCCTGGTCGATACCGAGAGCCGGACCCTGCATTACTGGTCCGAGGACGAATCGGTCGCCCGCGTATTTCCGACCAGCGTGCCACTGTCCGAGGAAATGACCCGCAAGGGCCGGACCTCTGTGACCCAGAAAGTCGTCGGACCGAGCTGGGCGCCGACCCCGTCGATGCTGAAGCGCAATCCCGACTGGCCGCCTTTCATCGGGCCCGGCCCGGACAATCCCCTGGGGACACATGCGCTCTACCTATCGTGGAAATACTACCGCATCCACGGCACCCACGACACGCGCAAGATCGGCCGCCAATCCTCCAACGGCTGCATCGGGCTGTACAACGAAGACATCGCGCAGCTCTTCGACATGGCGAAAGTCGGGACACAGGTGCTGCTGATCTGACATCGCCCGCGCCCGGATGACGCGTCCGGAGGCAGAATCTCCGATTCCTGCCTTCGATGGAACTTTTACGACGAGACCGTGTTATTTCGGGTTGCCTTGCCCCGGAAGATGCGGTTTTTGATGCGTTTTTGCATCACCCGGCCAACTGGTTCAACGCACCGTTGCGTTTCACGAAATTGCGCGGCAAGAGTTGATCACGAGGACATCTCAGTCGTCCGTACCTCAATTCACTACCCGGGCGGCAACCATTGGAGGTTAACCATGAAGAAGTTCGCACTCGCTGCTACCCTGGCTGTTGCTGCCTCTGCCTCTTTCGCAGGCGGCCTGGAAGAGCCGATCGTTGAGCCGGAAGTCATCGTCGAAGAGACCAGCGGCACCGGCGCAGCATGGATCATCCCGGTCCTGCTCCTGGCTGTCGTTGCTGCTGTCGCAGTCAACGGCTAATTCCGGCCACCGAGCCGACAGAGACATCGAGGTGGCCGTCCAGGCCACCTTTTTATTTGCCTCCAAGACTGCCACCGGACCGGATCACCCGGTCCAGCCCAGCAGGTTCCGCTCGATCACGCCGGTCAGCGCCGCGACATGCGCCTCCCCGTCATTCAGGCAGGGAATGTAGGTGAAGCTCTCGCCGCCGGCATGTTCGAAGCTTTCGCGGATCTCCTCGTTGATCTCCTCCAGCGTCTCGACGCAATCCGCCGAAAACGCCGGGGCGATCACCGCTATCCGCTTCTTGCCCGCCTCGGCCAGCCGAGCGACTTCTTCGACCGTGTAGGGCTGCAGCCATTCCTCGGGACCGAAGCGCGACTGGAAAGTCGTGACCAGCTCGGTCTCGGCCCAGCCGAGCCGTTCGCGCAGCAGGCGCGAGGTCTTCTGGCACTGGCAGTGATAGGGGTCGCCCTGCATCAGGTAGCGCTTCGGCACGCCGTGATAGGACGCGACAAGCACGTCCGGCCGGGTGTCGAGTCCGGAATAGGCCTGCTCCACCGACTGCGCCAGCGCCTCGATATAGGCCGGGTCGTCGAAATAGGGCGGCACGATCCGCGCGGCGGGCTGCCAGGTTTCCTTCATCAGCGCGCGGAAGAACTGGTCGTTGGCCGTGGCCGAGGTCGCACCGGCATATTGAGGGTAGAGCGGGAAGAACAGGATCTTCTCGCAGCCCTGGTCGACCAGCTCGCGCACCTTCGACTCCGTCGACGGATTGCCGTAGCGCATGCAGAAATCGACAATGACGCCATCGCCGTGCCGGGCCTTCATTTCCGCGGCGATCTTCTGCGCCTGCGCGCGGGTGGTGGTCATCAGCGGACTTTCATTGGCCTCGGTATTCCAGATGCCGCGATAGGCCGCCCCGGAGGAGAAGGGCCGCTTGGTCAGGATGATCAGCTGCAGGAGCGGCTGCCATTTCCAGGCCGGATAGTCGATGACGCGCTTGTCCGAGAGGAATTCGCTGAGATAGCGCCGCATCGACCAGTAGTCGGTGCCGTCCGGCGTGCCGAGATTGGCGATCAGCACGCCGATCTTTCCGCGGGGCACCCGCGGATGGTCGGCGGGCATGGCAGGGGTCAGTTCGGCGGGCGCGGCTCCTCCGGCCTTGGCGTCCAGCATCGTGCATTCCTCGTCGGCGTTGTTCCAGCTAGCCCCTACCAGATAGGGACCCCCGGAGTCAGGTCAATTCCCCTCGCCCGGCAGCCGCGATTCGCTCACATTGAGGACATCTGCCAGCCGCGCCGCCGCCGATCCGGGCCGCAGCGGCTGCGGCTGGGACACGTCCGGACACCAGCCGGTGAGCGTGATCAGCTCGAACGTGGCATGGACAGCGCCATCTTCCGCGCCGGGATAGCGCCGCACCGCCTCCAGCAGCACCTCGCGGCGGGTGAAGCGCCGCGTCCGCGCCGCCAGCGCATTGGTCTCTCCCATCGCCCGCAGGTCCTGCATCAGGTGCAGCGCTGAGCGGTACTGCACGTCGTGGCGCTCGGCGTCGGCCACCGGCAGCGCGAGGCCGGCCCGCTGCAGCAGCGCTCCGAGCTGGCGGATTTCGCCCATCGGAAGCACGCGCGGCGACAGTCCTCCGGTCGCCGCGGCCTCCGCCTCGGCCAGCGCGGCCCGCAGTTCCGCCAGCGTCTGTCCGCCCGGAAACACCGCCAGCAGCAGACCGTCGGGCCGCAGCGCGCGGCGGCACTGCACCAGCTGCCCGACCGGATCCTCCGCCCAGTGCAGCGCCATTGCATGCACCACCAGATCGCAGGAGCCCGGCTGGAGATCGAGGAGCTCGGCATCCTCGACAATCCGAGCGCCGGGCCTGAGTCCCTCCCAGGCCTGCGGATGTCCGGTCACCACGGCTGCGTCGGTTAACGTCCTTTTAACCATGGCGAGCCTTTCCTCGATCCCGTCGCGGGCCAGCGCATGCAGGAACAGCGCGTCCGGCCCGGCAATCCGGGAACGGGCGCGGCGGAGCGCGGCACGGTCGGTCAGCGGCACGGGGGCATCGGTCATGGAAACTCTCCTTTCGCGCAACCTATCGCTTGCGGCGGCCGCGTTCAAAGCGGCACGGCAGCTCGTCTTCCCCGAGCAGTGCCCAGGCTGCGGCGCGCTGATGGCCGACGGCAACGGTCTCTGCGGCAGCTGCTGGCGCGAGACGCCCTTCATCCTGGGACTGGTCTGCGATCTCTGCGGCACCGCGCAGATCGGCCCGGACGACGGGACCTGCGTCCATTGCGATGCCTGCCGGGCGCTGGAGCGGCCATGGGCACGGGGCAGGGCCGTCCTGGACTATTCCGGCGGGGCGCGCCGGCTCGTGCTCGGCTTCAAGCATGGCGACCGGCTTGACCTGGGACCGCGCTTCGCCCGCTGGATGGCGGCGCGGGCCGGCCCGCTGCTGGAACCCGGCATGCTGATCGTGCCGGTTCCGGTCCATCGCGGGCGGCTGCTCCGGCGCCGCTACAACCAGGCGGCTGTCCTCGGCCGGCTTCTGGGGCGGGAGCTGAACCTGCCGCACCTGCCTGACGCGCTGCTGCGGACGCGCGCCACGCCGCCGATGGCTGGCGACGGACATGCCGCGCGGGCAGCCAGCCTCGAGGGGGCGATCGCCGCCGCGCCGCGCCACCGCGCGCGGCTGGCCGGCCGGCCCGTGCTACTGGTCGATGACGTGATGACCTCCGGTGCCACGCTGTCGCTCTGCGCCCGCCAGCTTGCCGCCGCGGGCGTGCCAATCGTGAACGTGCTGGTACTGGCGCGCGCAGTCCAACATGCCTAGACTGCGCCGGTCCGCAGTACGAGGAACCAGTCGACATGCAACCGGTAGAAATCTACACGACGCCGCTCTGCGGCTACTGCCACGCCGCAAAGCGGCTGCTGAAGACCAAGGGCGTGACCTTCTCGGAAATCGACCTGTCCCGCCAGCCCGAACGGCGCCCGGAAATGAACCAGCGCTCCTCTGGACGGACGACGGTCCCGCAGATTTTCATCGGCGCCACACATGTCGGAGGTTGTGACGACCTCTTCCGGCTCGACCGGGACGGAAAGCTCGACGCGCTTCTGTCTTCCTGATCCGGCGACGCGGCGCCAGAAAGCTTTCCCGCGAGAACTTTCCGGAGGGCCCTGTTCCGGCCGGGAAGTTTCCCGGAATGGACCTGCAATCGGGATCCGGTGTCGCGATTTTGCGCGAACCGGCGGAAATACACCTGAATCCAAACCGGAAATCCGAAAAACCGCGCCCTGCGGGATTTTTTCTGCTATCTATTCCGTTAACTAAATACTGAACCACATGTCGGTAACAGGCCCGTTTGGGGCCCGTATTATTTGATGGCGAATATGAGTAGTCTGGCTCCTTCCCCGCTCGCAATTCAACTCTTCAGCGAGCTCCTTCTTCTCGACCAGTTCCTGCGCAACCGCATTTCCAAGACGTTGCCGGAGGGTGTGGAGCTGTCGCAATTTCTCGTGCTTCTGCACCTGGCGGCGTCCGGAAACGAAATCGGGCCGGCCCGGCTGGCCGCCAGCTTCAACGTCACCCGCGGCGCGATGAGCAACACCCTGGGCCGGCTCGAGCGCAACGGCCAGATCACCGTGCGCGGCGACACGGTGGACGCGAGGCGGAAATTCGTCTCGGTCTCGGAGCAGGGGCAGATGACGCTCGACCAGGTGGTCGGCGACCTCAACCCGCGCCTGAAGGAGACGCTGGGCAAATACGCCCGCAGCGACATCGCGCAGTGCCTTGCCCTGCTCGGCGAACTCCGCGAGACCCTGGAAAGCGGGCGCTAGCCGGCCCGTCGCAGGAACTGCGCCACCTCCTCGGCTGCGGGGATCGAGGCCGATGCCCCCGGACGGGTGACCGAAAGCGCGGCCGCGGCCAGCGCCCGGCGTAGTGCCGCGTCCCATCCCAGCCCCTGGTCCAGCGACGCGGCGAGATAGCCCGCGAAGGTATCGCCGGCCCCGGTCGTGTCGACCGGCTCGACCCGCGGCGACGGGCAGGCGGTTCCGGTGCGCGCCGCGGCATCGTGCAGGACGGCGCCCGCAGCCCCCCGTGTCACCACCACATGCGGCACCCCGAGTTCGGTCACCGCCTTGCCGGTCGCCGCCGATAGCTGGGCCGCCTCGACCTCGTTGAGCAGCAGCACCGAGACATGCGGCAGCAGCGGCGCCACTGCCTCCGCGTCGAAGGGGGCCGCGGAATAGACCACGCGCATGCCCTTTTCCCGGGCCGCGACCGCCGCCGGAAGCTGGCCGTTGGTTTCGTTCTGCAGCACCAGCGTGTCGCCCGGTCCCGCCCCGGCCAGCGCCTCGGCCACCGCATGTTCCGGCACGGCCGTGTTGGCGCCATGGAGGATGACGATGCTGTTCTCGCCGGTCCCGTCGACCATGATCAGCGCCATGCCGGTGGCCAGATCCAGCCGGGCGACATGCGACAGGTCGATGCCGTCCGCCTCCAGCAGGCGCAGCATGGCGCCGCCATTCGAACCGACCGCCCCCAGATGCACGGTCGCCGCGCCGGCCCGCGCCGCCGCCACCGACTGGTTGGCGCCCTTGCCGCCAAGGCCCTCGGCGTAGCCGAGAGCGGCGAGTGTCTCGCCCGGCGCCGGGAAATGCGGAACGCGCAGCACCTTGTCGATGTTGATCGAGCCCAGATTGTAGATGGTCACGTCCGTCTCCCGTGGTTGCCGGCCGGAGACTAGCGCCGTTCAGCCCCGGCCGGAAGGGCGCACCCGCCATCGCCGGGGGCGGCCGCCCCGGGAGCAGCGGAAGAGGAGCCGTCCTCCGGCGACGCATTGGCCAACGGGGCGTTCCCGGCCCTGATCTTGCAGCAACCAGGCGGGACCGGGCAGGAGTTCATGCCCCATATCGGCAAGTCCCGGCACGCCGGGACTGCCAGCGACCTCGCGGATGATGCCGCCGAGACAGTTCCAGATGAGGGAGGCAATGACGTGGCCGGAGGGCGGAACGCCGATTGCATCGAGATCGATATGGAGAATGTCGAGCCTCCGCATCGAGCGGCATGAGCGGGCCGGGGGACGTGAACTGACATCCGAACGGATCGAAGGCGAATTTGCCGCTGAATGCGCAGGAAAAAGGTCTCCCGAAATCAATCCGATTTCAGGAGACCTTCATGGGGCTAGCGGCGGGACAAGGCCGATCAGCCCAGTCGGGCCGCCGCCAGGACCGCCATGTTGAGGATGTCGTTCACGGTCGAACTGTTCGAGCAGATCTGGATCGGCTTCGGCACCCCGGTCAGGATCGGGCCGATCACGGTCGCGCCGGCCAGCTGCTGCATGATCTTGACCGAGATGGAGGCCGAATGCCGGGCCGGGACGACCAGGATGTTGGCCGGGGCGGTCAGCCGCGAGAAGGGATAGTCCTTCATCAGCTCCATGTTCAGCGCCACGTCCGCCGTCATCTCGCCCTCGTACTCGAAATCGACGCCGATCTCGTCCAGCAGGGCAGGCGCCTGGTGCATCTTCTCGGCGCGCTCGGAGACGGGATACCCGAAGGTCGAGAAGCTGACGAAGGCGACGCGGGGCTCCAGCCCGAGGCCGCGGGCAACCTTGGCGCTCTTGATCGCGATATGGGCCAGATCTTCGGCTTCGGGCCATTCATGGACCAGCGTGTCAGCGATCAGCACCACCCGCCCGCGGTGCAGCAGCGCGGTGACGCCCACCGCGCCGTCCTTGGCGGAGACGTCGAAGACATGGCCGATCTGGTCGAGCACATGCGCCGATTTCCGGGTCGCGCCGGTGACCAGCGCATCGCCATGGCCATGCGCCAGCATCAGCGCCGAAAACACGTGCCGGTCGCGCGCCGCCATCCGGTGCACGTCGGAATGGTCGAAGCCCTTCCGCTGCAGCCTCTTGTAGAGGAAGCTCTTGTAGGCATCGAGATGGGTCGTGTTGGCCGCGTTCATGACGCGAAGCTCGCGCACCGCATCGCCGAGGCCCGCAGCCTCCAGCTTCAGCTTCACGTCTTCCTCGCGGCCGACGACGATCGCCTTGCCATGGCCGCCGCGCTGGTAGGCGACGGCCGCGCGCAGCACCCGGGGATCGTCGCCCTCGGCGAAGATCATCTGCGCCTGCGCCTTGCGCGAGCGGGCATAGAGGCCTTCGATGATCGGCGCGGTCGGGTCCATCCGGCCCTTCAGGCGCTGCTCGTAGGCCTCCATGTCGACGATCGGGCGGCGGGCAACGCCGGTATCCATTGCCGCCTTGGCCACGGCCGGCGGGACCACGTGGATCAGCCGCGGGTCGAAGGGCGTCGGGATGATGTAGTCGCGCCCGAAGCTCAGCTTGCGGCCATAGGCGACCGCCACCTCGTCCGGCACGTCCTCACGCGCCAGCTCGGCCAGGGCGCGGGCACAGGCGATCTTCATCTCGTCGTTGATCGCGCGGGCATGCACGTCGAGGGCGCCGCGGAACAGGTAGGGGAAGCCCAGCACGTTGTTGACCTGGTTCGGATAGTCCGACCGGCCGGTGGCGACGATGGCGTCGAGCCGGACCTCGTGGGCCTGCTCGGGCGTGATTTCCGGGTCGGGGTTCGCCATGGCGAAGATCACCGGGTTGTCGGCCATCGAGGCGACCATCGCCGGGGTCACCGCGCCCTTGGCCGAAACGCCCAGGAACACGTCCGCGCCCTTCATCGCCTCTTCGAGCGTGCGCAGATCCGTGTTGGCGGCGTGCGCCGATTTCCACTGGTTCATGCCCTCGGTGCGGCCCTGGTAGATCACGCCCTTGGTGTCGCACATGATGCAGTTGTCGTGCTGCGCGCCCATGGTCTTGAGGAGTTCCAGGCAGGCAATGCCCGCCGCGCCGGCGCCGTTCAGCACGATGCGGCAGTCCTGGATCTTCTTGCCCGAGAGGTAGAGCGCGTTGATCAGGCCGGCCGCGCAGATCACCGCCGTGCCGTGCTGGTCGTCATGGAAGACGGGGATGTCCATCGTCTCCTTGAGCGTCTGCTCGATGATGAAGCACTCGGGCGCCTTGATATCCTCCAGGTTGATCCCGCCGAAGGTCGGCCCCATCAGCTGGCAGGCCTTGATGATCTCGTCGGGATCCTCGGTATCCAGCTCGATGTCGACGGAATTCACGTCGGCGAAGCGCTTGAACAGCACCGCCTTGCCTTCCATCACCGGCTTGGAGGCCAGCGCGCCCAGGTTGCCGAGGCCCAGCACCGCGGTGCCGTTCGAGATCACGGCGACCATGTTCCCCTTGGACGTGTAGTCGTAGGCGGTCTCGGGATTGGCGTGGATTTCCTCGCAGGGCACGGCCACGCCCGGGGAATAGGCCAGCGACAGGTCGCGCTGCGTGCTCATCGGCACCGAGGCGGAAATGTCCAGCTTGCCCGGGGACGGTTCCAGGTGGAAGGCCAGAGCCTCTTCGCGGGTGATCTTGGTCTTGGACATGGCACGGGCCTCCTCTTGTCAAAGCGCGTAATACGGCCTTTGGCGGACGCCCTCAACTGGCACTAGGCGCCCGAACGACGCTGTTTTGGTATGAAAAACTGAGAGGTGCGGCCCGCTAGGTTCGGCGGTTGAAATCGGCAGCCGCCGCCGTCATACCTCGGGCTCCACCTGATGAGGCGAGCCCCCGCATGTCCGACGTCACCCCGATGATGGCCCAGTTCCTGGAGATCAAGGCCGCCCATCCCGGCGACCTGCTGTTCTACCGCATGGGCGACTTCTACGAGATGTTCTTCGACGACGCAGTCGCGGCGGCCGAAGCGCTGGACATCGCGCTGACCAAGCGCGGCAAGCACCAGGGCCAGGACATCCCGATGTGCGGCGTCCCCGTGCACGCCGCGGAGGGCTATCTTCACCAGCTGACCCGCAAGGGGTTCCGCGTGGCGATCTGCGACCAGCTGGAGGACCCGTCCGAGGCCAAGAAGCGCGGCTACAAGGCGGTGGTCAAGCGCGGAGTGACCCGCGTGGTGACGGCCGGCACGCTGACCGAGGACAGCCTGCTGGAGGCGCGGGCGAACAACTATCTGGCGAGCTATGCCGAGCTGCGCGGCGAGGGTGCGATCGCCTGGTGCGACATCTCCACCGGCACGCTGACCGTCGCGCCCTGTCCGCGGCTGACGCTGGGACCGCAGCTGGCACGCCTGCTGCCGCGGGAACTCCTCTGCGCCGAAGCCGCAGAGGAGGGGCTGCGCGAGACCGCGCGAGACATGGGACTGGTGCTGACGCCGCTGGGCGCGGCGAGCTTCGACAGCCAGGCCGCCGCCGGGCGGATCGGCCGGGCCTACGGCGTCGACAGCCCGGACGCCTTCGGCAGCTTTTCCCGCGCCGAGCGATCGGCGCTCGGCGCGCTGATCGACTATCTTGAGATCACCCAGAAGGGAAAGCTGCCCCGCCTTGCCCCGCCGCGCCGGGAGGAACCGGGCGGTACCGTGCAGATCGACGCTTCGACCCGGCGCAACCTGGAACTGGTGCAGTCGCTGTCGGGCGGGCGCGACGGCTCGCTGATCGCCGCGATCGACCGCACGCTGACGGCGCCCGGCGGGCGGCTCCTTGTCAACCGCCTGTCGACGCCGTCGCGCGATCTGGAACAGATCCGCGGCCGGCTTGCTGCCGTGTCGGCGCTGAATTCCGATGCCCGCCTGCGCGACCGGTTGCGGGCGCGGCTGCGGCAGGTTCCCGACATGGACAGGGCGCTCGGCCGGCTGTCGCTGGACCGCGGCGGCCCGCGCGACCTGGCCGCGATCCGCGACGGACTCGCAGCGGCGGCCGATCTGGCGCAGGAGCTGGGCGGGGACCTGCCCGAGGCGCTCTCGGCGCTGGCCCGCGATCTGGAGACCGAACCGGGCATCCAGTCAGAGCTGGAGGCCGCGCTGGTCGCGGAGCCCCCGCATCTGGCCCGCGACGGCGGCTTCGTCGCGCCGGGCTACAACGAAGATCTCGATGCCGCGCGTCAGCTGCGCGACGAGGGCAGGGGCTACATCGCCGGGCTGCAGGGCAAATATGCCTCGGCCACCGGCGTGAACGCGCTGAAGGTCAAGCACAACAACGTACTGGGCTATTTCATCGAAACCCCCGCAACCCACGCACAGAAGATGCTGGCCGAACCGCTGGCGAGCCTGTTCAAGCACCGCCAGACCACGGCAAACGCCCTGCGCTTCACCACCCCGGAGCTGAGCGAACTGGAAAGCCGCATCCTGAATGCCGGGGGCGAGGCGCTGGGAATCGAGGGACGGATCTTCGCCAGCCTGCGCGAAGCCTGCCTGGCCGAGGCGACCGCGATCTCCACCGCGGCGCGGGCAATGGCAGAACTCGACCTGCATGCCGGCTTCGCCGATCTCGCCGCCGAGCGGCGCTGGTGCCGGCCGGAGGTCGATGACAGCCGCGCATTCGAGATCGAGGCCGGGCGCCATCCGGTGGTGGAGGATGCGCTGCGCCGGACCGGCGAGCCTTTCGTCGCCAATGACTGCCACCTGACGGCCGAGCAGGGCGCCGCGATCCGGCTGCTGACCGGTCCGAACATGGCCGGCAAGTCGACTTGGCTGCGGCAGAACGCGCTGATCGCGCTGCTGGCCCAGACCGGCAGCTTCGTTCCCGCCGATCGCGCGCATGTCGGCCTGGTCAGCCAGATCTTCAGCCGCGTCGGCGCCTCGGACGATCTGGCGCGCGGCCGCTCGACCTTCATGGTCGAGATGGTGGAAACGGCGGCGATCCTGAACCAGGCGGACGAGCGCGCGCTGGTCATCCTCGACGAGATCGGACGCGGCACCGCCACCTATGACGGGCTCTCGATCGCCTGGGCGACGCTGGAGCATCTGCACGCCTCGAACCGCTGCCGCGCGCTTTTCGCCACGCATTACCACGAGCTCACCCAGCTTGCCGACAAGCTGGAGGGCGTCGCCAACGCGACGGTCGCGGTAAAGGAGTGGCAGGGCGAGGTGATCTTCCTCCACGAGGTGCGCGACGGCGCGGCGGCGGCCAGCTACGGCGTGCAGGTCGCCAAGCTCGCCGGCCTGCCCGACACGGTGATCGCCCGCGCCCGCGAGGTGCTGACCGCGCTGGAAAAGGGCGAACGCGAAGGCAAGCGCAAGGCAGTGATCGACGACCTGCCGCTCTTCGCCGCTCTGCGTCCGGAGCCGCCTCCCGCCCAGCCCAAGGCGTCCGCGGTAGAGGAACGGCTGGCCGAACAGGACCCCGACCAGCTGACGCCTCGCGCCGCCCTCGATCTGGTCTACGAATTGCGCGCCCTGCTCGCGCGGTAGGGACGCGGGAGAAGCCGGAAACCCCAGCCCGAAGGGGGTATTCGCCTTTCTGAGCGTCTGCGGCGTTTTGCGGACGATTGGGACATCTGCGCCCTTCCGGAAGAAGCAGCCTTTGCCGTGATCGACCTCGGCGCCACCATGGTGTCGACGCCAAGGCTGTGCGGCTGATACCGCGAAGACATGGGCGGACAGCGCTGCAAAAACCGGAATTTCACGGTCGTCTTTCTGCACATTTGCACCCCGCGCGACCTTGCATCTTGGCTTTGTGCGGCGAATTTCGCGCCGGTTCCTGCCGTCCGTCGGGCCTGCAGGCCGCCCCGCCGGGCGCAGCCTCGGTGATCGCGCCACCGCCGACCAAGCCTGCCGGTCAGGCGACTTGCAGGCAGGGTTCTTGGCAGCACCCATCGTGACGAAGACCCGGTTCACCAGACCATTCTCGAGACCTTCCCGAGCACGATAATGACGGGAAGCTCTGGAATGATGCCGCCATGGCGATGTTCGGAGACGTCACGGAAGGCAAGGAAATTGGCCTGACCGCGACGGTGGAGACCCGGATCCATGTCTTTCGGAAGGCGGAGGCATCACAGCTGGGAATTGCGCCGCCAAGAGCAGGATCGAGGGGCTGCATTTCCGGTCAGCGGCCTCCTGCCGGTGCAAATCGTGCCCTAACCGACCGGGGCGGCGACCTCCCGGAGCTTGCGGATGCGGTTCCCGGCGACGCGCCAGGCGGAAACGAGACGATCGCCGGCCCCGCCAGACCGGCACTATGGCAGGAGGCACGGGACGGACATGATCTGCAGCGGCGTCCGTTCCGGCCGCGACTCGGGCGACAGCAACCGTGGCGTGCACCACGCCCGGAGAGGGACCGACCGGAGCCGCGGAAATTGGGAGAATGATCCAATTGGCGGCACTTCCGGCGATGAACGTCTCCATGGCGGATCCTGCGGCGATACTCTGCGGGACGGAAGCCGAGAGGACACCCCGCCGGGCCGCGACAGCCGGGAAGTTTTCGGGACGGCGCGGAACGAAATGCCCGGATTCCGCGATCGGCGCCGACCCGATCGCCCCCTAGGAACGGTGCGCCGGTTGCGGCGGCCCCACGATCCTGCCACGGGAGATCGGCGCGGGCACATCATGTGGGGCAACGGGGGCTGACCGGGCGCGGCACCATTGGAGCCGCCGTCGCGGCTGCGGGGTTTTCCTGCACCGGTCCGGGCGGGCCGGCTCAGCGGTGGCGGCGGAGGTAGACGTAATAGGCGCCCGTGCCGCCATGCTTCAGATGCGCCTCGGCGACCTGAAGCACCATCAGCTTGAGCGCCCCGGTGTTCAGCCAGTGCGGCACCTGATGCTTGAGGACCCCGCGCGGGATCGGCATGGGACCGGGCTCGTCGCGCTCCTTGCCCTTGCCGGTGATCACAAGCACCAGCCGCATCTGCCGCATGTAGCTTTCCGAGATGAACCGGGTCAGAGCCGGATGCGCCTGGTCCTGGGTCATGCCATGCAGGTCGATCCGCGCCTCGGGCACCAGCTTGCCCTTCTTCATCCGCCCGAACGCCTTGCGGTCCATCTTGACCGGGGCCCTGGCGATGGCTTCGGAAATCGGCGGGGACAGGTCGTGGCGGCCCTGGCCGGGCTTGGCACGCTCGCCGACGCGGAAGGCGGAAATGCGCAGCTCCGGCGCGGGCGTCTCTGCCTCGCGCGCCGGATGCGGAGCGGGGGTCTTGGGTGGCGCCGCCCGGTCTGCGGGCGGGGCCTCGGGCTGGCCCGGCCGGCGCGGCGTCACGGAAGAGGCCACCCGGTCCCAGATGGCGCGATCCTCCTCGCTCAGGCCGCGCCTTTTCCGTGCCATGCCGTCAAACGTCCTGTCAGGCGCCGGTTGCGACCAGCTGCCAGTTCGGATCGTCGCTGCCCATCACGCGGCCGAAGGTCCAGACGTCGCGCTGGCGCTTGATCAGGTTCGGGTCGCCCTCCACCACGCCGCCATTGACGTCGCGGACCACGGAGGTCAGCTCGCCGACGAAGCGCACGGTGACCTCGCCCTCGCGGGTGGTCTCGTCGAATTCGGCGCCGACCAGCGCAAGCTCGCGGATGCCGACGAAATTCGCCTCGACCGACAGGCCCTGGCGCTCGCGCTCCTCGATCACGTCGAGGAAGCTGTCATGCACTTCCGGAGCGAGGAAGCCGCGCACGTCGGAAAGATCGCCGCGCTCGAAGGACATCAGGATCATCTCGTAGGCGCCGCGGGCGCCCTGGAGGAATTCGCCGACGCCGAAGCCGGGCTCCGCGCCCTTCATCTTGGCCAGCGCCTCGGCGGCATCGCTGCCGCTTTCGACATGGTCAATGATGTCGCGGTCGGGGCCGCCTTCGATGACCTCGAAATCCGGGCGCGGCCGCTCGGCCGCCGGTCCGGGGGCCTGGACGGGCGGCTTCTCGAATCCGTCGCGCGTGCCGAGGACATTTTTCAAGCGCACGATCAGGAAGATCGCGATCCCCGCAAGCACGAGAAGTTCGATGACGGATGAGCTCATTGGCAGCCTCTGGTGGTAACGCCCCGGTGTCTTCCCTATGTAAGTGCTCGACACACCCAAGTCCACCGGACCAGAGCAAAGGGAGAGCGCCCAGATGTGGCTCTTGATCGCATTCATCGCCGTGCCGCTGATCGAGATCGGCCTGTTCATCCAGGTCGGCGGTCTGATCGGATTGTGGCCGACGCTGGCGATCGTGCTGCTGACCGCCGTGATCGGCCATACCATGATGAAGAAGCAGGGCGGCCAGGTCCTGCAGAAGCTGCAGCGGGCCATGGCCGGCGACGGCAATCCGGCCGAGCACATGGTCCATGGCGCGATGATCCTCTTCGCCGGCGCGCTCCTGCTGACGCCGGGTTTCTTCACCGACACGATGGGCTTCCTGCTGCTGATCCCGCAGGTGCGGATGGCGGCCTTCGCCTGGTTGCGCCGGAACGTGAAGATGCAGGGCGTCTACATGAACATGAGCAGCACCGGCTACCGCCGCGGCCCGCGGGGTTCGGACACGATCGACGGCGAATTCACCGAGATCGACCCCGACGAGCTGCCGCCGCGGCCGGGCAGCACCCCTTCGGGCTGGACGCGGCGCTGAGTCCGCGGCCCCGTCTGCGCCATTATTTCGTCGTGGAAACTGCCGGAAAATCAGGCCGGTTTCGGACCAACTGCGCCGAAGTTACCCGATTGCCGGCATTGAGGGGCGGCGGCCTTCCTGATAACAACCGCCGGGACATTCCAACGGGAGAGACCTCATGGCCGAGAACGGCGCAGCCCCGCAGCAACCCCAGGTCAAGATGCAGATCCTGGGCCAGTTCATCCGCGACCTGTCCTTCGAGAACATTGTCGCGCAGAAGGGCGTCCAAGGCGACGTGAAGCCCGACGTCCAGGTGCAGGTCAACCTAGACGCCAAGAAGCGTCCAGCCGACAACCAGTACGAAGTGCAGACGAAATTCACCGTCACCTCGAAGAACAAGGACAGCGACGACATCCTGTTCCGGATGGATCTGGACTATGCCGGCATCTTCCTGATCGAGGGCGTTCCGGAAGCGCAGCTTCATCCGTTCCTTATGATCGAATGCCCGCGGATGCTGTTTCCCTTCGTGCGCCGCATCGTTTCCGACGTGACCCGCGATGGCGGCTTCCCCCCGCTGAACCTGGAAAACGTGGACTTCATGGGCATCTACCGCAACGAGATCGCCCGCCGCGCGGCCCAGCAGCAGCCCGAGGCCCCGGCCGTCAACTGAGCCGGCCCGGACGCAGACAAGGAAAGGGAGCGCCGCGCGCTCCCTTTTTTCGTTTCAGAGTTTCATGGACCCGGTATCCATGAAGCGCTGGTGCCAGCTCAGCGCCTCGCGCGGGATCGACGGAGCATGGAGGCCGTAGCTCTCCTTTTCCGCGCGCGCCATGTAGTCCTCCAGCATCGGCCGGTAGGCGGGGTGGGCGCATTTCTCGACGATGACCTTCGCCTTCTGCTTCGGCGACAGACCGCGCAGGTCGGCAAGGCCCTGTTCGGTCACGATCACCTGGACGTCCTGGTTTATGTGGTCGACATGGGCGCATTGCGGCACGATCGCGGAGATTGCACCGCCCTTGGCCGTCGAGGGCGTCATGAAGATCGAGACATAGCCGTTGCGCGCGAAATCGCCCGAGCCGCCGATGCCGTTCTGGATGCGCGAACCCATCACATGGGTCGAGTTCACGTTGCCGTAGATATCCGCCTCGATAAGGCCGTTCATGGCGATGCAGCCGAGCCGGCGCACCAGTTCCGGGTTGTTCGAGATCTCCTGCGGCCGCAGGATCAGCTTATCGCGGAAGAAGCCGGCATTCTCGTTGAAGTACAGCGCCTTTTCCGGCGAGAGCGAGAAGGCCGTGGCCGAGGCCATGCGCAGCGTGCCAGCCTCGATCATGTCCAGCATGCCGTCCTGGATGACCTCGGTGAAGGCGGTCATCTGCTCGAACGGCGTGTCGATCAGCCCGGCCATCACCGCGTTCGGCACGTTGCCGACCCCGGATTGCAGCGGCAGCAGGGACGGCGGCAGGCCGGCCCGCTTGGCTTCCCAAACCAGGAAATCGAGGATGTTCGCGGCGATCGCCTCGGCGGTCTCGTCCGGCGCCGCGAAGGGCGCGTTGCGGTCGGGCGCATCGGTGACCACGACTGCGATGACCTTCGAGGGATCGATCTTGAAATGCGGCTGGCCGATCCGGTCGTCGGAATTCACCAGCGGGATCGGCTTGCGGAACGGGGACAGGGCCGTCCCGTAGTAGATGTCGTGCATGCCGTCGAGCATGCTGCTCTGCCACGTGTTCACCTCGAGGATGATCTTGTCGGCGATGTCGATCCAAGTCTTGTTGTTGCCGACGGACGAGGACGGGATAAGCTCGCCCGCCGGCGTGATCCCCGAAATCTCGACAACAGCCGTGTCGAGCTTGCCGAGGAAGCCCTGCCAGGCCATCGGCGCGACCTGGCTGAGATGCATGTCGAAATATTCCATCTGCCCGGCATTGATCTTCTGCCGCGCGATGGGATCGGAATTGTAGGGAAGGCGGAACTCGATGCCGTCCGACTTGGCCAGCGCACCGTCGAGCTCGGGGCCGGTCGAAGCGCCGGTCCAGATCTTCACGCGGAAGGGATTGCCCTTGGCATGTTCCTCTTCGATCCGCGCGGCCAGCGCCAGCGGGACCGCCTTGGGATAGCCCGAGCCGGTGAAGCCGCTCATGCCGATGGTGGCTCCGTTGGAAATGAGCCGCGCCGCGTCCTCGGCGCTCATGACCTTCGATTGGAAATCAAGGTTCCGAATGCGAGCCTGCTGTAGCACTTGGTCCTCCCCTGTGCATGCAATGGTATTCGCTTTTCAAGCAGGGCAATAGGACGGCATGCAAATGATAAAAATGCGCGGACGGAAAATTTCCTTTATTTTTCGTGTGCTATCATAGCGGTATGCACTGAACGCATAACTGAAACGGGGTTTTACCCGTGGTCACTCGGCGAATTTCGCCCAGACCGAACCTTCGCCGAGCTTCGCGACGAAGGCTTCGTGGGCCGCACGCTCGGCGTGGGTGATCCGCGGCGGGAGGGGATTCGGGCGCGGCGCGGGCTTCCAGCTGTTCTCCGTGCTGCGCTCGCCGGCGCCCTGCCGACTCGAGGACAGCTCCAGTCCCGGCTGGCGGCCGCCGACCAGTTCCAGGTAGACTTCGGCCAGGATCTCGCTGTCGAGAAGCGCGCCGTGCAATTCGCGGTTCGAGTTGTCGATGCCGAAACGGCGGCAGAGCGCATCGAGCGAAGCCGGCGAGCCGGGGAAGCGGCGGCGCGCGATCGCCAGAGAGTCCACGACCCGCGGCACGGCGATCGGTGCCAGCCCCATCCGGGTGAGCTCGAAATTCAGGAACTTGTGGTCGAAGGAGGCATTGTGGGCGACGATCTTCGCATCCTCGCCGATAAAGGCGGCGAAGTCGCGGCCGATCTCCTCGAAGAGCGGCTTGTCGAGCAGGGTGACTTCCTTGCCCTCCGCCGGGCGCGGCGGGTTCAGCAGGTCCGGGCCGATGCCATGGACACCGAAGGCTTCGGACGGCATGCCGCGGGCCGGGTTGATGTACTGGTGGTACTGGCGGCCGGTAGGCAGGTGGTTCCACAGCTCGACCGCGCCGATCTCCACCACCCGGTCGCCGGTATCCGGATCGAAGCCGGTGGTTTCGGTATCGAGCACGATTTCACGCATAGCGGGCCTCCAGATCGTCGATTACCGACCGAACCTGCGCGCGGGCGCTGCCGATGTCCACCGTCTCTATGACATAGTCTGCGCGCGCCCGCTTCTCGGCATCGGGCATCTGCCGCGACAGGATCATGTCGAGCGTCGCTTCGGTCATGCCGGGCCGCGCCAGAACCCTGGCACGCTGGACTTCCGCCGGCGCGGAGACAACGGCGACCGCATCCATCTCGCGTTCGGTGCCGTTCTCGAAAAGCAGGGGGATGTCGAAGACGGCGATGCGCGCGCCGCTCCGCGCGAGAAAGCCGACCCGGTCGGCGGCCACCAGCGGATGGACCAGCGCCTCGATCCGCTTCAGCGCGCCCGGGTCGGCTGCGATCCACGCCTTGAGCTTCTCCCGCGAGACCGCGCCGTCGATCACCGCCTCTGGGTGCAGCGCCGCCATGCCCGGCACCGCCGCGCCGGCCGGCCCGTAGAGCCGGTGCACCGCGGCATCGGCATCCCAGACGTCGCAGCCCATCTCGGCGAACATCTTCGCCGTGGTCGACTTCCCCATCCCGATCGAGCCGGTGAGGCCGAGGCGGACAGGCCGGCTCATGGTGCCAGCATCAGCTCGCGCAGCTCGGGCGTGACCTGCGCATCGCCGCCGAACCAGCGGTTGAATCCGGGGACCCCCTGCCATAGCAGCATGCCGAGACCGTCGACGATGCGCGCGCCGCGCCGTGCCGCCGCCTGCAGGAAGGGCGTTTCCAGCGGCGTGTAGACAATGTCGGTCGCCAGCATCTCAGGCCGGATGCCGGAAAGATCGAGATCGAAGGCCGGCTGACCCGCCATGCCGAGCGACGTCGTGTTCACCACCGTCGCCGCACCGGCCAGGGCCGGCCCGGTCTCGCCCCAGTCCAGCACCCTGACCCTCGGCCCGAAGGCAGCGGCAAGGCTTTCGGCCCGCGCCCGCGTCCGGTTCATCAGCCGGATTTCCGGAGCGCCGGCCTCCAGCATCGCATGCAGGATCGCGCGCGCCGCGCCGCCGGCCCCGAACAGAGCGACCGGACCATCCGACGCCGCCCAGTCCTGCGCCGATTGCGCGAGATTGGCATAGAAGCCGTACCCGTCGGTATTGTCCGCCTCGTAGCCGCCGCCCGGCAGGAAGGTCAGCGTGTTGGCTGCGCCGATCGCCCGAGCCCGCGGGGTGACGCGCCGCGCGCCGGCCAGAGCGGCTTCCTTGTGGGGGATCGTGACATTGGTGCCGACGAACCCCATGCGCGGCATTGCCGCCAGAACGTCGGGCAGGTCCTGCGCATCCACCTCCAGGGGCACGTAATGCCCCGGCAAGTTCTGGCTTTCCAGCCAATGGCCGTGCATCCGGGGCGACTTGCTGTGTCCGACGGGGTTGCCGATGACGCCGGCCAGGGGAATCTGCTTGCTCATCCGTCGATATCCCCGCGCAGAGACAGCCAGTTCAGCAGTTCGAGCAGCGGCAGGCCGAGAATGGTGAAATGGTCGCCCTCGATCCGCGCGAAAAGCCGCACGCCCTCTTCCTCCAGCTTGTAGCCGCCCACGGAATGCCGGATGCTGTCCCAGTTCCGCGCGAGGTAGTCCGCGGCGTAGCTTTCCGAAAACTCGCGCATCTGCAGCCGCGCGACCCCGACATGGCGCCAGAGCGGCTCGCCGTCGCGGCACACGACCGCCGCGGACAGCAGCATGTGCCGGTCGCCGCGCAGCCGCGCAAGATGCCCGGCCGCCTCTCCGGGGCTTGCCGGCTTGCCCAGAACCTCGCCGCGGTGGTCCAGCACCTGGTCGCAGCCCAGAACCATAGCACCCGGCCGCTTGGCGCTGATCTTCATCGCCTTCGCCTCGGCCAGAGCGTCGGCCATGTCCCGCGCGCCGATGCCTTCCGCCTCGAAGGCCGCCCGCAGCGACTCCTCGTCAATCCGGGCCGGAAGGACTTCGACGTCCAGCCCGGCATTGCGCAGCAGCTGCGCGCGTATCTCGGAGCCCGATGCGAGGATCAGGTTGGTCTGCATGTGGATAACCCTGTGACTCCTGTATTGGAGAATCTGTGGCCGGATAGCGGATAAGATCCGCCATGGCCAGACGGGGACAAATTCCGCCGAGCTGTCCGCGATTCCCACACGCGGTTTGCCGGCTGTGAATTACCTGCTCCGAGATGTGTGGATACGGGATCTTCCTCGCGCTGATCCTCAGGGTTATCCACAGGGCAGGATAAAATTTTAAATTTAACCCATAGATATTGCGTGTTAATTTTCTTAATCGTGTCTTAATCCCCTTGTTTATCCGGAGTTTTCCACAGGTGGATAACTGCCCGGATAATATGCCAATCCACATTATCCACAGGGCCTTAATCAACCTCTTCCTTATCTATCTTTTAATTTTTAAAAGGAGGGAAGGAGGGCCCATGATCGCCGAGTTCCTTGCCTCAGCCTACCCGTGGACAAAGTCCCTACATGTGATCTCCGTGATCACCTGGATGGCAGGGCTGTTCTACCTTCCCCGCCTTTTCGTCTATCATGCAGAGAAGGTCGGCACGGGGAACGACACGGACGCGCTGTTCCAGACGATGGAGTACAAGCTGCTGCGCTTCATCATGAACCCTGCGATGATTTCCACATGGGTCTTCGGCCTGTGCCTGATCTTCACTCCGGGCATCATCGACTGGAGCATGGTCTGGCCCTATGCCAAGGCAGCCGCCGTGATTGCCATGACCTGGTTCCATCACTGGCTTGGCAAGCGGCGCAAGGATTTCGAGGCGGGGACCAACACGCGGACCGGCCGAACCTATCGCTTGATGAATGAACTTCCGACGGTTCTGATGCTTGTCATCGTCATCTCGGTCATCGCCCGTCCATTCTGATTTGACTCGGGCTACATTCTTCTTTATCTGCCCTCCGCAGGCGTCCGCCTGCTGATTCCCCTTATCTATACGGTTGATCCCGCCATAGCGGTCGATCTCTGAGAGAGCATCCATCTTTATGACCGAAGAACGTCTCAACCTGGCCGATCTCAAGGCTCAATCCCCGAAGGCCCTGCTTGCCATGGCCGAGGAACTGGAAATCGAAAACGCCTCCACGATGCGGAAAGGCGAGATGATGTTCCAGATCCTGCGCGAACGCGCCGAGGATGGCTGGGAGATCTCAGGTGACGGCGTGCTCGAGGTGCTCCAGGACGGCTTCGGCTTCCTGCGCTCGCCCGAGGCCAACTACCTGCCCGGTCCCGACGACATCTATGTCAGCCCCGAGATGATCCGACAGTTCTCGCTGCGCACCGGCGACACGATCGAGGGCGTCATCCATGCACCGCGCGACAACGAGCGCTATTTCGGCCTGGTGAAGGTCTCGAAGATCAACTTCGAGGAACCCGAGCGCGCCCGCCACAAGATTGCCTTCGACAACCTGACGCCGCTCTATCCGGACGAGCGGCTGAAGATGGAAATCGAGGATCCGACGATCAAGGACCGCTCGGCCCGGATCATCGATCTGGTCGCGCCCATCGGCAAGGGCCAGCGCTCGCTGATCGTTGCGCCTCCGCGGACTGGTAAAACTGTTTTGCTACAAAACATTGCGCATTCGATCGAGCGCAACCATCCGGAATGCTATCTGATCGTCCTGCTGATCGACGAACGTCCCGAAGAAGTCACCGACATGCAGCGCTCGGTGAAAGGGGAGGTGATCTCCTCGACCTTCGACGAGCCGGCAACCCGCCACGTGGCCGTCTCCGAAATGGTGATCGAGAAGGCGAAGCGCCTGGTCGAGCACAAGCGTGACGTCGTCATCCTGCTCGACTCGATCACCCGTCTCGGCCGCGCCTTCAACACGGTCGTTCCGTCCTCGGGCAAGGTCCTGACCGGCGGTGTCGATGCCAACGCGCTGCAGCGTCCGAAGCGCTTCTTCGGTGCCGCCCGCAACATCGAGGAGGGCGGATCGCTGACCATCATCGCAACCGCGCTGATCGACACAGGCTCGCGGATGGACGAAGTGATCTTCGAGGAATTCAAGGGTACCGGCAACAGCGAAATCGTGCTCGACCGCAAGGTCGCCGACAAGCGTGTCTTCCCGGCGATGGACATCCTCAAATCCGGCACCCGGAAAGAGGACCTGCTGGTCGACAAGGCCGACCTGCAGAAGACCTATGTCCTGCGCCGCATCCTGAACCCGATGGGCACCACCGACGCCATCGAGTTCCTGATCTCGAAGCTGAAGCAGACCAAGTCGAATTCCGATTTCTTCGACTCTATGAATACCTGACACGGAGCCGGCCATGGACACCATCTATGCCCTGGCCAGCGGCCAGGGAAAGGCGGGCGTGGCCGTTCTGAGACTCTCGGGGCCGGACGCGCATCAGGCTTGCCTTGCGCTTGCCGGCCGCCTTCCGCCGCTGCGCCAGATGAGCCTCGCGACCCTGCGCGACCGGAACCGCGAGGTACTGGATCAGGCGCTGGTCGCAATCTTCCCCGACAAGCAGAGCTTCACCGGAGAACCGGTGACCGAGCTGCACTTGCATGGCAGCCCTGCTGTCGTATCCGCGGTGATGCGCGAGATCGGGGAACAGGGGCTTGCCCGCCTTGCCCTGCCGGGCGAGTTCACCCGACGTGCTCTGGAAAATGGCCGGCTCGACCTGACCGAGGTTGAAGGCCTCGCCGATCTCATCCAGGCGGAGACCGAAGCGCAGCGCAAGCAAGCGCTAAAGGTCATGTCCGGTTCCCTCGGCCGGAAGGTCGCTGACTGGCGGGAAAACCTCGTGCATGCGATGGCGCTGATTGCGGCCAGCATCGATTTTGCGGATGAGGAGCTGCCGGAGGAGATTGTCCTCGAAGCGCGGAAGCTCCTGCTGGACATTCTCTCCGGGTTGAAATCAGAGATAGACGGAATTTCCGCCGCGGAACGCATTCGTGACGGATTTCTGGTGGCCATTCTCGGTCGGCCGAACGCGGGCAAGTCGACTCTCCTCAACGCCCTTGCGGGACGGGAGGCGGCGATTACGTCAGACATTGCCGGCACGACGCGCGATGTGATCGAGGTTCGGATGGATATCGCCGGATTGCCGGTGACGATCCTGGACACTGCCGGTTTGCGCGAGGGCGGAGACGAAATCGAACGGATCGGAATCGAACGTGCCTTGTTCAGGGCAGGGGATGCCGATCTCCGGATCTTTCTGGTGGATGACCGTGGCATGCCGCCAGGCTTCGAGCCCCGGGACGGCGATCTGGTGTTGCGCGCCAAGTCGGACGATCCGGGGCAGAAGGACGGAATCTCCGGAAAGACGGGACAGGGCATCCCCGAACTTCTCGAATGCGTGGCTGAGCGATTGGTTTCTGCCGCATCGCAAGCCGGTTCGGCAAGCAACGATCGACACCGGATGGCGATGTCCGGTGCGAAATCGGCTTTGGAATCAGCGCTTGTTGAGTTACAGCATGGTGAGGATCGGACAGAATTCCTCTCGGAACATTTGCGCCAGGCTGCCCGGCATCTTGACGAGCTGATTGGCAAGGTAGATGTCGAGGATATGCTGGACGACATCTTCCGGAACTTCTGCCTCGGCAAATAGGAGTGTTTCACGTGAAACATGGCGATTTTGATGTAGTCGTGGTCGGTGGTGGCCACGCTGGAACCGAAGCCGCCTACGCCGCGGCTCGGATGGGGGCACAGACGGCCCTCGTGACACTGAAATTCGGGAATCTGGGAGTCATGTCCT
Organism: Mangrovicoccus sp. HB161399; assembly: GCF_013184745.1. GTDB lineage: Bacteria > Pseudomonadota > Alphaproteobacteria > Rhodobacterales > Rhodobacteraceae > Mangrovicoccus. Next base: position 67,052 of record NZ_JAATVU010000007.1, read on the forward strand.
GCAATCCGGCGATTGGCGGACTGGGAAAAGGACATTTGGTTCGCGAGATCGATGCCATGGATGGCGTCATGGGAAGGGTGGCCGATGCCGCAGGGATTCAGTTCCGCCTCTTGAACCGACGGAAAGGCCCTGCCGTACAGGGGCCCCGAGCGCAGTCGGACCGCAAGATCTATCGTCAGACGATGCAAGCGATATTGTCTGCAGCGAAGAACCTTTGCATTCTTGAAGGAGAGGTGACCGACTTCCTGATGGAAGGGGACCACGTGACCGGTGTACTGCTTGGCGATGGAAGCGCGCTGACAGCGAAATCCGTGGTCCTCACCACGGGTACATTCCTGAATGGAATCATCCATATCGGCGATCAGCGGCATTCAGCGGGCAGGATGGGGGAATCCCCCTCGATTCCGTTGGCCGAACGGCTGGAATCGTTCAACCTGCCGCTTGGGCGACTTAAGACAGGTACTCCGCCGCGTCTCAACGGCAAGACCATTGCTTGGGACAAGCTTGAAAGCCAGCCGGGCGATGATGATCCGGTCATGTTCTCCTTCCTGAACCGGAAGCCTCAGGCGCGCCAGATTTCCTGCGGCATTACCTATACAAACGAGCGGACGCATGACGTAATCCGCGAGAACCTATCGCGTTCGGCCATGTATGGCGGGCATATTGACGGGATTGGCCCGCGCTATTGCCCGTCGATCGAAGACAAGGTTGTCCGATTTGCCGACAAGACCTCGCATCAGGTCTTCCTTGAACCGGAAGGCCTCGATGACGATACGGTCTACCCGAACGGGATTTCGACGTCGCTACCGGTGGATGTGCAGGAACAGTACGTTCGCTCCATGAAAGCACTTGAAAATGTTGAAATTCTTCAACCTGGATATGCAATCGAGTATGACTATGTCGATCCCCGCGCCCTGGATTTGACCTTGGCATTGCGGGATGTACCCGGTCTTTATCTTGCCGGGCAGATCAACGGCACCACGGGCTACGAGGAAGCCGCTGCCCAAGGCATGGTTGCGGGTCTCAATGCAGCGGCTGTGGCTTTGGAGCGCGAAAAGGTTCTGTTTTCGCGTGCGGAAAGCTATATTGGCGTGATGATTGATGATTTGACGTCGCGCGGCGTGACGGAACCATACCGCATGTTCACTTCCCGCGCGGAATTCCGTCTTAGCTTGCGAGCGGATAACGCGGATCAGCGGCTGACTCCAAAAGCCATTGAGTTGGGGTGTTGCAGCGAAGAGCGAAAGGCCGCCTTTTCCGGAAAAATGGAGCAGCTGGTCGAGGCCAAGGCCGTCTTGAGCGCTCAAACTTGGACGCCACGCGAGCTTGCGTCGCTTGGTTTCGATGTAAGCCAGGATGGCAACAAGCGCAGCGCATATGATCTTTTGGCGTATCCGGGTGTGACCTTTGACATGGTCATGCCGCTCGCCGATGGCGCAGAGGCTTTGTCACCGGAAATCCGTATCCAGGCTTCGACGGACGCACTCTATGCCCAGTATGTCGAAAGGCAAAAGCGGGATGCCGCCGCCTTGAAGAAGGATTCCGATCTCGAAATCCCGTCAGATTTCAATTTCGATGGCCTGTCTGGCCTGTCTTCGGAACTGAAAGGCAAGCTCAAGCGCGATCGTCCTCGCACTTTGGCGCAAGCCGGTCATATCGAAGGAATGACTCCTGCGGCCTTGGTGCTCTTGCTGTCGAAGCTTCGGCAGGCGAATGGCAAGAAGCGGGTTGTTTGACGTGTCAGGACCGATTGTTGATGGTGGTGTTTCACGTGAAACAATGGAGCTTCTGGAGACTTACCAAGAGCTTCTTGTAAAATGGAACTCTCGGATCAATCTCGTTGCCCCGGCGACCGTGGAAGATCGCTGGAACCGCCATTTCAAAGATTCGCTGCAACTATTCACGATGGCGCCTGGGGTGCCGCAGAAATGGTGCGACCTTGGCTCAGGTGCAGGTTTCCCCGGGCTGGTTTGTGCCATCGCGGCGAAAGTGGCGGGATGGCCTACGAAATTCACGTTGATCGAATCGGATCAGCGCAAGTGCACATTCCTCAGGACTGTTTCACGTGAAACAGGCGTGCGGGTCGAAATTATCTCCGATCGTATCGAAGCGACGGAAGAGCAGGGAGCGGACGTCGTTTCTGCGCGTGCTCTTGCGCCTCTGCCGCGTCTTCTTCCGTGGGTTCAGCGCCATATTTCGGGCAATGGCACTGCTCTTCTGCCGAAAGGGCGGACATATCAACAGGAGCTGGAGGAAGTTCGGGATAACTATGCATTTTCCCTTGAAATCCAGCCCAGCGAAGTGGATTCAGAGTCTGTCATCCTGAAGCTCGAGAGTATCCGCGATGCCTGAATCGACCAAGCCGCGCATTGTAGCGGTCGCCAACCAGAAGGGCGGGGTGGGGAAGACCACCACGACGATCAATTTGGCAGCTGCCTTGGCGCGTCTTGGCAAGATGGTCATGATTGTCGACCTGGATCCCCAGGGCAATGCGTCCACGGGGCTCGGAATTGATCCCAACCGCCGGATCCTTTCGACCTATGATCTTCTGATCGAGGGAAAGACGGTCCGCGAGATCGTGGTTTCTACCGAAGTCGAGGGCGTGACCATCGCGCCCGCAACGACGGATCTCAGTTCTGCCGACATTGAATTGGTGGCGAATGAGCGCCGCAGTTTCCTGCTGAAGGATGGGTTGCTGGGAGCCGACGTCGCTCAGATGGGGCTGGACTACATCCTGATCGATTGCCCGCCGTCGCTCAACTTGCTCACGGTGAATGCTATGGTTGCGGCCGACAGCATTCTCATCCCCCTGCAGAGCGAGTTCTTCGCGCTTGAGGGACTTTCGCAGCTCATGCTGACCATCCGGGAGATCCGGCAGGCTGCAAATCCGAGGCTGCGCATCGAAGGTGTGCTCCTGACGATGCACGACAACCGCAACCGTCTGGCGCAGCAGGTTGAGCGGGACGCAAGGGAGACCCTGGGCGAACTCGTCTTCGACACGATCGTTCCACGGAATGTGCGGGTCAGCGAGGCGCCGTCCTTTGCGATTCCGGTCATCGACTACGATCCGCAGTCGAAGGGAAGTCTGGCCTACAAAGCGCTGGCCGATGAAATCATCGCACGTTATCAAGGCATGACTGCCGCCCCGATCGAGGCCTGAGGAGAGACCTGATGGAAAAGCGTGGACTGGGACGTGGGCTGTCTGCCCTCATGGCAGATGTGGCACTGCAGGAGCCGTCCCGTGCCGATGCGGGGCGCAATGCGGAACTTCAGGTCCCGGTCGAGACGGTTGCTCCCAACCCGGACCAGCCGCGGCGGCAATTTCGCGAGGAAGACCTTGCCGATCTGTCGGCTTCGATCGCCGAGAAAGGGGTTCTCCAGCCGCTGATCGTGCGGATGAACCCGGGCGGCTCTCCAAAATACCAGATCGTGGCGGGCGAACGCCGCTGGCGCGCGGCGCAGCGTGCGCAGGTTCATACGATTCCGATTATCGTGCGGGACTATTCCGACACGGAGATGCTGGAAATTGCCATCATCGAAAACGTGCAGCGTGCTGACCTGAACGCCGTCGAAGAGGCAATGGGTTACCGCCAGCTCATGGACAAGTTCGGCCACACCCAGGAGCGGCTTGCAGAGGCGCTCGGCAAGAGCCGCAGCTACATTGCCAATCTCCTGCGGCTGCTGCAGCTTCCCGATGATGTTCTGGGCTTGCTTCGCGACGGTTTGCTCAGCGCGGGGCATGCCCGGGCACTGATCACGACCGAAAACCCGAGCGAACTGGCCAAGGTTGTTGTCGACAAGGGACTTTCGGTGCGGGACACCGAGCGTCTGGCCAAGGCTGCGGCGGAACCGGTGCTGCGGCCGAAGCCGGCCAAGGCAGAGAAGGATGCGGATACCCGTGTCCTGGAACAGGATCTGTCGAATACGCTGGGCATGAAAGTCAGTGTCGATCACAAGCCGGAGGCCAATAACGGGCAGCTGGTGATCAAGTACAAGTCGCTGGACCAGCTCGACACGCTTTGCCGTCTTCTGTCGATGAGTTGAACCGTCAGTGCGAAGGGCGCGTCCAGATGAAGATCATCACGAGACAGAGCGTGACGGCCTGAATGGCCAGCGCCCTGAGCGGAATGGACAGCAAAATTGAAATGCCTAGGCTTGCAGCGACAGTGATCGTTGCAAGCCTTTTCGCTTTCAGGGAGATTGCGCCGCGCTCGTTCCAGTCGCGGATGCTGCGGCCGTAGGTTGGATGGGTGATCAGCCAGTTATGCAGCCGGGGGGAGGAGCGGGCGAAGCAGAAAGTGGCGACCAGGAGAAAGGGTACCGTCGGCAGGAGCGGCAATGGGACCCCGAGCATGCCGAGGCCCGTGCAGATCATTCCGGCCGTGAACCATATCGCCCGCATTATCCCACCATGAGCCGCCTGAGAAGTTCGTTCAGCACCAGCCTGCCGGATTGAGTGCAGCACAGAATATGGTTTTCCACCCGAATCATTTCCATCTGCTCGAGGTCATCGAGGATATCTCGGTCGAGCCGATGCCCGAGCCGTTCGAGGCGCCGCAGGTCGGTGCCCTCGTCGAGCCGCAGGCTCATCATCAGGTATTCTTCCGCGGTCTCGGTGGGGGTCAAGACCGAGCGGGCTGTTTCTCCGCTGCCGGTCTTGTTGACCATGCCGAGCCATCGGCCCGGCGCAAGTTCGGTCTCCGTTGCATGCCGTCCGTCGGAATGCCCGAGCCGGCCATGGGCACCGGGACCAATGCCGATCCAATCCCCGCCGCGCCAGTAGATCAGGTTGTGCCGACTCTCGCTGCCCGGGCGGGCGTGGTTGGACACCTCGTAGGCGGGCAGGCCGGCTGCATCGCAGATCTCCTGCGTCGCGTCATACATGTCCGCGGCGACGTCGTCCTCGGGCAGATCCCTCAGCCGCCCTGCTGCGAAACGATCGCCGAATGCGGTGCCGGGCTCGATGGTCAACTGGTAGAGCGAGAGGTGATCAACCGCCATATATAGCGCTTCTTTCAACTCAGCCCGCCACATGTCGAGAGTCTGTCCTTGCCTGGCGTAGATCAGGTCAAAGCTGACACGGCTGAAATTCCGGCGAGCGATGTCGAAAGCCTTGCGGGCGTCGGCGGCGCTGTGAAGGCGCCCGAGACGTCGCAGATCGTCGTCATGCAGCGACTGCACGCCCATGGAGAGCCGCGTCACGCCGGCCTGCGCATAGTGGGCAAACCGCCCGGCTTCGACCGAGGTCGGGTTGGCTTCCAGCGTGATCTCGGGATCGTTGACCATGGGCCACAGGCGGCGGACCTCGTCGAGGATCGCGGCGACGGTCTCGGGGGCCATCAGGCTGGGTGTGCCGCCGCCGAAGAACACGGTCGACAGGATGCGTCCGGGAGTTTCGGCCGCCGTTCGCCGGAGTTCGCTCAGATAGGCGGCAGTCCAGGCGCTCTGGTCGATGGTGGCTGCGACATGGGAATTGAAGTCGCAATAGGGGCACTTGGCGGCGCAGAACGGCCAGTGCAGGTAGAGGCCGAAACCAGCCTCCTGCCATGTTTTGAGCTCAGCCAAGGGCTCCTGCCTTCAGCTTGGCAAAGGCATCGGCGCGGTGGCTGATGCGGTTCTTCTCGGCCTGGTCCATCTCGCCGAAGGTAATTTCATACCCTTCCGGAATGAAGATCGGATCGTAGCCATGGCCGTGTTCGCCGCGCATCGGCCAGTCGAGCCGCCCTTCCGCCTTGCCTTCGAACAGCTCGTCATGGCCGTCCGGCCAGGCAATGCAGAGCGTGCAGCAGAAGCGCGCGGTGCGGGGATGGGCTGCGCCGCGTTCTTCGAGCAGGTCCCAGGTCTTCTTCATGGCCATCGGGAAGTTGCGGCCGTTCGGCGTCTCTGCCCAGTCCGCCGTGTAGACGCCCGGTGCGCCGTCCAGCCCGTCGACGCAGATGCCGCTGTCATCGGACAGGGCCGGCAAGCCGGATTCCTTCGCCGCGAAATGCGCCTTGATGCGGGCATTGCCGGCGAAGCTGTCCTCGGTCTCTTCCGGCTCGGGCAGGCCGAGATCGTCGGCGGACACCACATCGATGCCGTAGGGGGCCAGCAGCGCGGAGATCTCGGCAAGCTTGCCCTTGTTGTGCGAGGCGAGGCAGATCTTCTTCTCGGTCAGCTTGCGGGTCATGCCAGCGCCGCCTTTTGGGCGTCGACCAGCGTTTTGCAGCCGGCTTCGGCGAGGTCCATCAGGGTGTTCATCTGGTCGCGAGAGAAGGTGGCGCCTTCGGCACTCATCTGCACCTCGACGAGCCGGCCGGCGCCGGTCAGGATGAAGTTGCCGTCAACACCGGCTTCGCTGTCTTCCGGATAGTCGAGATCGACGATCGGCTGGCCGGCATAGACGCCGCAGGACACGGCCGCGATATGGTCGAGCATCGGGTCGGAGGTGACGATGCCGGCCTTCATCAGCTTGTCGAAAGCCATGCGCAGCGCAACCCAGCCGCCGGTGATCGAGGCGCAGCGGGTGCCGCCATCGGCCTGGATCACGTCGCAGTCGACGACGATCTGGCGCTCTCCCAGGGCGACGCGGTCGACGCCGGCGCGGAGCGCGCGGCCGATCAGGCGCTGGATCTCCTGCGTGCGGCCCGACTGGCCCTTCTTGGCCTCGCGCTGCATCCGGCTGTGGGTGGCGCGCGGCAGCATGCCGTATTCGGCGGTGACCCAGCCCAGGCCGGTGCCCTTCAGGAAATGCGGCGGCCGGTCTTCGATGGTCGCGGTGCACAGCACATGCGTGTCGCCCACCTTGATCAGGCAGGAGCCCTCTGCATGGCGAGTCACGCCGGTTTCGATCGTCACGGGGCGCATTTCGGCGAGCTGTCGGCCAGAGGGTCGCATCGGTCTTCCTTTCCTGGGTTGCCGCAGCCATATCTGCCGCACATATGTGATTTCAAGGCCGATTGACGCCTCATCACGGAGCCGGCAAGCTCACGCAGCAATGATTAGTGACAAGACCCCGATCCCAGACATGAATGCCCGTTCGCGGGAGGTGTTCCGCCGCGTGGTCGAGGGCTATCTCGAAACCGGCGAACCGGTGGGGTCGCGCACCCTGACCCGCTCCATGGAAGAGAAGGTCAGCGCGGCGACGATCCGCAACGTCATGCAGGATCTCGAATTCATGGGCCTGCTGAACAGCCCGCATGTCTCTGCCGGACGGATCCCGACGGAGCTGGGCCTGCGGATGTTCATCGACGGCTTCATGGAGGTCGAGAACCTCAAGGACACCGACCGCCTGGCGATCGAGTCGACGGTGGGCGACACCAAGGGCGATGTCGGCTCGGTGCTCGACAAGATCGGCGCCGCGCTCTCGGGGGCCACTCACGGGGCGAGCGTGGTTCTGGCGCCCAAGCAGGAGGCCCCGGTCCGGCACATCGAATTTGTCAGCCTGGCGCCGGACCGCGCGCTGGTGGTGCTGGTGATGGCCGACGGCCATGTCGAGAACCGCATCTTCCGTCCGCCGCCCGGCGTGACCCCGAGCGCGATGCGCGAGGCCGCGAATTTCATCAACGCGCTGGCAGAGGGCCGGACGCTCGCCGAGCTGCGCCACGTGATCGAAGCAGAGATGAAGCAGCGCCGCCGCGAGATCGACGTGCTCGCGCAGGCGCTGGTGGAAAGCGGCCTGGCGGTCTGGGCCGACGAGGGCTCCGACTCGGAACGGCTGATCGTGCGCGGCCGCTCGAACCTGCTGGACGGAGACTCCGCCGACCTCGACCGGATCCGCACGCTGTTCGACGATCTAGAGCGCAAGCGCGACATCGCCGAATTCCTCGAACTTGCCGAACAGGGCGAGGGTGTGCGCATTTTTATCGGGTCCGAGAACAAGCTTTTCTCACTTTCGGGTTCCTCTTTGGTGGTGTCTCCTTATATGAACGCTGATCGGAAAATCATCGGTGCGGTCGGGGTCATCGGGCCCACGCGTCTCAACTACGGACGCATCGTGCCGATCGTGGACTATACGGCACAGCTGGTCGGGCGGATCTTGTCCGGCCGGGGATAAGAGGAGAGATCATGGCGGATCCGAAGAAGGACAAGGGTGCGTTCGAGGACATGCCCGGGACCGGAGACGGCGACACCATCGACATCGAGGCGCTGGCCCGCGAATACGAGCGCCAGGCAGCGGCTGCCGATGCAGAAATGCCGGCCGAGGAAGAAGCGGCCGAAGAGGCTGTTTCCGGCCCGAACGTGGATGCCGTCATCGCCGAGCGCGACGAGTACCGCGACCGGATGATGCGCGCCCTTGCCGAGGCAGAGAATGCCCGCAAGCGCGGCGAGCGCGACCGCAAGGATGCCGAGATGTACGGCGGCACCAAGCTGGCCCGCGACATGCTGCCCGTCTACGACAACATGAAGCGCGCCATCGACTCGATCACCGAGGAGCAGAAGGCCGAGCACGCGGCCCTGATCGAAGGCGTCGAGCTGACCATGCGCGAGCTGGTGAACATCTTCGGCAAGCACGGCATCACCCGCATCGCGCCGGCTGTAGGCGAGAAATTCGACCCGCAGGTGCACCAGGCGATGTTCGAGGCCCCGGTGCCGAACACGAAGGCCGGCGACATCATCCAGGTCATGGCCGAAGGCTTCATGATCCGCGACCGCCTGCTGCGCCCGGCGCAGGTCGGCGTGTCCTCGACGCCCGCCTGATGGCGGAGGGGCGCCGCGCCGGATGCGGGGCGCCCGATGACAGGCAGACTGCCATCGTCATTCTCGGCGCGGCGGTCTGGCCCGGCGGCGAGCCTAGCCCGGCCCTGGCCCGGCGCATCGCCCGCGGGGCCGATCTTGCGGCACGGCATCCCGAAGCGGCGGTGATCGGTTCTGGCGGCTGGGGCAGGGAGCCGCCTGCCGAGGCCATGGCGATCCGCGACCGGCTGATCCGGCTCGGCGTCGCGCCGGAGCGGATCCTCTGCGAGGACGCGTCGACATCTACCCTGGAAAACGCGCTCTTCACGGCCCGGCTGATGCAGAGGCATGGGCTGCGCCGCGCGCTGGTCGTCACCGACAGCTACCATTGCCCGCGCGCCGTGCTGACCTTCCGCTGGTTCGGCGTGCCGGCGCGGGCGCGGCCGGTCTGGCGTTTCGGCCGGATCGACCGCTGGCTGAAGGCCGCGCTGCGCGAGCTCCTGGCGCTGCCGGTCTACGTGTTCAGGTTGAGCCACCACAAGAGGCGCGGCGACCGGTCTGCGGGGTCCTGAACCGGGGCCGGGCCGGCTCCGTTCGCCGCGCCCTCCGCGGTTTCCGATGCGGCCGGTTCTGAGTCCGGGAGCTTGGGCGGCAGCGGCCGCACCCCAGAGAGGAAGCCGGCGACGAAGCCCGCGAACATCTGCGGCGCCTCGATGTTCATCGAATGCCCGACGCCGGGCACCTCGACCAGCCGCGCATCGGGCAGTGCTTCGGCCATGGCGCGCATGTCGGCCTGCTGAATGATCGTGTCCTGCTGCCCCCAGAGGATCAGCGTCTCGTGCACGAGCTTGTCCATCTGTGCCGCCAGCTCGCCGGTCTCGGCCTCCTTGGTCAGGTTCAGCGGCGTGCCCAGCCAGATGCCGTGCCCGGCGGTGAAGGTCTGGTCGATCACCTTCTCGAACATCGCCTGGAGATGGTCGATTCCGTCGCGGAATTTCGGCATCTTGCCGGGCAGGAAGCTGTCCGCCTGGAACAGCGACGAGGCGGCATTGGCCATCACCGCGCGGGTGGTCTGCTTGGACTGCTCCATGGCGCGGAAGGCGGCGATCGAGCTTTCCTCGAACCGGATGCCGGCCGGCGAGACCGGGTCGAGATGCAGGATCCGGCCGATCCGCTCCGGCGCGATCAGCTGCATCCGCGCGGCGATGATCCCGCCGGTCGAATGGGTCACGAGATGGCAGATGTCGATGCCCAGCGTGTCCATCGCAGCCAGCATGTCGATCGCGTGCTGCGTGATCGAATAGTTGTCGTAGTTGTCGTCGGGCGTCGGCCGGTCGCTGTCGCCGCAGCCGCGCCAGTCGACGGCATGGACGCTCATGTCCGGCGGGAACCATTGCGCGGCGACTTCGATCCAGTCCTTGCTGGCCAGGTTGCCGTGTATGAACAGGACGGGGATCGGTCCGCTGCCCCATTGCCGCGCTCCCAGCGTGACCTCGCCTGCCTTGATCCGTGCCATGTCCCGTACCTCTCCTTTTCCGGCGCAGCCTATCCCGGGGTCCGGGCCGATGCGCGGACAATCGTGACGCACGCGTCGGTTCGCCGCCTGGGAGCGCTCACAGCCCCTCCGGCGCCAGCCGGCGCAGGAGCGCCGCGAAGCGCGTAACCGAAGCGCCCGGCGTCTTGTCGATCCGCGTGCAGAGTCCGACAGAGCCGACCGTGGTGCCGGTGTCCATCGGAAGTTCGCGGAACTCCCCCTGGGCGAGCTGCGACTCGACCACGCCGCGGGAGATGAACCAGATTGCCTCCGCCTGCTTCAGGCAGGCCCAGCCGAAGCTGGGCGAGACGGTCTCGATCGCATCCGGCGGCGGCGTGAGCCCCTGTTCCAGCAGAAGCCGCTCGACGAAGGGCCGGATGATCGAGCCGGGCCCGGGCAGCAGCACCGGGTAGCGCGCAAGGTCGTCCGCGGTCAGCAGCGTGGCGTCCTCCAGCGGATGGCCGGCGGCCACGACCACCACCACGCGTTCGCGGTAGAGAGGTTCGAAGGCCACGTTGACCATGTTCTCGGGTGCGGGCAGGCGGCCGATCACCAGGTCGAGCCGGCCTTCGCGCAGCTCGTTGAGCAGCACGAGGTTGGAGCCCGAGGACACGGACAGCCGCGCCCCGGGACCTTCCGCGCGGTAGGCGGCCACGGCCTTCGGCAGGATCGTGGCCAGCACGGTCGGCAGCGCGCCGATCCGGAGCGGCGGCCCCTGGTTCGGATCCAGGCTCTGCAGCGCGGCCAGCCCCTCGCGCGCGGCGGCGAGGCTGGCCCCGGCATGGCGCAGGAAGATCGTGCCGAAGGGCGAGAGCCTTATGCCGCGGCCGTGCTTCTCGAACAGCGGCTTGCCGCAGAGGTCCTCCAGCTCGCGCAGGGTCCGGCTGACTGCCGGCTGGGTCAGGTTCAGCGCCTCCGCCGCGCGGCTGACGCTCTTGCGTTGGGCCACCTCGACGAACAATTCGAGGTGACGCATGTTGAGACGACCGGATAAACGCATAACTCATCCGCTATGATTTTGGACTGAGAAATTATTACACATGCCCGAAATCATATGCCACACCTTGTGCAGGGAGAATCCAATGCCGTTCATCACCGCCAATGACATCACGCTCCACGTCCGCGTGACGGGTCCCAAGGATGCCGCCCTGACGCTGGTTTTCGTGAATTCCCTCGGGACCGATTTCCGGACCTGGGACGAGGTACTTGCCCATCTCGCGCCGAAGGCTCCCGGCGTGCGCTTCGTCTGCTACGACAAGCGCGGCCACGGCTTGTCGGATCTGGGCGACAGCATCACCATGGCCGACCATGTTGCGGACCTTGCGGCGCTGCTGGATCTGCTGGGCGCCAAGCGCACCGTGGTCCTCGGCCTCTCGGTCGGCGGGCAGATCGCGCTGGGGCTGTCGGCCGCGCGTCCGGACCTGGTTGCCGGGCTGATCCTCAGCAATACCGCGCACAAGATCGGCACGCCGGAGATGTGGGCCACCCGCATCCGCACCATCGAGGACGAGGGCATCGAGGCGCTGGCCACTCCGATCCTCGAGCGCTGGTTCTCGGCGGGCTTCCGCGACGGCTTCCCGACGCAGCTGGCCGGCTACCGCAACATGCTGATCCGCACCCCCGTGCAGGGCTATACCGGCACCTGCGCCGCAATCCGCGACACCGACTTCACCCTGGCGGCCGAATCCGTGACCGTGCCCGCTCTCTGCATCTGCGGCGAGGAGGACGGGTCCACCCCGCCCGCGCTGGTTGCCGAGATGGCCGCGCTGATCCCTGGGTCGTCCCTCGAAACCATTGCCAAGGCAGGGCATCTGCCGGGGATCGAGTTCCCCGACGAGATCGCGCATCACGTCGCCCTGCATCTCGACAGGATCAAGGAGAGCCTTGCATGACGCAGACCCGCTACGACCAGGGGATGGCCACGCGCCGTTCCGTGCTGGGCGACGCCCATGTGAACCGCGCCGAGGCGAACAAGACCGAGTTCGACGAACCCTTCCAGAACCTCATCACCGAGGCGGCCTGGGGCCATGTCTGGTCGCGCCCGCAGATCTCGAAACGCGAACGTTCGATGATCACGCTGGCGCTGCTCGCCGCCCTTGGACAGTGGGACGAGGTCGCCATGCATGTGCGCGCCTCGAAGAATACCGGGGCCAGCCCGGAAGACATAAGAGAAGCGATGCTGCACGTCGCCATTTACGCGGGCGTTCCCGCGGCAAACCACGCGAACAAGATCATCAAGGAAACGCTCGCGCAGATGGAGGAGTCCAATGCATAACAATCCCCCTGAAACCGGGGCGTTCTATCCCCGCGACCTCGACTGGCATCCGCCGGCATACACGCCCGGCTACAAGACTTCGGTCCTGCGCTCGCCGCAGAAGGCGAAGATCAGCTTCGACCCGTCGCTCGGCGAGATTTCCGGTCCGACCTTCGGCCACAACATGCTGGGCGAGCTCGACAACGACCTGGTGCTGAACTACGCGCAGCCGGGCGAAAGCGCCATCGGCGAGCGGATCATCGTCCATGGCCGGGTCCAGGACGAGCGCGGCCGCGGCGTTGCGGGCACGCTGGTGGAGTTCTGGCAGGCCAATGCCGGCGGCCGCTACCGCCACAAGAAGGACACCTACCTGGCTCCGCTGGACCCGAATTTCGGCGGCTGCGGACGGGCGATCACCGACGCGGACGGCTATTACAGCTTCCGCACCATCAAGCCGGGCCCCTATCCCTGGCCGAACGGCGTGAACGACTGGCGCCCGTCGCACATCCACTTCTCGATCTTCGGCACAGGCTTCGCGCAGCGCCTGATCACCCAGATGTATTTCGAAGGCGACCCCCATATCGCCATCTGCCCGATCGTGAACACGATCCGCGACCAGGCGGCCATCGGCCAGCTGATCGCGCCTCTGGACATGAACAACTCCATCCCGATGGACTCGCGCGCCTACAAGTTCGACATCACGCTGCGCGGCCGCCGCTCGACCATGTTCGAGAACCGCAAGGAGGGCAACTGATGCAGCCGCTTGATTTCCTGAAGGAATCTCCGTCGCAAACGGCCGGCCCGTATGTCCATATCGGCTGCGTGCCGACCTTTGCGGGCGTCGAGGGCGTCTATCCCGAGGATCTGGGCAAGACCATGATCACCGGCGATGCGAAGGGCGAGAAGATCACGCTCAAGGGCCGCGTCATCGACGGGTCGGGCACGCCGCTGCGCGACGCGATGATCGAGATCTGGCAGGCCGACGCCAACGGGCTGTTCAACTCGCCGGTGGAACGCCGCGGCACCGCCGATCCGGCCTTTACCGGCTGGGGCCGCCAGGGTGCGGACGGCGATACCGGCGTCTACACCTTCGAGACGGTGAAGCCGGGCCGCGTGCCCTTTCCCGACGGACGCCTGCAGGCGCCCCACATCACCATGTGGATCGTCGCCCGCGGCATCAACATCGGACTGATGACCCGCTGCTATTTCGAGGACGAGGCGGAGGCGAATGCCGAAGACCCGATTCTCGCTCGGGTCGAGCACAAGGTAAGGATCCCTACCTTGATGGCAAAGCGCGACGGTGACACCTACACCTTCGACATCTACTTGCAGGGCGACAATGAAACCATCTTTTTCGACGTCTGAACCGGAGCAGGTTGCAGGGAAGCCCTGCATCCTCTGCTGCGCCATCACCGGGTCGCTGCCGACCAAGGCAAACAACCCGGCGGTGCCGATCTCCATCTCGGAGCAGGTCGAGTCGAGCCATGAAGCGGTGGAGGCGGGAGCCTCCATCATTCACGCGCATGTCCGCAACGACGACCAGACCCCGACCTCGGACCCGGAGAAATTCGCGCGCCTGAAGGAAGAGCTGGAAAAGCACGTCCCGGGCGTGATCGTGCAGCTGTCCACAGGCGGCCGCTCCGGCGCCGGCCAGACCCGCGGCGGCATGCTGCCGCTGCGTCCCGACATGGCCTCGCTCTCCGTCGGCTCGAACAACTTCCCGACCCGGGTGTACGAGAACCCGCCGGATCTGGTCGACTGGCTGGCCTCCGAGATGAAGACCTACGAAATCCAGCCGGAGATCGAGGCCTTCGACCTCAGCCACATCCTCAAGGCGATCAGCCTGCAGGAGACCGGCAAGCTCTACGGCAAGCTCTATGTCCAGTTCGTCATGGGCGTGAAGAATGCCATGCCGGCCGACAAGGAGATCTTCGACATCTATGTCGAGACGATGAAGCGCCGGGCGCCCGACGCCAACTGGTGCGCGGCCGGGATCGGTGCGACCCAGCTGACCGTCAACGAATGGGCGATCGCGGCTGGGGGGCACACCCGGGCCGGCCTGGAAGACAACGTGCGCCTCGACAAGGACACGCTGGCACCGTCGAACGCCGCGCTGATCAAGCGGGCCGCGGATCTCTGCGAGAAGTACGAACGCCCGGTGGCCACGCTGGCCCAGGCGCGCGAGATCCTCGGGCTGCGTCCCGCGGCATGATCTCGGTCTTCGATCATCCCTGGCTCGGCGGTCTCTTCGCCGAGCCGGATCTGTCCGCGCTGCTCGGGCCCGAGGCCACGCTCGGCCATATGCTGGAGATGGAAGCCGCCTATTCCCGCGTGCTGGGCGAGGTGGGGTCAGTCGAGCCGGCTCTGGCCGAACGCGCCTCCGCCCAGATCCTGGCCGCCGAACCGGCGATGTCCGCGCTGCGCTCGGGCATGGCGCAGGACGGTGTCGTGGTCGCGGCGCTGGTGCGCGAGCTGAAGAAGGCGGTGGATGCGGAGGCGCAGGCCGCGCTCCACAAGGGGCTGACATCGCAGGACGTGATGGACACGGCGACGATCCTGTCGCTGAAGGCCGCGAACGACCTGCTGGCGGACAAGCTGGGCCGGCTCCGCGGCGATCTGGACCTGCTGATCGAACGCTTCGGTGACCGTCCGCTGATGGGGCGCACGCGGATGCAGGCCGCCCTGCCGATCACGGTGAAGGACCGGGTGCTGGCCTGGGCGCTGCCTCTGGACAACCATCTCGACCGGCTGGCCGAACTGCGCCCGCGGCTTGAATGCCTGCAATTCGGCGGCGCTGCAGGCGACCGCGCGGCCTCCGGCGGCAAGGCCGGCGAGATCTCGGGCCGGCTCGCGGCCGAGCTCGACCTCGCGCCGACCGCGAAATCCTGGCAGGCGATGCGCGACGGGATCGCCGAATATGCCTCCTGGCTGTCGCTGGTTTCGGGCACGCTGGGCAAGATGGGCCAGGACGCGGCGATCATGGCGCTACAGGGGATCGACGAGATCCGCCTCGCCGGCGGCGGCGGCTCCTCGGCCATGCCGCACAAGCAGAACCCGGTGTCGGCCGAGCTGCTGGTGACGCTGGCCCGCTTCAACGCGGTGCAGGTCTCGGCCATGCACCAAGCGCTGGTCCACGAACAGGAGCGCTCCGGCGCCGCCTGGTCGCTGGAATGGATGGTGCTGCCGCAAATGGTCATGGCGACCGGGCGCGGCCTGTCCCTGGCACTCGGTCTCTGCGAGGCCATCGCCGATCTGGGCGCGCGCGGTTGAGTCCGGTGGACCCGGGCCGGCCTGGCAGGCTATGTGCTTGACCACTTCCGCTGCCGCAGTGCAGCGGAAGCCTGCAGGAGACCGCCCATGACCCTTCCGACCCAGCCCGCCGCCCTGGCGCCCGAAGACATCGACCGCCTCGTGGCCGCCTTCTACGCGCGGGTCCGCGCGGATGCGGTCCTGGGGCCGGTCTTCCGCCGCACCATTGGCACCGACGACGCGGTCTGGCGCCGCCACGAGGCGAAGATCGCCGGCTTCTGGCGCAATGCGCTGGGGCTGCAGGTCGGCGCCTACTCCGGCAATCCGCAGATGGCGCATATCGGCAATTCCGACATCATGCCCGAGCATTTCCCGATCTGGCTGGGCCATTTCCGCGCCACTGCCGACGAGGTGCTTACCCCTGAACAGGCCGACGCGATCCACGGCATGGCCTCGCGCATCGGCCGCGGCATGATGATGGGCGTGGAAAGCGCGCGCCGCCCGCCGAGCGAGCCGCCGCGGCTGTTCTGAGCCGGCTTGATCGGAGTCATGCACGCAGGGCCCATCCGCGGCTAGAGTGGGAGCGACAGCCACGCAGCAACCGCGGAGGACGCGATGCGGGTAGAGGACCAGAGCGCGGCCATCGCCTTCCTGTCGGACCCTGCCAGCCATGGCGGCGCCGGCCCGGTGGAGCGGATCGACACCCATATCTCGGCGGTCTTCCTTGCGGGAGGCCGGGCCTTCAAGATGAAGCAGGCGGTGCATCTGCCCTATGCCGATTTCTCCACCCCCGCGATCCGGCTGGCCGCCTGCGAGAAGGAGCTGGCGCTGAACCGCGCCGCTGCGCCCGAGCTGTACCTGCGCGTGCGAAGGATCACGCGGGAGCCCGATGGCCTTGCCTTCGACGGGCCGGGAGAGCTGGCCGATGCGGTGGTGGAGATGGCGCGCTTCGACCAGGACAGCCTGTTCGACCGCATGGCGCAGCGCGGCGCGCTCACGTCCCGGCTGATCCGCGCGCTGGCGGCCGAGATCGCGGCGGCGCATGCGGCGGCTCCGGTGGCGCGCGAAAGCGGCACGGAGAACATCTCGGCCGTGCTCGACATCAACCTTGCCGGCTTCGGCGAGAGCCGGGTCTTCTCCGCCGCGGAGGCTGGCGCCATCGACGCGGCCTTCCGCGCGGCGCTCGACCGCCATGCGCCGCTGCTCGACCGTCGCGGCGCGGAGGGACGGATCCGGCGCTGCCATGGCGACCTGCATCTGCGCAACATCTGCCTCTGGCAGGGCCGGCCCAGGCTGTTCGACTGCATCGATTTCAACGACCGGCTGGCGACGGTCGACGTGCTCTACGACCTTGCCTTCATGGCGATGGACCTTTGGCACCGGGGGCTGCGGGGCCATGCGAACCTGCTGGCGAACCGCTATCTCGACCGCAGCGGGCAGGAGGACGGCTTCGCGCTGCTGCCCTTCTTCGCGGCGTTGCGGGCAGAAGTCCGCGCACATGTCGTGGCCACCCAGGCCGAGACCGGACCGGCGGAGAAACGGGACGAGACCGCCGCGGCAGCGCGCAGCTATTACGATCTCGCCCTCGCATGCCTAGAGCCGCAGCCGTCCAGGCTGGTTGCCATCGGCGGGCTCAGCGGCAGCGGCAAATCCACCCTGGCCGAAGCCCTGGCCCCGGAAATTGGCGCCGCGCCCGGTGCGCGGCTGATCGAGAGCGACCTTGCGCGCAAGGCCATGCATGGCGTCGACCCGGAAACCCGCCTGCCGCCGGAGGCCTATGCTCTGGAGGTGTCGGACCGGGTCTATGCCTCGATGGCGGCACGGGCGGGCCGGCTGCTGCAGGCGGGATGCTGCGTGGTCGCCGATGCGGTCTATGACCGGCCCGAGCGGCGGGCGCGGATCGCGGAGGCGGCCGCGCAGGCCGGCCGGCCCTTCGCCGGGGTCTGGCTGGACGTTCCCGCGGAAACCCTGCGGGCGCGGGTTGCGTCCCGCCGGGGCGGTGTGTCCGATGCCACGTCGGACGTGCTGGAGGCGCAGCTGGCGCGCGGCACGGGCAAGGTGGACTGGCGCCATGCCGACGGCACGGAAACGGTCGCGGAACTCGTCGCCGAACTCTCGCCCTGAGCGCATGTGCGCAGGGCTGCCGAACCGCCGGTCGCGGCGACCGGACGCCGGCAGGGTTCCCGCCCCCGGCTTCACGCCGCCGATGAAATTCGTGAATATCATGTTACCTTTGTCTCGGCAGCCGCGATTTCGGCTGCCGACTCGAAGGGAGAAACAGATGAAATTCGTGACACGGGCCGCGGCCGGGGCGGTGCTTGCCGTTTTCGCGGTGACGGCGGTCCATGCCCAGGACGCCGAACGGCCGAACATTCTGGTAATCTGGGGCGATGACGTCGGTTGGCAGAACGTCTCTGCCTACGGCATGGGAACGATGGGCTACACCACGCCCAATATCGACCGGATCGCCATGGAAGGCATCCGCTTCACCGACCATTACGCGCAGCCCTCCTGCACGGCCGGCCGTGCCGCCTTCATCACCGGCCAGTATCCGATCCGGTCGGGCATGACGACGGTTGGCCAGCCCGGCTCGCCGCTGGGCCTGCAGGCGGCTTCGCCGACCCTCGCCGAGGAGCTGAAGCAGGTCGGCTACAGGACCGGGCAGTTCGGCAAGAACCATCTCGGCGACCGCAACGAGCATTTGCCGACGGTGCACGGCTTCGACGAGTTCTTCGGCAACCTCTACCACCTGAACACGCAGGAAGAGGCCGAGCAGCGCGACTACCAGAATTTCGGCAAGGAATTCTCCGGCTCGCTCGAGGAGTACGAGGCACAGTTCGGCACCCGCGGCGTGCTGCACACCTTCGCCACCGAGGAGGACGACCCGACCGAGATGCCGCGCTTCGGCAAGGTCGGCATGCAGACCATCGAGGATACCGGTCCGCTCACCCAGGAGCGGATGAAGAATTTCGACTATGACGAGGTCATCCCGCTGGCGATCGACTTCATGGCGTCAGCCAAGGAGGCCGGCGAGCCGTTCTTCGTCTGGCTGAACACCTCGCGGATGCATCTCTATACCCGGCTCGACGAGAACTGGCGCTATGCCGCCGAGATGTACACCTCCGAGGCCGATCTCTACGGCTCGGGGATGCTGCAGCATGATCACGACATCGGCTATGTGCTCGACTGGCTGGACGAGCAGGGGCTGAGCGACAACACCATCGTCTGGTACTCGACGGATAACGGCCCCGAGCACAATTCCTGGCCGCATGGCGGCACCTCGCCGTTCCGCGGCGAGAAGATGACCACCTATGAAGGCGGCGTGCGCGTGCCCTCCATGGTGCGCTGGCCGGGCCATATCCCGGCGGGCTCGATCCTGAACGGCATCCAGCAGCACCAGGACATGTTCACCACCCTCGCCGCGGCGGCCGGCATCGAAGACGTCAATGCCGAGGTGATGGAGGAGAAGAACCAGTATATCGACGGCGTCGACAACCTCGCCTACTGGACCGGCGACGCCGACCAATCGGCACGCAACAGCCTGTTCTACTACTATGAAAGCCGGCTGATGGCGGTGCGGATGGGGCCGTGGAAGCTCCACTTCGCCACCAAGGAAGACTATTACGACACGATCGAGGGCCGCACTGCGCCGATGGTGTTCAACATCCGCATGGATCCGTTCGAGAGCTATTCCAGCACCGACGCCTATGGCCACCTGATGCAGAAGGTGTCCTGGCTGATGCAGCCGATGAACGTGCTGATGCAGGAGCACCTGCAGACCCTGGCCGACTATCCGCCGGTGCAGGGCGGGGCCTCCTTCGACATGTCGAACATCGTCGAGGATTTCATGTCGAAGGGCATGCAGTAAGCCCGGGGGACGGTTCCGGAACGGCAAAGGGCGGCCCAAGGGCCGCCCTTTCCATGTCCGGGTCGTGCTGCGATCAGGCGCGGACCAGCTTCTCGTAAGTTTCGGCGATGTCACGGGTCAGCGCGCCGACCTCGAAATTGTAGCCGCCGATCTCGCCCACCGGGGTCACTTCGGCGGCGGTGCCGGTCAGCCAGCACTGCTCGAAGCCTTCCAGCTCGCTCGGCTCGATATAGCGCTCGTGCACCTTGATCTGCTTGTCCTGCAGCAGGCCGATGACGGTCTGGCGGGTGATGCCGTTCAGGATGCAGTCGGGCTTCGGCGTGTGCACTTCGCCGTCCTTCACGAAGAAGATGTTGGCCCCGGTCGCCTCGGCCACGTAGCCGCGGTAGTCGAAGAACATCGCGTCCGAATAGCCCTTCGCCTCGGCTGCATGCTTCGACATGGTGCAGATCATGTAGAGCCCCGCCGCCTTGGCATGGGTCGGGATGGTTTCGGGCGACGGACGCTTCCACTTGGCGATGTCGAGCTTCGCGCCCTTCATCTTCGCGTCGCCGTAGTAGGCGCCCCAGCCCCAGGCCGCCACGGCCATGCGCACCGGGTTCTTCATCGAGCTGACGCCCATGTCCTCGCCGGCGCCGCGCCAGGCCACGGCCCGCACATAGGCGTCGGTCAGGCCGTTGGCCTTCAGGACCTCGATCTTGGCAGCCTCGATCTCTTCCACGGTGTAGGGGATCGTCATGTCCAGCGCGACGCCGGAATTCAGCAGCCGCTCGGAATGCTCGCGCGATTTGAAAATGACGCCGTTATAAGCCCGTTCGCCTTCGAATACGGAAGAAGCGTAGTGCAGGGCATGGGAGAGAATGTGAACATTCGCATCCCGCCACGGCACCAGCTTGCCGTCCATCCAGATCATCCCGTCGCGGTCGTCATAGCTTCCCGCCATCGTCTTTTTCCTTCTTCGTCGGTATCGGGTCGTCTCTTTTTGCGGAAATTGCGCAACAAGGTCCGCATCGGACCAAAAATTGCCCAAAAAGCCCGGCACCGCTAACACGATGAGTCTTGGAAAGTCAATAACGCTGACATAAAGTAGCGATGCAAAGATCGGGGGGCGGGCATGCCGAAGACGAAACTGGCGGTAAACACGACGGGCGAGAACCTGCTGTTCCTCACGGACGAGCAGCTGCGCCACGCGATCGAGGCAATGTTCTTTGCCTACAAGGGGTTTACCGCCGATCCCGACCGCCTGCTGGAGGAATTCGGCTACGGCCGCGCCCATCACCGCGCCATCCATTTCATCCAGCGTGCCCCCGGCACCACCGTCAACAACCTGCTGAACATCCTCGGCGTGACCAAGCAGTCGCTCAATCGTGTCCTGCGGACGCTGATCGAGGACGGCATGGTTGAAAGTCGCGTCGGAACCCGCGACAAGAGGGAAAGGCATTTGCATTTGACGGAGGAGGGGGCGGCCCTGGAACGCCAATTGTCCGAGGCGCAGCGGAGCAGGATGCGGACCGCATTCCGGACCGCCGGGCCCGAGGCAGTCAGCGGATTCCGCCGCGTGCTTGAAGAGATGATGGACCCCGAACAGCGGCGCCAGTTCCGCGGGACGCGAGACGCCAATACATGACGGCACAGGCCGACGCCCACCTGCTGGTGGTCGATGACGACGAACGGATCCGGGGGTTGCTGCAGAAGTTCCTGGCCCGGCAGGGGTTCTGGGTCTCCTCCGCACGCGATGCCGCCCATGCGCGGCGGCTGCTCGAGGGGCTGGAATTCGACCTCATCGTGCTCGATGTGATGCTGCCCGGCGAGGACGGCATCTCCCTGACCGCCAGCCTGCGCGAGCATCTGGCGACGCCGATCCTGCTGCTCACCGCCAAGGGCGAAACCGAGGATCGCATCCGCGGACTGGAGGCCGGGGCGGATGACTACCTGCCCAAGCCCTTCGAACCGAAGGAGCTGCTGCTTCGGATCAATGCCATCCTGCGCCGCGTGCCGCCGCCCGAGGTGAAGGCAGCCTCGGTCAAGGTCCTGCGCCTGGGCGAGGTGCGCTACGACATCGACCGCGGCGAGATGTGGGCCGGCGACAGCCTGGTGCGGCTGACCGCGACCGAGTCCAAGCTGATGAAGATCTTCTCGGGCAGCATCGGCGAGCCGCTGAGCCGGAGCCAGCTGGTCGACGAACTCGGCCGCGGCGAGGGCCAGTCGATGGAGCGCGCGGTCGACGTTCAGATCACCCGCCTGCGCCGCAAGATCGAGTCGAACCCGAAGCAGCCGCGCTACCTGCAGACCGTGCGCGGCGCGGGCTACATGCTGGTGGCCGACTGAACAGGGCCGGGGCCGCTGGCCGCCGGGACGGCGTTAGACCCTTGCCTCGCGGCACGGGTCGCAAATGCAGGCCCATCGGGCGGGAAATGCCGTTCGAGAACACTGCGGCAAGAACCGAGCCCGGAACCCAGATTGGCCGCTGTGCCGGAAAGGTTTGCCTCTGGTGAGCTGCGCCGCCGTCGCCAGCGCGCTGACGCAAGACTGACCAGATCCCCGTTTCCGGCGTACCCGGTGAATGGTACGCCCATCATTCTTGTCCAAATGCAGCTCCCGTCGCGGAATCGCCGGAGCGCGCGCGCCATCCCATCCCGGGGCCGGTTTGCCCCCGGTCATCCCCCATCAGGGATGGGCGTGGACAACCCTCAGCGCATGCTCAGGCGAAGCCAGCCCGATTCCGGACCTACTGCCGACCGCTCCGGGCGGCAGCGGCGCGAGCCCCGCGTCCCGCTGTTCCTTTCCGGCCGGAAGCACCCGGCCCTGTATCACCATTCCCCTGACGCGGATGTCCAGAAGCTCCATCGGCTCGACATTCATGGGTTTCCTGTCGAGGCCCGTCAGGTTCGCGCGCTTGTCCGGCTCGATGCTCCCGATCTCGTCCTCCATCTTCAGCGAATGGGCGGCTTCGAGGGTCACCCCGCGCAGCGCCTCCTCGACGGTCACGGCCTGATCCGGCGCAGCGACCCGGCCGGAGGCGGTCCGCCGGATGAACGCGCACCACATCGGGAACAGCGGGGCGGCCGTGCCATGGGCATGCACGAATGCAGGGACCAGCGCACGCCGGACATCGTCGGGTCCCCGAGACGCACCGTGGCATCCGCCCGTTCCGAACCGAGCCCGACTTCGGAATGCTGGTCCGCCAGTGCCATGACGTAACAGGGGTTGCCGCTCACGATGGCGCCGAGCGCCCTGATCCGGTCCATCTGGTCGAAGGCGCTGACCGCGAAATGGACGATGGCGGTGCGGAGGTCGCAGCGGGGATAGCGGCGCAGGTTGGCTTCCAGCGTGTCGAGCACCCGGTCGAGACCCGCGGCGCCGTTCACATGGACATGCAGCCGGTAGCCCGCATCCCAGCAGATCCGGACCGCCCTTCCGAAGAGGTCGCGGTCCATCACCCATTCGCCGTGATGCGCGTCGAGATAGGGCTCCCGGACCTGCATGAACTGCGAATAGATCGCCCTGTCCGAGTACAGCTTGGCCTGCTTCGGGCCGAGGCTGGTCATGCCGCCGTACCGCGAGGCCGGCTCCTCCGACCTGGCAATGACCTCGGCATCGTCGGGACAGCGCGCCACCCGGCTTTCCGCGTCGACGGTGAAGGACCAGCGGAACGGCATGTCCGGGCTGGAGAGCACCTCGTTCACGCCGTCCTCGACCGGCCTGGAAAGGATGCCGCCGGGTTCGCTGCCGTAGGTGATGCCCTTGGCGTGCATGCAGTCGCGGCTCAGTTCCCGCCCGTCCCGCAGCCGTTCGGGCGTCGTTGCCATGGACGCGATCTTCGGCGTGACCGCGGATAGGCCTGCTCCCAGAACCGCCCTTCGCCGAGATCGGATTGCGCCCGGGAGGTGTCGTCCAAGGCGTCGAGCACGTCCTGCGTGACGCCGCCGCCGTTAAGCGCGGCGCTGTTCAGGATCATCTCGTGGCAGGAGCGTGCCCAGACGAGGATGGCCCGTTCGGTGCTGACCGCGTCGAGGTCCTGCCGGGTCAGGGGACCATAGAAAGCGGGATGGTCGCCCCGGGCCAGCAGCGGCTCGTCCGGCGCGCCGCGTTCCTTTGCTGCCTTGCCGAGACGCTCGATGAAGTCCTGCTTGTCCTTGACGCCTGCACCGTGCCCGTGGGCAGCACCCAGTCTTCGATCGAGAGGAACCCGGAGGACATGTCCAGCGCCGCGGGCACCGGGTTATCGTGCTGCGCGATGCACCCGGCCACGATGACCCTTCCGGAAAATCTGCTGTCATATCGGCGGGGCTGATCGCCGACGATGGCTTCGACCTCCTCCAGGGAGCCGGTTGCCAGGATGCGTCCGCCGACCACCGCAACGGCCTGCGCCACAGGCCGGGACGGATCGAGCGTGATGATTTCGCGGGCCTCGAAAATGGTGACAGCGGGCGCTGAGACGGTCGAGCCGCCGATGTCCGACAGGGAGGCCGTATCGGCGGCGGTCCTGCCGATGGACGTGGCCGACGCGGCGTCCGCCACGTCTCCCGGCAAGACCGATCTGCGTTGAATATTCGCCATGGGACCTCCCTCCGCCCGATGCCTGCAAGCATAGCTGAGCGGCAATCGCGATCACGCAGGAGAGATTTCGGTCCGGCAGCAAAAGCCGGATGGCCTGACAAGGCGGAAACTGGCGGAACCGTCCGTCAATTCTTTCCTGTGGGTCAGGGCAGTCCGTGACCCATCCGCTTCGCTCTGCCGAGGTCGGCACTCGGAATGCCCGAGCCGGGTTTCTGCAAAGCGGTCATGGGGCGCAATCCGCTATTTGATGGCCTCGCCGAATGTCTGGCAGGTTCGAACCGCGGGCGCTCCCGGCCATCGCTGCGGAAGGCCGCTTCGGCATGGGCAGTCCAGCGGGAGGGCAACGGAATGCTTCCGCTGTGGCTTGGGTCGGCACGGCGCGTCGTCCTTGGTTTGAGCAGGCCGGTCAGCCGCGTAACCCACTGGAAGTCACCGAGGCCTGCGGTGGCTGATCAGCCGAGATGTTTCCGGCCAGCTGGTACGCCTGCGCACTTCCAAGCTTCCACGCCGGTTGTGGCTGGGGGGCACGGGGTTCCGGCCCGCCCCGGCACCGGCGTGGCGAAGCCGCGCGGCCGTTGGCGCACCCCGGCAATGAATGCCGCGATCCGCGGATGGGCGGCCAGCGCCTCCACGCTGTAGATGTTCCGCGCAAGCGCCGCATGGATTTCCTTTTGGCCGATTGCACGCTGCAGCACGGTCGGTGCATCATTTCCGCCTTCCAGCGTCGGCACCAGGTGGCGGCGCCTCTGGCGGGATCGGGCGCAGGCTGCGCGGCAGGCCGGAGCGCTTACCGTTCCAGCCAGTCCGCCGCCGACAGTCCCGCGCGCCGGCCCGTGGCAAGGCAGGCGGTCAGCAGGTAGCCGCCGGTCGGCGCGTCCCATGACAGCATCTCGCCGGCGCAGAACGCGCCCGGCCGGGCCATCAGCATCAGATCTTCGTCCAGCCCGTCGAAGCTCAGCCCGCCGGCCACCGAGATCGCCTCGTCGATCGGCCGCGGGCCGTCATGGCGGACCGGCAGGGACTTGATCAGCCCGGCCAGCGCCGGCCCGGCGCGCAGCGCGCCGCCGAACTCCCGCAGCAGCGCGATCTTCGCCGGGGACAGGCCGAGGCCGCGGCGCAGCCGGTTGGCGAGGCTGGCCTTGGCCGGGGCGCGCCCGAGCCGGCCTGCCACCTCTTCGGCATCCAGGTCGGGCACGAGGTCCAGCCGCAGTTCCGCGCCGGCCCTGAGCGCGGGGATGACCGCATAGATGCCGGCTCCTTCCAGCCCCCTGCGCGACAGCACGAATTCGCCGCGCTCTCTCCGCCGGCCGGCCAGCAGCGCCACGTTCTTTACCGGCGCGCCGAAATGCTTCTCCATGTGCGGTGACCAGGCGGCCGCCAGCCCGACATTCGACGGCAGGAAAGGGTCGAGCGGCGCGCCCGTGGCGGCCAGCATACCCGTCCAGGCGCCGTCCGCGCCGAGCCGCGCCCAGCTTGCCCCGCCGAGCGCCAGGACCGTCGCGCCGGCCTCGACCTCGCGCGGACCCTCCGGGGTGCCGAACTGTGCCACCGGGCCGGCCCAGCCGGTCCAGCGCCAGCGGGTTTCAAGCCGCACCCCCCGGTCGCCGAGCCGGCCCAGCCAGGCGCGCAGAAGCGGCGAGGCCTTCATTTCCTTCGGAAAGACGCGGCCGGTCGAGCCGGCGAAAACCTCGCGCCCGAGCCCGCGCATCCAGTCCTGCACCTCGTCCGGTCCGAACTCCGCCAGCATCGGCGCGAGCCGGCCCGCACCCTCGCCATAGGCGGCGAGAAACTGCTCCGGCGGTTCGTCCTTGGTGATGTTCAGGCCCGATTTGCCGGCCATCAGCAGCTTGCGCGCCGGCGTCGGCTTGGCCTCGGCAACCAGCACGGCATGTCCGGCAGCCGAAAGCATCTCCGCCGCCATCAGCCCGGCCGGGCCGGCGCCGATCACCAGCGCTTCTGTCCGCAGGGGCTCTGCCATGCTGCCTCCTTGATCCGCGCCCGTCATAGCCCGGACGCGTCGGAGGCTCCAGAGCCGGCCGGCTCAGCTGTTGAACACCAGCGGCACCTGGAAGCGGTGTGCCGCGGCGCCGAAGCCGCGCGGCGCCGCCGGCAGCCGGGCCTTGCGCACCGCGTCGAGCGCCGCCTTGTCGAAGCGCGGATCGCCGGAGCTGCGGGTGATCACCGCGTTCCGCAGGCTGCCGTCGCTGCCCACCGTGATCTGCACCACCACCCGGGCCGACTGGCCGAGCGCCTCGCGCGGGAACCGCTGCGCCCGGGCGATGCGCGCCTGGATGGCACCGCCCCAGCGGTTGACCAGCTTGGGATCGCCGCCGGCCGGCCCGCTCGCGGCTTCCGCGCTGGCCGACCGCCCGGCAATGGCGCCGCCGCCGTTGCCCGCGGCGCGCTGTTCCGCCCGGCCGGCCTGGGTCGCGGCTTCGCGGCCCGTCTCCGCGGCTTTGGGCTGGGGCGCCGGCGCGGCCTGGGGCGTCTTGCGGGCCGGCTCGGGCAGGTCCGGCGGGCGCCGTTTCGGGATGGCGCTGGCGGTGACGGCAGGCTCCTGCACGGCTTCCGGAGTCGGCTCGGGAGCAGCCGCAGGCTCTGGATCCGGCTGCGGCGGCGCTTCGGCAGGGGCCGGCGGTTCCGGCGGGGCGGCCGGCAGGGCGGCCAGTTCGGGTGCGGCAGGCAGCTGGGGGGCGGCCATCACCGGCGGGGCTGTCGGCGCGGCCGGGGCGGGCGGAGCGCTTGCCGCGGGCACCGGCCGCGGGGCCGCCGGCGGTTCCGGCGGGGCCGTTTCCGCGGCGATCTCGGGCGGGGTTTCCCAATTTTCGACCATGGCGGCGATCATTTCCGATGCGCCCTGGACCGAGATGTCGGCCTCGCCGCCGCTGCCGCCGGCGAGGCTGCCGCCGTCCTGGCTGCCATAGGCGGCGAAGATCGCCAGATGGCCGGCCAATGCAGCGCCGATGCAGGCGGCGAACTGGAGCTGGCGCTTCATTTGGCGGCCGTCACGATCTCGGCCTTCCGGATCCCGGCCGCAGGGAGCTTGGCCATCAGCACGGCGAGTTGGCGGGCAGGCAGGGCGGCATCGACGCGGATTTGCAGCGGAGCCGGCCCGGCGCAGCCGCCGGAACAGTCCTCGATTTCCGCGGCGACGGCATCCAGAACCTCGTCGCCGCCCGCGAGGTCGCGGAATCCGAGCCGGCCGTCGGCATCGACCAGCAGCGTCAGCTCGCCCTCGGGCTGGGCCTCGCTCGCGGCTTTGGGCGGCTCCACTTCGAAGGGTGCGGGCGGCGCGATCTGGGCGGTCATCAGGAAGAAGATCAGCAGCAGGAAGACGACGTTGATCATCGGGATGATGCTCTCCGACGGCTGCCGCTTCGGGGGCGTGGCCAGTCGCATCGGCTACTCCACCAGCACCAGGTTGGAAAAGCCGGCCTCGCCGAGGGTTTCCATCACCTCGACCAGACGTTGCACGTTGGCATCCGCGCCGGCCCGCAGGACAACCGGTTCGTCCGGAGAGTCCGTCAGCTCGCCGAGGCGGGCCGCAAGCTCCTGCGCCTCCATCGCCACGCCGTTCAGCGCGAGGCTGCCGGCCTCCACCTGCACCAGCCGGGGCGGGCCGGACCAGCCGCCGCCGCCTCCGGCCAGGCTCATGGGGATCTGCATGTCCATGCCGAAGCGCGAGGCCAGCATGAAGAAGACCAGCAGCAGGAACACCACGTCGATCATCGGCGTGAGGCTGGGCTTGCGGCTGCGCCGCCTGGTTGCGAGGGACAGGCTCATTCTGCGGCGGCCCGGAATTGCGGTGCGGCCGCTTCGCGGCCGAGGAACACGCGGGTGCCCAGATCCTCGAAATCATGCGCCAGCCGGTCCGACACGCTTTCCAGCCAGCTCAGCGCCATGGTCGCCGGGATGGCAACGGCCATGCCCGCGGCGGTGGTCAGAAGCGCCTCCCAGATGCCGCCGGCCAGCATGGCGGGATCCGCGCGAGAGCCGGCTTCCTGCAGTGCCTGGAAGGCCGAGATCATGCCGATCACGGTACCGAGCAGGCCGAGAAGCGGCGCGATGGTGGCGATCAGCTCGAGCAGCTTCAGCCCCGAGCGCGCCTCGCACAGCAGGCCGCGCGCGACCCGTTCCAGTTCGGCTTCGGCATCGTCGGCGGAAAAGTGGCGCTGCCCGAGCGCGTCATAGGCGGCGGACAGAAGCTGCGACCGGGCCGAGCGCCGGCCCGCGACCAGCGCCTTCGCGCCGGCATCGTCGCCGCGGTGCCAGGCGCGGAGGCTCTGTTCGCTGCGGCGGCGGGCCGACCAGGCGCCCATCGCCGAAAGGCGCAGCACCCGCCAGAGGATGACTGCGGCGGTCAGGACGGAGAGCAGGGCAATCGCCCAGACCACGGCGCCGCCCTGGTTGAGGAAATCGAGCATGCGGGCGGCGGCGTCGCGGATGCCGGCGGGCAGGAGGGCGGAAATCGGGTCCATGGGTCGCTCCGGGCTTGCCGCAGGTATACGGGCCCGGAGGAGCGGGCACGGAGGGGCGGCTGGGATTCAGGGAGAGCGCGGCGGACTGGCACGGACAGGCTGGCGGCGGGCGCTTTGGCAGCACGGTATCAATTCTTGACCAAATGTGTCAAGTAATGGCGCTGCGCGGCAGCATCGCTGGCCGCGGTGCCTCAAGCGCGGGCCGGCTTTGGCGGCTTGCCGATGTCGAAACGCCCGGCCTCCGAGGCTGTCCGGGGAGCCGGCAAGGCAGAGTTATCGGGGACCCGCGGAACTTGCGGTCCGGCCGCGCTGCGGCCTTTGGGATGCCGCCCGTCCGCCGGCAGGCCGGGAGGAGCCCTTCCCCGGAGCGGCGCCTGCCACCTTGGGGTTACAAGTATCCCGCGCTGCGGAAGCTCAGCTCGGTCGACTTGCCGATGATCAAGTGGTCATGCAGCACCATGCCGAGCGCATCGGCGGCGTGCATGATCTTCATCGTCATCGAGATGTCGGCCTCGGACGGGGTCGGATCGCCCGACGGGTGGTTGTGCACGAGGATCAGGGCCGAGGCATTGAGTTCCAGCCCGCGCTTGACCACTTCGCGCGGATAGACCGGAACATGGTCCACCGTGCCGCGCGCCTGTTCCTCGTCGGCGATCAGCACGTTCTTGCGGTCGAGATAGAGCACGCGGAACTGCTCTGTCTCCAAGTGCGACATGGTGGTGTGGCAATAGTCGAGAAGCGCGTCCCAGGAACTGACGACATGGCGCTTCATCACCTTCGAGCGCGCCAGCCGGTGGCTTGCGGCCTCGACGATCTTCAGCTCCACCACCACCACCTCGCCGACGCCGCGCACCTGCATCAGCCGTTCCTTCGGGGCGCTCAGGACGCGGGCGAAATCGCCGAACGTGTCAAGCAGGCGCCGCGCGACCGGCTTCACGTCGCAGCGCGGGATGGCGCGGAACAGGATCAGCTCCAGCATCTCGTAGTCCGGCATCGCCTGGGCGCCGCCTTCCATGAAGCGCAGCCGCAGCCGCTGGCGGTGGTCCTTGATGTAGGACGGCAGGGACTTCGCGCGGGAGCCGGTGACGAACAGCTCCTGCCCCTCGAAGAGGGGAAGCATCGGTTCGCGGAATTCGGGCGGCTCTTTCATGCCTCCGGAATGGCGCGGACTCACTGAATTTTAAGTTAATCGAGCGTAACGCAGCGGGAGGAGGGCCGGAATACCGGCCCCCGCTCAGCCCTTCATGCTGTCCCAGAAGCTCTTGACCGAATCGAAGAAGCTCGAGGCATTGGGATTGTTGTCCTCGCTGAGGCGCTCGAATTCCTTCAGCAGGTCCTTCTGCTTGGAGGTCAGGTTGACCGGGGTCTCGACCACCATCTCGATGAACATGTCGCCGGAATTGCCGCCGCGCAGGGCGGGCATGCCCTTGCCGCGCAGGCGCATCTGGCGGCCCGACTGGCTGCCGGCCGGGACCTTCACCCGCGAGCGGCCGCCGTCGATGGTCGGCACCTCGATGTCGCCGCCGAGCGCGGCTGCGGTCATCGCCACCGGCACGCGGCAGAACAGGTTCGTGCCCTCGCGCTGGAACAGCGGATGGTCGGCCACCTCGATGAAGATGTAGAGATCGCCGGTCGGACCGCCGCGCAGCCCGGCCTCGCCCTCGCCGGCAAGACGGATGCGGGTCCCGGTTTCCACCCCGGCAGGGATGTTGACCGAAAGCGCCTTTTCCTTCTCCACCCGGCCCTGGCCATGGCAGGTGCCGCAGGGATTCTTGATGATCTGGCCGACGCCGCCGCAGCTGGGGCAGGACCGTTCGACCGTGAAGAAGCCCTGCTGGGCGCGGACCTTGCCCATGCCGTTGCAGGTCGGGCAGTTGACCGGTTCGGCGCCGCCTTCGGCCCCGGTGCCGTTGCAGACCCCGCAGGGGACGGCGGTCGGCACGTTGATGGTCTTCTGCATGCCCTTGTAGGCATCTTCCAGCGTGACCCGCAGGTTGTAGCGCAGGTCGGCGCCGCGCACCGCGCGCTGGCGGCGTCCGCCGCCCTGGCCGCGCTGTCCGCCCATGAAGTCGCCGAACAGGTCGTCGAAGACGTCGGAGAAGGCCGATGCGAAATCCGCATTGCCCGCGCCTGCGCCTGCGCCGGGACGTCCGCCGCCGCCCATGCCGCCCTCGAAGGCCGCGTGGCCGAAGCGGTCATAGGCCGCCTTCTTGTCGGCATCCTTCAGGACCTCGTAGGCCTCGTTCGCTTCCTTGAACTTGGCCTCGGAGTCGGGGTTGTCGGCATTGCGGTCCGGGTGATGTTCCTTGGCCTTCTTGCGGTAGGCCTTCTTGATCTCGTCTGCCGAGGCCCCCCGGGATACCCCCAGCACGTCGTAATAGTCTCGTTTCGCCATGGGCTGCTATCCCTCTCGAAAACGCGCGGAACCGGCCCGGCGGGCCGGACCGGTTCCAGGAAAGAAGGATGCGGCTTAGGAGCGCTTGTCCTCGCCGAGATCCTCGAAATCGGCATCGACGATGTCGTCATCGGCGCCGTCACGCTGCGCGGTCGAGGCATCCGGGTCGAAATCCGCGTCGCCGTCCTTGCCGCCATCGGCCTGCTGCGACTTGTAGATCGCCTCGCCGAGCTTCATGGAGGCCTCGGTCACGTTCTGGATGCCCGAGCGGATCTTGCCCGCATCGCCGGATTCCATCACGTCCTCGAGCGCGGAGATGGCCAGCTCGATCGCTTCGACGGTGGTCGGGTCGACCTTGTCGGAATGCTCCTCGAGCGAACGCTTGGTGGAGTGGATCAGGCTTTCCGCCTGGTTCTTGGCTTCCACCAGGTCCTTGCGCTCCTTGTCCGCCTCGGCATTGGCCTCGGCGTCGCGGACCATCTGGTCGATCTCGTCATCCGTGAGGCCGCCCGAGGCCTGGATGGTGATCTTCTGCTCCTTGCCGGTGCCCTTGTCCTTGGCGGTCACGTGCACGATGCCGTTGGCGTCGATGTCGAAGATGACCTCGATCTGCGGCATGCCGCGCGGCGCCGGCGGGATGTTCTCCAGGTTGAACTGGCCGAGCAGCTTGTTGTCTGCCGCCATTTCGCGCTCGCCCTGGAAGACCCGGATCGTCACCGCGTTCTGGTTGTCCTCGGCGGTGGAGAAGATCTGCGACTTCTTGGTCGGGATCGTGGTGTTGCGGTCGATCAGCCGGGTGAACACGCCGCCCAGGGTCTCGATGCCCAGCGACAGCGGGGTCACGTCGAGCAGGACCACGTCCTTCACGTCGCCCTGCAGGACGCCGGCCTGGATGGCGGCGCCCATGGCGACGACTTCATCCGGGTTCACGCCCTTGTGCGGCTCCTTGCCGAAGAACTTGGTCACTTCCTCGATGACCTTCGGCATGCGGGTCATGCCGCCGACGAGAACGACCTCGTCGATGTCGGAGGTGGAGAGACCGGCATCCTTCAGGGCAGCCTGGCAGGGCTTCATCGAGGCCTTGATCAGGTCGTTGACCAGAGATTCCAGCTTGGCACGGGTCAGCTTCATGACCATGTGCAGCGGCTGGCCGCCATTCGGCGACATCGAGATGAACGGCTGGTTGATCTCGGTCTGCTGGCTGGAGGAGAGCTCGATCTTCGCCTTTTCGGCGGCTTCCTTCAGGCGCTGCAGCGCCATCTTGTCCTTGGTCAGGTCGACGCCGTGCTCTTTCTTGAACTCGTCGGCCAGGTACTGGACGATGCGCATGTCGAAGTCCTCGCCGCCGAGGAACGTGTCCCCGTTGGTCGATTTCACTTCGAACAGGCCGTCATCGATTTCCAGGATGGTGACGTCGAAGGTTCCGCCGCCGAGGTCGTACACCGCGATGGTGCGCGACTCCTTCTTGTCGAGGCCGTAGGCCAGCGCGGCCGCGGTCGGCTCGTTGATGATCCGCAGGACCTCGAGACCGGCAATCTTGCCCGCGTCCTTGGTGGCCTGGCGCTGCGCGTCGTTGAAATAGGCCGGAACGGTGATGACCGCCTGGGTCACCTGCTCGCCGAGATAGGACTCGGCGGTTTCCTTCATCTTCTGCAGGATGAAGGCGGAAATCTGGGAGGGCGAATACTTGTCGCCGCGTGCCTCGACCCATGCGTCGCCATTGCCGCTGTCGACGATGGAGTAGGGGACGATATTCTTGTCCTTGGTCACTTCCGCATCGGTGACGCGGCGGCCGATCAGGCGCTTGACCGCAAAGATGGTCGCTTCGGGGTTCGTGACCGCCTGGCGCTTGGCCGGCTGGCCGACGAGACGTTCGCTGTCGGTGAATGCGACGATCGAGGGGGTCGTCCGCGCCCCTTCGGCGTTCTCGATCACGCGGGCCTGGGAGCCGTCCATGATGGCCACGCAGGAGTTGGTGGTCCCCAGGTCAATGCCGATGACTTTAGCCATGCTGTAGTACCTCTTCTCTGGCGATGTGCGGGGCTGGCCCGTCAAGGCGCCGATCCCCGATCCCTGATAGTTCTGCCCCGTCGGCACGGGCCCTGTAACGGAACCGTGCATCGGGAGCCGATTGACCGGTATATAGGGAGACGTCCCTGACGCTGCAAGCGATCTGCCCGACAGGTTTCTGCATCGCCCGGGCAAGGTAAAGGGGCAGTTTCATGGAACTCGGCGGGGTGCGGATTTTTCCCGGGGCGCTGGACGCGGATGCCCGGAATTCGGTCTTGGCGGCGGTGCGTGCGGTGGTGGCGGAGGCGCCGCTGTTCCACCCGGTGACGGCGCGCGGGCGGCAGATGTCGGTGCGCATGACTTCCTGCGGGGAATTCGGCTGGGTCAGCGACCGGCGCGGCTACCGCTACGAGCGGACGCATCCCGCGACGGGCCGGCCCTGGCCCGCGATTCCGGCCGAGGTGGCGGCGCTGTGGCAGCGCTTTGCCGGGCCGGGGGCGCGCGATCCGGAATGCTGCCTGGTGAATTTCTACGGCGAGGGCGCGCGGATGGGGCTGCACCAGGACCGCGACGAGGCGGATTTCTCGCAGCCGGTGGTCAGCCTGTCGCTGGGTGATGACGGGCTGTTCCGCGTCGGCGGCACGGAGCGCGGCGGCAGGACGGCCTCGGTCTGGCTGAAATCCGGCGACGTGGCGGTGCTGGCCGGCCCGGCCCGGCTGTTGCATCACGGAGTGGACCGGATCCGCTTCGGCTCCTCCGATCTCCTGTCGCAGGGCGGGCGGCTGAACCTGACGCTCCGCGTCGTGACCTGATCCGGCGGACGCGGGGCTGGCGCCCCGCGGCACCATGCTCCCCGTCCCGGCCCGGAGGGCCGCGCCGGGGCCCGCCGCCCGGACCCGGCGGGAGCGCTCAGTTTCCCGAAAGCGAGCAGCAG
Source organism: Mangrovicoccus sp. HB161399 (assembly GCF_013184745.1). Taxonomy (GTDB): domain Bacteria; phylum Pseudomonadota; class Alphaproteobacteria; order Rhodobacterales; family Rhodobacteraceae; genus Mangrovicoccus. The sequence goes on from NZ_JAATVU010000007.1 coordinate 100,989, forward strand.
CCCAGCCGCAGATGCACCGCGCCCGCGGTTTCGGCCAGGGACAGCGTTGCCGACAGGCCGAAGGGCCGGTCGCTCATGTTGTCGGAACAGGCCTCGTTGCGGATCACCAGATGGCCGCGCATCCCGTCGCCGACGAAGGTCCAGAGCCGCGCCAGCCCGGCGGCCGCCTCGTCGCGGCCGGTGATCTGCAGCGGGGTTTCGGGATGCTCGGGCTGCTCGAACTCCGCGAAGAAGGCGGAGGCCATGTTCAGGCCCCAGAACGGCTCCGTCCCGTAGCAGCGCAGGGGCAGGCCCTCGGCCCTGGCGCCCTCGACGCGCGAGAGCTGCGCGGCCGGGAGCCATGCGGCGCCTTCGCCGCGGCCGGTTTCCGCCCAAGCGCCGTCATCGGAAAAAGCGAGAATCTCGAGCACGGTTCCGGCAGCGGCGGTGCCGATCCTGGCCGATCCGGCATCGGGCGCGGCCTGAAGGACTGCATCGCCGGTGACGTCGTAGCGGGCGGGCAGGCGTTCGCTGCCGGCCGCGGCAAGGCCCGGCGCGAGCGCCATGGCAAGCATCAGGGATGTCTTCGTCATGTCAGGTTCCGGCAGTCCAGCTGAGGGAGGCGTTCCTGCGGGCAACATACTCGGCCATCAGGCCGATGACCATCAGGACAAGGCTGACCGCGACCGGATAGAGCACCGAACTGTAATGCGGGTTGTAGTTGATGAAGGTGAAGCCGCGTGCCTGGTCGATCGTGTGGAACAGCGGGTTCCAGTCGAACCACACGAGGATGTGGCCGGGCATGGTATTGGCGAGGAACATCTTTCCCGAGGCGATCACGTTGGCGCGGCTGTAGACCTGATGGACGAGCCGCACCGCCGCGGGCGCCCAGGGCCGCAGCCCGGCGAAGACCAGCCCGACGCAGACGCCCGAGAACCAGGACAGCAGCAGCATCGCCAGCGCGCCGAACGGATCCTCGATGGCGACCGGACCCCAGGCCAGATGGTAGACGCCGAGCACAAGCGACAGCGAAAGGATCTGGATGTAGAGCGAGGCGAGCGCGCTGCCGAGGATGGCGACCATGGTGGTCATCGGCGCGTGCAGCATCATCGGCGAGGTCGGCCCGTCGGCCGACATCACCGCGCTCATCGCCGAGTTGAAGGTCATGTAGAGGAAGATGCCCGACAGCAGGAAGAGCAGGAAATCGCCGCGGATCTGTGCGCCGCGGATGCCGATCACGGTGAACATCACGTAGAAGACGGCGACCAGCATCAGCGTCTGCAGCACCGCCAGGAACAGCGCGATTACGGCGTTTCCGTGGCTTTTCCGGACCTTGCGGACGGTGACCGCGAAGATCGTCGAAAGGCTCTGGCCGAGGCTGCGGTAGAGGCCTTCGGGACGGTGCTGCTCGAACATCGACTCTCCTCTGGCGCGACCTGTCGTCCTGCGCCCGCGAACCGGCTTGCCGCCCGGCGAATGGCGGCGCTAGGGTCGTCGCCAACCGTTACCCGTGCCGTTTGGAAAGTGCCCGAGATGGATTACGAAAAGCTTGAAACCGTCATGCGCCGCCTGGCGCTCGAAGCCGGCGACATCATCATGGGGATCTACGGCGAGGACGATTTCGCCGTCGAGTCGAAGGATGACGAGAGCCCGGTGACCAAGGCCGACAAGGCGGCGGACGAACATATCTCGGCCGGGCTGCGCGAGGCCTTCCCGGACGTCCTGCTGGTGACCGAGGAGCAGGCCGCCACCCACAGCGAATCCGCCGGCAACTTCCTGATCGTCGATCCGCTCGACGGCACCAAGGAATTCATCAAGCGCCGCGGCGACTTCACCGTCAACATCGCCTATGTCGAGGCCGGCGTGCCGGTGCGCGGCGTGGTCTATGCCCCGGCCAAGGAACGCCTGTTCTACACCAAGGCGGACGGCCGGTCGGTCGAGGAAACCGGCGGCACGCTGGACGTTCCGGGCGAAACCGTCGCGATGAGCGTTTCCACGCCGGATGCCGCTGCACTGCGCGTGGTCGCGTCGAAATCGCACCGCGACCAGGCCACCGACGACTATATCGGCAAGTACAGCGTCGACGACATGAAGAGCGCAGGCTCCTCGCTGAAATTCTGCCTGGTGGCGACCGGCGAGGCGGATTTCTACCCGCGGCTCGGCCGCACGATGGAATGGGACACCGCGGCCGGCCATGCCGTCCTGGCCGGGGCAGGCGGCAAGGTCGTGCGCTTTGACGATCACACGCCGCTGGGATATGGCAAGGAAGACTATGCCAACCCGTTCTTCATCGCGTACGCGCCGGGGATCGAACTTCAGCAGGCTTGAATGAGCTCCATCATCATCATCCCGGCGCGCTACGCGTCGACCCGCTACCCCGGAAAGCCCCTCGTCGAGCTGCGCGGCCCGGACGGCGAAGCGAAAAGCCTGATCCGCCGGTCCTGGGACGCGGCCACGGCCGTCTCGGGCGTCGACCGCGTGGTCGTCGCAACCGATGACGACCGGATCCGGTCCCATGCCGAGGGCTTCGGCGCCGAGGTGGTGATGACCTCCGAAAGCTGCCGGAACGGCACGGAGCGCTGCGCCGAGGCGCTCGAGACGCTGGGCGGCGGCCATGACATCGTCGTCAACCTCCAGGGCGATGCGCCGCTGACCCCGGCCTGGTTCGTCGAGGACCTGATCGCGGGTCTCTCTGCGACGCCGGCGGCCGAGGTGGCGACCCCGGTGCTGCGCTGCGACGGCGCGGCGCTCCAGGGTTTCCGCGACGACCGCAAGGCGGGCCGCGTCGGCGGCACCACGGCGGTGTTCCGCGCAGACGGCATGGCGCTCTACTTCTCCAAGGAAGTGATCCCCTATTCCGACGGCGTGGCCACCGACGGCCCCGAGACCCCGGTTTTCCACCATGTCGGCGTCTATGCATACCGCCCCTCGGCGCTGGCGGCCTACGGCCGCCTGCCGGTCGGGACGCTGGAGACCCTGGAAGGACTGGAACAGCTGCGCTTCCTCGAGCATGGCCATCCGGTCCTGTGCGTCGAGGTGGAGGCGCGCGGGCGGCAGTTCTGGGAGCTCAACAACCCGTCCGACGTCGAGCGAATCGAGGCGATGCTGGCATCGGGCGCCGGGGCCTGAGCGGGCCATCCGCCCGGACGCTGTGCAGGTAGGCCGCCGGGACAGCCGGTTCCGGCTGCCGCAACGCCGCAGGGCCACGCCAGCGTTGCAAATCTGTTGCCTAGAGAGTTTAGTTCTACCACGATGGTGGCGGGACCGGAAATAATGGAACGAATAACAGGCGGTCCGCGTTGTTCACCTGAGTGCAGTTGCGTGTAAACAAGGGCAAGGTCATGACACACAAGGTTACCAAGGCAATTTTTCCGGTCGCTGGCATGGGAACCCGCTTCCTTCCTGCGACCAAGTCGATTCCGAAAGAGATCATGACGCTGGTCGACCAGCCCCTGATCCAGTATGCTATCGACGAAGCCCGCGACGCGGGCATCGAGGAATTCATTTTCGTCACGTCCCGCGGCAAGTCGGCGCTCGAAGATTACTTCGACGGGGCGCCCCAGCTCGAGGCCACGCTGCAGCGCAAGGGCAAGACCGCGCTGCTCGACCAGCTGAAGCGCACCGACATGGAAAGCGGCGCCATCGCCTATGTCCGCCAGCGCGAGGCGCTCGGCCTCGGCCACGCGGTGTGGTGTGCCCGCCGCCTGATCGGCGACGAGCCCTTCGCGGTCCTGCTGCCCGATGACGTGATCAAGGCCGACAAGTCCTGCCTGGCGCAGATGGTCGAGGCCTATGAGGGCGTCGGCGGCAACATGGTCGCGGCCATGGAAGTCCCGATGGACAAGATCTCCTCCTACGGCACGCTCGCCATCAAGGAAGACATGGGCCACATGGTCTCGGTCTCCGGCATGGTCGAGAAGCCCAAGCAGGAGGACGCGCCCTCCAACCTCGCCGTGATCGGCCGCTACATCCTCGATCCGAAGGTGCTGGCAAATCTCGACGAGATGAAGATCGGCGCCGGCGGCGAGATCCAGCTGACCGACGCGATCGCCGAGGAAATCGAAGGCACCGGCGTCTACGGCTACCGCTTCCGCGGCGAGCGCTATGACTGCGGCTCCAAGGCCGGCTACCTGCAGGCCACCGTTGCCTTCGGCCTCGAGCGCGATGACCTGCGTGACGAATTCACCGAGTTCCTGCGCGATTTCACGGCGATCCGCAGCGCCGCCGAGTAATTCCGCGCCCTTCGGAATTCCGCACGTCCTTGCATGCGCCGCCCTTCGGGGCAGCGTTTTTTATGCGCGTAAACCGGGCCTTAAGCAGCCGCGCCGTAGCTACGGCCGAGGAGGGCCCCGTGTGCGGCGAGTCGATGAATGCCTGTATCAGCTGGTCTTGCGGACCCGCCGCCAGCGGCTGTTCCTGCGCAGCTGGCGCAAGGGGCTGGAACTGGCGCCCGTGACCCGGCCCGCCCGCCGCGAGGGGGTGCTCGCCTTTGCCTGCCTGCGCAACGAGGCACGCCGCCTGCCCGATTTCCTCGACCATTACCGCCGGCTCGGCGTGGCGCAGTTCTTCGTTGTCGACAACGGCAGCACCGACGGCGCGGCGGAGCTTCTGGCGGCGCAGCCGGATGTCGCGATGTGGCGGACTTCGGGATCCTACCGGCGGTCGCGCTACGGCATGGACTGGCTCGCGGCGCTGAAGCGGCGCCATGGCTGCGGCCGGTGGTGCCTGACGGTCGATGCCGACGAGCTTCTGGTATACCCGGACTGGGAAACCCGCCCTCTCCCGGCACTCTGCGCCTGGCTGGACGCGCGCGGCCTGCGCAGCTTCCCGGCGCTGCTGCTCGATCTCTATGGCGGACCGGGCGCCGCGGGACCGGAGGGGCGCATCCTAGAACAGGTGCCGTGGTTCGATGCCGGCAATTACCGCGCGCAGCGGGATCCGCGCTATGGACATGACTGGATCCAGGGCGGCCCGCGCGAGCGCGCCTTCTTCGCTGGCGAACCCTGGCAGGCGCCGGCCCTGAACAAGGTGCCGCTGGTGCGCTGGAAGTTCGGCCAGACCTATGTGAGCTCTACCCACCACCTGCTGCCGCGCGGCCTCAACCAGCGCCGCGAGGAAGCACCCACCGGCGTGCTGCTCCACACGAAATTCCTGCCGGGTTTCGCTGCCCGGGCCGAGGAGGAGGCCGCGCGGCAGGAGCATTACGGAGATTGCGTCGAGTACCGGGCCTACCTGGCCCGGGCATTGCGACCGGGCGCGCTGCACGGGCCGGGATCGCTGCGCTTCGCGGGCTGGCGCCAGCTGGAAGCGCTGGGACTGATGTCGCGCGGGGTCTGGATATGACCGCCGGTTGCGTCATGCTGTGCCATGGCGGACTGGACCGGGCGGAGCAGGTGGCGCGGCACATCTGCGCCCAGGGCACGCCGCTGGCGCTGCATGTCGACAGCGGCACGCCGGTGTCCCGCCGCCGGCTTGCGGAGCTTGCGGCGATCCCGGGACTGGTGCTGGCCGGCCGGCGGCGCTCGCGCTGGGGCGGCTGGGAACTGGTGGAGGCGTCGCTGGGGGGCGCGCTCGCCCTGTTGTCGCGGCATCCGCAGCTCACCCATGTCTGCCTGATCTCCGGCAGCTGCCTGCCGCTCCGGCCGATGGCCGAGCTCGACCGCTTCCTGGCGGAGCATCCCGGCCGGGATTTCATCGAATCCGTCCGCATCCGGCAGGCGGACTGGGTGGTCAGCGGGCTGCAGGAGGAACGGTTCCGCCTGCGCTTTCCCTTCCGCTTCCGCGAACAGCGCCGGCTGTTCGACCTCGCCACCCGGGTACAGAGGATGCTGCCGGAGCAATGGCAGCGCGCGCTTCCGGCCGGCCTCGATCCCTGTCTCGGCTCGCAATGGTGGTGCCTCAGCCGCCGGACGCTGGAGGCAATCCTGTCCGATCCCGGCTTGACGCGGTCCGCCCGCTATTTCCGCCGGGTCTGGATCCCGGACGAGGCGTTCTTCCAGAGCATGGCGCGCCGCCACGGACGCGACGTGGTCAGCCGCACGCTCACTTTCGCGCCCTTCGACCGCACCGGCCGGCCGGTGACTTTCTATGACGACCATGCGGCGGAGCTGCGCGGCATCGGGCCGGATTACTTCTTCGTCCGGAAGGTCTGGGAGGGCGCGGACCGGCTCTATGCGGAGCGTCTCGGCAAGCTGCCCGCACCGGTCCCGTCCCGGCGGGACGGCGCGCGCCGGATCGCGGCGCGGGCGGCGGTGCCGCAGCCGCTGACCCCGGCCATCCCGCGGCGCGGCGAGCCGCCCGGAACCGTGCCCTATCTCGCGCTATTCGGGGCCGGACCGCTTTTCCCCGGGCTGCCGCGGATCCTGCGCGATGCCGGCCGGGGTCCCTGGATCGACACGGCCTTCGGTCCGGCGGCGCGGCTCAACCCGGCGGCGCATCTGGCAAATCTCCTGCGGGACCATCGCGGGATGCCGGTCCTGTCATTCGGTGCCGACAGCCCGCCGGAGGCGGCCTGGTCGGTCGCGCTCGATCCGCTGGCGCGGATCATTGCCGTCGAGGGCGGCTGGGTGCTGCCGCTGGCGGGGGGTGCCGGGGCCGAGGCGCAAGGTGAGGAATTCGCCAGGCTCCGGCGCGCCGAAGGCCGGATCTTCGCGGCGCTGGACGGCGGGGACCGCCGGGCGGCGTTGCGCCGCTGGACGCTGGAAGAGGCGCTGGCGGCCCCGGACGAGATCGCCGAGGCCCTGGGCCTGCCGCCGGATTCGCTGGCTGTGCCGCAGGCCGCGCAGATGGCGGAGTTCCTGGAGAGGATGCGCGATGACGGGCTGAACCCGTCCCTGTCGCTGGGGCGCGGCGGGGCCGGAGCCCGGCTGCCACGCGGCCTTGCGGCGCGCTAGGCGGCCTCAGGCGGCCTTGGTGTTCTGCAGATCGGTCAGGATCGTGTAGAGCGTGTCGGGATCGTCATTGGCGCGCAGCTTCGCGCAGGTCGAGGCATTGCGCATCACCCGCGACACGGCGGCCAGCGCCTTCAGATGGGCGACGCCGCAATCATCCGGGGCAAACAGCGCGAAGACCAGATCGACCGGCTGGCGGTCGATCGAGTCGAAGGGCAGCGGCCGTTCGAGGCGCAGGAAGACGCCCGACACCTTGGGCAGCTCGCCGAGTCGGGCATGGGGGAGGGCAACGCCCTCTCCCACGCCGGTCGGACCGATGGACTCGCGATCCTGGAGCGCTTCCACAGCGTCATCGGCATTGATGCCGTAGCAGTCGGCGGCAATCTCCGCGAGTTCCTGCAGCAAACGCTTCTTGCTGGTCATCCCGCCGATGGATTTCACCGCGGCAGGCGTCAGTAAGGATGCAAGTTCCATCTATCCACTTTCTCGCGGTTTCCGCGACAATCACACCGTGCTGCTGGGATCGATCCAGCCGATGTTTCCATCGTCACGCCGATACACCACGTTCACTCCGCTCGTGCCCTCGTTGCGGAACACCAGGATCGGCGCTCCGACAAGCTCCATCTGCATCACCGCCTCGCCGACCGAGATCGACGGAATGCGGGTCTGCATCTCTGCAATGATGACGGGCTGGAGGCTGTTGGGTTCCTCGAGCTCGTCGCCTTCCGTTTCGGCGGCGATCACATACGACGAAGCTCCGAAAGCTTCAACCGGCTCCGCGCGCTTGACGTGATGGTCTTTCAGGCGGCGCTTGTACCGGCGCAGCTGCTTGTCGAGCTTTTCGAGGCAGGCCTCGAAGGCGCCGTAGATTTCGGTGCCCCTGGCCTTTGCCTGGGACGTCAGCCCGGTGGAGAGATGAACCGTCGCTTCGCACACGAACTCGTGGGCGTCGCGGGAGAAAGTCACGATCGCTTCGGTGGGACGCTGGGAATACTTGCCCATGACTTCGTTGAGAGCGTCCTGGACATGCGTCTGGAGCGCATCACCGACATCGATTTGCTTTCCACTGATTTGGTATCTCATAACACCTCCTTATACTTGGGGCTGTTGGCCGGCCTGGCCCGTCACGTGTTGGGCCGGTTGGCCGGGGATTGGATGGCACCTGGGGGAGCGGTAATCCGCTGCGACCGCACAGGCAGCGCCGTGGAACGATTGGAGGACATCGGCATCGACGAACATGCAGCCATTTGGCTCCACCTCACTCTTGGATGTCAACTGTATCCACGCATCCATGGGAAGAGCAAGTGCAATCGCAAACGTTAAAATGCGTTTAAAATATGTGTTTTTGTTGCCATATCCTGTTCAGGACATGCGGAATCCCTGGCCGAGATAGACCCGGCGGACGTTTTCGTTGCTGATCACCTCTTCGGCAGTTCCGCTCATCAGAACCTTTCCCTCGTGCAGGATATAGGCCCGGTCGACGATCTGCAGGGTCTCGTGGACGTTGTGGTCGGTGATCAGGACGCCGATTCCCCGGGTCTTCAGGTCGGCCACCAGCGCGCGGATGTCGCCGACCGCGATCGGGTCGACGCCGGCGAAGGGCTCGTCCATCAGCACGTAGCGCGGCCGAGCGGCGAGGCAGCGGGCGATCTCCACCCGGCGGCGTTCGCCGCCCGACAGCGCCAGCGCGCGGGACCGGCGCAGATGGGTGACCGAGAATTCCGACAGCAGCTCTTCGAGCCGTTCGCGCCGGGTATGCGGGTCGGGTTCGGAGATCTCCAGGATCGCGAGGATGTTGTCCTCGACCGACAGGCCGCGGAAGATCGAAACCTCCTGCGGCAGGTAGCCGATTCCCAGCTTGGCGCGGCGGTACATCGGCAGCGTGGTCACGTCGCGCCCGTCGAGCCGCACCTCGCCGCCCTCGGCATGGATCAGCCCGGCAATGGCGTAGAAGGTCGTGGTCTTGCCCGAGCCGTTGGGACCGAGCAGCGCGACGACCTCGCCGCGCTCCAGTTCCAGAGATACGTCGCGTATGATCGGCCGCTTGCGGTAGCTCTTGCGCAGTCCCTGCACCTGCAGGCCGCCGGTGCGTTCGAGGGGCGGGTTGTTCAGGTCGCCGCCGGTGCTCATTGCGGCGCGGTCCCCGGGGTGCCGCCGGGCGTGATCACGGTGCGCACGCGCCCGTCCATCCGCCCGGTTCCGGTGGCGAGGTCGACGGTCAGGCGCTGGCCGTTGAGCGTGTTCGGTCCCTGCGTCAGCAGCACGTCGCCGGTCATCACCACCTCGTTCTTCAGCGGCGAATAGACGGCTTCGTCGGATTCGGCCGCCTCGCCGGGCGTGACCATCGTCACCCCGCCGGAGGCGGTTATCTGCTCGACATCGCTGCCCAGGCTGCCGTCGGGCAGGCGGGCGTATTGCACCAGGATGCGCGGCGCGGCCAGCCGCAGCCCGCCCTGCACCACCAGCACGTCGCCGGTGAACAGCGCCGTGCCCTCGGCCTGGTTCATCTCCAGCTGGTCGGAGGTCACCTCGACCGGCGCGTTGCGGTCGCCTTCGGCCACGCCGCCGAGGCTCACCCCCATGCCCTGCGCCAGCAGGGGCGCCGGCAGGGCCAGCATCAGGGTCAGGATCAGGGGATGTCTCATTCGGCCTCCGTCGCTTGGGGGCGATATATCAGGTGAACGCCGCCGGTGAACAGGGCAACCGTCCCGTTCCGGCTGCCGGGTTCTGAGGTCACGGTCAGCTTGCCCGCCGACAGCGTGCCGATCGGCCCTTCGGCCTCGACCGGGCCGAGGCTCTCCATATGGGTCAGGTTGGTGAGGAGCCGCACCCCGGGCATGGTCGCGACATAGCCGTTGGAGCTGCCGACCCGCACGCCGCCGGTCAGTTCGGCGACATGCGCGTTCTGGTCCAGCATGCCCTCGGGCGCGGCAAGGTCGAGCGTGATCCCGTCCGGACGGGCCAGCCGGGCCGAGAGAGTCTCGCCATGGGCGATGCCCTCGCTGTCCGGATCGGGGACCAGCCGCGAGGCGGTGAGGCGCAGCTCGGACCCGTCCTCGGTCAGCCCGGCATAGCTCGGGTTGCCCAGCCGCTCCTCGCGCGCGAGATCGCCCAGCTCGGCGTCGCTCCAGGGCAGCGGCTCGCCGACCTGCCCGCCGCGCGACAGCAGGAACAGGGTGGACAGGATGCCGAGCGCGACCAGCGGCAGGACGACTTTGACGACGGCGATAGCGCGCGAATAGGCGTTATCGAACCGTGCCACCGTCAGACGACTCCGGCACGCAGGCAGTCATGGATGGTGACGATGCCGCGCGCGATGCGCGGGCCTTCGGGATCGACGGCGAAGAGGCTGGTGATCTTCAGCTGGTCCATCAGCGCCACCGCCTTCTCGGCCAGCTGGTCGGGGCCGATGGTCTTGGGATCGCGGGTCATCACGTCGCCTGCCGTCTTGTCGAGCAGGTTGACCATGTTCCGCCGAAGGTCGCCGTCGGTGATGATGCCGGTCAGCAGCCCCGAGTCGGAGGTCACGCCGACCACGCCGAAGCCCTTCTGGCTCATCACGATCAGTGCCTCGCCCATCGGCGTCTCCAGCCCGACCAGCGGCAGCTCCTCGCCGCCATGCATCAGGTCGCCGACCTTCGACAGCTGCGCGCCCAGCTTGCCGCCGGGATGGAACTGGCGGAAATGCTCGGGCGTGAACTGGCGGTGCTCCATCAGCGCCACGGCGAGCGCGTCGCCGAGCGCCAGGGTCATCGTCGTCGAGGTGGTGGGCACGATGCCGGTGCCGCAGGCTTCGGGCGCCTTGGGCAGCACCAGCGCCACGTCCGACTGGCGCAGCAGCGTCGAGTCGGGCCGGCTCGCCACGCCGATCAGCGGGATGCCGAAGCGGCGGGTATGGGCGATCATGTCGGCCAGTTCCGGCGTCTCGCCGGAATTCGACAGCATCATCACCACGTCGCCCGCAGCCAGCATGCCCAGGTCGCCATGGCTGGCCTCGGCCGGGTGGACGAAATGCGCGGGGGTGCCGGTGGAGGCCAGCGTCGCCGCCAGCTTGCGCGCGATATGGCCGGACTTGCCCATGCCCGAGATGATCACGCGCCCCTTGGCCGCGAGGATCAGGCGGACCGCCTCGGCGAAGCTGCCGTCGAGCGACGCGGCCAGGGTGCCGAGCGCGTCCGCCTCGATCGAGATGACGCGGCGGCCGGCGGAAAGGAAGATGTCGGAGTCTGAATCGGTCATGTCTGTCACGAATGTGCGAAAATGTCGGTGTCCGGCCAGCCCTCGAGATCGAGGAGCGCCCGGGTCGGAAGGAAGTCGAAGCACTTCTGCGCCAGCTTGGTGCGGCCCTCGCGCTCCAGCCGCTGGTCCAGCTTCTCGCGCAGCCGGTGCAGGTAGAGCACGTCGGAGGCCGCATAGGCAATCTGCGCCTCGGTCAGGGTTTCCGCACCCCAGTCGCTGGACTGCTGCTGCTTGGAGATGTCCTCTCCCAGCAGTTCGGAAACGAGGTTCTTCAGCCCGTGCCGGTCGGTATAGGTGCGCGTCATGCGCGAGGCGATCTTCGTGCAGTAGACCGGCGCGGCCAGCGCGCCGAAGGCCTTGTACATCATGGCGATGTCGAACCGGCCGTAATGGAACAGCTTCAGCACCGTCGGGTCCTTCAGCATCCGCACCAGGTTCGGCGCTGCCGTCTGGCCCTTGGCGACCTGCACCAGATGGGCGGTGCCGTCGCCCGCCGACATCTGCACGACGCAGAGCCGGTCGCGTCCCGGGATCAGCCCCATGCTCTCGCAGTCGATCGCCACGACCGGCCCGAGGTCGAGCCCGTCCGGCAGATCCCCGGCATGCACTTGATGTTCCAAATCCCCGATCCTTGTCCGTTTCCCGATATCCCGCGGGGGGATTGCATCCTTATGACCGCTAAGGGCGGCATGTTCCAGTGACCGCGGCACGGCTGCGGATTGCGCGGCGGCTCCATGCCATATTATATCTGATTCACGAAATATGAAGGGTCCGGGTCCGTCCCGGCCCTTTGCCGGCGCGGTCCGGCGGCGACCCTCCCTCGCTGCCGGACCGCGCCGGCGGCATCCGCGGCTCCGGCCGCTTCCCCCGGGCCGGCCCGGGCAAGGAAGCGTCAATGCCCGGCTGGCACAAGAGGCACGCAGTCCCGGGACGGGACGGCAGACTGCAAGGGAGGACGGAATGGCTATTCGAATTCGGTGCGCGGCGGCAGCGGCGCTCCTGGTCTTCGCCGGAGCGGCGCAGGCGCAGGACTACATGGACCTCGCGCGGGAGCTCTACCGCGAGGGTTACGAGAACCAGGCGAAGATCCGCGTGCGCGGGGAGACGATCCATGTCGAGGTGACCGGCTCCGCGGGCAAGACCGAGCGCGTCTACAGCCGCGACGGGTCGAGGATCATCGAGGAGGAAACAACGCGGCCGGACGGAACGAGGGTGGAACGAGAATACGACCGCGACGGCAAGGTGGTGGAGGAGCGGGTCCGGGTCGCCTCCGGCGGCGCTGCCGGACGGAGCCGCGAGGGGTTTGACGACGACAGCGATGACGACCGGGACGACGACCGCGGCCGCGACGACGACGGCGATGACGACAGCAGCGACGACGGTAGGGACCGCGACCGGAGCCATGACAGCGGCCATGACGACGGCAGCAGCGACGATGGCGATGACAGCAGCGACGATGGAGATGACGACCGCGACCGGGACCGCGAGAGGGAACGCGACCGGGATGACTGACCTTCCGGGCCGGCCCTGACCGCCTGCAAGGCTGCGTCCGCACCGCATGGCCGGGCGCAGCCGGACTTCCAACGGAATTGCCGCTCGGATGGCTGATTTCGGTGGATGATGTGGCGGCTTGGAGCGACCGTCATTTCCTTCCTCTCGGGGGAAGGAAATGGTGCCCAGAAGAGGACTCGAACCTCCACGTCCTTACGGACACTAGCACCTGAAGCTAGCGCGTCTACCAATTCCGCCATCTGGGCCGATGTCGTGAGGCGGGCTTCTATGGGAGGACCGGAAGGGTGTCAATGGGGAGCGAACAACAATCTTCGCGGCCATCCCAGGTGTCCGTCAGGCGAACGCAGTGCGGATGCCCGGGGGAGTTAGCTGCGCTTCGAAGGGGGGGGCGACATCGGTCCAGCTGATCCATTTCCGCGTCGGGGAAATGGTGCCCAGAAGAGGACTCGAACCTCCACGTCCTTACGGACACTAGCACCTGAAGCTAGCGCGTCTACCAATTCCGCCATCTGGGCCGATGTCGTGAGGGGGGCTTCTATGGGAGAGCCGGAGGGGTGTCAACTCGGATTCGCCAAAAAATTCGGGCTTTCCGCGACGTCTGGCAACCGGCCGGGCGGTGCCGTTAACAGCGCTTCCATGGCTGCCGCGGTAAGAGCGCGACCAGTTGCACCTTGTCGGGTCTGGCGCGGGCGGCTATCTCGAATCTGTACCGAGCTGGGAGGCGAGCCATGGCGAAACTAGTGACGATCTTCGGCGGATCGGGGTTTGTCGGACGGCACATCGCGCGGCGCCTGGCCAAGGATGGCTGGCGGGTCCGCGTCGCGGTGCGCAAGCCCAATCTCGCGATGCACGTGAAGCCCTACGGCGTCGTCGGGCAGGTGGAGCCGGTCTTCTGCAACATCCGCGACGACGCCTCGGTGCGCGAGGTGCTGACCGGCGCGGATGCGGTGGTGAACTGCGTCGGCGTCCTGGTCGAGAGCGGGAAGAACAGCTTCGGCGCCGTGCAGGCCGAAGGCCCCGGCCGGATCGCGCGGATCGCCGCCGAGATGGGCATTTCCCGCATGGTGCAGATCTCGGCGATCGGCGCCGATGCGGACAGCGCCAGCGAATACGCCCGCAGCAAGGCGGCAGGCGAAGCGGCCGTGCTGGAGGCGCTGCCCGGCGCGATGATCCTGCGGCCCTCGGTAATCTTCGGGCCCGGCGACAGCTTCTTCAACCGCTTCGCCGACATGGCGAAATTCGGGCCGGTCCTGCCGATCACCGGCGCGGATACGAAATTCCAGCCGGTCTATGTCGATGACGTGGCCGCGGCGGCGGAGCTCTACCTGCTCGGCAAGGCCGAGGGCGGCGTGTACGAGCTTGGCGGTCCCGAGGTGAAGACCTTCCGCGAGCTGATGCGCGACATGCTGGCGGTGATCCGCAAGCGCCGCGCGGTGATGTCCCTGCCGGGATTCGCGGCGCGCGGCATGGCCTGGAGCTTCGACATGCTGCAGAAGGCCAGCGGCGGGCTTTTCGTCAACCACATGCTGACCCGCGACCAGCTGAAGAACCTGGCCCGCGACAATGTCGTCTCCGAAGGCGCGAAGGGATTTGCCGATCTCGGCCTCGCCCCGGCGGCGATGGGCGCCGTGCTGCCCGGCTATCTCTGGCGCTTCCGCACCGACGGCCAGTATGCGATTCTCAAGGATGCGGCGGACGATCTGAAGGCCTGAGCCCTCAGATTTCCGCCAGCGCGTCGGTTTCCTGCGAGGCCCGCGCAGCTTCCTCGCGGTCGCGGTTGTAGCGTTCCAGCTCGGCATTCAGCGCCGCACCCAGCAGCACGACATAGATCGTGATGTAGAGGAACATCAGCAGCGCCACGACCGCGCCGATCGAGCCGTAGACCTGGCTGTAATTGCCGAAATTGCTCAGGTAGTAGCTGAAGCCGAACGTCGCCGCGCCCCAGACAGTGATCGACAGCACCGAGCCGGGGGTGAAGAACCCGGTCATCGGGTGCTTCACGTTGGGCGCGAAGCGGTAGAGCAGCCAGACCCCGGTGAAGACCAGCGACAGCGAGATGAACCAGCGGGCGACTTGCAGCAGCAGGCCGTTGACCCAGGCCAGCAGCCCGGCAGGCAGGTTCTCGGCAAGGAAGGGCAGGTTCAGCACGGTGGTGATGATCGGCACGACCACCAGCGCCAGGATGGCCGTGACGGCCACGAGGCTCAGCGCCAGGGTCATGGCGAAGGACAGCGCCATCGCGTGCCAGCCCTTGCGGGAGCGGCCGTGATAGACGGCATTCAGCCCGCGGATCAGCGCGTCCGTGCCCTTGCGTGCCGACCACAGCGCGGCCAGCGTGCTGACCGCCGTCGCCCAGCCCAGCGTGCTGTTCGAGGTCAGGATCATGCGGTGGACCTGGCTGTCGATGATCTGGAATGCCTCCGGGGGCATGAAACCCTCCAGGAGCATCATCTGCTCCTCGACTGCCTTGGGATCGGCGATGAATCCCATCAGCGCGACCACCGCGGCGATGGCCGGGAAGACGGACAGCATCGAGAAGAACGCGCCGCCGGCCGCGACCAGCGTCAGGTTCGCCTCGTCGATCCGCGCCTGCATGTTCATGGCGAATCGCCAGGCGGTCTTGATGGCTTGCAGCACTCTGGCACCTCCTTGTCACCCAGCCGTGATAGCATGGGCGGGAAGGTGCCTGAACCGACGCAAGGGAAAAGGCGCCCGGAAAGCTCCGGACGCCTGCATTTCGGTAACGGTCTTCGGTGTCAGCGGAAGGACGCGGCCACCGTGGTCGAGCTGCCGGTGGACAGCGCCGCGCCGCTCGACTGCAGCACCCGAAGCTCCAGGACGTCGCCGCCGCCGACTTCGATCCAGTCGCTGGTGCCCGAGAGGATCGACGGTCCGCCCGACGCGGCGGGCACGGCGATGTTCAGATCCATGCCCGGCACGCCGTTTTTCAGCACCTGCAGGCGGCGGAGGCCCGCGCCGCCCTGGCCGAACTCGACCGTCGCGCGCAGGCGGATGCGGGTGATCGCGCGGTTCTCGGGGATGACGATCTGGGTCGGCGCCGCGGCGTCCCAGGCGCCGTCGACGGTGTCATGTGCGGAGAGCTTGGCAGTCCAGGCCAGCGTCTCCCAGGTGCCGTCCGCCAGCGGCTGCCCCGGCGCGTCGAGCGACAGCGACAGGCCGTAGGGCTCGCGCAGGTTCAGGGAGGCCTTTTCGTCCGCTGCCGTGTCGTCGACCTCTGCCGCGACCGTGCCCTGGAAGGCACCGGGCTCGTAGACCGCCTGGCCGGTGCCGGCACCCTTCTCGAAATAGGTCGACATGACGGCAAGGCTGGTGACCCGGTTCTTCCGGATCTCGATGCGGTCGGTGACATAGCCGGTGGCGGTGCTGGTATCGACCATCCTCACGCCGACGCGGCGGGTGTCGCCGGCCTCGTGATGGATGTTGTGGTCGATGTTGAAGTCGATGCAGTGGTCCAGGTAGATATCCGCCGGCGGCGCCCAGGAGGTGTTGGTATTCGTCTTCTGGAAGAAGGCGTTGCGGTGGATTTGCCCGAGCCGCGATCCCTTGATCTTCAGCCCGTGGTCGCGGAAGTCGAAGAAGCAGTCGCTGATCACCAGCTCGGGCTCGGCACCGGTGCGGAACCACTCGATCGCGATCTTGCAGGTCGGGCACCGCACGTTGTGGAACAGCGCGCGCTCGGCCTCGATGGTGCCTGCGGGCTGCGCGCCGTCGGGATGGCCGCGGCAGATCACCGGGCGGGCGACGAAGTAGAACTGGATGTCGCGGATGATCGGGGCATAAGCGCCGTCGATCACCAGCCCGTCCTCCATCCGCCACAGGACCGAGCTGTCGGTCCAGTCGTCCAGCTGCTTCACGTTGTTCACCAGCGGACCGGAGATGTGGCAGTTCTCGAAGACCATCCTCCAGGCGCCGGTGAAATCGAATCCCTTCGTGAAATGGTCGTCATAGGGCGCGCCGGAGCTCATGTGCGCGTCATAGCCCTGCACCAGCAGGTCGCGCACCACCAGCGAGCAGTTGCGCCGCGAGCCGCCGTTCAGCGGCAGGGTCGCGGTCAGCGGGCGGCCGTCGACGCGGCCATCGGCGAGCAGCGCGAATTTCTCGAAATGGAAATAGGGGGCGCGGTTGCCGCCGGTGAAGATCGGCCCGTGCGACACGCTCGCGCCGTCGACGACGATGCGGCTGACCTCGGTGCCCATGCCGTAGATGCCGAGGCTCATGTTGTCGCCGGGGAGGTTGATCGTCTCCTCCACCGGGCTTTCCAGCGAGAAGATGCCCGGCGGGATCACCAGGGCGCCGCCGCGCTTCTCCCGTGCATAGGCCACGAAATTGCGCAGCGCCGGCCCGATGTCGGAGCCGCGGTTGTCTACGATCTTGCCGAAATGCCTCAGGTCGACGGTCTGCGCCATCTCGAACCACTGGCCGTTGTTGGACTGCGCCCGCATCGGGTGGACGGGCTGGTTCAGCGCCGGAACGTAGAGATAGGGCGAGGGCATGCTGCCGGCCTCGTGGGCTGCAAGCTCTACCGCGGGGACCGACTCGCTGATATTCACTGATCCGATGTCGCTGGCCATCATCGGACCGACTTCCAGGCCGGGAAGGTTCTGCTTCGGTCCCGGCGCCGTGCCGAGTTCGGCCTCGAATTCTGAAGAGGTGATCGTCTGGGTCATGTCGGCTCCACCGGTTCGTGCATGGCCGGAGAAGCTAGGCGGTGCGGCTGATCAAAGCCTGAGCGGCACGGGCGCGCCGTTCAGGCCCCGTTAATCCCGGTCCAGGAGGTCAGAGCGACAGGGTCCGCTCGCGCAGCCAAGCCACGAAGCCGCGCGGATCGCTGGCCCAGCCTCGGCTTTCCTCGGGCGGAATCGGAGTGCCGACGATCGGCGCCTGGGGCTTGTTCAGCGCGGCCACCACTTCGTGGATCAGCAGGCCCTGGCGCAGCGTCGGCGAAAGCTGGTTGGCGATCTGGTACCAGCGGCTGTTCTGCCCGGGGAAGCGGACCGGCAGGACCGTGGCGCCGCTGCGCTGGATCATCTTGGCGGTGAACGGGTTCCAGTCGGCTTCCAGGGCCGGGCCGAACCAGGTCTGCGAGGCAGCCACCACGCCCGAGGGGAACAGCACGATGGCGCCGCCCTGGCCGAGATGCTCCATCGCCCTGCGGCGCATCTCCAGGTTCTGCTGCAGCGCATCGGACTCGTGCGGGAAGGGGACGGGCAGCATGAAACGCCTGATCTCGTCCACCCCGGTCAGCAGCGACCGGGTCAGGATCTTGTAGTCCTGGCGGACGCGGCCGATCAGATCGCCCAGGATCATGCCGTCGACCAGCCCGTGCGGATGGTTCGCGACGACGATCAGCGGACCGCTTCGCGGAATCCGGTCGATCTGGTCGTGCGGGGTGTGCAGGGCGATGCCCATGATGTCCAGCGCGCGGCGCCAGAAGGCCTGGCCCTCGGGCACGCCGGAACGCTCGAATTCCCGAATCAGCCGCAGAAGGGTCAGCTTGCCGGTCATCCACTCCATGCCGCGGATGGCCTGCGCCTTCAGCGGGCTGTCGAAAGTCGTCGCATAGGACAGCTTCCGCTTGTCGTACGGAACGTAATCCGGGCCCTCGACCGTGGCGTCCTGATAACTCTCAACCACTTCCTGTCCATCCATCCTGTCGGTCCGGCCGCCCGGCTTGCAGAGGATCAGAAGTCTTCCCCGAACCGGTTGGCGACCAGATCTTCCAAGGCCTGGGCCAGCTTTGCTGCTTCCGGTCCGCAGGTCTCGACCTCAATAGTGGTTCCCTTGGAAGCTGCCAACATCAAAAGCCCCATGATGCTGTCTCCGGACGCACTGAGGCCTTCGCGCGACACGGTCGCCCTGGCATCATGGTTCTCGACCACCTCGGCAAGCTTGGCCGAGGCGCGGGCATGCAGCCCCTTTTCGTTAATGATTTCGAGGGTCCGCCGTGTTTGTTGCGGCATGGGCGTGATCGTCAAGCGGCGCTCCGTCAAAGCTGTTGATGTATTTCTTGCCGGCGGCGAGCGCGGATTCAACCGCCAGCGCGACCGGCTGGCCGCGCAGCTTCGCCAGCTTGATCAGCATGGGAAGGTTGGCCCCGGCCATGATCTTGCGCTTTTCCTGGACGCAGGCAGGCAGCGACAGGTTCGAGGGCGAGCCGCCGAACATGTCGGTCACCACCACGACGCCGTCGCCCTGGTCGACCGCATTCGCGGCGGCGATGATCTCGGCCGTCTTCATCTCCCGGTTGTCTTCGGCGGCAATGGCAATCGGCACGATGCCGGTCTGGGGGCCAAGGATATGTTCCAGCGCCGAGAGATACTCCCGTGCCAGACCCCCATGTGCGACAATAACGATGCCAATCAAGCTGCGTCACCCGGTTCTTGCCGCAGCGGCGACCATGCCGCGCCGCTCCAGCTCATGATGTCGAATAGACACGCCCCAGCCCTTCGCTGCAAGCGCGGCCGCCAACTTTTCTGCAAGCGCAACCGAACGGTGCTGCCCGCCGGTGCAGCCGAACCCGAGCGACAGATGGGACTTTCCCTCCTCCAGATAGGCAGGCAGGAGGAATTCCGCCAGATCCGCGACCTTCGAGAAGTACGCATCGAAGCGCGGATCTTCGGAAATATAGGCCGAAACCTCTGCCGAGCGCCCGTCGAGCGCGCGCAGGGCCGCCGACCAGTAGGGGTTCCGCAGGAAGCGCACGTCGAAGATCATGTCGATGCCGCGCGGCAGGCCGCGCTTGTAGCTGAAGGAATGCACCGAGAGGGCCAGCCGCTGTGCGCTCGACCCGCCGAACCAGCGGTCGAGTTCGGCGCGCAGCTCGTGCGGGGTCAGATCGGAGGTGTCGATCAGGAAATCCGCGCGGACCTGGATCGGCCGCATCAGGTCGAGTTCGCGCTCCACTCCGGCGGCCGCGGTCTCGGCCGGGGCCAGCGGGTGGCGGCGGCGGGTTTCGGAATAGCGCCGCACCAGGATGTCGGCGCGGGAATCCAGATATATCAACTCCAGGTTGACGTCCGGGTCGCGGGTCAGCGCTTCGATCATCTCGATCAGCGCGGCGACGCTGAAATCGCGGTTGCGCACATCGAGCCCCAGCACAAGCGGGCGCCCCAGCGGCGCGCCGTCGATCAGCGCGGGCACCAAGCTCAGCGGCAGGTTGTCGATGGTTTCGCAGCCCATGTCCTCGAGGGCGCGGATCGCGGTCGAGCGTCCCGCCCCGGACGGTCCGGTGACGAAGATCACCCGGTGATGTCCGGCCGGTTCGGCGTGTCCTGGGCGTGATGTCATGCCGGCAAGGTCCCCCGTCCCGTGACATATTGCAGAATCCCTGCAGGAAAATGCACGGAATCCACCTTTTTTAGCACCGGAAGGGACAAACCGAGCAGCCGGATGTGCGCGGCTTCGGGCAGGCGTTGCGTTTCGGTGACAGAAAGGTCGATCACCAGCGCAACCGGGGCAGGCGGGACCAGCTCGGCCCGGATCAGCCCGATGCCGCGGCATTCGATGGCCCTGGGCAGCGAGGGCGGCGCTGCGGCGATGATCTGATCATTTTCAGCGCGGAGCAAGGTGACGTCATCGGCGATCAGCCCGGCGCCGAGCGCCATGAGCTGCAGGGCGAGCGCGGATTTCCCGCTTCCCGATGGGCCTTCGATCAGGACAGCGCGGCCGTCGATCGCAACGGTCGAGGCATGCCGTGTCTCTTGGCGGTCAGGCGGGCTTGGATGCATCCGGTCCTTGGGTCAGTCTCAGGCGGTAGCGGCGGCAAGCGCCCGGAACCAGCGGGCCGGACTCCTCCGTGCCGGTCCAGTCTCCATCGGCGGCAAGCAGGCTGTCAATGGCAGGCAGGCCGTCCGCAGCGCCGCGCGGGCAGGTGATGGAGAGCTCCCAGAGCAGCCCGCCGCCGTCGCGCAACAGCCGGAACGCGATCCGGCTGCCGTCCCGGGCAGTGGCCGCGGCGGCCCAGGCGGACTGCGCCACGCAGATGGCGCCGGGCACGGTGATCGCGGCGGCGTTCGCCCTCAGGACTTGGGTCTCCATCTCGACCGATACGCCGCGCGACCGGGCGGCGGCGGCGGCGGATTCCAGGTCGTGCGCGAGAAGCGCCTCCAGCGCGCCGACGCCTGGCGCCCTGGCAGAGGCCAGCATCTGCGCCAGCCGGCCGACATCGGACAGCATCTGCTCGAGCATCATCTGCTCGAAGCCGCCGCCGGAATTCTCCAGCAGGGTCTCGGTGCCGAGCTGGAGCGCGGTCAGCGGGCTGCGCAGGTCATGGACCAGGTCCCTGAGCCCGGATTTCTGCTGTGCCAGGGCCGTGGCCATGGCCTCGAGCAGGCCGGCTCGCGGCGGAAGCGGGTTGTGCTTGTTCACGGGGCCTTCCGACAGTTGCGGGCACGGCCGCTGGACCGGACCGGTTGCGGGACGGGCGGGCGGGGCAACGCTTCTGCTGCAGGTCCGGGCCGGGGGCCTGAGCCGCGCCGTCATTCGGACGGGCGGGCCGGACTGTCAGGCTCTGGCGGCCCTTTCGGGGCCGGTCCGGGCCGCGCGCGGCCGGGCCGCGGCGCCCGGCAGTCAGGCTCCGGCGGCGGCGGCCGGCCGGGGGGAATAGCGGTAGCCGATCCCGTAGAGCGTCTCGATGGCGCTGAAATCGGGATCGACTGCGCGCATCTTCTTGCGCAGCCGCTTGATGTGGCTGTCGATGGTGCGGTCGTCGACATAGATGTTGTCGTCATAGGCGACATCCATCAGCTGGTCGCGCGACTTCACCACGCCGGGACGCTGGGCCAGCGCCACCAGCAGCTGGAATTCGGTGACGGTCAGGCTGACCGCTTCCCCGCGCCAGGTGACGGAGTGGCGTTCCGGGTCCATGCAGAGCTCGCCGCGCACCATCGAGGAGCTCTCCGGTTCCGGGTCGGCGGCAGGCTGTGCGGCGGCAGCTGCGTCCGGCAGGGGCATGCCGGGCATGTGGCGGCGGGCGCGGCGCAGGTTGGCGCGGATGCGCTCCAGCAGCAGCCGCTGGGCGAAGGGCTTGTGGACATAGTCGTCGGCGCCGAGCCGCAGCCCAAGCGCCTCGTCGATCTCGTCGTCGCGGCCGGTCACCATGATGATCGGGAAATCCCAGCCGGTGCGGATGCGCCGGACCAGTTCCATGCCGTCCATGCCCGGCATCACCAGGTCGATCAGCGCGATGTCGGGAATGTTCAGGGTCATGCCGTCGAAGGCGGCCTGCCCGTCGGCATAGGCATCGACGGCATAGCCTTCGGCCTCCAGCATCAGGCATACCGTCTTCAGAATTGACGGATCGTCCTCGACCACGGCGGCGCGTATCCGCGGCTGAAGTTCCTGCTGACGAGAAACCGATCCTGTAGCCGTACCGGCCATGATGCACCCCCAAATAGACTTGTGATTCGCTATTCCCACCCGGGGTTTTCTACCTCGCCGGTTGCAAACGAATTCCTAACCGGGGCAGGCATTAATCAAGTTTGCGCAAACATGAATTTGGTTGCGCTAACTCATAAAATCCGTCCTATTCAGCGGTTTTTAGGTCATGTTATACGACCTGTACGTCAATTGTGCGGTCCCATTCGCTTGGGCCGGCCAGCGCGTAACGCGTTTCACCCGCAGTATGCGGAACTCAGGAGCTACGAGATGGACATCGGACGTGTGAACCCGGCGCACAAGCTGGAAGACCAGGGCATTACCGGGCTCGGCACCGTTTACTACAACCTGATGGAGCCTGCGCTTGTCGAAGCGGCCCTGAAGCGCGGAGAAGGCGAGCTGGGCCAGGGCGGGACTTTCCTCGTCTCCACCGGCAAGTTCACCGGCCGCTCTCCGAAGGACAAGCACGTCGTCAAGACCGAGTCCGTGGCCGATGCGATCTGGTGGGAAGC
Source organism: Mangrovicoccus sp. HB161399 (assembly GCF_013184745.1). Taxonomy (GTDB): domain Bacteria; phylum Pseudomonadota; class Alphaproteobacteria; order Rhodobacterales; family Rhodobacteraceae; genus Mangrovicoccus. Next base: position 123,517 of record NZ_JAATVU010000007.1, read on the forward strand.
GAATGCCGAAATGTCCCCCGCGGGCTTCGACGCGCTGCATGCCGACATGCTGGAGCACATGAAGGGCAAGGACATGTTCGTCCAGGACCTCTTCGGCGGCGCGGACCCCGAGCATCGCCTGGACGTCCGCATGGTCACCGAGCTCGCCTGGCACAACCTGTTCATCCGCCACCTCCTGCGCCGTCCGTCGCGCGAGGAGCTGGACGGCTTCGCCCCCGAGTTCACGATCATCAACGTTCCGAGCTTCAAGGCGGACCCGGCGAAGCATGACTGCAAGTCGGAAACGGTCATCGCCCTGAACTTCGACAAGAAGCTGATCCTGATCGGCGGCACCGAATATGCCGGCGAGAACAAGAAATCCGTCTTCACGCTGCTGAACTACATCCTGCCCGAGAAGGGCGTGATGCCGATGCACTGCTCGGCCAACCACGCAAAGGGCAACCCGGTCGACGCGGCGATCTTCTTCGGCCTGTCGGGCACCGGCAAGACCACGCTGTCCGCCGATCCCGAGCGCGTGCTGATCGGCGACGACGAGCATGGCTGGTCCGAGCGCGGCACCTTCAACTTCGAGGGCGGCTGCTACGCCAAGACGATCTCGCTCTCGCCCGAGGCGGAGCCGGAAATCTACGCGACGACCTCGAAATTCGCGACCGTCATCGAGAACATGGTCTACGACCCCGAGACCAAGGAACTCGATTTCGAGGATGACAGCCTGACGCCGAACATGCGCTGCGCCTACCCGCTGGACTACATCTCCAATGCCAGCGAAACCGGCCTGGGCGGCCATCCGAAGAACATCATCATGCTGACCTGCGACGCCTTCGGCGTGCTGCCGCCGATCGCGCGGCTGACCCCGGCGCAGGCGATGTACCACTTCCTGTCGGGCTTCACCTCGAAGATGGCCGGCACCGAGCGCGGCGTGACCGAGCCGCAGCCGGTGTTCTCGACCTGCTTCGGCGCGCCCTTCATGCCGCGCCGCCCGGAAGTCTACGGCAACCTGCTGCGCGACAAGATCGCCAAGCACGGCGCGACCTGCTGGCTGGTGAACACCGGCTGGACCGGCGGCGCCTACGGCACCGGGTCGCGCATGCCGATCAAGGCCACCCGCGCGCTGCTGACCGCCGCGCTCGACGGCTCGCTGAACGAGGCGACCTTCCGCAAGGATCCGAATTTCGGCTTCGACGTGCCGGTCACCGTGCCGGGCGTGGATGCCGGTCTCCTGGACCCGCGCTCGACCTGGACCGACAAGGACGGCTACGACGCCAATGCCGCCAAGCTGGTGAAGATGTTCTCGGACAACTTCGAGCAGTACCTGGCGCATATCGACGAGGACGTGAAGGCCGTCGCCATCGGCTGAGCCTCCGCTCCGCGGATTCAGCAAGGCCCCGGCTGACTGCCGGGGCCTTCGCCGTTTCTAGAGTCCGGCAATCCCGCGGCGCACCAGGTTCAGACCGGCGAGGATCAGCACCACCAGCGTGCAGCGGCGGAACAGCTGCTCGTCCATCCTGCCGCGCGCCTGAATGCCGATGACCAGGCCCACCATGGCCGGCGCGACCATGGCCGCGCTCAGCGGCAGGGTCTGGGCGTTCAGCACGCCCGAGCGCAGGTGAGCCAGCGTCAGAACGCAGGCACCGGCGAAATAGACCACGCCCTGCACCCGCACGGATTCGTTCTTGGTGGCGCCGCTGGCCGACAGGTAGGCCACGGTGGGCGGCCCCCAGACGCCGGACAGTCCGCCGATCACCCCGGCGATCATGCCCACGGCCACCTCGATCCGGGTCTTCAGGTGCGGCGGCACGCTCAGGCGCCGCCCGCTGAGCTGCCACAGCGCGAAGCCGGTGATCGCGGTCCCCAGCGCCAGGAACAGCAGCGTCTGCGGCAGCACCGACACCAACTGCGCTGAGCCCGCGATGAAGACCAGAACGATGGCGATGTAGCGCCAGTAGCGCTTCGCCGCGTCCACCGCATGGTCGAGCCCGCCGCCGAAGGCCTGGATCACGTTGGTCACCAGGGTCGGCACGATCAGCAGCGCCAGCGCGAACTCGCCGGGCAGGAAGGTCGCCAGTCCCGAAATCATGATCATCGGCATCGCGAAACCGGTTGCGCCCTTCACGAAGGCCGCCAGAACGGTGATTGCAACTGCAGCAATCAGACCGGCGGGACCGGTGGGCCAGAATAGTGTAAGATCCATGAAGTGTCCTTTCAGACTCAGGCATATCCGGATCGGACACCCTCCGCAGCGCAAAACGGGTACGACATTTTATATCCTTTTGGCCTATACAATTGAAAATATCTTGCGCTGCGACTGCGAAATGTTTAGACGGCCCTGACTGAACAGCGAAGGAACCGAACGATGCCCCATGACGGACAGAGCCTGCCCGCGGACGTGTCCACGATCCTCCCCGATCTTCTCGGCCTGACCGCCGCCGCGGTCGCGCCTGCCGAAGCCGTTCTGGCCAAGGCGAAGGATGCGCTGAAGGCGCAGGTAACCGATGAAGGCCGCATTTCCGGCAAGCTTCTCGAGCTCAACCAGTCCTCCGCCCACGGGCTTGCCTGGCTGGCGACCTATGTCGAAGCTCTGCGCCAGATGCGCGCCTGGGCCGGCCGGCTCGAGGAAGAGGGCAAGTTCGGCGAGATCGAGCAGCTGATCCTGCAGATCGGCTTCGGCGAGTACCTCTCGCAGATCGAAGGCGGCATCCCGATGTGGCAGGCAGAGTTCTTCCGCCTGCGCGACCTCGGCCTCGACACGGCCGAGCTCGGCACCGATGCCGTCCAGGCACTGATGGCCGGGGGCAACACCACCCAGGCCCGCGTCCGGCTGGTCGAGCTGATGCAGGAGCAGTCCGCGAACACCACGCTGGGCAATTGCGGCCTCGACGAAGAGCTGGAGATGATCCGCGAGCAGTTCCGCCGCTACGCGCTCGACAAGGTCATCCCCAACGCCCACGACTGGCACCTCAAGGACGAGCTGATCCCGATGGAGATCATCGAGGAACTGGCCGAGATGGGCGTGTTCGGCCTGACGATCCCAGAAGAATACGGCGGGTTCGGCCTGTCCAAGGCCTCGATGTGCGTCGTCTCCGAGGAGCTGTCGCGCGGCTATATCGGCGTGGGTAGCCTCGGCACTCGCTCCGAAATTGCGGCGGAGCTGATCATCTGCGGCGGCACCGAGGAACAGAAGGAAAAGTGGCTGCCGCAGCTTGCCTCGGGCGAGACTCTGCCGACGGCGGTCTTCACCGAGCCGAATACCGGCTCCGACCTCGGATCGCTGCGCACCCGCGCGGTGAAGGGCGAGGACGGCGACTGGACGGTGACCGGCAACAAGACCTGGATCACCCACGCCGCGCGCACCCACATCATGACGCTTCTTGCGCGCACCGATCCGGCGACCGACAACTACAAGGGCCTCTCGATGTTCATCGCCGAGAAGACCCCGGGCACCGACGAGAATCCGTTCCCGACCCCCGGCATGACCGGCGGCGAGATCGAGGTGCTGGGCTATCGCGGCATGAAGGAATACGAGCTCGGCTTCGACGGGTTCAAGGTCAAGGGCGAGAACCTGCTGGGCGGCGTCGAGGGCCAGGGCTTCAAGCAGTTGATGGAGACCTTCGAATCCGCGCGCATCCAGACCGCGGCCCGCGCCATCGGCGTGGCGCAGTCGGCCATGGACGTCTCGATGCAATACGCCATCGACCGCAAGCAGTTCGGCAAGTCGCTGATCGACTTCCCGCGGGTGGCCGGAAAGCTCGCCATGATGGCTGTGGAAATCATGATCGCGCGGCAGCTGACCTATTTCTCCGCCTGGGAGAAGGATCACGGCCACCGCTGCGACCTGGAGGCCGGCATGGCCAAGCTGCTGGGGGCCCGCGTGGCCTGGGCCTGCGCCGACAACGGGCTGCAGATCCATGGCGGCAACGGCTTCGCGCTGGAATACCAGATCAGCCGCCTGCTCTGCGATGCGCGGATCCTCAACATCTTCGAAGGCGCCGGCGAAATCCAGGCGCAGGTGATCGCGCGCCGGGTGCTCGGCTGAGGTAATTTCTCGACAGATCGAGAAATTAGTTCTACAACTTTAACGTGCCACGCTCGTGCCAACCACGTGAGCCTAGCACGCGCCCCGGTCGGAAACGGTCGGGGCATCCTTTTATCCACAACCTGCTTTGGTCCGCGGCGCGGATCGCGTAGAGGCGGCGGGACCCGACGAAAGGACCCGCCATGGCCAGACTCGCCAGCCCTGCCAAACTTGTCCCCAGCTTCGATCCCGAGCGGCAGCTCTGCGGCGACCCGCGGCTCGTCCGCATCGCGGGAATCGACGAAGTCGGGCGCGGTCCGCTGGCCGGCCCGGTCACGGCGGCGGCGGTTCGGCTCGATCCGGCGCGGGTGCCGGCCGGGCTGAACGATTCGAAGGCGCTGAAGCCGGTGCAGCGCGCGGCACTGGCCGAAGAAATTCTCGCCACGGCGGATGTCTGCATTGCCCATGCCAGCGTCGGGGAAATCGATGAAATCAACATCTTGCAGGCCACTTTCCTGGCGATGCGGCGCGCCGTGGCGGGGCTTTCGCAGGTCCCGGACCATCTGCTGATCGACGGCAACAAGATGCCGCCAGGGATGCCGTGCCCGGCGGCGCCGCTGGTCAAGGGCGACGCCAAATCGCTGTCCGTTGCGGCCGCGTCCATCGTCGCGAAAGTCGCCCGCGACCGGATCATGGCGGAACTTGCCGCCGAATGTCCCGGCTACGGCTGGGAGAGGAACGCGGGTTATCCCACCAAGGCGCATGTTGTTGCGCTGAAGTCACTGGGGATAACACCACATCACCGCAGATCCTTCGCCCCGGTCCACAAGATATTGTGCGGTGACACAGAATAGAGATCGGCCCTAACGCATTGAAGCGGAAAAGAAATTGACTGCGACTCGTGTCTGACTCATGTTATCCACAATAACAGCGTGGATAACCGCGCGTCCGCGAGGCAGATCGAACAATGAAAAGAACCAAGACTGAGGGCACGCCGCTGCCGCTCAACGAGATCCTGTTGGGTGATTGCGTCGAGATCATGAACCGGATGCCCGAGGCCTCCGTGGACCTGATCTTCGCAGATCCGCCCTACAACCTGCAGCTTCGCGGGGATCTCCACCGGCCCGACAATTCCAAGGTCGATGCCGTGGACGACCACTGGGACCAGTTTGCCACCTTCGCCGCCTATGACCGCTTCACCCATGCCTGGATGGAGGCCGCGCGCCGCATCCTGAAGCCGAACGGCGCGATCTGGGTGATCGGCAGCTACCACAACATCTTCCGCGTCGGCGCGGCGCTGCAGGACCAGGGCTTCTGGATCCTCAACGACGTGGTGTGGCGCAAGTCGAACCCGATGCCGAACTTCCGCGGCAAGCGGCTGACCAACGCGCATGAGACCCTGATCTGGGCGTCGAAATCGGAAAGCTCGAAATACACGTTCAACTACGAGGCCGTGAAGGCCATGAACGACGACGTGCAGATGCGCTCGGACTGGGTGATCCCGATCTGCACCGGCCACGAGCGGCTGAAGGACGAGGAGGGCAACAAGGCCCATCCGACCCAGAAGCCCGAGGCCCTTCTCCACAGGGTGCTGGTCGCGACGACCAATCCCGGCGACGTTGTGCTCGACCCGTTCTTCGGCACCGGCACGACCGGCGCCGTGGCCAAGCGGCTGGGCCGGGACTTCATCGGCATCGACCGCGAGGAGGCCTATGCCGAGGTGGCCCGCAAGCGGATCGCCAAGGTGCGCAAGGCGACCAGCGAGGCGCTGGAAGTCACCAAGGGAAAGCGGGCCGAGCCGCGCGTGCCCTTCGGCCAGCTGGTCGAGCGCGGCATGCTGGAGCCGGGAGAGGTCCTGTTCAGCCCGCGCAACAAGACCGCGAAGGTCCGGGCGGACGGCACGCTGATCGCCTCGGACTGCAAGGGCTCCATCCATCAGGTCGGCGCCGCGCTCGAAGGCGCGCCCTCCTGCAACGGCTGGACCTACTGGAGCTACAAGCGCGACGGGGTCATGGTCCCGATCGACGTGCTGCGCCAGCAGATCCGTGCCGAAATGAAGTAACAGGCAGATATTCCAAGAAAAACGAGGGACAGACGCGACTCCGCAAAGGGGCGCGCACCATCGCCTGTGACTGGCGGGGGCTCCGGCCTCCGCCATTTTTTTTCCGTGTCCCGGACGGGCCGACTGGGGAAATCCCCGGAACCCCTTGCCAGTTTCGAATTGGTCGACCAATTTACCGGCAGGAAGCAACCGGAAGCGGAAGAGCCGACATGACCCATATCCTCGCCATCGACCAGGGCACCACCTCCACCCGCGCCATCCTGTTTGACGCGGCCATGGCGCCCGGGGCCATGGCGCAGGAGGAATTCGCCCAGCACTATCCTGACAACGGCTGGGTGGAGCACGATCCGGCGGATATCTGGGCGACGGTGCGTTCGACCTGTGCCGGGGCGCTGGAGAAAGCCGGCATCGGCGCGGGCGAGGTCACGGCGATCGGCATCACCAACCAGCGCGAAACTGTCGTCGTCTGGGACCGCGAGACCGGCGAGGCGGTCTGCAACGCCATCGTCTGGCAGGACCGCCGCACGGCGAAATGGTGCCACGAGCTGCACGAGGCGGGGCACGAAGCGCTGGTCACCGAGAAGACCGGGCTGCTGCTCGACCCCTATTTCTCTTCGACGAAGCTGGCCTGGATCCTCGACAACGTGGATGGCGCGCGGGAGAAAGCGGAGGCGGGCAAGCTGCTTTTCGGCACGGTCGACACCTTCCTGATCTGGAAGCTCACCGGCGGCCGGGCCCATGTCACCGACGCGACCAATGCCTGCCGGACGATGCTCTACGACATCCACAAGGGCCGCTGGTCCACCTCGCTCTGCGAACTCCTGCGCATTCCGATGAACATGCTGCCCGAGGTCCTGGACAGCGCGGCCGAGTTCGGCACCACCGATCCGGAGGTCTTCGGTGCCGCCGTGCCGATCCTCGGCGTCGCGGGCGACCAGCAGGCGGCGACGATCGGCCAGGCCTGCTTCGAGCCGGGAATGCTGAAATCGACCTACGGCACCGGCTGCTTCGCGCTCCTGAACACCGGCTCCGAGCCGGTGCAGTCCGCCCACCGCCTGCTGACCACCATCGCGTACCAGTTCGACGGCAAGCCGACCTATGCGCTCGAGGGCTCGATCTTCGTCGCCGGCGCGGTGGTGCAATGGCTGCGCGACGGGCTGAAGATCATCGACAGCGCCGGCCAGAGCCAGGCCCTGGCCGAACAGTCCGATCCGCACCAGTCCCTGGTCCTGGTCCCGGCCTTCACCGGGCTCGGCGCGCCCTACTGGAACCCTGACGTTCGCGGCGCGGTCTTCGGCCTGACGCGCAATTCGGGTCCAGCGGAATTCGCCCGCGCGGCGCTGGAAAGCGTCGGCTACCAGACCCGCGACCTGCTGGAGGCAATGCATGCCGACCTGCCGGCGAAGGAAACCGACCCGGTGCTGCGCGTCGATGGCGGAATGGTGGTCAGCGACTGGACGCTGCAGTTCCTCGCCGACATCCTCGACGCGCCGGTCGACCGTCCGGAAGTGACCGAGACCACCGCGCTCGGCGTCGCCTGGCTGGCAGGGATGAAGGCCGGCATCTATCCGGGCCAGGAGGAATTCGCCAAGGGCTGGGCGCTGGAACGCCGCTTCGAGCCCGCGATGAAGCCGGAGATGCGCGAGGCAAAATACGGGGCGTGGAAGCGCGCCATCGCCGCGGTGCAGGCGGCATGATCGCGCCCTTCGGGCTGCGCCTGCCGGGGGACATCCGCTTCGGCCGCGGCAAGGCGGCCGAAGCCGTGCCGGAGATCGCGGCGCTGGCCGACCGCATCCTCGTGATCCACGGCCGCGACGCGCATCGGGCCGGCTGGCTGCTGGACGGGCTGCGCCGCGAGGGCGCCGAGGTGCTGGGACTGCCCGCCGCCGGAGAGCCGGATCTGGAAATGCTGGAGGCTGCCGTGGCCGCGGCGCGGGACTTCGGGGCAGGCGCCGTGGTCGCCTGCGGCGGCGGCGCGGCGCTCGACCTCGGCAAGGCGGTTGCCGCGCTTGCGGGCGAGGCCCATCCGGCGGCGGAATATCTGGAAGTCGTCGGCACGGGGCGCAAGCTGGCCGGCCCGCTCCTGCCCTTCGTGGCCATCCCGACAACGGCCGGCACCGGCGCGGAAGTGACCAAGAACGCCGTGATCGGCGTGCCGGATCACCGCCGCAAGGTGTCGCTGCGCGACGACCGGATGCTGGCGCGGCTGGCCATCGTCGATCCGTCCCTGACCGACGGCTGCCCGAAATCGGTGACGCTGGCCTCGGGCCTGGATGCCGTGGTGCAGGTAATCGAGCCCTATCTCAGTCCGAAGGCCAGCATCGTCACGGATGCGCTCTGCGAGAAAGCGATCCCGGCCGGGCTGTCTGCGCTGGCGACGCTGATGGACCGCGAGGAGCCCGGGGCGCGGGACGCGCTGGCCTGGACCTCTCTGGCAGGGGGCATCGCGCTGGCCAATGCCGGGCTGGGCGCCGTGCATGGCCTCGCCGGCCCGCTCGGCGGGGTCACCGGCGCGCCGCATGGCGCTATCTGCGGGCGCCTCCTGCAGCCGGTCCTGTCCGTCCACATGCGCGTCGGCCTGCCGGATCCGGCCGATATCCGCATCGACCGGGTGGCGCGCTGGATCGGCGAACGGCTGAAGCTCGGCCTGACCGGCGCCAACCTGGACCAGTGGGTCACGGACCAGGGCCTGCCGCGGCTTGGCGGAATGGGGCTCGACCCCGCCGACATCCCGATGGTGGCCGAGGCGGCGCGGGGATCGTCCTCGATGAAGGGCAATCCGGTGGAGCTGAGCCAGGACCAGCTGGAGACGATCCTCGGCATGGCGCTGTGACCTGCCGGGGCAAGATATAATTTGACAGCCGAAATAAAGCGTGGTCCTGTCCGGTGAGGAGAGCGGCTCCGAGAGGGGCCCGCGAAGGGAGGACATCGCGTGTATCTCGGAATCGACCTCGGCACGTCCGGGGCGCGGCTGCTGCTCGTGGACGCGGCGCAGCGGGTCATCGGCTCGGCCGAGGGCGCCTGCAGCGTCGCCCATCCCCATCCGGGATGGAGCGAGCAGGATCCGCAGGACTGGATCGCCGCCATCCGGACGGCGCTGGCGGAACTCCGGTCCGCGCATCCCGCCGAACTGGCCGCGCTCGAGGGCATCGGCTTTTCCGGCCACATGCACGGCGCGGTCCTGCTCGGCGCGTCCGGAGACGTGCTGCGGCCCTGCATCCTGTGGAACGACACGCGCTCGCATCTGGAGGCCGCCGCGCTCGACGCGATGCCGGTGATGCGCGAGGCCTCGGCAAATGTGGTCTTTCCGGGCTTCACCGCGCCGAAGCTGGCCTGGGTGCGCAATCACGAGCCCGGGACCTTCGCGAAGGTCGCGACGGCGATGCTGCCGAAGGACTACCTGCTCTACTGGATGACCGGGCGGCGCGTGACCGACATGTCGGATGCGGCCGGGACCTCCTGGCTCGACGTGGCGGGCCGCCGCTGGTCGGAGGCCGCGCTGGAGGCCACCGGCATGCGGCCGGACCAGATGCCGGACCTCGTCGAGGGCTCGGAGGTGGTCGGCACCCTGCGCCCGGAGCTTGCCGCGGAGCTGGGCCTGCCCGCGGGCGTGCAGGTCGTGGCGGGCGGCGCGGACAACGCGGTTTCGGCCTGCGGGGTCGGCGCGCTGAAGGCAGGGCAGGGCTTCGTCTCGCTCGGCACCTCGGGCGTTCTGCTGGCGGCGCGCGACGATTTCGGTGCCGATCCGGGGTCGGCGGTCCACAGCTTCTGCCATGCGGTTCCCGGGCGCTGGTACCAGATGGGCGTGATCCTTGCGGCCACCGACAGCCTCAACTGGCTGTCGCGCATCACCGGCAAGGGACCTGCCGAGCTTCTGGCCGGTCTCGGCCCGCTCGAAGCCCCCGGCCGGGTCCGCTTCGCGCCCTATCTCTCGGGCGAGCGCACCCCGCACAATGACAGCGCGATCCGCGCGGGCTTTACCGGGCTCGACATCGCCGACGGGCCGCAGGACCTCGCCCGCGCGGTGATCGAGGGCGTCAGCTTCGCGCTGCGCGACTGCCAGCAGGCGCTGATGGCGACCGGCACGGCGCTGGACCAGTGCCTGGCGATCGGCGGCGGCACGCGCTCGCGCTACTGGGTGGATCTGCTGGCCACGGTGCTGAACCAGCCGCTCGACCTGCCCGCGAAGGGCGAGTTCGGCGCAGCGCTCGGCGCGGCGCGGCTGGCGATCTGCGGCGTGACCGGCGCCGACCCCGATGCGGTGATGACCCGCCCGGACATCGGCGAGACCGTGCAGCCGCGTGCCGGCCTGGTCCCCGCCTATGACGATGCCTATGCCGCCTGGCGCGACCTCTATCCCAGCCTGAAGGTGCTGAAATGACCAAGGACTTCTTCGCCGGGCTGGAGCCGGTGCGCTACGAGGGCGCCGGCACCGCCGATCCGCTGGCCTTCCGGCACTACAATCCCGACGAGATCGTCCTGGGCAAGCGAATGGAGGACCACCTGCGCTTCGCTGTCGCCTACTGGCACAGCCTGGCCTACGAGGGCGGCGACCCGTTCGGCGGTCCGACCTTCCTGCGCCCCTGGCAGTCGGCGGGCGACATGGCCCATGCCGAAGCCAAGGCAGAGGCGGCGTTCGAGATGTTCCGCATCCTCGGCCAGCCCTATTTCTGCTTCCACGATGCCGATGTCCGCCCCGAGGGTGCCACCCTTGCCGCGTCGATCGCCAATCTCGAGCGGATCACCGACATCTTCGCCGCGAAGATGGAGGAGACCGGGACAAAGCTGCTCTGGGGCACGGCCAACATGTTCTCGGCGCGGCGCTGGATGGCGGGCGCTTCGACCAACCCGGACCCGGAGGTCTTCGCCTATGCCGCCGCCACGGTGAAGGCGGCGATGGACGCGACCCACCGGCTGGGCGGCGAGAACTACGTGCTCTGGGGCGGTCGCGAAGGCTACGAGACGCTGCTGAACACCGATCTGGGCCAGGAGCTGGACCATATGGGCGCCTTCCTGTCGAAGGTGGTCGAGTACAAGCACAAGATCGGCTTCAAGGGCACCATCCTGGTCGAGCCGAAGCCGCAGGAGCCGTCGAAGCACCAGTACGATTTCGACGCGGCGACCTGCATCGGGTTCCTGCGCAAGTACGGGCTGGAGAACGAGGTCAAGCTGAACCTGGAGCAGGGGCACGCGATCCTGGCCGGGCACAGTTTCGAGCACGAACTCGCCGTCGCGGCGGCCGAGGGGATGCTGGGCTCCATCGACATGAACCGCAACGACTACCAGTCGGGCTGGGACACCGACCAGTTCCCCAATAACGTGCCCGAGGTGGCGCTGGCCTATTACATCATCCTGCGTGCGGGCGGGCTGGGCACCGGCGGCACCAATTTCGACGCGCGCATCCGGCGCCAGTCGCTCGATCCGCAGGACCTGATAGCGTCGCATGTCGGCGGCATGGATGTCTGCGCGCGCGGGCTGAAGGCGGCAGCGGCGATGCTGCAGGACGGCGGGCTGGAGGCGGCGATTGCCGGGCGCTACGCGGGCTGGAAGGACCCGGTGGCGCAGGCGATGCTGTCCCAGCCGCTCGATCAGATCGCGGCGGCGGCGCTGGACCGCGGCTGCGATCCGCAGCCCAGATCCGGCCAGCAGGAGATCCTGGAGAATTGGGTCAACCGTTTCGTCTGATCCCTGCGGCGCTCGGCGCTGCAATTCTTGCCTTCCCGGCGGTCGCCGGGGAGGGCTTCCCCGAATTCGGCCCGGCGGAGGTGAAGCTCGGCCAGCTCCTGTTCTACGATCCCGTCCTGTCGGGCAACCGCGAGGTGGCCTGTGCGACCTGCCACCATCCGCGCTTCGGCACGTCGGACGGGGTCAGCCTCGGGATCGGCGACGGCGGCATCGGGCTGGGTCCGGAGCGGCATCCCGACCGGGAGAACCTGCCCGAGCGGCGCGTGCCGCGGAACGCGACGGCGCTGTTCAACCTCGGCTATCCCGAGTTCCGGGTGATGTTCCATGACGGACGGCTGGAGGAGGACGCAGGCCAGCCCGGCGGCATCCGCACGCCCCTGGGCAGCGAGATGGTGGCGGGGTTCGACGGCGTTCTGGCGGCGCAGACCATGTTCCCGGTGCTCAGCCAGGACGAGATGTCGGGCCATTACGGCGAGAACGAGGTGTCGAAGGCGGTGCGCCAGGGACTGCTGACCGGCGATGACGGCGCCTGGGCGCGGATCACGGCGCGGGTTGCGGCGATCCCGGCCTATCGCGACGGCTTTGCGGTCCTCGGCGACGATCCGCTGGACTTCACCGACATCGCCAATGCGCTTGCCGCCTTCATCGCCGTGGAGTGGCGGGCGGATGACAGCCCCTATGACCGGTTCCTCGCGGGCGCGCCCCTGCCGCCGGAGGCCGAGGCGGGCCGGCAGCTGTTCCACGGCAAGGCGGGCTGCAGCGCATGCCATTCCGGGCGCTTCCAGACGGATCAGGCGTTCCACGCCATCGCCATGCCGCAGATCGGGCCGGGCAAGGCAGCGCGGTTCGAGACCGGCTTCCGCGACGAGGGCCGCCAGCGGGTGACCGGGGCGGCGGAGGACGCCTACCGCTTCCGCACGCCAAGCTTGCGCAACGTGGCCCAAACCGCGCCCTACGGCCATGACGGCGCCTACGCCTCGCTGGAGGCCGTCGTGCGCCACCACCTGGACCCCGTGGCCGCGCTTGCGCGCTATGACCTGTCGCAGGCCCGGCTGCCGCACCTGCCGGGCGCACGCGACCACATGGTGCTGGCCGACCCGCCGGAACTGGACCGGATCGCCGCGGCGAACGAGCTGCAGCCGGTCACGCTCGCCGATGCGGAGGTCGCGCAGATCCTCGCCTTCCTCGGCAGCCTGACCGACCCGGCCTCGCTGGACGGGCGGCTCGGCGTCCCCGATGCAGTGCCCAGCGGGCTCCCCGTGCCACGCTGAAAGACAGGAAATTGCGCGGAACGGCGGGTCAGCCTTGCGGATCCGCGGCATTTTGGGCAGGAGGCGCCATGACTTCACGAGGAATGGCGAGATGGTGAACCGGATTGCCCTGAGCCTGCACCGGGTGACCGGGCTGCTCTGCCAGGGCCTGCTGATACTGATCGTGCTGGGACAGCTTGCGGTGGTGATCCTCCGCTATGTCTTCGGCATCGGCTTCATCGAGCTGCAGGATGCCGTCGCCTATTCCTTTGCCGCGCTCGTCGTGCTGGGACTGCCGGTCGCCTTCGCCGAGGACGGCCATGTCCGGGTCGACGTGTTCCGCGCGGGCCAGTCGCCCCTGTGGCAGCGCCGCTTCGACATCGCGGGGATCCTCGCGCTGCTGCTGCCCTTCTTCGGGCTGACGCTGTGGTGGGTCTGGCCGGACGTGGCCTTCAGCTGGTCGATCATGGAAGGCTCCAAGGAGACCGGCGGGCTGCCCGGCTTCTTCATCGTCAAGACCATGCTGCCCGTGGCCTGCGTGCTGATGATCCTGCAAGGCCTCGCGGCCCTGGCGGTGCGCCATGATTGAGCACGCCTGGCTGATCGTCTTCGGCCTCTCGCTTCTGGGCGGCATCCTGTCGGGCATCCCGGTGATGCTGGTCCTGGCCGGCGTTCCGGTCCTGCTGGCCTTCATCGCCGCGCCGTTCGGCGGCTTCGACCTGAGCTATCTCAAGGCCTATCCGCAGCGCGCCTTCGGCGTGATGTCGAACTCGCTGCTGCTGGCGGTGCCGCTCTTCGTGCTGATGGGCATCCTGCTGGAGAAATCCCGGGTTGCCGAGCGCATGCTGATGCAGGTGGGCCGCCTGCTGGGCGGCTCGCCGCGGGCGCTGGTCGCGGCCGTCCTGCTGATTTCCACGCTGATCGCGGCCTCCACCGGCATCATCGGCGCGACCATCGTCATGCTCGGCCTGATCTCGCTGCCGGCCATGCGCCGCGTCGGCGTTCCGGACGGAACGGCGAGCGGCCTGATCTGCGCGGCCGGCACTCTGGGCCAGATCATTCCGCCCTCGATCGTTCTGATCCTGCTCGGCGACCAGGTGGCGAATGCCTATCTCGACGCCCAGCAGCGGGCCGGCAATTTCGCGCCGGATGCCGTCACCGTGGGCGACCTTTTCGCCGGCGCGCTGATCCCCGGCCTGCTGCTGGTCGGGCTCTACGGGATCTATGTCGTCGGTCTCCTCTGGAAGCACGAGGCCCCGGCCAGTGCGGAAGCCCTGCCGAAATCAAGCCTCGGAGACGTTCTTCGCGAGATCGTGCCGCCGATCCTGCTGATCCTCTCTGTGCTGGGCTCGGTCCTTGCCGGTGTCGCCACGCCGACCGAGGCGGCGGCGATCGGCGTCGCGGGCACCATCCTGATCACCGCCGCGCGGGTCCGTGCGGCCGGCGGCGAAGAAGTCCTGCCCGGCGTCGTGCCCGAAGAGGCGCTGACCGCGCGGCTGACCCCGGCCTGGCTGCGCATCGCCATGTCGCTGACCGCCGCGGTCGCCTTCGGCCTGGTCGCGCTGCGCCTCGCCGGCGTCGGCCGGGTCGATCTGAGCTCCGCCGATGTCGCCCTGACGGGCGGCGCGCTGCTGGCGCTGGCGCTGACCGGGCTGCTGGTGCTGGGCCTCGCCATCGCGGTGATCGCGCTGTGGCGCGCGGGCGTGATGGCCGCGGCGCTGTACGAAACCGTGAAGGTCTCGGCGATGATCTTCGGCATCATCCTCGCCGCTTCGATGCTGTCGCTGGTCTTCCGCGGCTTCGAGGGCGATGTCTGGGTGCACGAGATGCTGACCGGGCTGCCGGGCGACCACCGCACCATGCTGCTGATCACGCTGGCGATCATCTTCGTCATGGGCTTCGTTCTGGAATTCGTCGAGATCGTGTTCATCGTCGTGCCGCTGGTCGGCCCGATCATCCTGCAGGACGTCGACCCGGTCTGGTTCGCGGTGCTGATCGCGCTGAACCTGCAGACCTCGTTCCTGACGCCGCCCTTCGGCTTCGCGCTGTTCTACTACCGCTCGGTGGCGCCGCCCGACATCACGACCGGGACGATCTACCGCTCGGTGATCCCCTTCGTGCTGATCCAGCTGGTGACCCTGGCGATCGTTTTCCTGTGGCCGGATCTTGCGACCTGGCTGCCTGATATGCTGTTTGGCTGACATGAAGATGGGGCCGAGGCCCCGGAGGGAGAGAAGAGATGAAACGCCGTGACTTCCTGAAGACCGGGGCCGTCGCCGCCCCGGCCGCAGCACTTGCCGCCCCCGCCATCGCTGCGGGCGTGATCGAGTGGAAATGCCCGACCTCCTTCCCGGCCCAGGCGCCGGGCGTGGGCACCAATGCCGTGAACTTCGTCGAGCGCGTCAACGCCATGGCCGAAGGCAAGCTGAAGCTGAAGCTGTTCTCGGCCGGCGAGCTGGTCCCGGCCTTCGCGGTCGAAGACGCGGTGCAGCAGGGCACGGCCGAAATCGGCCATTCCACGCCCTACTACAACGCCGGCAAGAACTCGGCGCTGCATTTCTTCACCACCATCCCCTTCGGCATGACCGCAGGCGAGATGTCGGGCTGGATGAACTACGGCGGCGGCCAGCAGCTGTTCGAGGAAATCTACGCCCAGCGGAATCTGATGCCGCTCTATTCCGGCAACTCCACCGTGCAGGCGGCGGGCTGGTTCAAGAAGGAAATCAACACGGTTGCCGACCTGTCGGGCCTGAACATGCGGATTGCCGGGTTGGGCGGCGAAGCGATGCGCAAGCTCGGCGTGAACGCGGTGCTGATGCCGCCGACCGAGATCTTCCCGGCCTTCCAGTCGGGCGCGATCGACGCGGCCGAATGGGTCGGCCCGATGCTCGACCAGGCCTTCGGCCTGAACAAGGTCGCGAACATCTGCTACGCGCCGGCCTTCCACGAGCCGGGCGCCGGCCTGGAAGTGATCGTCAACAAGGATGCCTGGGACAGCCTCACCCCCGACCTGCAGGCGATCCTGCGCTCTGCCGCAGATGGCGCGCTGTCGCAGAACATCGGCCAGTTCGAGTACTACAATGCCATCGCCTTCAAGCAGCTCCAGGATGCCGGGGTCGAGTTCAAGACCTTCCCGCCGGAAGTTCTGGATGCGCTGCGGGGCGCGGTGAAGGAAGTCATGGACGAGCAGGCCGCTTCCAACCCGGATTTCGCGAAATGCATGGAAAGCTACTACGCCTTCCTCGATGTCGCGATCCCCTATTCCAAAGCCTTCAACGCGCCGTCGATGATGCAGCGCTGATCCGCGCGCTTCGGTGATTTTTGGTTAACCTTGAGTTTACCTAAAAGTCTTAGGACTCGGGGTGCCTGAACTGGCACCGAAGCAAAGAGGACGCAAAACGTGTCCATGGGCTCCCGGATCAGCGGAAAACCCGCCTGGCCGGTCCGGAAGCCCGAACAAGGAGCATAAAAAGTGCTCTGAAACTCGCGATTGCCACTGCCCCGGTCCGGGAATTCCGGAACCGGGGCTTTCCTTTTGCCGCGGGCGGATCAGCACTGCCGGGTGTCGAGGAAGGCGAGGATCTCGGCGGTCGCCTCGGGGACCGGATCGCCCATCATCAGGACATGGCCTGCGCCGGGAATGATCTTGGGGAGCCCGCCGTAGTAGAGCGCGGTGCCGTAGACATCCATCGGCGGCACCATCCGGTCGAGCGCGCCGCCGAGCACCAGCACGTCGGCCTGCGGACCGGGCAGCGGCGCAAAGGGCGGAAAGCCGAGCGCCTGGGTCATGGCGCGCAGGCTCTCGTCGGTCATCTGCGGCACCAGCTCCTCGAATTCGCGGTCGGAGATCCCGCGCGGAAAAAGGTTGTGGCGCATCACGTTGATGTTGCCCGCGTTCAGTCCGGCCATCGAGAAATCCATCAGTGCCATGTAGAGCTCGGGATTGAGCCAGGCCATCTCCATCGAGGCGCGCCACAGGCCGTAGGGCGGCACCGAGGCCAGCAGGACCGTCGCCTCCGGGCGGCGGCCGCGGCGCATCAGGTTCTGGGTGGCCGCGCCGCCCAGCGAATGCGCGACCACCGCGGCCGGGCGGCCGATCTGGTCGAGGCAGGTCGCGATCGCGTCGCTGAAATCGTCGAGAGTCGGCCCGTCGAGCGCGGGCATGCCGGGGAAGGACTGCGCCAGCAGCTCCAGCGCGGCATGGCTGTCGCCCTTCTCGAAGGCCAGGCTCAGCACGCGGTCGATCACCTGCGGGTTGGTGGCGATCGAGCCGCCGGATTTCCGGCCGGGTAGGGAGATCGTCCAGCTGCGGTAGCCCGCGGCGGCAAAGCGGTCCAGCCAGTCACGGCTCCAGATCCAGCCGCCGGAGGCCATGCCATGGACGAAAAGCAGGTCGAAGGGCCGCTCCGGCCCACCGGTCGGTTCGATCCGGGTCATCGCCCAGCCCTGCAGGGCGTCCTCGGCCATGGCCTCGCCCGGCGCCATTCGGGTAACGGTTTCGCTCATCTGAAGACTCGGGGTTTCCTGAAGACGCGCATTCATAGCACGGAATGCTGCGCCGCAGCACCGTCTTTGCTGCCGCAGCGGATCACATCGCGGACAGCAGCGCCGCGTGGCGCGCGGTGTAGTCGTTCCGGGCCTCGACAGGCGGGCGCAGCCGCACCTCGAACCCGTCCATCAGCTCGGGCCGGGGCCGGCCGAAGAATTTCGAGGCCTCCGCTTCGGCGAAGCCCGCGATCCGTGTTGCCTCCATCCAGGCGGAGACGTTGTCGGCACGCTTGATCGCCGCCTTCACCGTCTTCGGCAGCTGCGCGGGAAGGCCGAAGCGCAGGTGGATCGCCGCCGCCAGACGCGCGTCGAGCTCGCCGTAATCCGGGCCGATCGCTGCCTTCACCGGCGAGATCATGTCGCCGATCACGTATTCGGGCGCGTCATGCAGCAGCGCGGCCAGCCGCCATTTCGCCGGGGCTTCGGGCGCCATCCGGGCGAAGATCGCCTCCACCAGCAGCGAATGCTCGGCCACCGAATACGGCCAGTCGCCCAGCGTCTGGCCGTTCCAGCGGGCCACAAAGGCGAGCCCGTGCGCGATGTCCTCGACCTCGATGTCGAACGGAGTCGGATCGAGCAGGTCGAGCCTGCGCCCCGACAGCATCCGCTGCCATGCCCTTGCCTGTTTCGCCATGCCGGAACTCACCGATCGTTAGGGAACTGCCGTCCAGTTTCCACGTTGATCCCACGAAGGAGGCCGACATGAAACCTGCAATTCTGACTGCACTGGCACTTCTGCTTCCGGCCGCTGCCACGGCCGACGTGATCTGCATGGACAGCGACGAGATGGAAGCGGCGCTGATCGACTGGTACCAGCTGCAGCCGGTCAGCTGGACCGCGACCGAGAACTCGGTGATCTGGGCCTCCAGCGGCAGCGGCGTCTGGGCGCTGGTCGATTACGACGACAAGACGCGCATGGCCTGCGTGATGGACCAGGGCGAGGACTGGACCGAGGGCGGCGCGGGGATGCTCAGCGCGTCCAGCCGCTAGGGCGGGAAGCTGCCCGGCGGAAGCGACTCGAGAAGGTTCATGAGCGTGCCGAGATTGCGGCCGAGCATCGCGCCGAATTCCGCGGCGCCCGGCAGGGCGTCCGACAGGTCTGAGCCGGGGCCGGCGAAGCGGTCCGCGGCCAACTCCTCCGCCGAAAGGCTGCCGTCCCCGGAATAGTCGAAGGAGGCCAGCATCAGCGAGGCCAGGAAAGGCGCCGCCGCCAGGGCCGCGACCTGTTCCCCGGCGGCGTCGCCAAGTTCCGTCGCCTCGTCGCCGGTACCGTCGACAAACAGCGCGGCGGCGCGCAGGGCGCGGGCCAGTTCCGCCCGGTTCAGCTTGCCGTCGCCGCCGAGATCGAGGGCGGCGGCGATGCCCTCCATGCAGCTTCCGCCCTCCGCATCCCGGCCGCAGTCCCGCGGCACCGCATCCAGCGCCAGCAGCACCGCGGCCAGCTCGCCGAAAAGCAGCTGCGACGCGGCGGGCAGCCGCTCGCAGCGATGGTAGGCCGTGTCCTCCCAAATCCCGGAATGGGTGGCGGGGGTGACCTCGCCGGCATTGACGGCATCCGACAGCGCCTCGTCATCCGGGTCGAGGAGATCGCGGAAGATCAGGCTGTCGCCGTCCCGCCGGATGTAGAAGCTCGTGCCGCCGGCGATGTAGCGGTACCATCCGGCTAGCGGTTCGGGCGAGATCGCCACCGGCCCGGCGAAGAAATCGCCCTCGTTGATCACCAGCTCCAGATCCGCGCCCAGCACCCAGGAGTCGGTGCCGCTGCCGCAGCTGTCATTTCGCCAGATGCCCGACCAGCCGGGCGCGGCGCCCTCCTGCGCGGCCGCCGCCGCCGGCAGGCAGGCCGCCAGGAGGGCGGCGGGAAGGGCGGTGCGGGGCATGGCGGCTCTCCGGGTGCAGGCTTTCGGATGCGCCGAGCCTAGCCGCCCGGCGCGGGCGGACAAGGCCGGTTCGCGACAATCCTGCCGGACGGCGGCATTGCCGGCCAAGGGGCCAAGTGCTAGTTGGCCGGGGACATAGACCCATCAGGAGCGCCTCCCATGTCCCAGGATTACATCGTCAAGGACATCAGCCTCGCCGAGTTCGGCCGCAAGGAACTCGACATCGCCGAAACCGAGATGCCGGGCCTGATGGCGCTGCGGTCGGAATACGGCGAGAAAAAGCCCCTGAAGGGCGCCCGCATCGCCGGGTCGCTGCACATGACCATCCAGACCGCCGTGCTGATCGAGACGCTGGTCGCGCTCGGCGCCGAAGTCCGCTGGGCGTCGTGCAACATCTTCTCCACCCAGGACCACGCGGCCGCGGCGATCGCGGCCTCGGGCGTGCCGGTCTTCGCCATCAAGGGCGAGACGCTGGAGGAATACTGGGACTACTGCGACAAGATCTTCGATTTTGCCGACGGCACCTGCAACATGATCCTCGATGACGGCGGCGACGCCACGCTCTACATCCTCATGGGTGCGCGCGTCGAGGAAGGCGAGACCGACCTGATCGCGGTGCCGACCTCCGAGGAGGAAACCGCGCTCTTCGCCCAGATCCGCAAGCGGATGGAGGCCTCCCCGGGCTGGTTCGTCAAGCAGCGCCACGCCATCCAGGGCGTGACCGAGGAAACCACCACCGGCGTCCACCGCCTCTACCAGATGATGGAGAAGGGGCACCTTCCCTTCCCGGCGATCAACGTCAACGACAGCGTCACCAAGTCGAAATTCGACAACAAGTACGGCTGCAAGGAATCGCTGGTCGACGGCATCCGCCGCGCAACCGACACGATGATGGCCGGCAAGGTCGCCGTGGTCTGCGGCTATGGCGATGTCGGCAAGGGCTCGGCCGCCTCGCTGCGCGGCGCCGGCGCCCGGGTGAAGGTCACCGAGGCCGACCCGATCTGCGCGCTCCAGGCGGCGATGGACGGGTTCCAGGTGGTGCTGCTGGAAGAGTCGCTGGATGCGGACATCTTCATCACCACGACCGGCAACAAGGACATCATCCGCATCGAGCACATGCGCGAGATGAAGGACATGGCCATCGTCGGCAACATCGGCCATTTCGACAACGAGATCCAGGTTGCCGCGCTGAAGAACCACAAGTGGACCAACATCAAGGACCAGGTGGACATGATCGAGATGCCCTCGGGCAGCCGCATCATCCTGCTCAGCGAAGGCCGCCTTCTGAACCTCGGCAACGCCACCGGCCACCCGTCCTTCGTGATGTCCGCCTCCTTCACCAACCAGGTGCTGGCGCAGATCGAGCTCTGGACCAAGGGCGATGAATACAAGAACGAGGTCTACGTCCTGCCGAAGCATCTCGACGAGAAGGTCGCGGCGCTGCATCTCGCCAAGGTCGGCGCGAAGCTGACCAAGCTGACGGCAGAGCAGGCGGCCTATATCGGGGTGACGCCGGAAGGCCCGTTCAAGCCCGACCACTACCGCTACTGATGCGGGTCGTCGTCTACGGACTTGGTGCCGTGGGCGGCACCGTCGCGGCGGGCCTGGCCCGCGCGGGGGTGCCGGTCGCAGGCATCGCGCGCGGCAGCCAGCTTGCTGCGCTGCAGGCCGGCCCGCTCCTGCTGGAAAGCCCGTCGGAGCGGATCGAGGCGAAGGTGCCCGTCGCGGCCGATCCGGCCGAGCTGGGCCTGGGGAAGGACGACATCGTCCTTCTCGCGGTCAAGACGCAGGACAGCATTGCAGCGCTGGAACGGCTGGCGGCGGCCGGGCTGCGCGACCAGCCGGTCTATTGCACGCAGAACGGACTGGCCAACGAGCCGCTCGCCGCGCGCTATTTCCCCAATGTGCACGGCGTCAACGTGATGATGCCCTGTGCCATCGCCGGGCCTGGCCATGTCCGCACCTTCGTCGGGCCGCGCTTCGGCATGTTCGACATCGGCTGTTGGCCGGGCGGCACGGATGCGTCGGATGCGGCTCTTGCCGAAGCGCTGGAGGCCGGCAACGTGGCCTGCACGCCGTCGGATGACGTCATGGTCTGGAAGCGCGGCAAGCTCCTGCTGAACCTGTCGAACGTGATCGACGCAGCGGTCGGGCCGGATGCCGGGGATGCCGCGATCCGCAAGGCGGCGCGGGACGAGGCCGAGACGGTCTACCGCACGCTCGGGCTGGACTGGCGGACCATCGACGCGGAAGATCCGCGCCGCGAGCAGATCCGCAACGGCACCATTGCGGGGGCTCCGCGGGCCGGAACTTCGACCACGCAGAGCCTTGCCCGCGGCGCGGCGCAGCTGGAAACCGCGTATCTGAACGGCGAGATCGTCACGATGGCGCGGGCCGCGGGGCTGCAGGCTCCGGTCAACGCGGCGCTGGTCCGGCTTGGCGCGCGGCTCGCGGGGAACAAGGCGGCTCCCGGCGCGATGACTGTCGGTGAACTGGAAGACTGGATCCGGACCTGAGCCCGTTGCGGGCCGGGCCGCAGGCGAGGGAATGACGGATGAGCTCGGGACTTCTGGCGCTGCTCGATGACGTGGCGCTGATTGCGAAGACGGCGGCGGCTTCGGTCGATGACGTGGCGGGGATGACCGCCAAGGCGGGCTCCAAGGCCGCGGGCGTGGTGATCGACGACGCGGCCGTGACGCCGCGCTATGTCCTGGGCTTCTCGCCGGCGCGGGAAATTCCGATCGTCTGGAAGATCGCCAAGGGCTCGATCTTCAACAAGCTGGTCATCCTGCTGCCCGGCGCGCTGATCCTCAGCCAGTTCGCGCCATGGGCGATCACGCCGATCCTGATGGCCGGCGGCCTGTTCCTCTGCTTCGAGGGGGCCGAGAAGGTGATCGAGCTGTTCCGCCCGCACGAGGAGGACGGCGGCGAGGTGCCCGAACCGGGCACCGACTTGGAGAAGACCCGGGTGAATTCCGCGATCAAGACCGACCTGATCCTCTCCGCCGAGATCATGGCGATCTCGCTGAGTTCGCTGCCGGAGTCGCCGCTGTGGGAACAGGCCGTCGTGCTGGCCGCGGTGGGCGTGGCGATCACTGCGGGCGTCTACGGCGCGGTGGCGCTGATCGTGAAGGCCGACGATATCGGGCTGCACCTGGCGGAGAACAGCGGCTCCGGGGCAGTGAAGGTCTTCGGGCGGGGACTCGTGCGGTCGATGCCCTGGGTGCTGTTCGCGCTGGCCAAGATCGGCATGGTCGCGATGCTCTGGGTCGGCGGCGGCATCCTGCTGCACGGCTCGGAGGAACTGGGCCTGCACGCCCCGGCGGAGCTGGTGCACCACCTGTCGGAGGCCGCCGGCCATGCGGTGCCGTTTGTCGGCTGGCTGGCCACGGCAGTCGGGTCCGCGGTCCTGGGGCTGGCGGTCGGCTTCTGCCTGGTGCCGCTCGGCCATCTCGTGTCGCGGCTGCGCGGCAGCCACTGAGCCGCTCCGGGGATGTTAGCAGGCTCCTAAGGCAAGCCCCTGATTTTTAGGGATTCGGCGCTTTGAGAAGCGGGATGATTCCTGTATTGTCATGGGACATCGGCACATTTGCGCCATGAACGGAATCGCGGACAGGGGTGTGTCCGGGGTGGAAGAGAGGGTTCCGGACCGCCGGAACCCTCTTTGCATTTCAGGCCCTATTCGGCCGGGGAATGGCCGGCCGCGTCATGCACGGCATCGGCCAGGCGCTTCTCGGTCTCGGGATCGATGTCCAGCTCGTGGCCGCTCTCCATCCCGGCATTGGGATCGTTGAACTTGGCGATGTCGAGCTTGCCCTCGGTCTTTGCGACCAGGACCGTCACCATCGCGTCGCCGGTCACGTTCACCGCAGTGCGCAGCATGTCCATCAGCCGGTCGACGCCGAGGATGATCGCGATGCCGTCGAGCGGCAGCCCGACCTGGCCCAGCACCATGGTCAGCATCACCATGCCGACGCCCGGCACGCCCGCGGTGCCGATCGAGGCAAGCACCGCCATGCCGATCACCGTCAGGTAGCCCGAGACGCCCAGGTCCACGCCGTAGACATTGGCGATGAACACCGTGGCCACGCCCTGCATGATCGCGGTGCCGTCCATGTTGATGGTGGCGCCGAAGGGGATGGTGAAGGAAGCGACCGACTGGTCCGCCCCCATCCGCTCGGTCACGCCCTGGTAGTTGACCGGGATCGTCGCCGAGGACGAGGCGGTCGAGAAGGCGAAGACCTGGGTCGGCCACATCTTCTTCAGGAAGGTGACGGGGTTCAGGCCGGAGAAGACCTTGAAGATGACCATCAGCACGATGAAGCAGTGCAGAACCAGCGCCAGCACCAGCGACGAGACATAGCCCAGCACCGGCAGGAAGACGACCAGGCCTTCCTGGGCGAAGACCTTGGCGATCAGGCAGAACACGCCGTAGGGCGCGAAATGCATGACGATCTCGACGATCTTCATCATCAGCTCGTTCATGTATTCGCAGGCCTGCAGGAACGGCTTCGAGATGTCGCCAAGCATCAGCGCCGCCACGGCAAGCACGATGACGTAGAAGATGATCTGCAGCATCTGGCCGTTGGCGGCCGCGGCAATCGGGTTCGAGGGCACGATGTCGGCGATCACGCTCCAGGCCGAGGGGGCCTCCTTGCCCGCGACCGATCCGGCCTCGACGCCGGACATCTCGAAGCCGCTGCCGGGCCCGATGATCAGCGAGATGCCGATCGCCATCATGATCGCCAGCGCCGTCGTGGCGATGTAGAGCACCAGCGACTTGCCGCCGACCCGGCCGAGCGCCGAGATGTCGCCGATCCCGGCCACGCCGCAGATCAGCGAGAAGATGACCAGCGGCACGACCAGCATCTTCAGCGCGTTCATGAAGATGGTGCCGACCATGGAGAACAGCCCGTTTACGAGGAAGCTGTTCAGGAAGCCGAGGTCGATCGCGTTCAGGATCAGGCCGACGATTATGCCGCCGGCCATTGCGATGAGTATCTTTGCGGTCAGCGACATGCGCTTCCCGTCCGCTGTTGCATCCGGACTTGCCATGCGGATTCTCCTGCTTTCCCTGTTGTCGTCACGACAAGGATACGCCGGGATCGCCGCCGGCCTAGGGTGGAGTGCCCGAATTTCTGCCATCTGCGCTCCGGAGCGGCGGCATCTGCGGCATGATTAGGCAGAAATCCGGCCAGTTGCGTCCATCCTTGCGGATCGCGCCGGGGCAAATGGTGCCGCCGCTCCTGCCGGTCCGCCATGCCCGATGCGCACCGGAATGGGCCGCGCCCGGGCTGCCGCCGATCGGGTCCTGCTCAGGGCGCCACGCCGCCCATCTCGCAGATGATGCGCCATTCCCGGTCCGAAACCGGCTGCACCGAGAGCCGGGAATTCTTCACCAGGACCATCTCCGACAGGCGCGGATCCGCCTTGATCCGGTCGAGCGTCACCGGCGTGGCCAGGGAGGCCACCGCCCGGACATCCACGCATTCCCAGCGGGCATCGTCGGTGGTGCTGTCGGGATGCGCCTCGGCGCAGACCTCCACGACGCCGACCACGGATTTTTCCTTCTGCGAGAGATAGAACAGGCAGCGGTCGCCCAGCGACATCTCGCGCATGAAGTTGCGCGCCTGGTAGTTGCGCACGCCGTTCCATTCCTCGCCGGCATCGCCCTTGGCGACCTGATCCTCCCAGGACCAGGTGGACGCTTCGGATTTCAGCAGCCAGTAGCGCATTCGGGTCTCCTCGGTCGGCGTCCTCTGGATGCGGTCCGCGGGCGGCGCGAGTCAAGCATGTGTCGCATGGGCGGAACCATTCTGTAATGCTAGTAGTTCGCAACAAGGAACGGGGCGGGTGAACGGGCAGTAACCATCATGAACAGTTTGTCGGACCGCACGCGCGCAGGCATGTCCGCGGTTCTGGCCGGAGAGCCGGGCAGCTGGCGACGGCGGCTGCTCTTCGCCGGACCGGCCGTGGTGGCCTCGGTCGCCTACATGGATCCCGGCAACTACGCGACGAACATCCAGGCCGGGGCCGGCTACGGCTACCAGCTGCTCTGGGTCGTCCTGCTTGCCAACCTGATCGCCATGCTCTTCCAGGGGCTCTCGGCGCGGCTGGGCATCGTCACCGGCAAGAACCTGGCCGAGCTGTCGCGCGACCACCTTCCCCGGCCGCTGGTCTGGGTGATGTGGGCGGTCAGCGAGGTCGCCGCCATGGCGACCGACCTGGCCGAGTTCCTCGGCGGCGCGATCGGCCTGTCGCTGCTCTTCGGCCTGCCGCTTCTGGCGGGGATGGCGGTCACCGCCATCGTGACCTACGGGCTGCTGATGTTCGAGGGCCGCGGCTTCCGCCCGATGGAGCTGATCATCGGCGCGCTCGTCGGCGTGATCGGGCTGTGCTACCTCGCCGAGATGGTGATCGCGCCGGTCGAATGGGGCGCCGCCGGGGCTGGCCTGGTCACGCCGGCGCTGCCCGACAGCATGGCGCTGACCATCGCCGTCGGGATCATCGGCGCCACGGTGATGCCGCATGCGATCTACCTGCATTCCGGCCTGACCCAGGCCCGGGCAAGGCCGCGCAACGATGCCGAGCGGCGGCGGCTGCTGCGCTTCTCCAATTCCGAGGTGGTGGTGGCCCTTGCCGTGGCGGGGATGATCAACATGGCGATGGTGATCACCGCGGCCAGCGCCTTCCATCGCGGCCATTCCGAGGTGGCCGAGATCGAGACCGCGTATCACACGCTGACTCCGCTGCTGGGCGGGGCGGCGGCCGGGGCCTTCCTGATCTCGCTGATCGCCTCGGGGATCTCGAGCTCGGTGGTGGGCACCATGGCCGGGCAGATGATCATGCAGGGCTTCCTGCGGTTCCGCGTGCCGATCTGGCTGCGCCGCGCCGTGACCATGGCGCCGGCCTTCGCGGTGGTGATCGCCGGGGTCAATGCAACGCAGGCGCTGGTGATGAGCCAGGTCGTGCTGTCGATCGCTCTGCCGGTGCCGATGCTGGCGCTGGTTCTGTTCGCGGCGCGGCGCGACGTGATGGGCGCCTTCGCGGTGTCGAAGCCCGTTCTCGCGCTCGCGCTGGCCGGCGCCGTGCTGGTGCTCGGGCTGAATTTCGTGCTGCTCGCCGATTTCTTCGGGGCGCCCTTGCCCTTCCTGGCGGGCTGAGGCGCCGGGCAGGGCCGGCGCGGGTCCTGCCGGCATGGGCGCAGCACCGGCCGCGGCACGTCCTTGCGTCGGCTCAGCCGACGACGCGCTTCCAGTGCATCACCTGCACGCTGTCGAACAGATCCGCCTTTGCATAGGGATCGTTCGCCGCCCAGTCCGCCGCCTGATCTTCGGTCTCGACATTCAGGATCACCAGCGACCCGATCATCTGGCCTTCGGGATCGAGGAACGGGCCGGCCTGCTCGACTGCGCCGGTCTCGGCGATATAGGCCAGATGCGCCTCGCGGTTGGCCTTGCGGATTTCCAGCGCGCCGGGCTTGTCGAAGCAGATCAGGGTGTAGGGCATGGGACGGCTCCTCGTTGCGTCTGCCCGTGTTCCTAGCAGCACCGGCGCGGCGATCAAGGCGGCATCGCGGCCCGGAGCCTCACTCCGCGTAGATCATCTTCTTGGTCATGCCGCCATCGACCGGCAGAAGCTGCCCGGTGACGAAGCCCGCATCGGCGAGGTAGAGCACCGCCCCGGCAATGTCCCCGGGCCGGCCGACGCGGCCCGCCGGATGCTGGGCATGGTCGATTTCCGACAGGTCGCCGGCATCGGTGATCCAGCCCGGCGCGATTGCATTGACGCGGATTGCCGGTCCCAGCTGCACCGCCAGGGCCTGGGTCAGCGCCACCAGCCCGCCCTTGGCCGCGGCATAGGCGAAGTCCCAGCCTTCGGACATCAGGGCCCGGGTCGAGGCCATCATGACGACGGAGCCGCCCCTGCGCATCTTCGGGACCGCGGCACGGGTCACCAGGAAGGCGCCGGTCAGGTGGCTGCCGATCATCGCATTCCAGTCGTCCAGCCGGGTGGCCGAAATGTCCGGGGTCGAGGTGCCGACCAGACCGCCATTGTTCACGACCAGGTCGAGCGCGTCCCAGCCGAGCGCGTCGAAGGCGGCAGCGACCGAGGCTTCGTCCGAGAGGTCGCAGCGGATCTGGTGCCCGGCGGAGCCTTCCTTCAGGTCGAAGCTCGCGACCTCCCAGCCCTCCGCAATCAGCGCCTCGCAGATGGCCGTTCCGATCAGCCCGGCGCCGCCGGTGACGATGGCCCGCTTCATGGTTCTTCCCTCCGTGCCGGCTCCGCCTGCGGAGCCTGTTCCTCTTTCAGCGGCCGCGCCATCAGGTCGGCCAGCGCCTCGTGCACCGAGACCTCGCCATCGACCAGCGCGGCGACCGCGCGGGTGATCGGCAGGTCGAGCCCGCTGCGGTCGGCCAGCCGGGCCATCGCCCGCGCCGTCGCCGCGCCCTCGACGGTCATGGACGGATCGAACGCGTCTCCCCGGCCGAGCGCCAGGCCCCTGCGGTAGTTCCGCGACTGCTCGGAGGTGCAGGTCAGCACCAGGTCGCCGAAGCCCGACAGGCCGGTCAGCGTCTCGGGCCGCGCGCCCAGATGCGCCGCGGCGCGGGACATCTCGGCAAAGCCGCGGGTCATGGTCGCCGCCCGCGCGCTGTCGCCCAACCCGGCACCGATGACCGCGCCGGCCGCGATGGCGATGACGTTCTTCAGCGCCCCGCCCAGCTCCGCGCCGGCGAGGTCGTCGGTCAGGTAGAGCCTGAGCGACGGAGTCGACAGCCGCGCCTGCAGCGCCGCGGCCTCCGGGCCGGCGCAGGCCAGGGTCAGAGCGGTGGGCAGGCCGCGGGCGATGTCGGCGGCGAAGCTCGGCCCGGTCAGCACCGCGGGAACGGCGCCGGGGGCGAGATCGCGGATCAGCTGCGAGGGGCCGGTGAGGCGCGCCAGGTCGATGCCCTTGCAGCAGGCGGCAAGCGTCTGCCCGGGCCAGAGCGCCGGATGCGCGTCCAGCAGCCCGCCGAGAGCCTGCATCGGCACGGCCAGCAGGATCGCCTCCGCCCCGGCCAGCGCGCCGGCGTCCCCGGTCACCTCCAGCCCGTCGGGAAAGGCGATTCCGGGCAGGCGCGGGCTTTCGCGGGTCTCGGCCATGGCGCCCGGATCGCGCGCCCAGAGCCGGACCTGATGGCCGTCGCGGGCCAGCGTGATGGCAAGCGAGGTGCCGAAGGCACCGGCCCCCATCACGCCGATCACGCCTTGGGCCCCTTCTTGCCGGAGCCGAGAAGCGCCGGGCTGCGCTGGTCGAGCGGCCAGCGCGGACGGGCCGACAGGTCCATCCCGTCGGTCTCGCCGCGGCGGAAGCGTTCCAGCCCCGCCCAGGCGATCATCGCGCCGTTGTCGGTGCAGAGCTTCAGGGGCGGCGCGAGGAAGGGCACGTCGCCCGCCACTTCGGTCAGCCGGGTGCGCAGCGCCTGGTTCGCCGCGACGCCGCCGGCAACGGCAAAGGCGGTGAGGCTCAGCCCGCGCCCGGCGCAGTCGGCCAGCGCACGGCGGGATTTCTCTGCCAGGACGTCGGCCACCGCGGCCTGGAAGCCGGCGCAGAGATCGGCGCGGTCCTCCACGGTCAGCCCGCCCTTGCCCTCCATCGCCTTGTCGCGGGCGCGGATCAGCGCGGTCTTCAGTCCGGAGAAGCTGAGATCGCAGCCGGGCCGGTCGAGCAGCGGGCGGGGGAAACGGAACCGTGCAGGATCGCCCTTCGCCGCCTCGCGCTCCACCGCCGGGCCGCCCGGCTGTTCCAGCCCGAGGAGCTTCGCGGTCTTGTCGAAGGCCTCGCCCGGGGCGTCGTCGATCGTGCCGCCGAGCCGGGTGAAGCTGTCGGGCCCTTCGGCCACCAGGAACTGGCAGTGCCCGCCCGACACCAGCAGCATCAGGTAGGGAAATGCGATGCCGTCGGTCAGCCGCGGGGTCAGCGCATGGCCCGCCAGATGGTTGACGCCGACCAGCGGCTTTCCCGTGCCCATGGCGATGCCCTTGGCGCACATCACGCCGGCCAGCACGCCGCCGATCAGGCCGGGACCGGCGGTGACCGCGACGACATCCACCGCCGAAAGCGGCAGGCCCGCGGCCTCCAGCGCCTGTTCGACCGCCAGGTCCATCTTCTCGGCATGGGCGCGGGCGGCAAGCTCGGGCACCACGCCGCCGAAGGGCGCGTGCAGCGCAGCCTGGCCCAGGACGACATTGGCGAGGATTTCGGGCGCTTCGCCCGGCACATGGCGGAGGATGGCCGCGGCGGTGTCGTCGCAGCTGCTTTCCATCCCGAGCACGGTCAGCGCCCGGTCTTGACCCGTTGTTCTCTCCATGTCCGGCAGCTAGCATCGGGGACCGTCCGCCACAAGCTTGCCGAGGCTCCCGTGCCGCATGCGCCCCTGCTCCTGACCCGGCCCGCCCCCGAGTCGCGCCGCTTCGCCGCCGAGGTGCGCGCCCGGCTGGGTGCGGGCAGGGTGGTGATCTCGCCGGTCATGGTGATCGTGCCGAGCCGCGGCCTGCCAGATTGCACCGGCATCGCGGGGGTGATCCTGACCTCGGCCAAGGCGCTGGTGCCGGGGCTGCAGCTGCCAGCTAGGCTGCCGGCCTATTGCGTCGGCGCACGCACGGCGGCGGCGGCGGCGGCGGCCGGGCTGGATGCCCGCTCGGCGGAGGGCGCGCTGCCCGAATTGCAGGCGCTCCTGCTGGCGGAACGTCCGGCGGGCCGGCTCCTGCACCTGCGGGGCGCGCATGTCTCGGCACCGCTGGCCGGCCCGCTGCGCGCGGCGGGACTCGCCGTGGAGGAGGCCGTGACCTACGATCAGGTCCCGGTTCCGCCCGTTCCGGAGGCAGCCGCGCTTCTGGCAGCGCCGGGCCCGGTGCTGCTGCCGGTTTTCTCGGCGCGCACGGCACGGCTGCTGGCGCCGTTCCTCGAAGGCGCTGCCGCGCAACTCGTTGTTGCGGCAATCAGCCCCGCTGTGGCGGATGCCCTGCCTGTGCAGAGTGCCGCCAGACTCGACGTGGCCACGCGTCCGGATTCCGGGGCCGTGCTGGACCTGCTTGCCAAGCAAGACGCCAGTTTGCGTGCTTGAGAATTCGAACGCCGCCGGTCTAAGTTGCAATTCGGGACAGACCCGGCGGACAGCTCCAGGGAGAGGACGCAGTTTTGAGTACGGATGACAAGCGCGGGCGGCAGAACAAGGCCGCCGACGGCAAGGCAACCGAAAAGGACATCTCGGCGGCCCCGCCCGAGGTAGAGGATGCCGAGATCGTCTCCGAGACCTTGCCCGAGGGCGAGACCGCAGAGACCGGCGCATCTGTCGCTCAGGCGGATCCCGAGATGACCAAGGAAGAGGCAGAGGCGGCCGTCGGAGAGCCGGTCCTCGAAAAGACCGAGCCGGCGGCCGAGCCGGTTCCCGCGGAAGAGCAGGCCGCCCCGGAGACCCCGGCGGAAGAGGCCCCTGCCGCGGCAACGGAGCCCGAGGCGGAAGACGAGAAGCCCGGACCGGCCCCGGCGGCCGCGCCCGTTGCCGCTCCGGCACCGGCCTCCCATGGCGGCGGCGTCTTTTCCACCGTCTTCGGCGGCGTGCTGGCCGCGCTGGTCGGCTTCGGCGCAGCGCAGTTCATCAAGGTTGACTGGATGGCGATGACCGGCTTCGGCAAGAACCCGGTCGCGGCGCAGCTGGAGCAGGTGGAAGGCCGGCTCGACAAGCTGGAGGCCGACAACAGCGCCTCGGTCGAAACCGCCGTCGGCAAGGTCGCGGGCGAGCTTTCGGGCCAGTTCGGCGGCATGTCCGGCCAGTTCGACCAGCTGGTCTCCAATCTCGGCAGCCTGCAGGACAGCGTGTCGGGCACGCTCGGATCGGTGAACGAGACCCTGTCGGGCGCCAAGGACCAGATGGAAACCGTCGCCACGGCGATGACCAATGTGGAGTCGCGGCTGCAGGGCTTCGGCGAGCGCATCGGCGGCCTGGACGAGCGCATGGCCGAGGTCGACAAGCGCCTCGTCGCGGTCGAGCAGCGCCCGCTGGTGGAAAGCTCCGACACCGCCAAGGCAGCCTTCGATTCCTACGAGCGCCAGCTCGAGGAGCTGCGCTCCATCCTGGCGCAGCAGCGCGAGGATGCCGACGGGCTCGAAAAGCGGCTGACCGACATTTCCGCGGCCTCCGCGGCCGAGCTGACGGCGATGCAGGAAGAGGCCAGGAAGGATCTGGCTTCCGCCCAGGATGCGGCCGCGGCGCAGGTCGCCGCCGCCGAGGAACGCGCCCGCCAGGCCGAGGCCGATGCCGAGGCGCGCGCCCAGGCGGCCGTCGCCCAGGCGGCGCTGGCCCAGGTCGTGGCCGCCCTCAATGCCGGCATCCCCTACGAGACCGCGCTGCCAGCGCTGCAGGCCGTGACCGATGTCCCGCAGGTGATCCTCGACAACGGCGGCTCGGGCATCCCGACGGTGCTGGAGCTGCAGGAAAGCTTCACGCCCGCGGCACGCGACGCGCTCCAGGCCTCGCTGACGACGACCATGACCGAGGACCCGGCGGACCGGCTGCTCGCCTTCCTGCGCACCCAGACCGGGGTCCGGTCGCTGGAGGCGCGCGAGGGCGACGATCCGGATGCAGTGCTGTCGCGGATGACGGTTGCGATCGAAGAGGGCGATCTGGCCGCTGCGCTCGGCGAGCTGGGCACGCTGCCCGAGGCCGGCCAGGAAGAGCTGTCGGCCTGGGCCGCGCAGGCACAGGCGCGGGTCGATGCCGATGCCGCCCTGCCGGACCTGGCCGCCGCCGTGAACACGAACTGAGGACAAGATCATGCTCTGGACCCTTATCAAGATTCTTGTCTTCATCGCGGTCATCGTCGGCCTCGAATATGCGGTCACGATCATCGCCGGTTCCGGCGAGAACCTGACCGTGATCTTCGGCGGCTACGAGGTCACGCTGGGCCCGCTCCAGGCGGTCGTCGCGGCGATCGCGCTGTTCGTGGCGGTTTGGATCGTGCTGCGGCTGGTCGGGCTGCTGATCGCGCTGCTGCGCTTCATCGCCGGCGACAAGACCGCCTTCACCCGCTGGTTCTACCGCTACCGCGAAAAGCGCGGCAACGAGCTGATGACCGAGGGCATGCTGGCGCTGGCCTCCGGCGACAGCAAGCTGGCACTGCGCAAGGCGCTGAAGGCCGACGGCAAGCTCGCCGACAATTCCGCGGCGATCCTGCTCGAGGCCCAGGCCGCCGAGCAGATGGGCGACCGCACCCAGGCGATCGAGTGCTACAAGAAGCTGCTGTCGAACGACAAGACGCGCTTCGTGGCGATCCGCGGCCTGATGCGGCAGAAGCAGGCGGAGGGCGACGAGGCCACCGCCCGCAAGCTCGCCGAGAACGCGCTGCAGCTGAAGCCAGACAATTCCGAGACCGCAGACCAGCTGTTCCTCATGCAGACGCATGAGAAGGACTGGTCGGGTGCGCGGGCGACGCTGGGGCTGAAGCGCAAGTACAAGTCGGCGCCGAAGGACCTGGCCAAGCGGCGCGACGGGCTGCTGGCGCTCTGCCAGTCCTGGGACCTCCGCCGCGAGGGCAAGCTAGAGGACGCGCGCAAGGCGGCGCTGGACGCGGCGCGGGAACTGCCGAACTTCGCGCCTGCCGTGGTCGAGGGTGCCAAGGCGCAGATGGAGATGGGCTCGGGCGCCAAGGCGGCGCAGCTGATCCGCACCGCCTGGGCGTCGGAACCCCATCCGTCGCTGGCCGCGGCCTATGCCGCGATCGATCCCGCCGAGACCCCGGAGAAGCGGGTGAAGCGCTTCGGCGACCTCGTGCGCAAGGATCCGTCCCATCCGGAGGCCCGGATGCTGATGGCCGAGCTCAACATCGCCGCCGAGAACTTCCCCGAGGCGCGGCGCGCATTGGGCGATCTGGTCGAGACGGCGCCGACGGCGCGCGTGATGACGCTGATGGCGGCGGTCGAGCGCGGCGAGGGCGGGTCGGACACGGCCGTGAAGGCCTGGCTGGCCAAGGCGGTCACCGCGCCCAGGGGCAATGCCTGGGTCTGCGAAGTCGAGGGCGCGGTCTATGCCGAATGGCAGCCGGTCTGCGATGTCTGCGGCAGCTTCGACACGCTGAGCTGGAAGCCGGCCCCGGCTTCCGAGGTGATGCCGGAGGTCTCCGCGGGCATGCTGCCGCTGATCGTCGGCGCGCTCGAGGACAAGGCGGCCGGGCCCGGCCCGGAAGAGGCGGAGACCGTCGAGGGTGCCGCCGAAGAATCGACCGAAAAAGCGTAATTTCGGTCTTTCGCTGGTAGCAGGGATTTGCTACCAGCCGCTCTACGGTGCTACGCAGCACCGGCGCCGCAGTAGCTCAGCTGGTAGAGCACGTCATTCGTAATGATGGGGTCGGGGGTTCGAGTCCCTTCTGCGGCACCACTTCTTCCCAAGACATGGTTACGTTCTTCCATCGTTTTCCCTTTGGGCTCCTTTTGTGCTCGATTTGGAAGGCCGCGGTAGGTCCGTGACCCAGTTGTTGCCCATGCCGCTACTACGCGATTACTATTCTGGGCATGGCGACATTCATTAAGACCGATTTCGGATGGCAGGCTCAGGTCGCGCGGCGCGTCGACGGAAAGAGCGTGCGGAAGGCAAAGACCTTCAAGACCAAGCGCGATGCCCAGATTTGGGCCCGCGAGTTCGAGGTCGAGATTTCCAAGGAGACTGCTGCCACCAGTCAGGACACCATGGCCCAGGTGTTCGACCGGTACGGCCGGGAGCGGTCCTCCAAGAAGAAAGGCGAGCGCTGGGAGATAATCCGCCTCGAACGATTCAAGACCGACCCAGCCAACGGCAAGCCGCTCGGTGAGCATCTCATAGGCGAGATTGCGGGCGCCGACATTGCAGCTTGGCGTGACAGGCGCCTCAATGAGGTGAAGCCCGCCAGCGTCAGGCGCGAAATGAACCTGCTGAAGCACGTCTTCACCTGCGCCATCAACGACTGGGAGTTGATACAGGTCAGCCCCATGGCCAAAGTCACCCGCCCGGCCGGCAGCAAGCGCCGGAAGCGTCGTGTCCTGCCGGATGAAATCGAGAAGATCAGTGCAGCGCTCGATCTGGAAATGGAACCGTGGGTTAGCGAGAAGCAGATCACCGGCGCCGCGTTCCTCTTCGCTATCGAGACCGCCATGCGCTCCGGAGAGATCCTCGCGATTCGGAACCGCGACGTGAGCGGTATGGTCGTCCATGTTCCTGAGACCAAGAACGATCACGAGCGCTACGTCCCCATGACGGCACGGGCGGCAGAGATCTTGGCCAAGGTGCGCAACGGAAATGCAGAGTCCGATGCACGCCCGTTCGATATCGACGCTGTGAGCCGTGACAGCCGGTTCCGGGCTGCTGCTGCGAAGGCAGGTATCGTCGACCTGCATTTCCACGACACGCGCCATGAGGGCATCACCCGCTTGGCGAAGCGGCTTCAAATCCTCGATCTGGCGCGCATGACTGGTCATAAGGACGTGAATGAACTCCTGACCTACTACGAGGCGTCGGGGGCGGAGCTGGCCGAGCTGCTCAACGCATCCACCTCCCGCGACGAAATCAGGTAGGGGCAGCCATCGCCGCCGGAGAACCGGGTGAAGCGGCCATCGCGGATCCAGTTGCGGATGGTCTTCTCGCTCTTGCCCAGGCGCGTCGCGACGGTGGGGACGGGGAGCCATGCCTCCGGTGCGGTGGTGGCCTGCATCGCGTCGCGGACGGCCGCGCCGATCAGGCTGCGCAATTCGTCAGGAGTGATGAGGATAACGCCGTTCATTCGGAACCTCGTGTGGTGGGAGAATTGAACAATCGGAAGGGCACCGGGATGCCCTCGCGGCTGGTCAGCCCCCGGCGCGAATAAGGCGCCGGGGCGATCTGTCAGGCGTACTCGGGGTAGGCCTCGTTGAGCACCTTGCCTGCATCGTAGCCCAACGCCGCGGCAACCTTCGCGAAGACGGCCGTGACGTTCAGGGCAGTGATCGCCATGGCTTCTGAATTGATCGGCTTGATGGTGCCGTCTTCGCTGAGTTGGACGCTAACGACGCCATCGCACGCGATCAGGTAAGTCGTGCCCAGCCTGGGGTGGAACGGCAGGCCGGGCTTGCGGCCATCGGCGGCCACCGACGCGAAATGCCCGGCAAGCTCGAAAGCTTGCGCGGGCTGATAGCTGAGCTTGTCCATGGCGGAAGTCGCAGTGGCGATCTGCATGAGCTGAACGAACGAGTATGTCCGCGCGCGCCCCTTGCTGCCTCCGCCTCCGGTCCCGGCGATGAGACCGCGGTTCGTCCAGTCCGAGATGCGTTTGGGTTCGTAGCCGATCGCCTGACCGATGGATTGGACGGTATAGTTCTGTTCAAAGAGTTCCATTGGCATCTGCTCCGTGTGTGCCTCAAGAACACAGTAACGCGCTGCGCGTTTATCGTAAAGCGCTAAACGCGCTTAACGTTCTTTGCCGACATCTCCAACGCCTCCCCCGCCAGAGCACTGATCACGCCGAACTGCCGCCCCATCGCATCGTGGAATGTCTCCGGCGTCAGGAACCGGCCGGTATCGCTGGCCGCCAACCCCATGGTCGCGAGAGCGTCGATCTCGGCCAGCACGTCGGTGAGGGTACGTTCCTCGGTCATGCCATCGCCTCCGCCATGGCGACGATCTCGCGCAGCACCGGTTCAGACTCCTGGAAGTCGGCACCTGAGAAGCATTCGCCCTGCATCGTGATCGCGGCCAGCTTGAGGATGACGTCCCGCGCATCGCGGCTCGGTACGGAGCACATCCTGTTTTCGAGAGCGCCCCGCTCATCGTTGAGCCGCTCGAACTCATCCTCGGGCAGGTTTCCACCCTCTTCGGATTCGAGGAAAGTCCAGCGAGCCAGCCATTCACGGTACATTGCGGCAACGGGCGTCTCGGCCGCGGCAGGCATGGCGACGGCAGGGAGCGCCGCGGCTGCACCCGCGTAAGGCGCCATGGCCAGGAAGCGGCGGCGGTTGAGAGCGGACAAAGCGGTATCGTTCGCGCAGGCGCGGTCTTCGGTCATCGGTGTCTCTCCTGGTTAGGTCTGGTCGGCTTCGATCTGCTTCCGCAGCATCAGGACAATCTGAGCAGTCACCGAACGGCACTCATGCCCGGCGATCTCGCGCAGCTGATCCAGTAGGTCGGTCGGCAGGTTGAGCTTGAAGTGCTTGGTGTCGGCTTTCATGCGTCCCTCCATGGTCCCAATATGGACCATAAGGGTTCATTGCGTCAAGAACCTAATTGGTCCAACGATGCACCATGCAGGAATCGACCGTACAGTTTAAGCTCAACATGCCGTCCTCGCTCCGCGACAGGATCGGAGAAGCCGCTGAGAAGAGCGGTCGGTCCCTCACGGCTGAGATTATCGCGCGCCTAGAAGGATCGTTCGAAACCAGCGAAAAGCTCGAAGATATCTTGGCGACATACGACGAGCTTTGGGTCAAGGTTGAGAAGCTGGAAGAGATGGTTGCCAAGCATGATCAACGCCTTAACCCAAGCGACTATCAGTGGCTTGATTAATCACGCAACTGCCGGGCATCGTGGCTTTGGTCGCGGCGGACAGGCCTGGGTCGGCACGCTCGGCGTCACGGAGCTGGCGGGACTCGTGGAGGAAGCGCTTACCTCCAACATCCTTCGGAGAAATCAACGGACCATCATTGGAACCTTGATCCGACTTCCGATCTCCACCGTGCGACCTAGCTTCCCCACGGTCCTGCGCCGCGTCGTATTTGTCTGCGAAAGCGTTCAGGACGAGAACGCTTTCCCGCGCTGGCCATCTTTGGCCACCTTCCGTCTCCCGGTTCAGCGTCGGCACCGGCAATCATAAGCAGATTGACGCATGACATATTCTCGTTTCTAGATGGTCGGCACCGATGGCTGTACTCCCAAGGCGGCTTTCTCGGTCCCTTAAGTAAACTGTGCCGTCACGCTCCGTAGTGGCGGCACATTTTTTGGCCGTCTACATCTTCTCTGTTTCGAACTCATCCACCAGCCGCTGCCGCTATGAAAGAAAATTCCACCTGTAGCGCTACACAATCATACGTTGAGTTGACTCATGTTGAATACGTGCCAAAGGTTATCGGCATTGACCGAAAGCACTTCCATTCGGATATTTGCAATCAAGAAACTGTGCCGCCAGTTCCCTTTGTGGCGGCACAGTTTTTTGCTGGGACGACGGCACGCCAGCCCATACCCCCCCAGAGAAAAAGGTGCCGCCACGGAGGTAAGCGGCGGCACAGACACTCATATGACCGGGTGAGCACTACTGGGAGAGAGCGCTCGGTCTCACCCTTAAATGATGCATTCCCAGATTACGTTTCGTCAATTCTACTTAAGGATGATTAAAGTGGCTAAGAGTCTCTGGAGATTGATCATCTGAACGCCATGACACGAACAGGATCACGCGGTCGCCCGCCTCTCAGTTCATGAACTGCGCGAAGGGATCATCTTCGTCGGCGTCCGGCTTCTGCCAGACCTTGCTGCGGTCAGTCGGGGATGCCCCGAGCTTGCCGATCGCCGTGTTGGCTGCAGAGAGCATGGACGCGGGCACCAGCTCGCCAGCTTTGGCCAGCATGCGGACCTGCCCGATGGCCACGCATGCCGCCTCCAGCGCTTGCCTGTCGGCTCTCACAAGCCAGGGCAGGTTTTCCGAGCACTCGGCCCAGACTGCTTTCGCATCGGTCGGCAGATAGGCAGGCGGGTCGCCTACGGGATCGTCGCTGACCGCCGGTTCCGATCGGCCGCGGAATCGCTCCGGGTGCGCCTTGTCCGCCCCTGTGAGGCGTGCCTTGCTGAGCGGTGTCTTGGGTCTTGGCACGGGCGCCTCGCTGTTGCTGGTGAGATGTGGCCGGGCGCGTTCTCGCCCGCGCCCGGCCCTTGTTGAGCGCCCCCGGTTCCGCCGTAGCGCCCTGCGCCGCGCCCCGGATGGAGGAAAGGGGCCGCGCCGTCTCGGGGTTGTTTCCGTACTCGCCGAGTGAACGGGGGTGCTTTGGCTCAAGCAACAAAGCCGGGGGCATCCTCCCCTTGTTCTTAGCCCTGCACGCCCGTGATGGTGTGGAACGCACCAGGCTGGGAGACCGCCACGTCGGCCCGCATGTAGGCCAGGAGGCCGTACTGCATGTTGCCGGCGAAGTGCTCCCTCAGAACGGTCACGGTGATATTCGTGCGCATGCCGATCAGCAGGTGCCGGAAGTTGCCGACGATGACGGAGCTTTCGTTCGTCCCGACGCCGCCGTCGATCGGCAGCGCAGTCGTGGTCAGCACCGGGATCGGCTCCAGGACGCGCGGCATGATGAGCGGGTTTCCGTTGGTGTCCACCATCTCGGCAATGGCGCCCTCGTCGCGCGGGTGCATGATGATGGCCGAGACCGGCCCGGCATTCGCCGACAGGATGCCCGTGCGCGCCCGCACAAGCGGGATGTAGCTCGAAATGGCGTCATCATGCGCCGTCGTGCCGATGCCGACCGTATTGGCCACGCCGCGCGGCTCCGGGGCGGTGCCAGAACCGATCAGCGCCACCCGGTCCAGCTCCTTCGCCAGGGCGACGGACATGATCCGGGGCAGCTCGGTCTGCAGGTTGACGCTGTCCTCCATCAGTTCGAAGGAGATCTTCGTCAGGACGGCCAGCGACTTCGGCTGCAGGGGCACGCTGTCGAAAGTCGGCTCGGACTCGGTGACCGCCGAGTTTTCCGTGCGCCATGCCGGAACCGGGTCGGTCGCCAGACGCGCGATGACGTGGTCGTCCGAGGTAAGGGGCACCATGCGGGCGCCCGCAGCGTTCACGACGGACGCCGCCCGCATCTTGTCGATGAGCTGCGAGGAAAGCGTCGTCGGCACGGTGTAGCCGCCTGCGCTGTCCGAGCCTTCCGCCAGCGCCCGGCGCTCGGTGTCGGTCTTCGCCCCGACGATCATGGAGCGCAGATAGCCGCCCAGGGAGAGGCCGCGGTAGGGATCCGGGGAGGCCGCCTGCGCCCAGGTGGTCATTCGGTCCTCGGGGCCGAGCAGCTTCGAGAGGATCTCGTCCTCTTCGGTGCGTACCCTCTCGCCAAAATAGCTGTAGCTGCCGTCATCCACGCCTTTCGCAGTCCCGTCCGGGCGACCAATGGGGGGTGGAATAGTGCCATCGTGCTCGCGAGGGTCGCGGTTGCCGATGCTGTTGCGGTAGTCGCGCTCGCCCTCCAGGTCGTTCACGGCCTCCATGAGAACGTTGAAAGTGTTCTCGATCTCAGACTGACGGCTTTCCGGCACGCCGTCCGTGATCTTCTCGATCAGGCCGCTTGCCGTGGACCGAAGGGTGTTCACGGACTTGCCGATGTCTGCCCAGGTCATGCTGTAGGACTCAAGATCGGATAGGTTGCGCACGCCGAGGTCGCGCAGCACGGTTTGGGCGTTCTTCTTCACCAGAATGTCGGCCGAGTGATGGGAAAATCGGATGGTCATTGCCGTTGTTCCGTTCGATATGCCGGGCACGCGAAAGCGACCTCGGCGTGAGGGTCACATTTCGCGCGCGGCCATCGGCTTTGCGGAAAACGGGGTGGGAGCCGCACCATCGGTGCCGTGCTCGTTGGGGTCACTATACGACATCTTGATTCTGGGTCCAAGAGTCTTGAGTCGGTATGCCGTTGCATGCGGAAATGTTTGAATCGGAGATGTGCGAGAGTGGCTGACCCGCCGCGGTCCCTGACCAAAACACTCAGACTTTTTACCACCCCCTCCCCATGGCATGCTGTTGTCGCGTACTGCCGTCATCCGTTCTCTCCGAAGATGCTGGCGACGATCTCGCACTCACTGTCTGCTGCGAGCTGCCGGGCCAGCGCCGCCGCCTCGCTGTAGTCGTCGCCGGTCCAGACGTTGAAAGCGGCGCCCTCGCTGTCGATGAGGTCCACCACGAAGACACGCTGCCGGGTGCACTTCTCCAGTCCGGACCACAACCCGACCTTGCTGACGGTTGCTTCGGTGTTCTGCTCTTTGGTCATGCCCTGCCTCTCACGCCAAACTGGCGAAGGTCGTGCTCTCGCGCTGCCTGTGCCGCGTGTGCTTGGACAATCTGCATGAGAGCGGCGGTCAGCCCGTCCGGCCCCTCACGGCCATTGACCGAGGCGTAGAAGCTCGACGCGTGGGCGAGCATTGCGGACGCCAGGGACCGCACATCCTCCCCGGCCATTTGGGCCTCGATTGTGGCGTTGGAGATTGCCTCAAATGCGCGGAAGTCTTCGGGTGCTTTTGTCATGTGGATGTCTCCGGGTTGCCGGAGGTCACACTTGCGGCACGGGTCACACGTTGGCACGCGTGTTTGCCATTATAAGCGCCACGCGCGCGTAGCCGGTATAATGCAGAACACGCGTGACCTGCCGTGACCCGTGACCTTGCCGTGACCCTACTCATTGCCGGGCACCTCCATGAAGGGCAGCTCGACGCCGAACCAGACCCGGCCGGAGGCACCGTTCAACTTCTTGTAGCCGTCCGCGAACCCGTGGCGCCGCATCTTGCCAGCGAAGGTCTTCTGGTTGCCGGGTTCCTCGCCTGCAGCACGGGCGTAGTTGGTCCAGTCCTTGAAGAGCTTGGCCTTGGCCTCGTAGATGGACTGGTCACCGGGCCGCGCGGTCACGCGGTCCTGCAGCCATTGCTGCAACAGGTCCTGCTCGCTGAAATACTCGGCCGTCGCCGCCGTGATGCTTTCGGGGCGCTCCAGGCCGCCCTGGCGCCACGCTACGGCGCCCTCGATCATCCAGCGCAGGATGCCGGGCCATTCCGTCTGCAGCTTCTCTTCGAGCTGGCGGTCGGGGTTCTTCGGCTTGACCGTGAAGGGCACGATGTTGAACCTGCGCCGCGCCGCGTCGTCCACGTTGGCCAGGGCGGGGGCGTGGTTCCCGACGATGGTCAGCTTGAATTGCGGGGTGTAGGTGAAGAAGTCCTGACGCATGAACCGCGCGGTGATCGGGTCGCCGCCGGTCATCTGCTTGATGCGGGCTTCGGCCCATGCGCGGCCTTCCTCGGTCTCGGAGGCGGAGACCAGACGCGCACCGCGGAGAAGCGCCAACTCGGTCGGATGCTTGTCGCCCCGGCTCGACACGAACGTATCCATGGCCGCGGTCGTGGCGTAGTCGCCCATGATGC
Organism: Mangrovicoccus sp. HB161399; assembly: GCF_013184745.1. Lineage (GTDB taxonomy): Bacteria > Pseudomonadota > Alphaproteobacteria > Rhodobacterales > Rhodobacteraceae > Mangrovicoccus. Next base: position 165,096 of record NZ_JAATVU010000007.1, read on the forward strand.
GGGTCACGGTGTTGAGGAAGACGGACTTCCCGTTGCCGCCGCCACCGTAGATGAAGATGAGCTGGTGTTCCCGCGTGTCGCCGGTCAGGCAGTAGCCACACCAGCGTTTCAGGAACTCGACAACGCCCGCGTCTCCGCTGGTCGCCTGCTCCAGGAACCGCAGCCAGTTCGGGCAGTCTGCATGTTCGGCCGGAGCGACAGCGGCGTGTTTCGTGATGCCGGCGGCAGGGTCTGCCGTCAGCGACCTGCCATTGCGCAGGTCCACAGCGCCGCCAGGGACGCCCAAGATGTAGGGGTCCTGGTCCCACACGTCAGTGGTCACGGCATGCGCAGGGTCGCATTGGGCGAACTTCTCCACGCCCGCAGCGAAGGCGCGCTTGCGCACCGTCGCGCGCTCGCCGTCCTTGGCATCCTCGGACAGGTCGCGCGCCACCTCGCGGCAGAGCGAGAAGGCTTTCCCGGTGCCGTCGTCGGCCCACTTGTCGCCGGTCCACGTGTGCCACTTCCCGGTGTTGTGGTCGTAGCGCATGGTGTTGCGGTAGCGCTCGGTGAAAGCCAGTGCCACGCCGTCCTCGGTCAGTTCGAAGCGCCCGCTCTGGTTTGGCACGGAGGGGCGCTGAACGGGCCTCCTGGGCGCGGCATTGGCCTGCCGCTCCTGCGGGTGCCTGGGGTTCCGCTTGCCCGCTTCCAGCCCGCTGCGGATCGTGTCGAGCACCGCCTTCTGGTCTTCCCGCAGCAAGCCGTTGCGGTCGGCAGCGTCGGTCAGTGCAGCGACGACATGCGCCTCGTCCAGATGGCCGCCCGCGACGATGCCGCCCAGGCTGTAGGCTGCCTTGTTGAGCGCATGATTGCGGGTGCCGTTCGCGGCATTGGCTACATCGGCAACCTCGCCGTCGAGCGCGGCGGAGGCCCAGGCACCGGCGCGGGATGCGTCGGAGACGGGAGCCGGTGCAGGATCATAGGTCGGGCGCCGCGCCTCGCGCTGCTGCTGCTCGCGGTCGCGGAGTTCCTGCGGGTATTTCGGAAGCTGCATCTCAGACATAGCCGCCCCCGCACATGTCCCAGGCATAGCCGGGCCGCTCCGGGTCCTTCCGTGACGGGGGCAGGACGATGAAGCCGCCATCGCCGCGCACGTCCACGCCATCGGCCATCACGGACGCTGAGTTGCGCACCTCTTCGTCGATCGCAGCGAAGTAGACATGCAGGCCGCCGCTCGGCGTCGTAGCCACCACGGGCGAGAGGCGCAGCGGGTCAATGCCGATCGCCAGCAGGTTCGCCAGTCCGTCGACGCCGTTCTTGCGGTCGATGTCGAGGACCACCAGCCCGGAGCGCGCGCCGGTCGGCATGCCAATCATGGCCAGCGGCCAGCGTTGCCACCAGTCGTAGATCTGATCCTGATTCGTGGTCGCGCCGTCCTTCCACTTCACCAGCGGACGCTTGTCGGAGCCTACGGGGAAGACCGGGCGCCCGCGTTCGGCATAGTTCAGCGCGGCATTCCGCAGCTCGCGCTTGAAGCGGTGGAGGGGGTGCTCTGGATCGCCGAGGTAGCGCATCGGGAGGAAGCGGTAGCGGTAACGAGGTGCCGTTTCGGTGGACAGGCGGCCCCGCGTCGGGGTATCTTTCCCGCGAAGCACGTCAGCTTTGCAGTTGATATCAGCCCCGTTCGCAGTTGCCCCTGCGGGCGGGGTTTTCTCTTTCTGGCGCTGAATTACTACGTCTTTACGATCCTCAATGGCTACAGCATTGAAAAGGATGGACTCTCGGTGCCCTTCTGCGGCACCACTTAAGTCAAGCACTTACAGCAAGATCAACGTCAGCCCGAAAATTCGCGGCGACCACATGGCGACCACCGCGCGCAGTTTCATAGGCCCTGCGGTGCCGCCAGACCGGGAATCGGAAGCAGCGTCAGCATGATCACGCCGCGCGGCGGCGCGGGGCGGAGCCCTGTCGCGTAAAATTTCCACCTCAGCCCCATTCCGCGAAAAGCAGGGGCACTGGGCCGAAGCGCTCCCCACCATGTCAATCGGCTCGCAAATTTGACCCCCTGTCGGCGTCCAAAAATGACCCCCTCATGCACAACGGAAGCTGGCCCGATGCGGTGTAGCCACCACACAGCGCAGCCGCGTCGGGCCAGCGGGGTTTCGGCTATTCACGGGTCTTGAAGCGCCAGCTCTCGTTGCCTGTTTCGACGATGTCGCAGTGATGGGTCAGGCGATCGAGGAGGGCGGTCGTCATCTTTGCGTCGCCGAACACCGATGGCCATTCGCTGAAGTCGAGGTTGGTCGTGACGATGACGGAAGTGCGCTCGTAGAGGCGGCTGATGAGGTGGAACAGGAGCTGGCCGCCGGTCTGGGCGAACGGGAGATACCCCAGTTCGTCGAGGATCAAGAAGTCGAGGCGGCAGAGCAGGTCGGTGATGCGGCCCTGGCGATCGGCACGGGCCTCGGCGTCGAGTTTGTTCACGAGGTCCACGACGTTGAAGAACCGACCGCGCTTGCCGCACCTGATGCAGGATCGCGCGATACTGACGGCAAGATGCGACTTGCCGGTCCCGGTGCCGCCGATCAGCACGACATTGCGCTGCCGGTCGAGGAAGTCGCCGGTGGCGAGGTCCCGTACCAGCGTCTCGTTCACGGGCGTGTCCTCGAAGGCGAACTCGTCGACCTCCTTCGCCAACGGCAGCCGCGCGATGGTCATCTGGTACTTGATCGAGCGCGCCAGCTTCTCGTTCAGCTCCGCGCTCAACAGGTCGCCGACAATTTGCTGCGGCTCGTGCTGGCGCTTTACCGCCGTGGCGATCAGCTCATCGTATGCCGCCTTCATCCCGTACAACTTCAGCTGGCTCATCGCGTCCAGCACCTGCGATCTTTCCATGGGTGGGTCTCCTCAGGCTGTCATAGCGTTTGCAGTCGGCCACAGGCTCATGTGTCAGACGCAGGGCGTCCGGCGTGGTAATCGTCAGCGGTGGTGGTTGTTCGCGATGGCGCGCGAGGATGTTCAGGACGACGGCTGCCGCGGGCGCGCCTTCGTTCAGCGCCTCGGCGCAGGCGGCTTCGGCGGCCTCCAAGCCGTCCGACGGGATCATGCTCAGGACCTGAACCATCTGCCGGTCGCCGTTCGGCACCTTGCCGAGCTTGCGCTGCACGCGCTTGATCGCGGGCGGAAGATCCCACTCCCTGAACGGTGCGCCATTACGCAGAGCGCCAGGTTTGCGAGCAAGAACAGGGATATAGTGCAGAGGGTCGTAGATGTCCTTGTTGCGACCGTAGGCGCGATCGTGCTGGCCCACGACCTTGCCGTCCTGCCAGAACTCGATGCGCTCCGCATAGGCGCGGATCTCGACGGGGCGCCCGACCGCGCGGGCGTCCACCGAGTATCGGTTGTTGTCGAACCGGACGAGGCAGGTCTTGGACACCGCGGCCGGCACGGCATGATAGCCATCAAATGGTCCGACATAGGGAACCAGGCTCACGCGCTCGGCCTGGAATACATCCCAGGTCGTGCGATCCTTGAGTTCCGGGTGGGGGTTGACCTTGGCCCAGGCCACGCAGCGATCCTCGAGCCAGGCATTGAGCTCAGCGTAGCTCTTGAACCTCGGCCGCGGCACGAAGAAGCGCCGCCTCACGACGCCAACCTGGTTCTCGACCTGGCCCTTCTCCCAGCCGGATGCCGGGGTGCAGGCGACCGGATCGACGAGGTAATGGCCACACATCTGCTGGAAACGCCGGTTGTAGGCTCGGTCACGGCCTACGAAGATCGTGTCCACCGCCGTCTTCATGTTATCGTAGATCCCGCGTGTGCAGGTGCCGCCGAAGAAGGCAAAGGCCTTGTCGTGGGCGTCGAAGACCATCTCCTGGGTCTCGCGGGGATAGGCTCGAACGAACAGCATGCGGCTGTGACACAGGCGGACGTGGGCCACCTTCACCGTGGTCGTGACCCCGTCAATGAGCACGATCTCATGGCTCCAGTCGAACTGGTAAGCCTCGCCGGGATCGAAGGTCAGCGGGACGTACGCCGCTGCCGAGGCTTCGCGTTCTTCCCTGTTCCAGGTCGCGGCATAACGCCGGACGGCATCGTACCCTCCGTTGTAACCGCGGGCTCGCAGCTCCTCGAAAACCCTGACCAGGGTGAGCCGGTCACGCTTCGCCCTCCGGGCATTCGCCGCGAGCATCTTGTCCAGTGCATCGGTCCACGGGCCGATCTTCGGCAACGGCTGAACAGTGCGCTCGTAAGTGAGTTCGGTCACACCGGAACGGATCACCTTGCGTACCGTATTCCGCGAGACCCGGAACTCGCGGCAGATCTCCTTGATCTTCTTCTTCTCCTGTCCTGGAAAAATGCCCGGCGGATCTTCGAAATCGTCTCCACGACCAACATCCCACACTGTGCTCCCCGATGATCTCGGGGGCATCATCACCATCAGTGTAAGGGGGTCATTTTTGGATGCCGATCACCCCCGCCACGGGATCATTTTTGCATGCTTGTTCACACTCCTGAAGATCTTGTGGCATGACGGGGTCGGCATGTCGTTCTACTCCAAGCGGCTGGAGGCCGGGAAGTTCATCTGGCCGGTCAGCGAGGGC
>NZ_JAATVU010000070.1 GCF_013184745.1 Mangrovicoccus sp. HB161399
CCGAACGCAAGGGCCGGGAGCTTCATGAAGACACTGGAGGTCGAGGACGCTTGCCTGGCGGAGCAGGAGTTTTCCGGCGGCGCCGCCACCGGCTTGCCCCGGTTCGCCGAGGCCTGCGACAACCGCCGCCTGATAATGCCCACCCGCGGGAGCGCACTCCAAGAGCCGAATAAGCGTGGCCAGATTTCCGCTGCTCGTGGCCGCGCCGGCCGCGGCCGCACGCCTGCACTCCCTGCAACAGGGATGGATATTCTGGATAGACCCGCCACTGATCATCCGACCAACGGCGCCAGCTGCGATGGCGGCAATCCCGCCACTGGCTATGGAGCCATGGCGGCCGGTGGCGGCGGCGCATGTTGAGACGCTAGCGGTGGCTAGGACGACCTCGGACCTCTTGGCACGGGTGCCGGGTCCCGAGGCGATACACGTGCATCAATTGGGGCCCGGACCGCTGCCCGGGAGCGGATCAGTCAGGCATAGCGTCGATGACAGTAGGTTCCTGACATGCTCGGCCACCATGTCCGCACATCATCACCGATGGCAGGTTTGCGAGCAAAACGGGCGGCCCGGTTGCGCCATACCTTCCAATGGGGAGGGGTCGCAAGGTCCGCCCCGAAGGGCCGGGGCCGGAGGCCAGATGGAAACGGAAATGTTGGCGGCCCGGCACCCCGGAACCGGGGCACGCGTCGGGACGACGCTCTTGCGCAAATCAGCTGACGGCCGGCCAAGGTGACTTCGCGTCAGCAGCCCGCTACTATCGCTGCCGATAATGCAGATTGCCGTTGATTCGGTTTCTGAGACTACATCACACCGGATTTGGAATTTTGCCATGCTGAAGCGAAAGAATTTGATCTCCCTCGCAACCGCAGCGAGCCTAGCCACTGTCCCAACCTATGGAGTGGCTGGAAATGATCTCGCAAAGGCGCTGGCAGGCGCCGCCGTGGCCGGGGCGATCTTCTGCGGCGCCACGGGCAAATGCACGCGGAACAAGCCCGCCCCCGCCACCACCACCACCCGCGCGGCGCCGAAGCCGTCGGGCATCTCGTCGGCGCAGCGCACGGAGAACAAGTCGGTCCAGCAGGCGCTGAACGGCTTCGGCTTCAATGTCGGCACGCCCGATGGCGCGCTGGGGCCGAAATCCCGCGCCGGGATCTCCAGCTACCAAGCCTATATGGGCTACAGCCCCACGGGCTATCTCGACGACTACCAGCGCGGCATCCTGCTGGAGAGCTACAACCGCATGAATGCCGGCGGCGGCGCAGCCTATCCGCAGGTCGTCGCCTCGGAAGGGACCAAGGGGCTGCTGAAGGCGTTCAACGATCCGAACTACCCGCCCCGGGCCACGGCCGCAACCGCGCCGGTGCCGCCCGCGGTCGCCCCGCCGGTCGCGCCTCCGCCCGTCGCCCAGGCCCAGGCGCCGCAGGTGCCGTCGACGCTGCCCTCGGTCACCCAGGCTGCCGGCAGGACCCTGCCGGCGCTGCCAGCCCTGACCCCGGCCTCGGCCTCGATGTCCGAACGCTGCGAGGTCGTCCAGCTCATGACCCAGACGAACCAGGGCCCGATCCTGGCCGCCAGCATGACCGACCGCAACCAGGCGCTGAGCGAGCAGTTCTGCAGCGCGCGCAGCGTCTCGATCACCGCGGGCCAATCCACTGCCGACACCTACCAGCTGGCGCCCGAAGCGATCGCCCAGTCCTGCACCCTGGTCGAGGAGACCATGGCGCCGGTGATGGCCAAGCTGCAGACCGGCGCGCCGGCCGACCTGGCCGCGGAGGCCAAGGCACTGAACGCCAAGCTGGCCCCCGATGCCGAGACCGCCGCCGCCTTCGGCAAGGTCTGCATCGGCATGGGCTACCGCGAGGACGCGCCGGAGACCTCGCTGAGCGGGGCGCTGATGATGGTCGGCGCGGGCCTCGGCCCCTATGGCGAACTCGTCGGCCACCATCTGCGCGAGGGATTCGGCACGGCGCAGAACGAGAAGCAGGCGGAGCGGTGGTATGTCGAGGCGGTGACCGCACTCGAGCAGAACCAGCAGCCGGCTTTCCTGCCCAGCAGCTCGGGCGAGCGCATGGCGGTGATCCGCAGCGCGCTGATGCTCGACAGCGAGGAGGCCAGCAACGCCGGAAGCGGGACCCTGCTGCCGACCCTCGTCAAGCAGTGATCCCGGCCCCATGAGCTGCGGAGGCGCCCGGCCGGGCGCCCTTTCCGTGCTGTCCGCACGTCCGCCCGGCAGATCGCCGCCGGACAGATTACGCCTGCGGCCGCAGTGGCTTGCTTTATGATTTTACCATCCCTAACGTGATAGCGGGATCTCATTCGTTTCGGTTAAATATGCACGTTTTCAGGTCTTCGCTCCGCCCTTGCCCCGGCCACTGGTCCCGTGCCGCGACAGCCTCCTGCCGGGACTAGACCATGGCCGAGCACTTCCTGACGAAATCCCGGCTCGACCCCGGCCAGTGCCTGAGGATCGGCGACACGATCGCGCTGGAGCTCTATCCCGCGCTGCACGAGGCGCTACTGCGCCATGCCGGCGAGGCTTCTGCCGCGCTCTTCGCCGAACCGCTGGTCAGCCGCGGCAATGACCAGGCCGAGGGCTCGGTCACCTGGTACACCGAATTTCCCGGCGCTGGCACGCCGCTCTCGCAGCTTGACGCGGCCGCCCGCGCGCAGGTCTCCGACCGGCTCCGCGCCGCGCTGGCGCCGCTGCCGGCCCTGGCCGCCGATCCCGAGATCGGTCCGCTGATCGCCGCTGCGCTGACGGTCACCGGCGGGGACGATTTCTGGGCCGTGCAGGGCGCGCCAGTGATCGTCAACTGGGGGATGGAGCCCGCGGGCGGGATCCGCGACTCGGCCGCCCATCGCGCCCGCACCTTCGGCCCCTTCCTGCCCGCCGCGGCCTCCGCGCCACTGCCCGGGGCCGGGGCCGCGGCTGCGGCCGCCGGCGCGGGCGCGGGGATTGCCGCGGCGGCAGCTGCAGCTCCGGCCAGCGCGGCGCAGCCCCCCGGAGAAGACCCCGCGGCGGCGGAGACGGAGCCGTCCGCCGCCGAGCCCGCTGCCACGCGCCGGCTGCCGGTCATCGCCTGGCTGCCGCTGGTCCTGCTGCTGCTCCTCTCGGGCGGGCTTCTGGCCTGGCTGCTGGTGCCGGGCAACCGGCTCTTCCCGGTCTCTGCCGGCGCGGATGCCGCCGCCACGACCGAGGCTGTCGCCATGGCCGAAGCGCTGAACCGCGATCTGGAGACCCGGCTGGCGGCGCTGCAGGACAGTCTCGAGGGCGCGCAATGCCTTGCCGACGGCTCGCTGGTGGTGCCGGACGGCCGCACGCTCGAAGGGCTGCTGCCGCCAGATCCCGCCGATCCGGCGGACCGCGCGGGCGCGGTGGCCCCGGGCATCCCCTCTCCGGTCCTTCCCCCCGCGCCCGAGCGCACCCGCGTCCAGCCGGCCGGTGCCGAGGCGCCGCTGCCGCTGCTCGAGCTGCTGGAAGCGCGCACCGCGCTGGTCGTGGCCACCGCCGGGCCGGACATGTCGACCGGATCGGGCTTCTTCATCGGCCCCGATCTGCTCATGACCAACCACCATGTCGTCGCCGGCGCCGCGCCAGACGGCATCTTCGTCACCAGCGCCACGCTCGGCCGCGCCCATGCGTCGACGCTGGTGAAATCCTCCGGGCCGATGGAGGCAACCGGGACCGATTTCGCGCTGCTGCGCGTCGAGGGGGTGTCGCAGCCGGAATTCGAGATCTACGCGCCCGAGGGCAGCCTGAAGCTCCGCTCGGTGGTCGCAGCGGGCTATCCGGGCGACGTGATCCGGAGCGACGCTCAGTTCCAGGCGCTGCTGGGCGGCGACATGACCTCGGCGCCCGACCTGATCGTCACCGACGGCATCGTCAATTCCGAGCAGGACTACCTCGGCGGCGCCCGCGTCGTGGTGCATTCGGCCGATGTCTCGCAAGGCAATTCCGGCGGACCGCTGGTCGATAGCTGCGGCCGCATTGTCGGGGTCAACACCTTCGTCAACCGCGGCGAGCTTAGAAACTGGAACTTCGCGCTCTCCTCCGAGAGCCTGCTGGCCTTCCTGCAGAGCGCCGGGGCCGACGGCGCCGTGACCCGCGCCCCCTGCGTCCCGGTGGTGGAGCGCCCCGCCGCGCCCCGGCCCCGCGGGGCCCCGGCGGTGCAGGACGGCATGCTGACCCTGCCGCCGCGCGGCAGCGAATAGGGCGGCGGCGCGATGTCCACGGCACTGCTGATCGATAGCACGACCGAAGGGCTCCGGCCGCTCGGGACCGCCCCGCAGCGCTCCTATGAGCTGGTCACCGGCGCGATCCTCGCCGCGCCGTCGCTGGGCGAGGCGCATGCCGCGCTCTTCGCCGAGCCGGTGGAAAGCGCCTATGGCGACCGCATCGACTGGTACAGCCCGCTGGACGGCCGGGCGCAGACGCTCGGCACGCTGCCCGAGGAGGAGGCCCAGGCCGCCCGCGCCGAGCTGGCCCGGCTGAGCGACGACATCCTCGCCGAGGCCAAACGGCTGGAAGAGGGCGGCAGCCGCGAGGAGAAGCGGCTTTCCGAGGCGCTGCGCAACGCGGTCTGCCATCCCGGCGAGGGGTCGGTCTTCGTGCTGCCGGGCGCCGGCGGCCGCCCGCAGCCGGTGCTGGCGCATTGGGGCTGGGTGCGCGACGAGGCGCCCGAAGTGCGCGGCGCGCTCACTGCCGTCGACCGCAGCCAGCCGGTGGCGCCGACCGCGCCGCCCGCCGGCGCCGGAGCCGGGACGGACGCGATGGCGGCGACCGCCGCGACCGCCGTCCTGGCGGAGGATCCCGCCCGCCGCGGCGTTCCGGCGGCCCTGCTCTGGCTCGGCTGGCTCCTGCTGCTGCTGATCCTCCTGGCGATCTTCTACCTGCTGGTGGCGCCCTGCGCGCTGCGCCCGGCCTTCCTGCCCGGCGCCTGCCCCGGCGCGGAGACCGCCCGCGCCGCGGTCTTCGCCGAAACGGACGTGCTGGAAACCCGCATCGCCATGGCCGAGCGCGAGCTCTCGGCGCTCGACCGCGCCTGCCAGCCGGTCGTCGACCCGGCGATCCCGCTGCCGGTCGCCGAGCTGCCGCCGGGCAGCCGGGACGATTCCGATGCCGCGCGGCTCACCGAGCAGGGCGCGACCATCGGCGAGCTGACCTTCTCGCTTCTCTGGGGCAGCAGCGCGGATCTGGATCTGCATGTCACCTGCCCCGAGGGCGGCACCGTCTCCTACGGCAACCGCGAGGCCTGCGGCGGCACGCTCGATGTCGACAGCAATGCCGCCAGTTCGCGCCTGCGCAGCGATCCGGTCGAGAACGTGTTCTATGCCGCGCCCGGGCCAGGCAGCTACCGCATCCGGGTCAATCTCTACCAGCCGCGCGGCGCGGCGGGGGCGCAGCCCTTCCGGCTGCGCATCCAGGACGGCGGCCGGGTCGAGCTCGTCGAGGGCTCGGTCACGCCCGGACAGCCCGACTGGGTCACGGAATTCAGCTATGGGGACCGGTGATGGCCGAACGCAAGGACCAGACCGAAGCCAGCCTGAGGGCGCTGACGGAATTTCCCGAGGACGTGACGCTCGTCCCCTATTCCGGCGTCCAGTTCCTGGATTTCGGCTTCGCGCTGCATGACCTGACGGTCCGGTCGTGGAAATTCGTCGAGCGGCCGGGCGACATGGTCGACGGGCTGCGCCAGCGCGAACTGATCCCGCTGACCGGCAACGAGGATGCCGACGCAGCCGTGCATGATGCCGCCACGGCGGAGGATGACGAATACTCGATCCGCCCGGTCAGCGCGCTGGAGCCCTATCTGGGCAAATGGGTGCCGGTGCCGGTCCTGCGCATCAAGGGCCAGCGCGGCCCGCGCGGCGAGGAACGCTACGATCCCGGCCCCTCGGCCTGGGCGCGGATCCGCACGGTCGAGCTGGCCCAGCCCGATCCGGCCACCGGCCATACCCACCGGGTGCAGATCGCGCTCGACACCAGCCTGATCGCCCAGAACCAGCCCGAGCGCTATCTCGCCCCCGAGCGCGGCGATGCCGAGAAGCCGCGGCATTTCCGGCTGGTCTCGGATCCGGCGGCGATGAACTGGTTCCTGCGCAGGGTGGAGACCGCCTCGGACGGCAGCGCGGTCGACCTGCAGAAATGGGTCTCGGACTGGCTCGACGACCTCTTCATGGCCTACAAGCGCGCCGAGCGCCCGGGCCGAACCATCGCCCATGAGGACCTGCCCCACCAGTTCGAGCACTGGGCGCGCTACCTGGCCTATCTGCGCCTGATCGACATCGCCGTGCGGCCGCCGAAGCTGCGCTTCGTCAACACGCTCTCGGCCGAGGACGCGATCGCGCCGGTCAATGTCGACCTGGTGCTCGACATCGGCAACAGCCGCACCTGCGGCATCCTGATCGAAAGCTTCCCCGGCGACACCCGCGTCGACCTGGCCCGCTCCTTCCCGCTGGAGCTGCGCGACCTCAGCCGCCCGGAATTCCAGTATTCCGGCCTGTTCCAGAGCCGCGCCGAATTCGCCGAGCTGAATTTCGGCAACGAGCAGCTCGCCAGCCGTTCGGGGCGGCGCAACGCCTTCGTCTGGCCGAGCTTCGTGCGGATCGGCCCCGAGGCGGTGCGGATGGTCCAGGGGGAGGAAGGCACCGAGACCGTGTCGGGCCTGTCCTCGCCCAAGCGCTACATCTGGGACAGCGAGCCGATGCCGCAGGACTGGCGGTTCCACAACCACCTCAATCCCGAGAGCCTGCCCAGGGCGGTGCGCGCGGCGATGCGGCACATGAACGAGGCCGGCGACGTGCTGGCGCAGCTGTCCGAGGACCGCCGCGCGGGACGTTCGGGACAGCGCCCGCCGGATCTGTCCCCGGCGGTGCGGCCGCGCTTCTCGCGCTCCTCGCTCTTCACCTTCCTGATGGCGGAGCTGCTGGCGCAGGTGCTCCTGCAGATCAACGACCCCGCCTCGCGGCTGCGCCGTCCGCAGAGCGAGCTGCCCAGGCGGCTGAACCGGATCATCCTCAGCCTGCCGACGGCCACCTCGGTGCAGGAGCAGGCTGTCATCAGCGCCCGCACCAAGGCCGCGCTGAAGCTCGTCTGGGCGCTGCGCGGGCTCGACAGCGGCGCCAGCACGATCTCGGCCCCGCCCGAGCTGAAAGTCCAGTGGGACGAGGCGAGCTGCACCCAGCTAGTCTATCTCTACAGCGAGCTGACGCAGAAATTCGAGGGCCGCATCGGCACCTTCCTGGAGCTGAAGGGCCGCCCCCGCATGGTCGCGCGCACCGGCCGCGAGGAGCCGACCCTGCGCCTGGCCTGCATCGATATCGGCGGCGGCACGACCGACCTGATGGTGACGACCTACGCGCATGAGGACGACCGCGTGCTGCACCCGGTCCAGACCTTCCGCGAGGGGTTCCGCATCGCCGGCGACGACCTGGTCGCGCGGCTCATCAGCACGCTGGTGCTGCCGGGGCTGCAGCAGTCGATCGAGGCGGCGGGCGGACGCTTCGTCGCCGAAAGGCTGCGCGAGCTCTTCGGCGGCGACTTGGGCGGGCAGGACCAGCAGTCGGTGCAGCGGCGGCGGCAGTACGCGCTGCGCATCCTGACGCCGCTGGCCGAGGCGGTGCTGGAGAAATGCGAGACGCTGGAGGAGTTCGAGCGCATCGACATCCATGCGGGCGAGGTGCTGGGGCAGGTCCCCGACGAGGAGGGCGCCCGTGCGGCCGAGCCCCTGCCGGCCGAGCTGCTGTCCTATGTCGAGGAGGCCGCGGCCGATCTCGGCGCGACCGGCTGGCGGCTCGCCGAAATGCGGCTCTCGACCACGCGGGAGGATGTCGACGCGATCTCGCGCGAGGTCTTCCAGAACGTGCTGGGCAACATGTGCGAGGTGCTCGACCATGTCGGCGCGGATGTCGTGCTGCTGACCGGGCGGCCCTCGCGGCTGCCTGCCGTGCGCTCGGTCGTCGAGGAGCTGCTGGTCGTGCCGCCGCACCGTCTGGTCTCGATGCACCGCTACCGCGCCGGGCGCTGGTACCCGTTCCGCGACCCGGTCACGCAGCGCATCGGCGACCCCAAGAGCACGGTCGCCGTCGGCGGCATGCTGATCGCCCTGGCGGAAAGCCGCATCGCCAATTTCCGGGTGATGACCGAGGCCTTCCAGATGCGCTCCACCGCGCGCTATATCGGCGAGATGAACCGCAACGGCCAGATCCCGGACGACCGGATCCTGTTCTCGAATATCGACCTCGACGAGAGCGCGACCCGCTCCGGCGACATCGCCAAGATCCGCATGTTCTCGCCGGTGCATATCGGCGCGCGGCAGCTGCCGCTGGAGCGCTGGACGACCACCCCGCTCTACCGGCTGGATTTCGTCAACGCCCAGATCGCCGCCGAGGAGACGCCGCTGACGGTCGAGCTGGAGAAGGTCGATGCCGAGGACGGGGCCGACCCGGACGACAAGCCCAGCGACATCGTCAGGAAGACGCTGCTGCGCGAGACCCAGCTGGAGCAGTTCAAGCCGGTCTTCGTCGAGGGCCGCAGCGGCACGACCTACAAGCCCGCCGCCGCCGTGGTGCTGAAGCTGCAGACGCTGGGCTTCGAGGACGACTACTGGCTTGAAACCGGAACCTTCCGGATCTGACGCGGACGACCATTGGAGAGGATGGCATGAGCATGGACCAGACCGCATTGGCAGAGGCCTGTTCCTCGGTCGCGTCGCTGTCGCGCGAGGCCATGGACTGGCTGCGCGACCCGCAGAATGCCGAGACGGTCGGCCCCGAGCGCGACCCCGCCCTGCACCGGATGCGCCGCGGCGCCCGCCGCGCCGAACGGCTGGCCCGCGCCGCGCGCTCGAAGCTCTCGGTCAGCGTCTTCGGCCCCTCGCAGGCGGGCAAGTCCTTCCTGGTCTCGGTGCTCGCGCGTCCCGCCGAGGGCCGGCTGACCGCGGATTTCTCCGGCCCCGACGGACAGCTCGACTACATCCGCGAGGTCAATCCCGAGGGCGAGGGCGAGTCGACCGGGCTCGTCACCCGCTTCACCATGACCAGGGCGGCGGCGCCCGAGGGCTTCCCGATCCCGCTTGTCCTGCTCAGCGAAGCGGATGTCGCGCGCATCTTCATCAACAGCTTCTTCATGGATGGCGACCGCTCCGAGCCGGTGCCGACCGCCGAGGATCTCAAGGCGCATGTCGCCCGCTTCCAGCCGCGCATGGGCCCCGCCGAGGTGCCCGGGCTCGAGGCCGAGGACGTACTGGAGATCGGCGAGTACATCGAGAACACCAAGGCCTTCGCCCGCACCGCCTACGCGACCGGCGTCGTGCCCTTCAAGACCGAGGCCGCGCTGATGGCGCCGCGCATGGCGATCCGCGACCGGGCCGAGTTCCTGTCGGTCTACTGGGGCGGGCACCGGGCCTTCACCGATCTCTACGTCACGCTCTGCGAGGCGCTGGCGCAGCTCGGCCATGACACCCAGGTCCATGCCCGCCGCGACGCGCTGGTCCCGCGCGAGCATTCGATCATCGACGTCAAGACGCTGCACGGCATGTTCGGCGGCGGCGAAGACGGCACGCTGGAGCTGCGCACCGGCACCGGCAATGTCGTGGCGCTGCCCCGCGCCGTGGTCTGCGCGCTGGCCGCGGAGCTCGTCTTCCCGATGCTCGAGCAGCCCTCCCCGCTTTTCGCCTCGACCGACCTCCTCGATTTCCCCGGGGCGCGCAACCGCTTCGAGAAGCCGCTGAGCGTTTCGCTCGCCGAGCCCGAGAAGACCGTCACCCAGCTGCTCCTGCGCGGCAAGGTCGCCTATCTCTTCGACCGCTATGTCGAGAACCAGGACATCACTTCGATGCTGCTCTGCGTGCCGGACAGCAACATGGACACGGTCGACCTGCCCGGGCTCGTCGACAACTGGATCGCGCTGACCCATGGCGCCACCCCGGCGCAGCGCGCGGCGACCGAGTGCATCCTGTTCTTCGTGATGACGAAATTCGACAAGCACCTGGGCGAGAGCGCGGCCGGGGGCGGCGACACCACCCGGTTCGAGCGGCGGATGCATGCCTCGCTGCTGGAGAATTTCGGCCAGTCGAACGACAACTGGGTGAAGACCTGGGCGCCGGGCCAGGCCTTCCGCAACTGCTACTGGCTGCGCAATCCGAACTACTTCGTCGAAGGGCTGATCGAATACGACGGCGACCAGCGCGAGGCGGCGATCCGCGACAGCAAGCTCGGCCGGCTCGAGGAGCTGCGCAGCGGCTGCCTGGCGGCGGAGAGCGTGCAGGCCCATTTCGCCGATCCCGCCGCCGCCTGGGACGCGGCGCTGGCGCTCAATGACGGCGGCGTCGGCTATCTCACGGCGCGGCTCGCCTCGGTCTGCACCCCCGAGGGCAAGACCCGGCAGATCGCCTCGCAGCTGGCCAAGGTGCTGGGCGACCTGCAGTCGGCGGTGGGCGGCTACTACGTCTCCGACGACATCGCCAAGCGGATCGAGGAGAAGCGCGCCGAGGCCTCGGCGATCATCGACGCGCTGGAGCTGACGCTGCAGGGCCACCGCTTCGGCGCCTTCCTCAACCGGCTGACCGTCGACCAGGAGAAGGTGGAGGATCTGCTGGCCCGGGTGCCGAGCTCGATCCGGATCAGCTCGGCGGTCTCCTCGGCCGGGCAGCCCGCCTCGGCCGCGCCGCCGCGCCCCGCGGCGCCCGGTCCCGCGCGTCCCGGCCGTCCGGCGCGCACCGCCGCCGCCGCCCCGGCCCCTTCCGCCGCCGCTGCCCCCGCGGAAGAGCCCGCCAATGGCGGCGTGCGCACCATGTCGCCCGAGCAGTTCCAGGTCGAGACCGCCTTCTCCGCCTGGATGGACGCGCTGGCCGAGTTCCGCGAGGACGAATCCGGGCTCGGCATCTACGGGCTCTCGCCCAATGCCGCGGCCAGCCTGACCGGCGAGATGGTCCACGGCTTCCGCCGACTCGGGCTCTTGGGCACCATGACCGAGGAGCTGCGGGCGATCGGCTACGGGCTGACCCTCGACCGCCAGGCGCCCGCCGCCGCGATCCTCTGCGCCGAGCGGATCAACGGCTTCGTCTCGACGCTGGGGACCGAGCGGCTGCCCGAGGCCGAGCGCCCGCAGGTCGAGCTGGCCGATGGCAGCCTGCGCACCGTCTTCGCGCCCCGCCCCGCCGCCGACAGCGCCGACACGCTGCCCCTGCGCCAGCGCGCCACCTCGGAGGAGACCTGGACCGACTGGGTCTTCGCGCTCGACACGCTTTACGTCGGCAATGCCAAGGACAGCGAGTCCGGCGCCGTCAATATCGAGCAGAACATGCGGCTCGGCGGCATTCTGACCGGCTTTGAAGCTGCCCGGGAGACGACCCGTGATTGATGTCCGCCCCGACCCGCAGCACCCCGATGGCGGCTACGCGCTCTTCACCGCGCAGGCCGGGCAGCTGCCGGACGGTACGGTGGAGATCGAGGTGCTAGACAAGTACCGCGGGCACTACCTGGCCGCCTCGGGCTTCCAGCCGCACCGCCACGGCTTCGGCCCCTACCAGGTGGAGCGGCAGGGCGATCTGGACGTGGTCCGCGTCGGCCCCGAGATCGTCAACCAGATCGAGGAGTTCGCCAGCCTGCAGATCGCCATGGGCGGGCTGACCGCGGATGTGAGCTGGCCCGACGAGGTCTTCCCGCTGCCCGGCGCCCCGGCGATCGGCGGCATCCGCGCGGTCGATGCCGAGGAGCCGGGCAGCGGACTTTCCGGCCCCGTGCCGGTCCCGCCCGCGCCCGAGCCCGCTCCGCCACCGCCCGCACCGCCCGTTCCGGAGCCGGAGCCCGGGCCCGAGGTGCCGGAGGAGGAGGAGAGCGCGGACGAGGACGGGGAAGAGGACCCCCGCGGCGGCCGCGGGCTCTGGATCGCGGCGTTGCTGATCGTGCTGGCCATCGGCGCCGGGGCGGGCTGGTGGCTCTGGCAGGAGAGCCGACCGGATGAGCCCCCGGTGCGGTCGGACACCTCGCCCGTGCCGCCGCCTGAAGCCGATGCCTGCGCGCCCGCGGGCCTGCTTGCCCTCGGCGAAAGCGACAGCACCGCCATGCTGGCGCAGCTTCTCGATTGCGGCGATGCGGTGACGGCCGATGACGCGCTCGGCGCCGTCGAGGCGGCGCAGCGTGCGGGCGATGCCGAGGCGATGCGGCTGATGGGCCAGTTCTATGACGGCGAGACCGCCGACGGGATCGAGACGGCGACCGGGCTGAGCTTCGGCGACGACCCGGCCCGCGCGGCGGAATACTACCGCCGGGCGAAGGACGCCGGCAGCGACGCGGCCGCGGATCTTCTGGCGCAGAGCTGCGAGCGGCTCGCGGGCATGTCCGACACGCTGGCGCGGAACGCCGCCGAGGAGTATTGCGAGTGATGACCCGCTCCGCCCTTGCCGCCGCCCTCGTCGCCTTCACGCTTTCCGCCCTGCCCGGCACCGCTCCGGCCCAGGAGGCGCGCCCGCTCCTGGCCGAGGGGATGCACACCGTCTACCAGCGGGTGCTGACCCGGCCCGGCGCCGCGCTCATGGACGCGCCCGACGGCGCGGCGATCTCGCGCTACCCGCCCTTCCAGCCGCTCTATGTCTTCGCCCGCGACGGCGACTGGACGCAGGTCGGCCCGTCCTCCTCCGCCCCGCCCGCGGGCTGGATCGGCCCCGGCACCGCCGTGCCCTGGAAGCAGAACATCGTCGGCGCCTTCACCAACAGCGCCGGGCGCCAGCGCCAGCTGATCTTCGACACCCAGGACAACCTGCGCTGGCTGCTGAACCACGAGGCACTGACCGCCATGCAGGAGCGCCTGCTGGCCGAGGCCGATAGCGGCATCATCGACGGCGCCCATGGCGTCGTCTCGGTCGAGCCGGAGGAATTCGTCAATATCCGCGACGAGCTCTACCTGATGCCGATCCTCGATTTCGTCGAAGACCTGCACCCGGCGAATTACGAAGAGCTCTTGCTGATGCAGGTCGCCTCGATCCCCAAGGACGCGCGCGGCGCCCCCAAGGGGGACGGCGACGGCGACATGAGCCGCTTCGATGTCGGCATCGTCTTCGTCTTCGACACCACCCAGTCGATGGATCCCTATATCGCCCAGGTCCAGCGCGTGCTGCAGTCGACCGTCGAGGAACTGGTCGAGACCGATATCGGCGATGCAGTGAATTTCGGCGTGATCGGCTTCCGCGACAATCCCGAGGCGGTCCCGGCGCTGGAATACCGCACGCGGGTGCTGGTGCCCCTGGAGCCTCGCCCGGACCAGAGCGCGGTGATCGCCGGGATCGGCGCGGCGACCCAGGTGGCGACCGCCAGCTCGACCGGCTTCAACGAGGACAGCGCCGCGGGAGTCGAGGATGCGCTGACCGAGATCGACTGGGACCAGGCGCAGGGCGACGGCGATCCCTTCGACGCGCGCTACGTCATCCTCGTCACCGATGCCGGGCCAAAGGATGCGCGCGACCCGAATGCCCGCAGCGAGATCGGCATGCAGGAGCTGCAGGCCGATGCAGAGGGGCGCAACATCGCGCTGATGACGCTGCACCTGCTCACCCCTGCCGGGAAGGCGACGCATGACTATGCCGCCGCGCGCTACCGCGAGATGTCGCGCTTTGCCGGGCGCAGCTTCTACTACCCGATCGAGAACGGCGAGGAGGCGACCTTCGCCGCCACCACCGAGCGGCTGGTCCGCGCCCTGACCGACCATGTGCGCGAGGCGCGCGGCCAGGCGACGCTCCAGTCCGAGGACGAGCGCGACGGTGATCTAGAGGATCTGGGCCTGGCGATGCGGCTGGCCTATCTGGGCGCGCAGCAGGGCACGCAGGTGCCCGACGTGCTGACCGGCTGGATCACCGACAAGGCGATCGAGGCGCCCTCGCGCATGGCGGTGGAGCCGCGGCTCCTGCTGACCAAGAACGAGATGGCGACCATGGCGGAGCTGCTCGACAACCTGGTGCGGCTGGGCGAGCAGACCGGCAACCAGCAGGACGCCTATGCCTTCTTCGGCCAGATCCGCGGCGTGATCGCCGACATGGCGACGAACCCCGACATGCTGATCAATGCCGAGGCCGACACGATCGGCGGGGCGCTGGAATACCTGGAGAACCTGCCCTATCGCAGCCAGCTGCTGCAGATGACCGAGGACCGCTGGGGCCAGAGCGCGATGCTGCGCCGGACCATCCTCGACGGCATGCGCCAGAAGCTCGCCCAGTACCGCAAGTGGCTCTATGACGCCAGCGTCTGGACCCCGCTCTACGAGGGTGCGCCGGATGGCGAGCATGTCTTCGCCATGCCCTTCGACGTGCTGCCCTGAGCGATGGACGGGCGGCTCGACCTGCGGAACGTGACGGTCTCGGTCTCGGATGCCGAGCGGCGCTTCGCACTCGAGGTGGCCGGACTCCAGCTTGCGGCCGGGGACGCGGTCGGGCTGTCGGGGCCGAGCGGCACCGGCAAGACCATGCTGCTGGAACTCCTCGGGCTGCTGCGCCGTCCCGATCCCGGCGGCAGCTTCCGCATCCGCGCCGGCGGCACGGAGCTTGACGCCGCCCGGCTCTGGACCGGCAGGCATGCCGGGCGCGACGCGCCGGGGCATCGCGGGCGGCTCTTCGGCTTCGTCCCGCAGAGCGGCGGGCTGCTGCATTTCCTGACGGTGCGCGAGAATATCGCCCTCGGCCAGCGGCTGACCGGCCGCGCCGATCCCGGCTGGATCTCCACGCTGGAGGACCGGCTCGGCCTCGCCCCACTCGCCCGGCAGCTGCCCCGCGCCCTGTCCATTGGCCAGCGCCAGCGGGTCGCGATCGCCCGCGCCCTGGCCCATCGCCCGGCCTTCGTCATCGCCGACGAGCCGACCGCGGCGCTCGACCCCGAGAACGCCCGCACGGCCATGGGCCTGCTGATCGCCGCGGCGACCGAGGGCGGCGCGGCGGTGGTGATCTCCTCGCATGACAGCGCGCTGCTCGACAGTTTCGCGCTCAGGCGGCTCGACCTCGCCCCGGCCGGCGGCGCGGGCGCCGTGTCGAGCCGGCTCGGCGAACGCGGGGCCGCCTGATGCGCAATGTCGTCTTCCTCGCCCTGCGGGCGCTGCGCCACGACCGCATCCACGTGATCTGCAACATCGCCATCCTCGCCGGGGTGCTGGTGCCGCTCCTGGTGCTCTTCGGGGTCAAGAACGGCGTCTACGACACGCTGATCGGGCGGCTGCTGTCCAATCCGGCGACACTGCAGATCGACACCAGCGGCAATGCCGCCTTCACCGAGGCCGATGCCGCCGAGATCCGCGGCTGGCCCGAGACCGGCTTCGTCACGCTGAAGACCCGCAGCATCTTCGATTTCGTCAATGTCCGCGCCGTCGGCGGGACGCAAAGGCGCGACGCCCTGCTGGTGCCGAGCGGGCCGGGCGATCCGAACCTGCCCGCCGGGCTCGACCTGGCGCCGGGCAGGGCCGCGATCTCGGCCGGGCTCGCCACGCAGCTGGGCCTGGCGCCGGGCGACCGGATCGAGATCTTCACCCAGGCCGAGGACCGGCCGCGGCAGCTGCGGCTGGAGCTCGCCGTGGCGGCAGTGCTGCCCGCCGACCGGATGAGCGGGCGCTCGGTTCTGGCGCCGCTCGAGGCGCTGGATCTGGTCGAGGCCTTCTATGACGGCTACGCGCTGCCGGATCACGGCATCGGGGCGGGCCGCGCGCTGGCGAGCCGCCAGCCCGTCTTCGAGGGGATGCGGGCCTATGCCGCCCGGCTCGAGGATCTGGCGGAGCTGCAGGCGCGGATCGAGACCCGCTTCGGCATCGGCACCGAAGCGCGGACCCGCGAGGTGGAGTCGGTTCTGGGGCTCGGGCGCAATCTCGACATCGCGCTCGGACTGACCGTGGCGGTGGCCTGCATCGGCCTCTCGGCGGCGCTGGTCTTCGGCTTCTGGGGCGAGGTGGCGCGCAAGCGGCGGCTCCTCGCGGTGCTGGCGCTGATGGGGCTCGGCGGCCGGTCGCTCTGGCTCTTCCCGGTGGTCCAGGCGCTGGTCTCGGCGGCGCTGGGGCTCGCGGTCTCCTTCGGGCTCTACCTGCTCGCCGCGCTGGCCGCACAGCGGCTCTTCGCCCCCGGCGCCGATACCGGCCGGCTGGCGCAGATCGCGCCCTGGCAGGCGGCGGCGATCTGCCTCGCGGTGCTGGCCTTCGTCGCCGCCGCCTCGCTCTTTGCCGCGCGCGCCGCGGCGCGGGTCGATCCGGCCGAGGTGCTGCGGGAGGGCGGCGAATGAAGCGGCTTCTCGCGCTCCTTCTCTGCGCCGCGGGCGCGGCCCCCGCCCAGGAGGCGGCGCCGCCGCCCTGGGATGCCGAGCTGACCGATCCCGCGGGCGGGGCCGACCTGATGCTGCCGATGCCCTGCGGCGGCGCCATGGCCTTCCAGAAGGTGCTGGTCCCGGTGGAGGCGGGCGATCCGCTCGACGACCGCGCCTTCCGCATGGGCCAGTCCGAGCCCGCGACCGGCTATTCCGACTACCTGCGCGGCGCCCATCTGCGCGGCGCCTTCGCCGATCCGGGCTCCGGCGGCTCGGCCTACTACATCGCCCGCTACGAGATGAACGAGGCGCAGTACCGGGCGCTGGCGGGCGATTGCGGCGCACCCTTCGGCCGCCGCGACCGGCTGGCCCATGGCGGGCTGAGCTGGTTCGAGGCGGTCGACCTGTCGCGGCGCTATTCGGAGTGGCTGAACGCGAATGCCCGCGACCAGCTGCCCGGCGGGGCGGAGCGCGGCGCCTTCCTGCGGCTGCCGACCGAGGAGGAATGGGAATACGCGGTGCGCGGCGGCGCGCGGATCGATTCCGCGCAGTTCCCCGCCCGCCGCTTCTTCGCCGAGGGCGAGCTCGGCGACTACGCGCATTACCAGGCGGCGGGCCAGGGGCGCGGCAACCTGCGCCCGGTCGGGCTGCGCGCGCCCAATCCGCTGGGGCTCTTCGATGTCTACGGCAATGCCGAGGAACTGGTGGAGGACCCGTTCCGTCTGAACGCCGTCGGCCGCCCGCATGGCCAGGCCGGGGGCATCGTTACCCGCGGCGGCTCGATCGATGCCGAGGCCGGCCAGATCTACTCGGCGCAGCGGCGGGAATATCCGCGCTTCGATCCGCGCTCGGGCCAGGCGCTGGCGGGGCAGTATTTCGGCCTGCGCCTGGCGATCTCGGCGCCGGTCATCACCGATGCGGGCTTCGACGCGATCCGCGACGGCTGGATCGCCGATTCCGAAGGCGCGGCGCCCGAGACCAGCGATCCGCTGGCCACCCTGTCGAGCCTGATGGAGAACGAGATCGACCCCAGGCGTCGCGACGCGCTGGCCGGGCTGCAGCACGAATTCCGCCTCGCCCAGGACGCGGCCGAGCAGTCGCTGCTGCAATCGGCGAAATCGACCATGCTCAGCGGCGCGGCCTTCGTCGCCGGGCTGAAGGAGGGCGAGGCCGAGATGCAGCGGCTGCGCGGCGCGATCAACGACCTGCGCGACCGGTTCGAGATCACCTCGAACAGCGACCAGCGCGCCGTTCTGCTTGCCGGGATGCGCACCAATGTCGAGCGGCTGACGACGCTGCAGGAGGCGCAGGAGACCTCGCTTCTCTTCTACCGCCGCACGCTCGAGGCGCTGTCGGAGAACCTCGCCCCCGAAATGCGCCAGGCTGCCTATCTGGATCTCGGCCGCGAGCTCGGCTCGGCAGAGCTCTTGGAGCTGCTCTCGGACGTGAACAGCTTCTGGGGCGACGTGAACGCCTACGCGGCGCGGCCCGACATGGATCTGGCGGGGCTCCTGGCGATGGCGCTCGACTGAGCCCCGGCTACCGGAAGCTGCGGGCGCGGTTCTCGGCGCGGCCCGGGCCGACGCGGGTCGGCATGCTGTCCTGCACGACCTCGGTGCTGTCGATCGAATAGCGCGCCGGGCCCGGATCGAGCGTTGCCGATATATAGGGCCGCTGCCGCCCGCCGCCGGGCTTGTCGGCCGCCGCGACCAGCGCGCGGAACTCCACCGGCCGGCCCTCGAAATCGGTGAAGCTGCCGACCGAGGTCTCGCCCTGGCTGGGGATCGAGGCCCAGTGGCGGAAGAGGTCGACCGGGCGGATCGGCTCCACCTCGGAGAGGAGCCCGTCGCCGAAGAACTCGCCATCGGTCGAGGGGTTGGTCCTCCCGGTGAAGCCCGCGCCCGGCACCAGAGCGCCCGCGACCTGGTTGGCATCGGCCTGAAAATTGTTGTGGTCCGCGCCGATGATGATGCCGCCCCCGGCCCGGGCGACCTCGGAGATCTCGTTGACGGTCAGCGCCGCGCTGGAGCCGTCGACCCCGGGGAAATTCGACTCGCTGCTGTAATCGGTGTTGCGGATCAGCAGCGTGCCGTCGAGCAGCAGGTTGCGCTTGCCCGAGGCATAGAAGGCGCGGAACGCGTCGAGATCGCCGCTGCTGAACATCCGCCGGCCATTGCCCGCATCCACCACGATCACGTCATAGACGGCGGCGCCGAGCGCCGCCGCCGTCTGCCCGCCCGAGCCGTGGCGCAGATAGGTGACGTCGAAGGCCCCGCCGCCGCGGTAGCTGTTGAGATAGGCGACGATCGCCTTCCTGTGGCCGTCCGTCAGCTTCGCCTCGCGGACCGAGCTGTGGACCCAGAGCACCGCCACCGGCTCGGCGCGCACGGCGGCGGGCAGCAGGGCGAAGAAGACGCAAAGGAGAGGGAAGAACCGTCGCATGAAATAACCGGTGGCCTGGCGCTCCGCGACTATGCGCGGGACAGGGGCGGTTTTCAATTCCGGTTGTTGCCGGAGGCCGCGGAATCGGGTTTCATCGACTCGGTAGATTTCATTCACGGCGGGCCTGTACCTTGCGCTCCATCGCGATTTCCCTCCTCTGCCTGGGCTGCCTGGCGCTTCTGGGCGGGGCCGCGCATCTGACGCTCCGCGCCTGCGCGCTCGACCTGCCCCGCTGGATGTCCGTGCCCGGCGCCTGCCCTGCCCCGGCAGAGACGCGGCAGGTCGCGCAGCTCGCCCGGCTCGATGCGCAGCGCTCGGATCTGCTGCAGCGGATCGCGCTGGCCGAGAGCCAGCTTTCGCGGCTGCAATGCGACGCGGCGGGGCCCGATCCGCATCGCGCGCTCGACCCGGCCGACTGGCGGCGCGGCGATCTGGAGGCGCTCTATGGCTGCTGGGATCTCAGCACCCTCTACCAGACCCGCAACACCGAGACCGGCGACGAGGTCGGCTATCCCGCCTGGCAGATCTGCTTCGACGCCAAGGGCAACGGGCTGCAGAAGATGCGCGACATGGACGGGGTCGCCTGCGAGGGCCCGGTCAAGGGCGGCTTCACCGAGGCCGGCGCGCTGCAGATCGAGGAGGCGGAGAACCTGCCCTGCGGCGACGGCGGCTACATCCACCGCCGGGAATTCACCTGCACCGCGACAGCGGGCGCAGCGAGCTGCGACACGCTCCAGCCCGAGACCGGCGGACGGATGGCGGTGGAGTTCCGCCGCTCTGCGCGGGAGATCTGAGATGTCCGGGCGCGGGTTGCTTGCCGCCCTGATGCTCGCCGCGAGTGCCGGAGCGGCAGTCGGGCAGGCCTCCACCCCCGAGGATCTGGTGCGCTGGATCTACCAGAGCACCCTCGCCCAGCAGGGCGGCGGCCAGGTCGGCCTGCGCTACCTGACCGCGCCCGGCCAGCGGCAGAGCTTCCTCACCGCACGGCTCTCGACCTTCTTCGACGCAAATGACAGCTATGGCGGCGACCTGCTGATGGCCTGCATCGACTACGACCCCTCGATCCCCGGCCAGGACTATTCCGAGTCCGAGATCGCGGACTCGCTCGCCATCGCCTCCGACAGCTCCGGGGAGGAATGGCGGGTGACGGCACGCTTCACGACTTTCGGCACCCCCGCCCGCGTCGCCTATGTCTTCCGCCCCGAGGCCGGGAGCTGGAAGCTCGACGATGTCGAGACCAACGGCGCGGCGCTCTCGGCGATCCCCTGCAGCCCGAAGGCCGGGGACGCGCCCTTCCTGCGCGGAACGGGCTACTGCTACGACACCGGCTCGTCGCAGCTTGTCCTCGATATCGGCGGGCGCGGCAGCGGGCTGGCCAGCCTGGAGTCCTGGCAGTCGACCGGCCATTTCTGCGGGCTGCGCGACGAGGTGCTGGCGCCGACCGGCACCGGCTGGGCGATGAACAGCAGCGAATTCGGCAGCCTCTGCACCGTCGCCTTCGATATCCAGCCCGATAACGGCATCCGCCTGAGCACATCGGGCTCCTGCACGCCCTATTGCGGGGCTGCGGCGGAGATGGACGGGCTCGTCTTCCCCGGATCATCGCAGCGGGCCTGCGCAGGCATGCCGCGGAACTGAGATCACACCCTGCGCGCCACGGGGAGTGCCAGGTCGATGGATGCTCGCGGTGGTGGCAGCCTGATCCCATGCTGAATCTCGGAAACTTGGCCCGGGCACAAGGGCTTCCGCTTCCTGCGAAGCGTCATCGGCCATGCCGTGGGGCCCATCACGGATTTGCACTGAGCCTGCGCGACGGCGAGGACCTTCTTGCCGAGCGCGGCATCATGGTTGCCCACGAAACGATCCGCGGCAGGGTCGGCCGCTTCGGCCGTCGGTTCGCCGCCGGCAGCCGGCGGGACCGCGCCGTTCCTGCTGGCAAATGGCATCTCGCGAGGTCGTCATCCGGGTGGACGGCGAGGCCCATTGGCTGTGGCGCGCGATGGATGGCAACGGCACTCGCCGGCATGTTTGAAGGCATGGCGCATTCTGGCTCATTCCCCGGCATCCTGGTCCGGACCCGGCGCTAAACGGCAGCCGCGAGGCCCTTCTTCCGCAAGCTCTTCGGGTGCTGGGGCATGCCGCGCGTGCTCGTGACCGACAAGCTCGGCTCCTATGCCGCCGCAAAAGCCGGAATCGTACCCGGCATCGGGCATCGGGCATCGGCAGCACAAGGGACCGAACAATCGCGCCGAGGGATGCCACCGTCACACCAGACGCCGCGAGAAGCTCATGGGCCCGTTCAAGTCGTCTCGTCACGCGCAATGGTCCTGTCGGCTCATGATCAGGCAGCCGCACCATTCAGACCGGAGATATGCGCGAAAGCTGGCGGACGCCGTCGCGGAACTCAACCCCTTCGATGACCTCCGGCAGGCGGTTCCGGCCGTCGAGCTTCCGCCATTTCTTCTGCGCCGACATAATCAGGCGGAAGGCCATGGCGAGCCAGGTCTTGCGGCTCAGGCAGCCCTTGGTGTGCCGGGTGCGGTGTCGGACGATGGCGAAGGTGCTCTCGATGGGGTTCGAGGTGCGGACGTGTTTCCAGCGCTCGGCCGGATAGTCGCAGAAGGTCAGCAGCGCATGCCGGTCCCTGACCAGCTTGGCCACCGCCTAGTCCCACTTCACGCCGCAGGTTTCGGCGAAGAGCGAGGGCGCCCGCCACCGGTTCGAGGGCAGGCCCGAACGAAGGCGGCCGACGCCGCGGCCCGGGTCCCAGCCTGCCAGATGTCGTGCAGGTGTCCCTCGGCCTCCGGCTGCGCGTTCTGCACGTTCATGGTCTTGTGGACCCGGCACCGTTGCTCCAGCGTCGCCGGAAACACCTCGCGCAGCGCAGCCCAGAACCCCAAGGCACCGTCGCCGATGGCCAGCTTGAGCGCCTGGTTCATGCCGCGCCGCTTGAGATCGAGCAGCTCCTCGCGCCAGCTTTGCGTGCTCTCGCGGAAGCCGCCGGTCATGGCCAGGAGCTCCTTGCGGCCGCATTCATCCGCCCCGACGATGACCGGAACGCATTGTTTCTCTTCCGCCATCCGCGGCCTGAAGTGGAAGCCGTCGGCCCAGATGCAGAGGAACCGCCGCGTGCCGAGATCGCGTTTCTGCCAGGCCTCGCATTCGGACCACCAATCCGCCTTCAGCCGCGAGATCGTCCTGGCCGACAGGCCCTTGGCGTCCGGCCCCAGCAGGGCGCGGCGCCTCGCCGGAATCGCCGGCGGACACGCCCTTGAGGTACAGCCACGGCAGCAGCTCCTCGACCGATTTGGCCTTGCGCAGGTAGCGCGGCACGATGCTTGGCGTGAAGGTGATCTTGTCCATCCCCGGCTTGCGGTCACGCACGCGCGGCACCTTCACGGCGACCGGACCGATCCCGGTCAGGATTCCGCGCTCCGGCAAATGTCCGTGCCGCAAAAGCCTGGCCCGGCCGTCCTCCAGCCTGTCCCCGGCAAAGGCGGCGAGAAACGTGGCCAGCTCGGCCCCGAGCGCCTGCTCGATCAGCTTGCGCGCGCCTTGGCGGATGAGGTCCGTCAGCGGATCCGGCGAAAACCCGGATGGATCGGGCAGCGTGGCAATGGCAGTCTCGGACATGTGGCATCTGTTCGGCCCCTCTCTCGGACGGATCGCGTTCGCGGTCTCACTCTCGGCAGAGAATTGACGGAGTCTGAACACCGCCATGATATGCCGCCCCTCAGGGCACCACCAACTTTCGCGCGTGACTCTCAGACCGAAGCGCCATCGCCTGTCCGCCAAATCCTGCCGCCATGCCCGGTCAGACGCATTCGGGTTGGAGACCGAATGCACCGGTCCGCTCACCGCCTGAAACGCAGGATAATGAAGCTACCCGCCGGGAGTCAGCAACAACCTGACTGTGAATATGCTCGGGCAGTCTGATGGCCTGACTCGCAACCTGATTGACCTCGTGTCATTGCATTGGCGTGTCGCCGTTGTTGCGCAAATCCAGGGGAACTCATCTCGTGAATCCAGCATGCTAGCCGGGCGGCATGAGCAGACCACCGAAGACGACCTGCAAGACCGCCAACTGGCGTAGCTTGCTCGCCGTTGCGCGCCACCGGTCCGAGCGCAACGGCGAGCAAGGCGCTGAGGCGGCGCGGGTCGCTGGCCGTCTGGTTCGATCCCTCGATGCAATGGGAAGCGGCGCCTTCCGGGCGGCGCGGCCGCCATTTAAGGTGTGGATGGCACCGCCAGCGGCATCCCGCTCACCGTGGCCGCGGGACAAGTGTGTCCGGGGAAGGCGAATTGCCGTCCTAAGCTGATTTGCGCAACAGCGCCTGACGCGTCGACACCAGACTGCCCCGGCAGCAGGCGAGCGCATGCAGCGTCTCGCCGCCATGATACTCCGCGACGACCTGGCTCTTGAATTCGGTGCTGTGGCTTCGGTGGCGTATGCGCATGGGCTTTCTTCCTCTGAAAGCCCGCGGGGGGCAATTCAACCGGTCCGCCTGGTCCAGCCGCAGCGGCGCAGTCCAATGACCACCTCGTCGAGATGCCATTTCCCCGCCGGAGCCGGGCGACCCATTCGAATTTGCGCGGCAAACTGACGGCCGAATCGGCCTGTCCAGACACGGGTCGTCTCGCAGGAAACCATGGCGCCGCGCATGCTCCCGCACGGTTTGAAGGCGGGAGCGGCCGACCCGGATACGTGACGTCCTGCGCCATCTCCGCGATCCGGGCAGCGCCGGCTTTCACATCTCACAAATGGCACGTGTCCGCAGCAGCGACCCGTGTTAAGCTCCTGCTCAAACAAGTCGGTTATTCCCCACCCCGGGAGGCGGCAGCCAAGCCGCAGGGGCAATGCGGGGAGTTCATCGCCCGGCGGATAAACGCGGCAAGGGAGCAGACGAAGATGACCAAGGGCGCTATCCTGGTTCTGGTGGGCGCGCTGACCGGCGCGACAGGCTATTCCATCCTGCAGAACAGCGGCCTTGCTGTCCCTGCCGCTCCGGAAGAGGCCGTTGCGGCCATGCCCGCCGGGGCAGCACCCGCTGCGGCGCCGCTGCAGGAACGCGGCTATGGGCAGCCTGCGCTCAAGGACAGGCTGGCGCAGAGTTTCGGAACGGTCTGTTCGACGCCGAAGGGCGAATGCAGCGTTCCGCGGGCGCCGATCAACTCATTCTGCTCCTGCAACGGGACTCCCGGACGGATCGTCCGCTGACTCCGGCTCCGTGGCCGCCGGCTCTTCCGGGCCATCCGCCGAACCGCAGATGCGGATCTCGATCCGGTCGTTTCCCTCGCTGGTCCATACGGCGAGCGTGACAGGCTTGCCGCTGCCCGGCAGCTCTCCGGACAGCGCAGGCTTGCCGTCCGCATCCTCCGCCTTGCCGGTGCCCTGCAAGGGCGCGAACATGGCCAGGATCCCTTCCATGTCGGGCATCACCTCGATCCGGTCCGCCTTGACGCCTTCCAGGGTGACCACCGTCGAGCGCCACAGCCGGTCGCCGGGAATGTCGATGCTCAGTCGGCCATCGGCGGAAAGGTGGTGGCACTGCCGGATGCGCATGGTTTCCTTGTCTATCCGCGGCCCGCTCAGGATGTCATTTCCGACCACGATGCCGTCGAGCGCCTTGAAGTCCGGGGGAACCCGCAGGGTCATCGCCGTCGCCTCGGTCTTCTCCATGAATTCCATGATCGCGCGCGGCGTCGCACCGCCGGGCGGGACTGGATCCGCGGACCCCGCGTCTCCCTGCACCGGGCCTCCGTCCTCGCGGACCGGAAAATCGTCCTCCATGAAGCCGCGCCAGATCTCGAGCCCGATCTGGTCGAGATAGGCCGGCACGGAGACTAGGACCACCTGCGAGGCGACCATCGGCTCCTTGAGGCCGGGCTTGACGATCATCCAGCCGAAATCGAAGAGCGCGTCGCCGCCGCCCGTGGCGAAGTTGATGATGCTGGGCTGCGCCTCGATGCTGCGCCTGGCCGAGCTGCTGCCGGCTCCGACGGACCATTCCGGCGTGCCCGGCGCGGCCAGCGAGGCATCCAGCTTGGCCGACTGGCCGGTTTCGGTGACGACCCCGGTGACGTCGCCGCGCGGGAAGGCGGCATAGGTGTAGCTGTCGACAGCCGCCATCCGCTGCAGGAACAGGAAGGCACCGACCCGCATCTGGAACGCCCGGCCGCGGAGGCACTTAAAGTCCGTGAAGAAGTCCCTGGCAAGGTCGACGCTTCCGGCATCGTCGCCGACGAACTGCCATGGCCCGTCCCCGGTCCTGCCGAAATGGAGCGCGTGTCCGGGCGCCCGCGAAAGGCATGCATCCTCGCCCGGTCCGAGCGGCCGGGACGGCTTGATGTCCCTGGCCAGCACGTTCAGCACGTCGATGTCGAGCCTGTCGGTGATCGACGTGCTGTCGGGGATGCCCTGCAGGTCGAGCCAGACCTTGGCTGCGTCCCCCTCGCACTGCGTCCCGATGCAGCCGAGCTGGGACAGGCCCGATGCAGCCAGGGCCCCGGCCGCGCCGCCATCCGTATCCTCGACGATCATGACACCGATTTCGCGTTCCAGCAGCCGAAGGTCGACCGGGGCATTGGCGCACATGGCGCCGGTCGGCGGGCGCACGCTGACCTGGACGTTGAACAGGTCGCCCCAGGGATCGGGCAGCGGAACCGGCGGCGACGCCTGGCCGCGCAGGCCGCGCAGGAAGGCCCCGACCGTGACGGGGAGCCTGCCCTGTCCCTGGCAGAACTGGTCGGCCTGGCCGCGCACCCAATCCAGGGTCTCCGTCCCGAGATACACGTTGCGCGGCGGCACCCGCAGGTTGAAGTCGAGCACGTCGTCGATGCTGCCGGCCTGGCGCAGCAGAGACGGTAGGAGCACCTGCTGCACGAACACGCTCGTCGACGAGCTTCCGGTGGTGCCGTTGCACAGGGACATGTCTTCCAGCCAGGTGCCGAAGGTCATGTCCTCCTCCGGGCAGGACGGCTTCCGGTAGGGCCCTGCCGACTGGTCGGTGCAAAGCCCCGCCTGCCGCAGCTTTGCGGCGAAGCCGGCGGCCCTGCCGGACCCGTCAGCCTCGCCCAGGACGGCGCAGGTCGCGCCGTTCTTCGAGATGTCGCGGTTCAGCCGGCGCTGGAGGTTCTTCCGCCAGCTGTCGAAATAGCCGATCATGTCGCCGACCGCGAGCCGCGTCCTGCGGTCCCCGATGTCGCCGATATAGGGCGCGCGCGCGTAATAGCCGGCCAGCTCCGGCGTGTTGTGCCTCAGCTCCTCGACGCCGCTCTCGGCGATCTTCACGACCACGGTCGGGTTGCGGGCGGTATTGGTTCCGGGCACCACGGCCGTGTCGAATTTCAGGCCGAAGACCGTGTTCCCGGACAGGTCATGGCGGTCGTCCAGGGCATTTTCCAGGATGTGCTGGCGCAGCGTGTCGCGGAGCGCCGACTGGATGGTGAGCTTCGCGCCGAAGGGAATGTCGCCGGGCCCGGGCAGCGCAGGCGCCGACGGTACCGGGGCGGGCACCTCGCCGCCATCCGCCCCGGAGGCCCCGATGCGCGCGGACAGGGCCGCATTCTGCGCCTCGGTCCGGGCGATGAACCGGGTGCCCGGCGCATCGATCTCCTCCAGCTTGCGGCGCAGCCAGGCATCCTGCTGGTACCGGTCGTTGACAAGCCTCTGGCGGGTGTAGACTTCGGGGCTTTCGACGAAGACCAGCCCGCCGGTCTCGGGCAGGAGCCGCGACCGCGCGCCATCCAGCGCAGGTCCCGCAACCTTCGCCGCAACGACAAGCGCGGCGAGTGCGAGGGCCGAGAACGCAATTGTCCGGAACCACCGAAAGGGATGTCCCATTGCGCCACGCTGGCACATATATTCCGCTTTGTCGATTTGCTTGGCGCCGCGCTTTCCCCGCGATGGCCGGATCGGGCTGTCGTCCAAATGCAGCCATGGCAGCCGTCATGCCGGCCCTTGCCCGCTCCGGCCCCCGGCAGCCGATGCCCGGACGGCAGCTCTGCGGTGCAGACTTGGCTCCGCGGAGGCTGCGCATTCTCGCCTGCCGGACCGTCTCCACCGGGGACGCGGTCCATCGGCGCGCCCTGCCCTCCCTGCGATCCTCCTGAGCTCTCCCCGATCCGCCGCCGCCCGTGCGGCCGCGGATCAGCGCATGCGCAGGGCAGGCAGGCAGGGCCCTCCGGCAGATTCCGACAGGGCCAGCGTCCTGGACCAGCTCCCGTCCGCAAGCGGCTCCTGTCCGAGCCGGACCACTGCCGCACCGTCCAGTTCGCCGTTCCACAGGCTGTCCGGCAGCCCGTCCTGCGTCCTGCCGAGCGCGCTCGTAGCCTCGTTCAGCACGATCCAGCGCGGCCGGTGCAGAAGGACCCGGGCCAGGCCCAGCCGCTGCTGCTCGCCCAGCGACAGGTCGCGGTCCCAGCGCCCGCTGCGGCCGAGCTGCGGCACCAGCCTGGAAAGACCGGCGCGCTCCAGGGCGGCGGCAGCCGCGTCCTCCCCGAACGCTTCGGGCGGCGCCGGGTAGCACAGCGCGCTCCGGAGCGTGCCGGGCGGCAGGTAGGGCCGCTCCGGCAGGAAGGTCATCTGCTCCCGCGGCGGCAGGGCGAGGCTGCCGCTGCCCCAGGGCCAGATCCCCGCCAGCGCGCGGAACAACACGTTGCGGCCCTCTTCCGTGGCGCAGAGGATCTGCACCCGCTCGCCCGGGGCGATCCGGACCGCGCCCGCGTCCAGCGACGCGCAGGTCCCGGCCAGCGCCAGCGACAGCCCGGCGAATTCCAGCCCGTCCGCCGGGTCCTGCGATACCGCGATCCGGCCGGTCCCCTCGCCGATCGCCTCGGCCTCCTGCAGCGCGTCGCGGAAGGCCGCCACCCGGTTCAGCGTCGCGCGCCAGTCGGCAATCACGGCGAGGTTGTCGACGAACCAGCGCAGCGCGGACTGCACCTGCTGGAAGGCACCGACCACCATCATCAGCGTGCCGAAGCTCATCTGCCCGCCGAAATAGCCCGGCGCGGCCACCACCACCGGCACGACGAGTCCGAGCCAGCCATAGCCCGAGGTCACCCAGGTCAGCCGCGCCAGCCCCCCGGCCAGCCGGGCCATCAGGCCGATCACCGCATCGACCGGCGCGGCCAGCAGCCGCCGCTCGTCCGCGGCGCCGTCCTCCAGCACGATGCCGTCGGCATTCTCGGCCACCCGCACCAGCGCGCTGCGCAGTTCCGCCTCGCGGGCATAGCGCTCGGCATTGAGCTGCACCAGCGGCCGTCCGACGCGCCAGCCGAGAGCCGAACCTCCCGCCGAGAAGGCCAGCGCGCACCAGACCATGTAGCCCGGCACCGAAACCGGACCGTGGCCGAAATCGAAGGCGACCTGCGCCGAGAGCACCCAGAGCACGCCGACGAAGCTTGCCAGAAGCAGCGTCGATTGCAGCAGCCCCGCCAGCAGCGAGGTCGTGAGATCGGCCAGATGCTGGGCGTCCTGCTGGACGCGCTGGTCGGGATTTTCGGCGATCTCGCCGAGGAAACCCAGCAGGCAGGGCCGCCGTCCCTCCAGCCATTGCCCGATCAGGTCGCGGGTCAGCCAGGCCCGCAGCCTGACCTTCAGCATCTCCTGCAGCCAGGTCTGGCCGACCACAAGCACCAGCAGCCCGCCGGCGATCGCGCCGAAGGCGGCGAGCTGGACGAGGAAGGCATGGAACTCGCGCTGCTCGATGGCCTGGTAGAAATCGCGCTGCCAGACATTCAGCCGGATCTGGCCGGCGGCATTGGCGCAGATCACCAGCGCGACGCCGGCCGCCAGAGCGCCGACCGGCCGCCACTGTCTCGACTTGGCCAGAGCGCGCACGAGCCCGGCCAGCTGCCGCCCGGGCGCCGGCTGCCGGACCGTCCCGGACGGGGATTGGGTATCGCTGTTCAAGATCGACCTCCGCCGCCTGCCCGCCATCCCGCGGCCGGGCCTCCCGGCCTGCAGGCTGGCGAATGCCGTCTTCTGCCTCGCCAGCCGACATGCGGGCAATATCCAACTGTCGGTGTTTCCTGCGGCAACGCAAACATAAGCGGACAATGCGAGGCGTTTCCGGGAATTTCCGAAAATCGGGGCGGACGGAGCCAAAGCGCATTGATGCCGCGGCTTTCCGGAGCGCGTCCGCCGTCCGCGCTCCGGAAAGCCGCGGACAGCCATCATTGGCATTCGCACGGCTCTGTTGCGCAAATGCGGCTTGGGATTCACGGCGCGAATCCAGCATGATAGCTGGCGGCCATGAGCAGACCTCCGAAGACGACCTACAAGACCACCAACTGGCGTAGCTAGCGAGCCGTTGCGCGCCACCGGTCCGAGCGCAACGGCGAGCGAGGCGCTGAGGCAGCGCGGCTCGCTGACTGTCTGGTTCGATCCCTCCATGCAATGGGACGCGGTGCCGTCAGGTCGGCGCGGCCGCCAGCAAGCGTACAGCGAATGAGGAGGATCAGGAATTGATCCGGGGGATCAATCCCCGACGAATGCAATCCAGGCTTGCCTGACCCTCAAGATCCTCCTCGGGCTGCCGCTCCGCCAGGGCGTGCCATTGTCCGCCATTGGTCCGAGGGCAATGGCGCGCGGCTTCATGGCGAGCCTGCTCGAACTGTCCGGACTGGGCTG
>NZ_JAATVU010000071.1 GCF_013184745.1 Mangrovicoccus sp. HB161399
ACGCGGGCTGATGCAGAAACTGCTGACGGGCGAATGGCGCGCACCCCTCGAGCCAACCCCAACCACCGAAGAGGCCTCACATGCCGGATAAGAAAGACTACTGGACTCAGCAACGCCCCGACGGGAAGTGGGAGTCGAAACGTGAGGGCGCAAAGCGTGCCAGCAAGGTCACCGATACGCAGGCCGAAGCTTGGGCGCACTCCCGCGAGAAGGCCACAGAGTCCAAGGGGGAAGCCTACCTAAAGGGCCGCGACGGCAAAATCCGAGAGCGGAACACCTATGGAAAAGACCCCCACCCGCCGAAAGGGTAAAGCATGGTAGAGTTCGTGACATTCGATGAAGCCATTGAGCATTCGGCGCAATTTAAGAAGCGGCACCTGTTGCTCGGCAACGGTTTCAGCATTGCCTGTCGTCCGAAGATCTTCACCTATGGCTCGCTGTTCGAGCAGGCCGATTTCTCCACCGCGCCCCGGTTGCCTGCGGTATTTGAAGCTGTCGGAACGACCGACTTCGAGCACGTCATCAAGTTGCTGGAGGACGCTTCACGTGTTGTCCCAATATACTCCAAGGAAGCAACCGCCGCTGCCGCTCAAATGGCTGCGGATGCCGAAGCTCTGAAAGATATCCTCATTCAGACGGTGGCAAATAACCATCCCAATATTCCGAATGAAATCAACGAGGAGCAATTCTGGGCTTGCCGCAGGTTCTTGGCTCATTTCCTAGGGGACACAAACAAGGACGGAAAGGTCTACACCCTAAACTACGACCTCCTACTATACTGGACCTTGATGCACGAGGACATGGGTTTCGACGATCCCATCAGCCTTGCTGCCAACGATGGCTTTGGCCGTGACGAGGACACGCAGCCGGAGTATGTGAACTGGATGGGCGAGAGCAGCGCTCACGGACAGCGCGTTCACTACCTTCACGGCGCTCTACACCTGTTTGATGCAGGTGCGGAGCTACAAAAATACACCTGGGTCAACACTGGAAAACCTCTGCTTGAGCAAGCTCGCGAGGCCA
This sequence comes from Mangrovicoccus sp. HB161399, assembly GCF_013184745.1. GTDB lineage: Bacteria > Pseudomonadota > Alphaproteobacteria > Rhodobacterales > Rhodobacteraceae > Mangrovicoccus. The sequence continues at coordinate 1,024 of NZ_JAATVU010000071.1, forward strand.
TGGGCGTGCGCAAGTTCCCGCTTTTCGTCGCAGAGGGCAAAAGCAATCAGAAACTGGCCAAGATCAAGCACAGCGCTTACTTGCACCATTCATACAAGAGCTTCTCCTCGCAAATGGGTCAGAGGAATGATGCGCTCTTCATTTTTGGGCATAGCCTTGCCGAGAACGACCAGCACATCCTGAAGAAGATTGCCCGCGGAAAGATCGGGCAGATCTACGTCGGCCTCTATGGCGATCCCGATAGTGTCGGCAACAAGACGATCAGGTCGGCTGCGAACGCCCTTACTGTCTACCGTGGCGAACGTGTCCCGCTTTCCGTCGCATTCTTCGATGCCGCATCCGCCAAAGTGTGGGGGGCGTAATGGATCGAAGTCATGGGTTCGATCCCCGCGAGAAGCACCAGTCTCAGTTGCCAGCGCTGCAGTTGCTTGTTGCGCTTGGGTTCACCCCGATCTCACAGGAGGAGGCGCTTCGCCTGCGCGGCGGGCGGCGGCGGAACGTGGTGCTGGACGATGTGCTCGCCGAGCAGCTCATGCGCATCAACCGCTTCACGCATCGCGGCCGCGAGTACGGCTTCGACCTTGAGGACGCGCATGAGGCAATGCGGCGCCTGAAACCTACACCCGACCGTCTGAAGGGGATGCGGGGAACAAACCAAGACATCTACGACACCCTCGTCCTCGGTACGACGATCACGAAGTCCATCGACGGCGAATCGAAGAGCTACTCGTTCCGTTACATCGATTGGGAGCGGCCGGAGAACAACGTCTTCCACGTTACTGCCGAGTTCTCGGTCGAGAGGACCGCGTCGAGCCAGACCAAGCGCTGTGATATCGTCGTGTTCGTGAACGGCATCCCAATCCTGGTGATCGAGAACAAGCGGCCGACCGAGAGCCTGAAGAAGGCGGACAGCCAGCTGATTGGCTACCAGAACGAGGACAGCATCCCGCAGCTTTTCCACTTCGCGCAGCTGCTGATCGGCATGAACCGGAACGAGGCGCGCTATGCGACCGTCGGGACGCCGCGGAAGTTCTGGCAAACGTGGCGCGACGAGGAGGACACCGACGAGGCCATTGCATCCTTCGCGAACCGCGTCCTTACAGCAGCGGAAAAGGACGCCATCTTCTCCGGCGACTTCGTGGACGCACGCGCCTATTTCGACGCGGTGGTCGCGGAGGGCGACCGCGCGGTAACAGTTCAGGACAGGACGGTGTACGCGCTGTGCCGCCCGGAGCGGCTGCTTGATCTCATCCGCCGCTTCACCGTGTTTGACGGTGGCGTCCGCAAAGTCGCGCGCCATCAGCAGTTCTTTGGCATCCGGCGCGCGGTCGAAACGGTCAAGCAGCACGACCTGAGCGGCACACGCAAGGGCGGCGTGATCTGGCACACTCAGGGCTCGGGCAAGTCGCTGACGATGGTGATGCTGGGGCGCTCGCTCGCCTTGGAACGGAGCATCGAGAACCCGAGGATCATCATCGTCACCGACCGCGATGATCTCGACAAGCAGATCAAGGACACCTTCAAGTCCTGCGACCTCGAGCCGGTTCGCGCGACGAGCGGGTCTCACCTTCTCGAGCTCGCCCACAACAAGGCTCCGCTGGTCACCACGATCATCAATAAGTTCGATACGGCGCTGAAGAACAGCAAGCTGGCGGACGACGACCCGAACATCTTCGTTCTGGTGGACGAGAGCCACAGGACGCAGACGGGGCGCTACGGCGGCCACAGCCAATTTGCCGCCAAGATGCGGCGTCTCCTGCCCAAGGCCTGCTACCTCGGCTTCACCGGCACGCCCCTGCTGAAGAAGGAGAAGAACACGCTGTCGACCTTCGGGCGGCTGATCCACCGCTACGCCATCGACGAGGCGGTCGCCGACGGCGCCGTCGTGCCGCTGCTCTACGAGGGAAGACTTGTGGAGCAGCAGGTCTCGGGCACAGTGATCGACCGCTGGTTCGAGAAGATCAGCGAGGGGCTGACTGACAGCCAGAAGGCCGACCTCAAGCGCAAGTTCTCCCGGATGGACGCGTTGGCCAAGACCGACCAGGCCATCCGAGCAAAGGCGTTCGACATCTCCGAGCACTATCGCCAGCACTGGCAGGGGACTGGCTTCAAGGCACAGCTCGTTGCTCCTTCGAAGGCGGCGGCGGTCCGCTTCAAGGAGGTTCTCGATGAGATCGGCCACGTCTTGAGCGCGATCGTCATCTCCCCGCCGGACGAGAACGAAGGCAACGAGGAGGTCGACCAGGAGTCCAAGGACCTGGTGCGCCGCTTCTGGTCGCAAATGATGGCGCGGTACAAGACCGAGGACGAGTACAACCGGCAGATCATCGATGCCTTCAAGGGATCCAGCGATCCAGAGATCCTGATCGTCGTCTCCAAGCTGCTCACGGGCTTCGACGCACCTCGGAACACCGTACTTTACGTCTGCAAGTCCCTGAAGGAACACAATCTCCTGCAGGCGATTGCGCGGGTGAACCGGCTCTACGAGGACGGCGGAACGGAAAAGCAGTTCGGCTTCATCGTCGATTACGAGGGGCTGCTGGGTGAATTGGACAGCGCCCTGACGACGTACAGCGCCTTTGATGGCTACGAGGCGGCTGACATCGCCGGGACGGTGCACGATGTCCGCGAGGAGATCCGCAAGCTGCCCCAGCTGCACGACCAGCTCTGGGACCTCTTCAAGCCGGTGCGTAACAAGAAGGACATGGAGCAGTTCGAGCAGCACCTCGCCGACGAGGCGCTGCGCCATGAGTTCTACGCGCGCCTCAAGGCTTTCAGCCGGTGCCTGCACATCTCGCTCTCGTCGGACAAACTGTTCGATGTCTTCGACGAGGCCAAGGTCGATGCCCTGAAGCGGGACTGGAAGCAGTTCTCCGAGCTCAAGCGCTCGGTCCAGATCCGCTACCAGGAGACGGTCGATGTCCGCGAGTTCGAGCCGAAGATCCAGAAGCTCCTTGATGACCACGTCGTGGCAATGCCGGCGGAGACCATCATCGAGATGGTCAATATCAACGATCCCGACGCGCTGAAGGCAGTCGTCGAGGAGACGGGTGTTTCCGAAGCCTCGAGGGCCGATCGCATCGCCAGCGCGACCCGACGGGCGATCACCGAGAAGATGGATGAGGACCCGACGTTCTACAAAGAGTTCTCCGAGCTCCTCGAAGAGACCATCCGCGCCTATCGCGAGAAGCGGCTGTCCGAGCGCGAGTACCTGAACAGCGTCGTGAATCTCGCAAGCAAGGTCGCCCGCAAGGATCGGGGCCGAGATGTTCCGGAAAGCATCCGGGGCGATAAGGATGCACAGGCGTTCTTCGGGATCTTGGACGGTCAGCTGAAGACCGCAGGAGACGTGCTAGTCGGAGGCGAGGACGCTGCACATATCGCTCAACAGATCATCGACATCATCAAGTCGCACCTAATCGTGGACATCTGGTCGAACGAGGTCGCCCAGAACAATCTGCGGAATGTAATCGATGACTACTTCTTCGACGTCCTGCGCGACGAAAAGGGCGTCGACCTTTCCGTGGAGGTGCTCGACGAGCTCGAGAGGAAGATCATGGATCTCGCCCGGGCCAGGTTCGCGGCATGACGCGAGAGTTACACTGCCTGCAATACGGCGAGCAGGAAATCCGGTACGAGATCGTCCGCCGCCCGAGGAAAACACTTGAGATTGCCGTCGAGCCAGATGCGTCGGTGGTGATCGCAGCCCCGGAGGACGCAACGCTCGACGCTATTGAAGCCAAGCTACGGAAGCGCGCCGCTTGGGTGACGCGGCAGCAGAGGTACTTTTCGCAGTTCCTGCCGAGAACGCCGGAGCGCCGGTTCGTCGCCGGAGAAACGCATCTCTACCTCGGGCGCCAGTACCGGCTGAAGGTCGTCCCGCATGTGCAGGAGAGCGTGAAGCTGATTCGCGGCTTCATCGTCGTGCAGACGCACCGACCGACCAAGCCGGAAGTGACGCGCGAACTGGTCGAGGCATGGTACCGGGATCGAGCCCACATCAAGTTCCCGGAGCGGATCGAACTGTGTCTCGGCCACTTCCCGAACCCCGAGGCATTCCGGCCGAAAGGTCTCATCGTGCGTCAGACCCGGCAGAGGTGGGGGTCCATGTCGTCGGCCGGACGCCTGCTGCTGAACCGCCGCCTCGTGCAGGCGCCGGTCGACGCCATAGATTACGTGATCACCCACGAGCTCTGCCATGTGGCAGAGCCTCATCACGGGGTTACCTTCTTCGAGCTCCTCAACAAGGTGATGCCCGATTGGGAGCATCGGAAGCAAAGGCTCGAACGGGCCATGGCCTGAGAGCATTATCGGTTCATACTAAGCGGCGATCGCGTGAAAATACGCACTTCGCAGCAAGGACGCTCCTCCGGACGACGGCGCTCTCTACCGACTCTTTCGGATTCTTCCGCCGCCCCTTTCCGCCCTCACCATGTCCGGTAAGATTGCATTATAGGACACCGATGCAAAGGCCTCAATTGCGCGCCGCCAGCTCAAATCGGGCTCAACAAGGGCGAAGCCCACCACGGTGTTTTTCAAGGTTGTTGTCACCGGTGTCTATTTTCAGGCTGCGCACTCTCCTGACCCGGCCATGGGGCCGCCGCCGCAAGACCGGGCTCGCGATGGCCTTCCGCCTGATGATGTCGGCACAGGCGAAATGGCGGAAGCTCGACGGCCGCAACCGCCTGCCGGAGGTCATCAGCGGGGTTGAGTTCCGCGACGGCGTCCGCCAACTTCAAACCGCCGCCTGATCAAGCGTCACCAACTTTCGCGCATATCTCAAAATGCCCAAAAGCTACCACTTCATCATATGGTCAGAGAGTATCTGATTGTTCGAAATCATGGTTGCATCGTGGGCTTCGATCGCAGCGCGTAGAGCTTCAACTTTGCTCTGTGCTTCGGCAAACTCAGCTTTCAACTCAGAACGACGCGCGAGAGCGGATCGCATCTCTTCAGGCATTTGTTCGGACATGGTTATCTCCTTATTGGCAAACACGTTTAACTTGCCAGATGCGAAGGGTCGAAGCAAGCTGAAGTAGTGGCGATACGGAGCCAAGTACAAATGATAGAGTCTGTTTGGGCATTGCCCTACGACATGCGGTGCGAAGCGCTTAGTCAGTATGCGGATGCTTTGGCCAAACAGTTCCGCGCCCGTTACAGGTTCAACCTCCCGATGCGGTCTGGACCGGTGCTTGCTCACCACAGGAACCGAGCAATCGCCGAGGAGTACGCCAGTTTGACCAAACGAAAGGTAGTAACGACTAGACAGCCTCTAATCTCTGCGGTACGCGAACTAAAACCTGCTGTCGTAGTTGAAGCTTACGAAGACCTCGACACCGACCTGATCACGGCCATCACTGAACAATACGACGCCGACTTCGCCTCAGGTCTTGTCTTGGCACCAAGAGCTTTTTTGCGCCGACGAGCGTTGGTATGCTCAATTGCACGGCACACGCCGCCTAGCGCATTTCCCACCATAGCCGAAATATCTCCTACCGGTGAGGTGCGTAGAGAAACGCAGGCACCGACGCGTGATCTTGATAGTTCGGCACGAAAGGCTCGATTAACTTCGGTTCAAATGGGCGCAGATTTGCTCTCTTTGACTGGTCACTCAGATGGCTTCGATGCTGACCTGGGTCACGGCCTGGTCCTGTGTGGTGTGAACCCCGAGGCGCAAGATTGTAGCGTCGAACGAGCGCCCCGCTGTGTCCACACGGGACAATGTCACCGACATCAGATTGTACATGATGTGCCTGACGACCCCTGGAGCATCGGTCGGGCGGCTGCATCTGGAACCCTCGTTCCGGCAAGACTGCTCGTGGCGAAAGTGTTTACGTTCTACTCTTGCTGGGGAATCCTCCCAAACGCTCATTATTGCGATCCCAAGTGGGGTTTGATGGCAGAGATACTCTCTGGTTGCAGCGTCGGTACCGTGATCACAACTTGGAAGCAGGAGTTCATCGACGTAGAGGCAGCTAATGAGGCAAATCAGGCGCTCCAAGCAGGCCGATCGGTCGGGCAGGCCGCAGCAATATACAACCATCACTTGGGTGCCACGGCGAAAGGTAGTAGGGTTGTAGTGCTTGGTGATCCGGAAGCGCAACTCGCGCAAAACCCATCAATTACTTCGTCACATGTTCGACAATCAAATTCAAAATGTGAAAAAGCAATTGATTCTCCGTCCAATATTAATAGCTATTCCGATTTCTGGAAAATCTACAAACAAGTGACCAACCACAAAGTTCAGCCTCACAAGCAGATGGTTCAACGCATTGACAGCGGAAACCAGACCAATGAGACTGATGCAATAGCCAATTTTCTGCTGACGACAGGCACGCTTTTCTGTGAGAACTGGATCAAGTTCTGTGATGAACGATCTCTTCGGTCGTCATCCAGCCGTTGCGGGAACTGCGGTAGTGTCGCGACGAAGACGAGCGCTAGTTTTGGTCACTTAAACCAAATCTCAAGGGTGCTATTGAACTGTCCCAGTTGCTCGATCGTACAAGATTGCACACCCGACCTAGAAAATCACTGCCTTTCGTTTGACTGTGGTGAGTTGACCTTCTCTGACGGCACCGATGTCAATCACCTTGCAGCTTACATCTTTCTTGATCCCGTGCTGCCGAGAGAGCGTCTTGCTTTCGCACTGTCATCTGTGAATATCAATCAATCTATGAAAGCCGTATCAGAGAGCCTCGAACGACTTCAGGGCCTCGTCTATACATCCCTGCTTCTTCTAGATGGGAATAGACCTTCACTATTTGGCCTAATGCTGAAGGGGGGCAAATGAGCAATGAATATTTCCGAAAAAGAGATGTTCCATTTTCCGAACGCTGAAGGAGAACAAGCCGGCCGGCCACTCATACTCATACACGGCCTCGGCGGCTCAATGGCGTGCTTCAACGAAGCATTGAATTTCAGTTGGCGCGACAAGCCCCTCCTCATTATGGTCGACCTGCTTGGGGCCAGGTTCATGGAAAAGTGTAGAGATAACCATCTATCCTTTTCCCAGCAAGCAGACTGTCTTTGCAATCAAATTAGCGACCTGGGCCTGAATAGTTTCGATCTTCTTGGGCACTCCTACGGCGCAACATTGGGAACCTTAGTAGCAGCGAGGTCACCCAATTGTAGTTCCTTTATTAACGTTGAGGGTCATGTAACTGAATCGATGTTCGACTTTCTAAGAATAATAGAAAGGCGTTCCTTCCTTCCAGAGTATGAAAGATGGTTTGACGAGGATTTGATCAAGGGGGCGGGAGCGCTGGCGGCTGACAAGAATATCGGAGCAGAACGTTACGTTGAATCGCTTATGCGTTGGCAACCGGAAGTCTTTGCCTACTGTGCGAGAAGCTTGTTGGATTTCTGTGATCCAACGCGCGATGGCACCAATACAGTTCTCGAAGCGTTTTGCGCCCTTCAAGTTCCTGAGTTATACATAAACGGAAGTGAGAGCGTAAAAAATGAAGAGATCACAATGCTGCGTAAGCGCGGCATTCCGATTTCCTCTGTCTCCGGGTCACACCATTGGCCGATGATTGAGGCACCCGAGACCTTCTATAGAATTGTTTCCTGCTTTGTCCGAGAGCAAAGCATTCCAATTTGAGGATTAAGCCAATGAAACAAACAGAAGCAATAACGAACGATTCTCAACCGCACATTTTACCCTTTGTTGGTGGTAATGTGCGAGAGATGTCCGCTTGCCAAGCGATACTGGATGCGCTGGACAATAAACCAAGTGTAATGAAGGTATACTCTAATGGTCAACTGATGCAAAAGCCGGACTCGTTTTTACCTCTTCCCCATGAGGATGATGTGGCATACCAGCGTCGGCTTCGATCTATCTACGAGTGTAAGACATTTTTGATCTATATTTCGGGTATTGATGATCGCTTTGCCCCTGAGCATTTGGATTGGCTGCGTGGCTGCGTCAGAAGATTCCGGCCTAAATGTAGGCATTATGATCTGGAGTTATTCTTTGGGTGGTATCAAGCCACACCGGGTGGCGTGCACTCGGAGGCATGCTTTAATGCTCATCAAGTCATACTTGGCGCAAAAGCGATGCTCTTGTGGCGACCAGATTCACTTACTCCCAGCTCTGAAAAAACCATGAGGATAGACGAAGAGATCTATATTAACTCTGATGTGATCACACCACCTGACTGGCGCTTGCACGCATCCAGAGGGGACACTTTTGTTTGGCCCGAGAGATACTGGCACGTTGGGGAGTCCCCGACCATGAGCGCTGCAATTAATTTGGCGGCGTATCCGTAGACCGGTGTCGACGTTTGCCATGAAAAGTTGACAAGGATCGAAAATTCCAACGTGAGATGAATGGACTGGGAACCAATGGCTACACGTAGGTATCACGCTGTCTGGGCGAACTAGCGTAGCACAGGAGATTAACTTGCCACTTTGTAACTTAATACATCTACAAGCTCTCGTCTTAGCAACTGTATATTGGGGTGAGACAGTATGAGGGCATTACAAGAATTAATCAAAATGGAAATCCTTCATGAAGAGGAAGCTTCAGAGCGGATGCTTTCTCCTGAAGATGTCCAAAGGATCATCACACTAAACTATAGCTTGCCGCTTGATGAGCGTTTGGACACTTTTTCCTTCGAAACAAGCGAGTATTTACGGCGTGCGGTCGACACTTCGAGGCTGGAGGAAAATATACAATCAAACCCTCAGAATCAGCGAAGATTTGCATTATACCTGAACTCACTTGGGTACTTGCAAGTGAAAGCCGCAGGAAACTCACATTCGAGTTACCCATTCAATATAGTAACATGGCATCTTGGCGACTTTGCACTTCCCGAAGCGCTTGCTTCTAATGCGCAAGCGTCAATATTTAAGCTCAACAATGATGAGATGGTGGCGCAAGGTCTATATTTTAACGAATTGAAACGTGCAAACAACGCCGGTGTTCTCCATCACATCGTCGAAGGCTTGATTGATGCACTTGAGCATGTTGAGTCCGTAGTTTTCTATGTTGCAGATCGCATCTTTGCTTGCGCCGAGAGAATGAATAACTTGGTGGGGAGTAAACGCGGCATTGGTGAATTGGACGAACTCACAAAAAAACCTTTCACACTCTGGGGTTCTCACCACGTTCTGATCGTAGCGACGCTACACTCGTTATTTATTACGGGGAAATCAATAAAGTTCGAGGAATTCAATGGATGTAACCTATATGCATCAAGGGTGTACAGGCGTATTGCAGCGCTAAGATCTGACTATGAAACAGCGCTCGGCTTCGCACCTCAGAGTATATTAGCTTACTCTGACAGCCCCTTTTCTCTGGCACGTTCTGTAGCGCGCCTATCTGACCAACTTATTGGGCGCCGGTGGCTTCGGTATCGAAGAGTAAGCGGTTTGACACTTCAAAAATCAGAGAGGCTCATAAGGACAAGTGAAAGAACGCTAGGTCCGATATTTCGAAACGATATAAATCGAGTGTCTTCCGAATGGTCGGTTGATATCTCCAAAGATCAATCCGAGACGTCGCAATTCACAACGTTGGTAAATCATGCAATTGAGGCTCGTATTTCTAGCGGGAGCGGCAGCAAGCTTTCTGCGTTAATCCAGGTAGTACTTAAGTCTGCAATTTTTTGTACGAAGGCCGACTACTCGATGAGTAGTTCTTTAAGGGCGCCAGGCCTTTTGTGTCAGGACAGTACTTCAGACATTCAAGAAAATTTACATCAGCTTACACCAAAACACTTTTTTTGTGAGATCGCCTCATCATCGCATCTAGCAAATCAGAAGGCTGACCAATTAATACAAGACATATTCTCGCCAGTACAGAGGCGGATGGAGTTCAACAGATGGCACTTCGTCGTCGGCAATTTGCCAAGATCAGTGATCCATCGAAGTAGACACTATTTCTTTCCGCCGGTGCTCCCTGATATTTCGAACTATTCCAGCATGTCCCATGCAGCGCACAATAAGGCTGATGTCAGGTTTGCAATTCGCAGTCCTGGTCCTGATGTCTCTGAAGAGCCTCTTCTGCTGTTTGGTTTGCCCTACTGGGGTTTCTACGACTGTCGTGTTGTCCGTGTGTCTGGTGAACCTTTTACCGAAGAGGAATTAATTACTGTACGTGCGCACTCGCAAATGATTGGCGTCATATGGCGATTAGTCTCATCGCACCTGTCAAATGGCGTAGAACTCAGAACGATTGATGTTTTTACTGAGGCGCAGCCGGGCAATGGTGCAGTTCACATGTTGGATGGATAGTTCTTGAGTACCTTTTTAATTGCATGGGAGACGTTGTGTTTCGTTGACCATTTCATGCCCCATCTTGGACTTACATAGGATCGTGACACCTCAAGGATATGCTTAGGTGACCAAGAACCCACGCCCTTGCATCCAAGCAGTGTATTGCTTCGAAGATGCTCAGAGTGATGTGTTCGCATCAAAATATCAATATATTGCAGTGCTGAATGGCCAGCTACAGTAGAGAGTTCGGGTTTGGCGTTGGGATTGCGCTGTGAATGAATCAATCTACGGCAGCCATTCTGTCTGCAACGGCATAAGAAGCTCCAAGGAGACTCATGCGGAAAAGCCTCGTAGTCAATTGTAAGCTCTTCACCGGATGCAATTCTTCGAACTGTCACCCCAAAGCTCTGACCGAATTGAAGTACATTGGGCGTGCAGGAGTGGTTGAAAAATGCCGCTCCGCCGCAAGGTAGAAGGTCGCAGCCATTGCTAAGCGTGAGGCCAAATTCTTTCAGCGTATTTATGTCTGATCGGTTCAGGCGGGAGACTGAATACTTGGGAACCGCTAAACATGACTCGCACGGATACCAAACAATTGACAACGCGGGAATTTCTTGCTTTGAAAAAACTCCAACACCGGAAATCCGACTTCGTGTGACCGTTAGAGTCGATCGAAGCATGGGCTACATTCCAACAAGTGAAAACAATTCGGTCTCTACACTTGAGATTTCATCGAGACTTGAGCCAACGATCAGATACCGAAGGTGTCCATCGAACTTTATGGTATCGCTAACGAGTAAGATGCCCGAACTACAGTCACGAGAAAACTCGAATCCGTTTCGTCGAATAAGATTCGCGGCCGTCAAAAAGTCCATTGGTGTGACAAGTTGCTGTGCATCGGCCAACCAGCATGGTCCTGTCGAGAGGTTCGAACCACACAAACGCGCCAACAACTCATGAAGGTAGGTTCCGCCAGTCTTTCGGAAATTGGTTTCTGTGGCATAATAGCGATAATCTTCAGTAAGAAGGAAGTCTACGTCACAGATACCACGGTAACCATGTGAGTGTACATAGCGTCCAAATTCAAGAGTGTGTCGTTCCATTTCACGGGTCACTACTCTTGGAACTTGTGGTGGTGGAGCAACCATTCCCCGCCAAGAATTGTTTATGCACCTTTGATCACAATTATATAGCAGTTCGGGACCATCGTCAGAAACAACGATCTCTATACTTGGAGCGCCTATGATGTCAAAACAAGTCTCGACAACATATCGTTCATATTGTTCTGGCCAAACGAGCGACCTTTTTGTCAGTGCTTCCGCGGTACTCAACGGGTACCAGGTCGACCGGTCAAATAATGTGTTTCCGTATCCGTTGGAGCTCCTATCGAATTTGATCATAGCGCGTTTTTCAAAGGCCGGGTCGTTATCAATTATGTTGACAAGTTCCTCCTTGCCGCAGCACACCGCCCCATAAGGAATTGGAATATTTAGGAGTTTAGCTACTTCTCGAAATCCAGACTTCGAGTTCAGGCGATGGATCAACTCTAGGAGCCGATTATCCGGAAGATGTTCATAACCACAATGCTTTAGGCCATGCTCTTGGAGGTAGTTTATGGTACAATGGTCTTGCGCAAACGTAGATACTTCGCAGTCTGAAAATTTCTCACGAATCTCTAAAAGTCTGTTCTCTTCTTCCGTTCCTTTCATCCGATCAGAAAGCAGCTCTGTTTCTGGGCCAGGTGGGCATATACATTCGACTTCATTTCCGTCCAGTTCTAGAATCCTATTAGCATATTCTTGAAAATCACGAGGAACGGGTTTTGGACTGATTAGTGCATCACCGGCATGGCATAGCCAATATTTCCTATGGGCAACAGAAGCCAGTCCTCGCGAGTGAGACAAACTTGGGGCCGAAGTCATTAGCTGATTGACCGTGTTAGCCCAATGTACCTGGCAGCATCGTTCTGTACGTAACTTCATAGCTCGTGCAGAAGTCTATGCTGCGTTGGTTGCACGGATCGTTCCGTGACCTGCAAAAAACATTAATAGCTCCACATTCGTGAAACCAGCAGCCTTAAGCCATTCAAAATGTTGACTTAGCTTTGCGGGTTTATCAATTGGGTCAGGATTCGGATCGCCGTAGTGGTTCCAATCCAAGTCTTCAAAAGCTACGAAGGCGCGTTCATCGCCAAAAGTAACTTGTGATGCTTCGCGCACGGAACGGTTCCACTGTTCTTCAAAAATGATCCGATTGTCGGCTTGTTCGGGCTCAAATAGATCAGACAGTATGAATGATCCGCCTCGCCGAATTTTCCTTCCTAGGAATATGAAGAGTTCTCGTTTTCTCTCGTCACTTAGGTGGTGAACTGCGAGTGATGAAAGGACAATATGGGGAGCTGGGTACTCATGGAGAGACTCAAATTCTTGTAAATCAAATTTTGCAACGCTGGCCCGATCAGAAAAATCCCTTAACGCTGTCTTTGTCTCAATCAGCATTCGCTCAGAATTGTCTAGGGCAACTAGGGACACACTGTCATTCGATGCAAGAATGGCTTTGGACATCTCGCCTCCGCCGCAGCAAAGGTCATAGATGAATGGAGCATCATATTTTTTGCAAACGTCAATAATTGTACGGATAGTCTCTTCTCTCCTTGGCGCAAAGCACGCGCCGTACTTTATGAAGACTTCAGAGTCTTCGTCGTACCATTTCTCGCCATCATGGTTCATTTTCAAATTCTCCTGAACCGTCCCTTATTCGGAATAGGTATCTAAGTATCAATGTATGAATGTGAGTTACCTCTTGAGTCTTTGATTTTATACTGTGAGCCGGACTTCGTCTCTATGTAGCTCGATGAAATTGGGACTTTGCCGTGACCGCCTGGTAGGTCAAGCACATACTGTGGCAGAGTGAGTCCGGAGTTCTTTTGGCGGAGTTCTGAGAATATGCGCTGCCCCTCTTGAATCGATAATCGGAAGTGTTGCGTGCCAATTGCGAGGTCAGGGTGATGCAGGTAATATGGTTTTACTCGTGCCTTTGCTAATTGTTTAAATAGCCGACCTAAAGTTTCTGCGGAGTCGTTTATTGTGCGAAGTAGTACGGTTTGACTCAGTACTGGAACACCATTTGCGGTCAGCTGCGCTATAGCGTCTTTGACACGTTTTGTAAGCTCATCTGGGTGATTTATGTGTATCACGATATAGGTCGTTGGGCCCGAGTGAAGGGCAGAGATTAAATCATCAGTTATTCTTTCGGGTGCTACAGCGGGTACTCTCGTGTGAAAACGCGCGACAGCGATGTGATCGATCCTTCCAAGCTCATCAAGTAAAGCGGATAGTCGTCGGTTTGACAACGTAAGTGGGTCTCCGCCACTCAATATAACCTCCCAGATTTGACTATTCTGGCGAATGTACCTAAGCGCCACTTCTAGTTGTGCGCTGTCAAGGCCTCGTGTACCGGGTCCAACGGTCTCACGTCTGAAGCAAAATCGACAATAGACTGCACAGGTTTTAATTACATTCAAAAGTACTCGATCTTGGTAACGATGAACGATCCCGGGAACTGGAGAATGTGCAAGGTCGCCAATTGGGTCTTCAAGCTCTCGCTCGTTAACATTTAGTTCTTCGTGTGTAGGTATGTACTGTCTTGCAATTGGAGAATTGGGGCCATGCGCTCGGATCATTTCAATGATATGCGGCGTGAGGCCGATTGCATATTTGTCTGCAACGGCCTGGAGTTCAGGAGTGATACTGCTGTCAATTAATCCTAACTCTTGGAGGTCTCTAAGGGACTGTGCTGCCCGCGGCTTTCTTTGGGCTAGGTCTTCGGACATAGTTACTCCCTATCTATCTTTCAGTACTGAAACTTTGATGTGTAACGTGATCGTAACTGCTGTTTCATGTTTGGCAATCCTATGTCTTTGTTCATCGGCTTGGTCTGCTGGTGCACAACTACACGTGTGTGGGCCGGAGGATTGCGCGCAATCGTGCGGTTTTGGGGCCTGAGGCTTGCCCCGTGATGCAGCAGATTCGAGCTGACTGGATCACTTGCTTACTGTGGAGGGATTCCGTCGTCATTTCTATATGGTTGTAGTAGACGGCGCTCACTAGGCGGCGAGTGGGTTTTGATGCCGGTCGGTTGGTTTGATTGAACCGCCCCGGCTTGCCCGGAGGGTATTTCGTTCAACGCGTCATGCGACCGCATGGTGCAGCAGCCGGTCGAGCAGCGCTCGGGCCCCATTCCGCGGGCCTGTCCGGAATCCGCCGCGGCGCGCCCGGGTGCGGCCATGCCGCCCTCCTGCGCCCCGGACCTCGAAGCTGAGCGGCCCGCGATGCGCCCGGACAGCCCCACCCGGGCGCGCCGCAACAGGCCAATCCGGTGTCGATTAAAAATTGTGCACCCATGGAATTCATCCGTGATAATAAATAATCATTTACAGTCAATAACTTACCGAAAGGCGGCGCCTGCCGTGAGCCCGCGGGGGCAAAAAAATTCGGAGCCGTGTCATTTTCGGACAAGTTGTCCCTAGATTTGCACGCCCCGTCTTTGTTCGAATTGATTTCAGCACGAACCACGGGAGAATTCGAAAATGGCACCTAGGGAAATCCAGTTCCCGCCGCCCGCAAAATAGATAATCGCGAACCGGAAAAGATGATGTCCAGATAGCGTCCTCTTCCGGTTCTCCGGCCAGATTCCACCCTCCATGGAAAAATAGAATCCGCACTCCGGAGTGCGGAAGCAAGCCCTTATTTTTTCATGGGAAGAACGCGAGGGAAACGAGAATGAGAAATGAAATGCCTCCTGAAACAATGGCCAGAGCCATAATGTCCAGCCCCGGAAACCCCATGAAAGGAGAATGTTACTTGTTGCCTCCTGAAAATGTAATAAATGGCAAAACATTGTCATCATTGATAAAATCAATTCCACATAACAAGGGATATGTGGAATTGAACCCATCCCCAGTGTCAATCTGCTATAATCGTTCCGGCGGAATTTCAAGGATCTGAGTCGGTATGCCAATGTATGCTGTAAAATGGGATGCGCCCGGATCGCCGCATGCGATCGCCCTGGCCTGCGATTGGCTCCAGTTCCGGAGCGATCTCGAAGCTGCCGACAACACGGTCCAATCCTACTGCTACGATCTGCAGGACTACTTCCGGTTCTGCCATCGCGCCGGCATCGACCCGCGGGACGCCAAACCGGTCGACATCCGGGCCTATGTACGGCACCTGGCGGAACACCGCTACCGGACGAAAGGTCAGAGGACGCCGGCCACGCCGCTGTCGAAGGCGACGAAACGGCGCCGCTTGAACACAGTCAAGATTTTCTACGACTTCCTGGAACACGAATTGGACGGATTCAAGAACCCGGTCGCGTTGCCTTCGGGCTCCACGCGACCGAGGAGGACTGCGGGAATCAAGCATTCGAAGACCGACATCATCCTTCCCTCGGCCCAGGACTTCGAGCGCTTCATGCGCTGCGCGGCAGAGGATACGCTGCGGAACCGCCTGATGGTCGCGCTGGCTCTCGATTGCGCCTTGCGCCGGGAGGAGCTGACGACTCTGGAAACGAAAGACATCGACGAAAAGAAGATGTCCGTGACGATCCACGCGGAAAAATCGAAATCACTTTTCACCCGGACCGTTCCGTTTTCGCCGATTGTCCTTTCCCTCTACCGCCAGTACCGCCAGCAGCGGAAGAAGGACGGGCTGGATGGCGAATCATTCATTCTCCTGTCGGACTCGAACCGGAACTTCGGGAAGCCAATATCGAAATGGGCCTGGAACAAGGTCGTGGAAAAGCTCCGGGAGGCCGTGGGGTCGGACGCCATCGCGACCCATGTCTTCCGGCACATGAGCCTGACCGGTCTTGCCGCTGCGGGAGTTCCAGCGTCCCTCCTCGCCAAGTTCGCTGGCCATTCCCATATTTCATCGACCGCACCCTACATCCATTTGTCCGGCCGTGATTTCGGCTCCAATTTCCGGTCCGCCATGCAGAAAGCCCGGGAGAAGCAGCTCGGCCATTTAACGGAGAAGAAGAAATGAGCGGCAGATCCTGCATTCAGAACCGGAAAATCAGGGCATTGACCTCGGACGAAATATCGCAGGTCCGGGCGGCGGAAGTTTTCTTCCGGGAGCGGAGGCCCAAGGAGAAAATGCCGGAAACGGTTGCCTGGATATTCGCCCCGGCACACGAAGCGATATCGGCACTCAAGGTGAAGTGCCGCAACATCAATCTTGTCCGCGGCCATATATTGCGGGACGTCGCCCTGCGGAAGAGCGTCTACTGGTCCTGGAGCGACGAAGAATGGATCGAGACAATCTGCAAGTATTCTCTGGATCGAAAGGCGGGAGAACCCAAAAAAAAGTGGAGCGCCAGAAGCGCTCTTCTCGCCATCGCCGCCTATACCTCAGATTTCCGTTCATTCGAGAAATTGGGAAGGTTCAATGCCAGGTTCCTGGCCGAGCGGCTGGTCGGCAGAAAGACAATCGATGCCTGCCTGCAGGAGGTGGAACTCCGGCGGCGCGCGGCAGGGTTCTCCGCGGGCGCGATGGAGACCGAGGTCGCGACCGCCCTCCAGGTCGCGCTGCTCATGTCCCGGGCAGCCACGTGCATGGACATAAGCTACGAGATTCTCGACCGGATCCGGAACGGGTCCGCACGAAGTTGGGGCCGGGGCGCTGCCCATCTCATCCGGCTGCTCTTCGACGCTCCCGCCGAACGTGCTCCTACGACCGAGCGGGCAAAAGCCAGGCCCGACGGCCTTGCCGGGGTGCCACGCGCGTGGGCAATCGCAGTCGAAGACTGGGCCGGGAACGCAAGCGGATCCGCAGTGACCATCCTCAATTACCGCAATTCGCTGCTCCGGACCGGCCGGTGGCTGCAGGCAACGCATCCTGAAGCCGGCAATCCGGCCGACTGGAGCCGCGAGGTCGCGATGGCCGCCCGGGGTATGGTGCGCGGCCTGAAATACGGTGATTTCGTGGCAAAATACACCGGCTCCAGGGAACTCATCGGCCAGCCGCAGCCGCCCGAAAGGAAGCGGTGGCAATTTTCGGCGCTCAGGAGATTTTTCGCCGACCTGGAGAAAGCGGGGATCAGGATAAGATTTCCGTACAAGGATATTTTCCGCTTGCCGAGAAATATCGCTACCGGAGCCAAGCATTCCCCGAGAGTCATCGACGAGGAAATATGGACGAAACTGATTTCGGCGGCAATGGAACTGGCCTATGAAGACCTGCCAAAATTCACATCCAGCATTGCCTACTATCCGATAGAAATGGTGAGAGCCGCAGCCCTGGTCTGGCTTTTCGCCGGCCTGCGCCGCAGCGAGCTGCATCGCCTTCCGCTGGACTGCATTTTCAACGCACGCGACCTGTTTCCGGGAATCGAGGAAGATTCGCCTCTTCTCGTTGTTCCCGAAATCGGAAAATCGCGGAGATATTTGAAGATGATATTTCCGGACGCCGTGGAGGCAATCGAGAAATGGAAGGAAGTTCGCCCGCCGCATCCGAAAATTCCGGATCCGTATGACGGAAAGATGGAGGATTTTCTTTTTGTCCACCGGGGAAAGCTGCTGTCGAAAAGATACATCGGCGAGAGCCTCATTCCGTCGCTGTGCCGCAAGGCGGGAATCGATCCCGTCGACAGCCGCGGGCCCATCGTGCCGCACCGGGCACGTTCGACGATGGCGTCGGAACTCCGCGGCGCGGGACTGTCGCTGGAAGAAGTTGCAATCTGGCTTGGCCACACTGCCGGGGAGTCGGCATTGCACTACGTGCAGGCCGTCATCGGCGAGGAGAAGGAGCTCGAATACGTCGAAACGGAATGGAACAGGCTGCTTGCAATGCTGCTCGGAGATGGCAGCCTGGAAGGTCTTGACGGGAATGCAACCGAAATCGCCTGAATGCGTCCTCCGGGCATGTGAAACTGGCTCTGCCCGGGCGGTGGAGGTCCGGCCTTTCCGGGCTTCTGCCGCAAATGTGCGGCGCGGCACGCCGCGGTAGAGGACACCCCCGCCCGAAAGACCGCAGGAATGCAGCATCGCAGGATGCCTGCCATTGTTGCGGCTCGATCTAGCGGAACCGCCGAAGCTTGCTCCGGAAACAGCCGGGGAATCCAGTCTCCGGAGAGGCGCGGCGAGAAGTTCAGGACCGGTGGCGAACGGCTGGTCCCGGCGCGGAGCGCCCCGGCGGCGATCAGTGCAGCGGAAACCTTCCGCGTCTGACGATCCCCGATACCGATAAGCCCGGGCAGTGCTGCGCGCTCGATCCGCCCCAGGAACAGCGCTTCGCTGCGGCGCGCATCACCAGCTCCAGTGCCGGTAGCAGGCGCCCTGCCCCGGTCTCCCGCGTGCACCAGGCCAGGATGCGCTCCCTGCGCTCCCTGCGCTCCCTGAGCTCCTGTGGCCGCATCAGGCTCTCCATGAACCGGAGCTGGTCGAAAAACTGGATGTGTCACCTCTGTATGCGGAGGAGCCGCGCCCGACCTCCGAGGCACCGCGCAACGACCGCGGCATCTACGGGCTCGTCGATCACGAGGGGCAGCTTCGCTACATCGGCTCGACCAGCGCGGCGGCCGAGAACCTCCGCAAGCGCATCCATTACCGCCACCGCACGGGTTCCGAGGGATCGAGCCACTATTTCTCCCGCGGTTACAATACCGGCCGGATGTGGCGTGACCCCGGCAACGCGGCGACCCGCGCGGATGGCGATGTCGCCAAGCAGCTGCGCAACGCCTTCATTGCCGATCACTGCCGGGCTGGAGGCCGAGGCCCTCGCCATCGTTCTGCCGGAGACTATCGCCTGGAACCGCCGCGGCACGGAGATCTGCGCGAAACCGGTGGCTCTGGTCGATGAGACCCTCGCCCGGCTCGGCTGGTCCGGCGCGAAGCTGGCCGCGATCGAGCGGCAGCGCCTGAGGTCGATCAAGGCCGACATCCCGGGCGCCTTCGCGCGCTGTCCGCCGCAGTCCCTGCCGTACCGCCGACCTGTGGGGGTTGGCTGGCTGCCTCTGACGTAGTCTCCATTGGTGCTGGACATGCCCAATCTTTCGGCTTCGCCAAGGCTCGCCAAAACTTATCCACAGGCGCCATGTGTTAAATAAGTGTTAGATCTGTGTTACGCAAAAAAAAGTGCGATTTTTCTATTTTAAAACAGAATCTTGCGGACACCCCCCGTGTGTAGAGTGTCGTTGGAGCGTGTGTAAAGTGGTGATTCGGCGTGTGTGAAGTGTCGTTTCTGCCGTATCCGTGTGTGAAGTGTCGTTTCGAGCTTGTCCGTGTGTGAAGTGTCGTTGTATCCTACCCCGTGTGTGAAGTGTCGAAAGGCTGCCGATGTCGGACTCCCCGCTCCTCCCGGACCGCCACCCGCAAGGCGATTTCTTCGTCTGCGATATCTTCGATGCCGCGCCGAAGGGGGATATCGGCTCGATGGAGCATCCGATCTTCTCGCTGGCGACCAAGCCCGACACGCGGGTGCGCCGCTATGAGAATGGAGGCGTCACAATCGAGGTGAAGCCGTCGGTGGACGGGCTCGCCACCGTCCATGACCGCGACGTGCTGATCTACTGCATCTCGCAGCTGATCCGGGCGATGGATGACGGCCGCGAGATTTCTCCTGTTGTCCGCTTCCAGGCGTCCGACTTGCTCAAGGCGACGAACCGCATGACCACGGGCCGGGGCTATGCGCTGCTCAAGGGAGCGATGGAGCGGCTCGCTGGCACGCGCATCTCGACGAACATCGCCACCGGCGGCCAGGAGACTTTCGAGACCTTCGGCCTTATCGAGCGGGCGTCCATCGTGCGCGAGACCCGCGAGGGCCGCATGCAGGAGGTCGAGATCAAGCTCTCGGACTGGCTCTTCAATGCCGTATGCGCGCAGGAGGTGCTCACCCTCAGTCCCAACTACTTCCGCCTCAGGAAGCCGCTGGAGCGGCGCATCTATGAGCTGGCCCGCAAGCATTGCGGACGGCAGCCGGAATGGCGGATCGGGCTGGAAAAGCTGCAGCGAAAATGCGGCTCCGGCTCGACGACACGCGAGTTCCGCCGCTTGGTTTCGAAGATCGCCGAGGAGGACGAGCGCCACGGCTACATGCCCGACTACGAGATCCGTTTCCTCGAGGAGGCAGACATGCTGGTGGTGCGCAGCCGCGGTACTGTTGCCGCTGAGGTGACGGACGAGGTGACGATCCCGCCGCTCGACCCGGAGGTTTACGATCTGGCGCGCGGGGCGGCACCAGGTTGGGACATTCGCATGATCGAGGCCGAGTGGCGGACCTGGGCGACCGAGGCACCGAAGAACCCGGAGATGGCCTTTCTGGGATTCTGCCGGAAGTGGCAGGAGCGAAGGGGCGCGCCGCGATAGAAACAACGAAAGTCTAGGAATATAGTATCCTAGGAATTCTTTATTTCTAGCTTTTCACTAATTTCGCAAAGCACTCCAAGGATAAGGCCACAGAACAGCATCGTAGCCCCCTGCCGGAGAAAAAGTCCCGATTGTTTCATTGAAGCCCGGTCGGAATCCGGGAACAGGGTAGGCCCTACGAAGAACGACGCGATGATGGCTACGCCGCCAAGCGCAACGGCTAGAAAGGCCACGCGCTGGCCAATTTTCGTGAACGTCATTCCAGTCTCCTCAGAGTCGCAAGCCTTCAGTTGAGCTTGTCCTTAGCACCCGACACATAGTCCGGCCGCAATTTGTTGATGCCCTTACCAAAGGTTACATCATCCTAGAAAACTAGGTTTCTAGGATTTCTCCTTCCGGGAATTCCGAATTTTACTCCGGAAACAGCCCAGGCATCCAGTTCCCGGCGAGGCGCGGCGAGAAGTTCAAGACCAGCGGCGACCTGCTCGTCTCGGCGCGGAGTGCCCCGGCGGCGACTAATGCCGCGGAGACCTTGCGCGCCTGCCGATCGCCGACACCGAGAAGCCCCGGCAGTGCCGCGCGCTCGATCCGCCCCAGGAAGAGCGCCTCGCGCATCACCAGCTCCGATCCCGGCAACAGTCGGCCTGCCCCGGTCTCCCGGGCACACCAGCCCAGGATGCGCTCCCTGAGCTCCTGCGGCCGCATCAGGCTTTCCATGAACCGGACCTGGTCGATGCAGGTTCCGAGGAAGAACTCGGCAAACTCCGTCAGGCGCTGCTCGGAGAGGTTGCCGCGCCCGTCGGTGCCGCCGTGGCGGGGCTCGTCGGCGGCCATCAGGCGGCGCTTGTACTCGCTCTCCTGCCGTGCCAGCCCGCGCGACACCGACCAGAGCCCGCCCGAGCCCAGCGTCTGCAGCAGGAGCGCGTGCGATACCATCCGGGTGACCCGGCCATTCATGTCGAGAAACGGGTGCACCCAGTTCAGCCGGTGATGCGAGCAGGCGATGCCGAGCACCGCATCCAGTCGTCCGCGCATCCGGTGCATCCGGTGGATATGGGAAAGCAGCCTCGGCACGGCGCCGGGGCTGGGGGCCACATGGCGGCCGACCTGTACGTCGCGGTCGCGGAAGGCGCCGGGCGTGATCCGCAACCGCGTGCCTTCCGGTGCATCGAGCCATAGCAGGTCCTCGGGCAGGTCGGTGCAGAAGCGGCGGTGGATCTCCAGAAGGGATTCCGGCGCCAGCGGGTGATCGGGAAGCCCTCCCCCGTCGATCCAGGCCTGGACGCGGATATGAGCGCGCGCCTCAAGCTGCAGGTCGCGCTTTTCCGGATTGGCGCTGAAGTCGTCATTCAGCGCGCGCTCGATATCGACCGGATGAGTATAATGTCCTTCGATCAGGTTCGAGTAGTAGCAGTTCATCGCCCGGATCGCTTCGGCCAGCGGCGCGCGCATCCCCTCGGGGATGGCGCCGCGCAGCTCGGCGGCGGCGTCGGTCAGTTCCAGCACGAGATCGTTCAGCTGCGGCCGGTGCTTCGAGGCCTCCTCCGGAATGAGGGGCTCGACGATCGTGATGGCTTCGCCGCGGTCAGGCAAGGTCATGGCCGGTTCCAGTTCCGGTTCTAGGTCCGGATCGGATATCCTAAGGTGCCCAGATTTTACAGGGAAAGATCCAAGATGATGCGGCCTGACGAGCCGCACGAAAGTCCGGTTCCCGTTCCGCATGTCTCCCGTACAGGATTGCAGCATTCTAGGCTCTCCTTTTCCTAGGATGCTGCAATGATAGCATTCTATGCCTTGCCGTACTTCTCTTCGAGCAACTGAAGTGCCTCGACCAGAAGATCCGGCACCCGCTTGCGGGTTCGGATGGCAAGGATTTCATAGCCGTCCGCTGTGCCGCGCGGGATGCGCTTGTTGAACTGCACCTTTTCGTGCTCGGCGATCTGGCTGAACAGTTCTCCTGGAACAGCAGTCTCCACGACCGGCGCCGCCTCGGCCTCAACCTCTCGGCGCCGCCGCGGCGGCTCGGCAATCTTCAGTCCCTTCGCCATCATGTCACCTCCGCCATTGCGCCGGCACGGTCGACTATGGCCTGCACCACCGCGACCACCTTGTCCTGCACCTTGGAGAACGGCACCTCGGAGGCAGCGCGTCCTTCGGCATGGGCCTGCCGGATCGAGGCCAGCTCGGGAAAGACCGGTGTCAGAACCGTCATTCGCGCCTTCTTCAGATAGGCGCGCGCGACGCGGTCCTCGGCATCCGAGCCCTTGGCGCGACAGAAGACGAAGAGCAGCCGGTCAGGCGCCACGCCGCCATCCTCCAGCTCGTAGGCTGCCTCGATCTGCGGTTCCATGTCGTCGAGACTGTAGCCCGTGGGCAGAAGCACCAGATCCGAGGCAGCGGCCATGTCGCGCCCGCCGCGCTCGGCATGGGCGGGGCCATCGAGGATCAGAAGGTCGTAGCGGTCGGCCTCCTTCAGCGCGCGCTCGACGGTGCGGAATTTCTCCACCGCGATGTCGGGCTGCAGCACCGCCTGGTCACGGCGCCCCTTCCACTTGGTCGAGGTACCCTGCGCCGGGTCGAGATCGGCGATCTTCACGGTCCAGCCCGACTTGGCGATCTCGACCGCCAGCAGGCGGGCCAGCGCGCTCTTTCCGACGCCGCCCTTCTGGGAAATCAGCGAAATGATCATGCTCTGCCTCTTCGTGTTTTCCGAAGGATCGGCGCTGATGTCCTTTCGGGCAAGGAAAAATCGCAGGATGGCAGGAACCTGCGTTCCTAAGGTCACAGAAATCTATAATCCTATAATAATAGGATTTTGTAGTATCCTTGCTTCGGCTGGCGTCGGCAGTGGTGCGCCTCTAGAACGGCTCTCTGACGTTGCTGCGGCTTCCGACCCGACAGCCTGCCGCCATGTCTGAAAATGCTTCCAGCATCAGGATTGTGCCTCCTCATGGGGCCACGCAGACCTGTGTTCTACCCGGGATGCAGCGTACCGGTATCGGCACAACCCTGATGCTAGCGATGGCAGAGAGTTCGGGTCATTCGGTGGTGGACGTGGGGCAGTGACTTGCGGCACCGGAAGAGGAAGGTATCCGGGAGCGGCCAACCCGCTCTCTGGCCGGTTATGAAGATATGATCCTAGAAATCTAGGAGTTGACGCATGCCCTTCTTCGCCTCGGGTAGACCCTCGACGGCATTGCTTCCGCAGTTTCGCGCTAACTGCTTGTGCCAGAGGATATGCACCTCGATTGTCTGTATCTGGACGATGCAGGCGTTCGTATAGAATAACAGCCATTTATGGGAATTCTTCGGCGGGGAAATCCGCTGGCGCGGCTACAAACCGGAATTCGACACGGGTGCGCAGTCGGCGCGGCGGGCAACTTTGGCCGAGCTGGTTGGGGCAGGGCAGGGGGCCTTCATGGTACATGGCTACGACTTCGGGGACGACTGGCGCCATCGTATCTCCGTGGAGGCGCGGGAGAAGGCTGAGCGGGGACGCCTCTACCCGCGGCTCGAAAACGCTACCGGCCGCAGCCCGCCGGAGGATGTTGGCGAGCTTCCCGGGTATGCCGGGTTTCTCGAAGCCATAGCAGACAGCCAGCACCCGGACCATGCTGCGACGCTGCGCTGGCATAGCGGGCCGTTCGATCCGCAGGTTCGCGTACTGTATAATCTGCACTTCAAGGTTCTGAAACAGGCTCGGAGACGGCGCCCGAAGTAATGCTAGCAGTTCAGCTTCCTAGGAAAATATGATCCTGCGAATCTAGCAAACTACGCCTACCGTGCCTGGGCCCTGACCGGGCAGTGGAATTCACCTCCGACCGCGAGGGCGACAGTCCCGTCCTTCCGGACCTTCTCGACCAGAACCCGGAGGACGAAGAGATCGGCATCGTCACTGGAGATGACGCCTTTGACCCCCGGCGGTGCCATGCGGCGATCCTGACGCGCGGCGGCACGGCGGTCAGCCGAAATCTACATCCGCATCGCTTCATGAACTGCTTCAACGCCCTCGGCGCCGCCGAGATCGAACGCGTGGCCTTACGTCTGTCACTAGGGCTCGAGCCATTCCCTCTCGTACTGAAGTACCAATCCTTGCATTTTTCTCTGTAGGTAAAAAACTGCAACTCGATCGGTTGACCCGCTGAACGGCATCGCTTACATATCAGTAGATCAATCTACAGAGGTTTTCCATGATGCGGCTCTCGGAACTCTCCGACATTCACTCCGGATACACGGCGCGCGG
The DNA here is from genome assembly GCF_013184745.1 of Mangrovicoccus sp. HB161399. Classification (GTDB taxonomy): domain Bacteria; phylum Pseudomonadota; class Alphaproteobacteria; order Rhodobacterales; family Rhodobacteraceae; genus Mangrovicoccus. Next base: position 25,851 of record NZ_JAATVU010000071.1, read on the forward strand.
AAGACTCGATCCTGTGCCGGAGGGCGGCGTGCCGGCATTGCAATTGCGTGACGTCGGAACGACCGGCGAAACGCCGGGCCCAGATTTCCAAAGATACGACCTGAGCAAGCTGTCCGACCGGTACTTTGTCCGCGGCGGGGAGGTGGTATTCCGCTCACGTGGCGAACCGAATGCTGCCGCGGCAATCCCCGATCCGCTGCCCGAGCCCGTCGTTGTGATCGTCCCATTGGTGATCGTTCGCCCCGACAGGAGCCGCATTCTCCCGGAATACCTGGCTTGGGCCATCAATCAGCCTGATGCGCAACGCCAGCTTGGCGCGGAAGCTCAGGGCACAAGTCTAAGGATGATCCCGAAGGCCGTTCTCGAAAACCTCGAGATCGCTGTGCCCGAGCTGCCCACACAAAAAAGCATCGTCGAACTAAATGCCCTTGCCCGGCAGGAGGGGCAGTTGCTCCGCCTGCTCGCTGCTCGCCGGGAGAACCTCCTGAGCGCCATCCTCGGTGAGGTCGCGAAGGCTGCCGACCAGAAGGAAATTGCCTGATGACCGATCAGATCACCCAACAGCAGATCAACCAGACCGCCTGGGCGGCTTGCGACACCTTCCGTGGTGCCGTCGATGCTGGCCAGTACAAGGACTACATCCTTGTGATGTTGTTCCTGAAGTACATTTCGGACCTCTGGAACGACCACCTCGAGACCTACCGTGAGCAGTATGGCGACGATGAGGCCCGCATTCGCCGACGCCTTGAACGCGAGCGTTTCATCCTGCCTGAAGGCGCCAGCTTCTACGACCTCTACGCACAGCGGAACGAGGCCAACATCGGCGAGTTGATCAACATCGCGCTCGAGAAGATCGAGGATGCGAATCGGGCCAAGCTCGAAGGCGTCTTCCGCAACATCGACTTCAACTCCGAGGCCAACCTCGGCCGCCCGAAGGACCGCAATCGCCGCCTCAAGAACATGCTTGAGGATTTCGCCAAGCCCGCGCTCGACCTGCGCCCATCGCGGGTGACCGAGGACATCATCGGCGAGTGTTACATCTACCTGATCTCGCGCTTCGCCTCGGACGCCGGGAAGAAGGCGGGTGAATTCTTCACCCCTGCGCCTGTGTCGCGTCTGCTGGCCAAGCTGGCCGCGCCGCAGCCCGGCAACACGATTTGCGACCCGGCTTGCGGGTCTGGCTCGCTGCTGATCCAGGCGTCGAAGGAAGTCGGGTCCGAGAACTTCGCCCTCTACGGGCAGGAGGTGAACGGGGCGACCTGGGCACTGGCCCGGATGAACATGTTCCTGCACGCCAAGGACGCCGCGCGCATCGAGTGGTGCGACACGCTCAACAGCCCGGCGCTGGTCGAGGGCGACCACCTAATGCGCTTCGACGTGGTGCTCGCAAATCCGCCGTTCTCGCTCGACAAGTGGGGCGCGGAGGATGCCGACAGCGACCAGTACAAGCGCTTCTGGCGCGGCGTGCCACCCAAGTCCAAGGGCGACTACGCCTTCATCACCCACATGATCGAGATCGCCAAGCGGCAGTCCGGCCGTGTCGCGGTGATCGTGCCACATGGCGTGCTCTTCCGGGGTGGTGCCGAGGGGCGTATCCGGCAGCAGCTGATCGAAGAGAACCTGCTCGATGCGGTCGTCGGCCTGCCCGCCAACCTGTTCACCACCACCGGGATCCCGGTCGCCATCCTAATCTTCGACCGCTCACGCGAGGAAGGCGGCGCGAACGAGGACCGGCGCGACGTGCTGTTCATCGACGCCAGCAAGGAGTTCACGCCGGGCAAGACCCAGAACGTGATGGACGAGGCGCATGTCACCAAGGTGCTGGAGACCTACGCCACCCGCGCCGAGGTCGAGCGGTATTCGCACCGGGCGAGCCCGGAGGAGATCGCCGAGAACGGCTATAACCTCAACATCCCCCGCTACGTCGACACCTTCGAGCCGGAGGAAGAGATCGACGTTGCCGCTGTTCAGAAGGACATTGTGCGGATCGAGGCGGAACTGGCCGAGGTTCGGGCGAAAATGGCCGGGTATCTGAGGGAGCTCGGCATTGATGCGTGAATTTGCGCTTGGTGAGCTATTGGAGATCAAACATGGCTTTGCGTTCAGCAGTCAGTACGCAAGTGACGAGCCGACGGACTATGTTCTCCTTACTCCAGGTAATTTCCACGTTGAGAAGCGTTTGTACTTCGGTCCAAAGACTAAGTTCTACGATGGTCCTATTCCCACAGATTACGTCCTGAAGAACGGCGACATACTGGTTGTCATGACCGACTTGACCAAAGACATGGCAATCCTTGGCAATGCGGTCGTTCTAAAGTCCGAACTTCCTGTATTGCACAACCAGCGTATCGGTCTCGTCCAGATAAAGAACCCGAGCGGTTTGGATCGCGGTTTCCTTTGCTGCCTTTTGAATTCCGATTTGGTGCAGCGACACGTTAGAGCAACGGCCTCGGGCTCCACAGTACGACACACTTCGCCAAAAAGAATTCTCGAAGTGCCGGTTGGTATTCCTGCGCTCTCCGAACAGCGCAAGATCGCCGAGATCCTGCGGACCTGGGAAGAGGCGCTCGAAAAGCTCACCGCCCTCCGCGCGGCGAAGGAGCGTCGGCTCGGCGCCCTCCGCGCTGCATTGCTGTTCGGGAGACTCCGCCTGAAGGGCCTCCGCCACAACTGGGCACCGACCCGGCTGGAGGCGGTGACCCAAGAACTGACAAAGCGGAACGGTGCCAAGGGTCTCGGCCGGGAGTGCGTCATGGGCGTCACCAAGGCAGAGGGCGTCGTCCCAATGCGCGAGCAGACCATCGCCGCCGACATCAGCCGATACAAGCGCCTGCCGCCGCGCGCTTTCGCGTACAACCCGATGCGCATCAATGTCGGGTCCATCGCCATGAACGAGCGCGAGGAAGCGGCACTGGTCAGCCCAGACTATGTCGTCTTCGTCTGCGACGCCGACGGGCTAGACCCCGACTATCTCGACCACCTGCGCAAGACATCCTGGTGGGCCCACTACATCAACAGCGGCGGCTCGGGCAGCGTTCGGCAGCGCACCTATTATGCCGATCTCGCCGCGCTGAAGTTGCCGCTGCCTGACCTAGACGAGCAGAAGGCCATCGCCGCGGTCCTGAACACAAGTAGGGACGACCTCGCCGCAACCGAACGCGAAATTGAAGCCGTGACCCTACAGAAACGCGGGCTGATGCAGAAACTGCTGACGGGCGAATGGCGCGCACCCCTCGAGCCAACCCCAACCACCGAAGAGGCCTCACATGCCGGATAAGA
>NZ_JAATVU010000072.1 GCF_013184745.1 Mangrovicoccus sp. HB161399
CGCCCGAACCACGTCTGGTCTTATGACTTCGTCCAGGACAGGACAGCGGATGGGCGCGCCTACCGCATGCTCAACATCATCGACGAATGCACCCGAGAGGTTCTCATGATCCGAGCAAAGCGCAAGCTCAACTCCGTCGACGTCGTCGATGCATTGACCGATCTGTTCATCCTGCGCGGCCCGCCGGCGTACATCAGGTCGGACAACGGCCCTGAGTTCATCGCCATCAAGGTCCGAGAGTGGATCGAAGCTGTCGGGGCCAAGACGGCTTACATCGAGCCTGGATCGCCTTGGGAGAACGGCTACGTCGAAAGCTTCAACGCAAGGCTCCGCGACGAGTTGCTCGACGGCGAGATTTTCTATTCGTCGAGAGAGGCGCAGATCCTGATCGAAAGATGGCGCCGCCACTACAACACCGTGCGACCACACAGCGCTCTGGGCTATCGGCCACCAGCGCCCGGGACCACCATCCCGATGGAACACAGGCCAATCATGCACTAACTTTCAAACCGGACCACCCGAGAGGGGCATACCACCGCGACCGCCTGCTGACCACGGACATGCCGCGCACGGCGATGGCCGCCATCCCGGCGCATCGCGAGGCCGCCCCGCTGCTGCCGGACTGCCATTTCCCGGCCGGCGGAACGCTGGCGAAGGCCCGGGCGCCGATGAAGAGCATGCGGCCGAAGGAGGACGGCGATCCTCCGGCACGCGGCGCCGCCCCGCCGGACCGGTCCGGAGCCCGGCCCGATGCCCCGCCCCGCCAGCCGCAGCCGACATGCTGGCGTGGATTTCAGGGGCGGGAAGCGTCCCAACGCGACGCATGCCCCGGCCCCCGGTCCGCAGGCGCGGCTCTGCCGGAAGCCGCCCGGCACCGGCGCGATGCCGGGCTTCCTCGGGCACGCGCTGATGGACATGAGGCATGTTCCGCCGCAGGTCCGGGGAACGCGCCGGTTGCGCAGCGGGCTTGCCGTCCAGGGCGACCTGGGCCGGGGCGGTGGCCGTGCCGAACGCAGGGCGGCGCTCGGCATGATGCACCGCCGCTCGCCCGGCCCGGCGGCGGACGCTCGGCATGGGGGTGCCGGCGAAGGCGGCGCCCCGATGGGCAGCTCCGGGCGCCGCCGGGTCCGTGGCCGGTCGCAGGCCGGCCTGCATCGCGCTCCATGCCGCGCAGAAAGAGCGGTTCCCGGCCACCGGCGGACGGACCGCGCGGCACAAGGGCCGCGCGCTGTCGCGGCAGTCGACCATCTCAAGGCGGTGGCCGCCGCGCATCGGTTCCGGGAGTCCAAGAAAGCCCGAAAGATCGCGCCACCCCACCAAACACGGCGAACACCATCCAGTCACGGGTCCTGAGCGGGCGAGAAACTTGGCCCAGAACACTTCTGCCTTCTAAGGGTCTAACTCGAGGCCGATGATCTCGCGCCGCCCCTAGATGTTGGCAGCGACCGCGATTATGGCTGCGATCGCCACGTAAGGGCCGCCCTCGCCGATCTACAGATGAGGGGCGTCAAGAAGGAGAGGGCTACTCTCGCTCAGTCGGCGATTGCATGCGCTGGTCTGTCGGCAACGTGTCTGCGACAAGTTCAGGTACGCTCACGCGCTCGTCAAGGCTCATCTTTTGCGCAGCTTCGGGACAGTGCACTTCAAGATGTCGCTCGGGCCCATCGTCTGCAATAGCTAGTTGACGCGCCGGGTGGAGGCGCCTTGATCTACGCCTCCCGGATCAAGGCGACCAGGGTCTGCTCGGGCTCTTCCCGGGCTTCGAGGAGCGAGTGGCCGGTGCCGCAGGCAGCGATCGACCCTAGGGCGGAACAGGGAAATAACTACCCTGCCGCAGCTTGGGCACGCTCAGATTCAGCGTCCCGAGACGAATGTCGAAAGCGCGGTTGCAGTAGCCATTGCCCCGTGTCATGCGATGGCCGCTGCGCTCATGCTGTCCGGGGCCGATCAGACCCTCGACATCACTCGCGCTGTGACCGGTTCCCCGGTCCGATCATTTGACGCTAGAATTCCATCATCAGATGCAGCAACGCGTCGGCGATGCTGCACAGGAAATTTCCCCGATCGCGCTTAGCGGCCCGGACAGCTCCATGTTCGTTTGGTCTTTAGGGCACCCCGTCGTCCGTCGTTGAAGTCGCCGACCTTCACCTCGACCATATACCTGGGTGACCACCCGGGATCACATCATTGGTGGCGTCACATTGTTGCAAGGTCCCCGACACTATCACAGCCGCAATGCAGCGGTGGCGGGCTAGTGACGAGCTGCGGCCCACTTTAGACTTTGATCTTTGCATTATGTTAAAACCGAAGCGAAGCACTACCGGCCCGAGAACTCGGCTGGTATGCGGGTCCGCGAGGGGATGACAGATGGGCGGCATGCGGAAGTCATGGTATCGAAAATCCCACGCAAGGCGGTTGACCATTGCGCATGAGGGACGTGTTCAATCCACGGCATCTGACGCCACGACAAGTATGTCCGCGCTCGCAGGTCCGCATCGGCCATTCGGCGCCAGAAAGCCAAATGGCCGATGCGGGATCCGGCTGAACCGGCAGCTGATGAAGCCGATGGAAACGCAATTCCGAGGAAGCCGCAAGAGTTGCCGACGGTTGCGGCTCCGGCTCGTGCACCGCTGGAAAGGCGAACCGGCGCAACCAGAGGCATCACGTTGGCACAAGCGAGACCACGGCTCTTTGTCATGATAGCGCTGCACTCGAAGTTTTGGGCAGTCTCGAACCAGGGGGGCCACCCGGCCTGACACAAGTTCCCACATCGCTGTGATCGCGCCACCAAGCTGGCGCGATTCCCCCAATGGTCCTAGGAGATGATCAAGTAAATTTCGTGTTGATGGCGAGAGTGGAGTGAACTCCCATTGCCGATCTGCGGGAATGCCTTCGCAATCATGCAAAGACCCGCTGTAAGCCATTCGCCTTTCAGCTCGGACAGATCCGAACCGATCAGGCGCAGAATGGAAGATTCGTGGTGAAAGATCTCGACGACGTCCTTCGGAGCTTCATCACTTTGGCCCAGCATTCTGAGCGGTTGGTGGAATGTAGCCAGGTACAATGTTGGCGCAGAATCGACATGAAGGCCAACGCGTCGTGTGTGCTGATGTCCACGAGGTTCGCAAGCTCCGGCCATCTTGATCTCGACTGCTCGCCCTCTGACAGATGGTGGAAAATGCAACGTTCTCGCCCGCACCGGTGGGACTCAGGCTGGTCGAGCGCCACGTGAATTGTGGCGGAATGACAGTCTTTTGCCCGCTCGACACGTCTGCCAAGGCGTTGAGTATGGCACCCTCGTTGCAGAGCTTGGACACGGGGCATTGGAAGATGCGCCGATGGCCCGTTGGCTTGCACCATCTTACCGAGGCAGCGGGTAGACAGGTCCCCGATCCAGTCGTTTTGGATGATAGCCACCAGAATATGGTACGGCGTCTTTCTGGCCTCGAAGAAGCGGGCGGAATTTCTGTCCTGGCGGAGCTTCAAATCCGCAGGTTCAGCGAGCCAAGATAGGCATCGGTTGCACGGTTGCGGGAGACGGGACGGCCGCCGTGCATGCCCATCTGTGGCCGTCGCAGGTCACGCCTTCGATCTATATTCTTCGCTGCGCAAGTCCCCTCGTGCTTTCGGCTGGACACGCGAATTCCATCATCCGCTGCGGAATCGCCGCTGATCTGCACGCCAAGCCTTCATGTTCATGCCTGGCCGAGAACTCGGACATGGCCATGCGGTCCATTGGAGTTCCCGTTGGTCTTTCCTGACGATCGAGGGGCCCTGGTCCTCCGGCAGATGAAAGCCCAATGATACAATTCTCTCCACGCAGCGCAGTCCCCTCCGAGTTAACAGCTGTTTCTCGGCAGATGCGACAAACGGCATCGAAACAATTCGTTCTGGCTTGCCTGAGAGCTCCCCAAGCCTGAAAGCTCATACAGCGCACAGGCAAGCCACTCGGGCCGCGCAGACCAACTTCAGTTAACAGCTGTTAACGCGCCGGATCGAATCGCAAGCCGGATTCCTGCCCGGAAGCAAAAAAGCAAGCGATAGTTTGCACTTGACTTGGGCACGTGAATCGCGGCCATAGTCCATCAGGTTGCGCAAATAAGCGCCAATGAGCAGAGAAACGCAAACCATGATCGAGACTGCACCCATTCAGGCGGGGACACAGTCAGAGCTTACCCGCGAGATGGCCTCTCGTCTACAGACTGCGTTGACCACGCATCTGATGCAGGCCTATGCGCCGGACTACAGCAAGCAGCTCCGTGCCTTCTCGGCAACCGAGGCTGCGGACCTGCTCGGCGTGACCGGGCAGTTCCTGCGAAAGTGCCATAGCGAAGGCAGCATACCGGAGCCGGCGGAGAACCGAAGCGGTCGCCGCTTCTACTCTGCCGAAGAGATCCGAGAGGCGCGGCTCATCCTCGAGGCCGGATCGCGCAAGCCCGGGAAGTACGTGCCCGGCCGCCGCGAGGGCGACAAGCTGCAGGTCCTGCAGCTGATGAACTTCAAGGGCGGATCGGCCAAGTCGACCAGTTCCATCCATCTCTGCCACTACCTCGCGCTCCAGGGCTACCGGGTGCTGGCGATCGATCTCGATCCTCAGGGCAGCCTGTCGGGCTTCTGCGGGATCCAGACCGAGCTGGAATTCGACGGCGTCTCCATCTACGACGCGATCCGCTACGAGGACCCGGTCCCGATGGCGGACTGCATCGTCGAGACCTATTTCCCGGGCCTGCATCTGGCCCCCGCGCGGCTGATCCTCAGCGAGTTCGAGACCGAGACCGCGATCAGCGCCGGGCGCGGCGTGTCCTTCTTCGACCGGCTGACCAACGCCATCTCCACCGTCGAGCAGAATTACGACATCGTCGTGATTGACAGCCCCCCTGCCCTCGGCTTCCTGACGCTGACCGGGCTCTATGCAGCCACGGCCGTGATCGTGCCGATGACGCCCAGCATGCTCGACCTGGCCTCGACGCAGCAATTCATCGAGATGACCTCGGCCTATCTGGAAGTATTCGAAAGCACCGGCGTCAATCTCAGCCATGACTTCTTCTCCTTCCTGATTACCCGCGACGATCCCTCGGACATCCCGAGCCAGCAGATCGTCAGCCTGATGCGGGCGCTGTTCCAGGACCGGGTCGTGCATGCGACCGGCCTGCGCAGCACGGCGATCGGAGATGCCTCGATGCTGAAGATGACGATCTACGAGGTCGCGCGGTCGGACATGACGCGCACCACCTATGACAGGGCCAGGACCAGCATGGACGCGGTGGGCGCGGAAATTGCCGGCATGATCCAGAACGCTTGGGGACGCTGACCATGGCGATGGGAAAGAACAAGACGGGCATCATGGCGGCGATCACAGCCGCTGCCGAGGCGAAGCCTGCCGCCGGCAGGGCGCATCATTCCCTGCCCAAGGGAACGATCGGATCGGTCAGGGCAGGGCTCGGCGGCATCCAGGACATCGATACCAACCTGATCCTGGCCTGGGGGCCGAAGGACCGGATGGATGTCGAGTTGACAGGTGTTAACTCCGACGAGGCACAGGATTCCATCGCCGAACTGGCTGAGAGCATCCGCGATTCCGGCCAGCAGGTTCCGGTGCTGCTGCGCCCCTCGACCACCGAGGACGGCCATTTCGAGGTGGTCTACGGCCGACGCCGCATCCTCGCCTGCAAGCAGGCGGGGCTGCCGGTCAAGGCATTGATCCGCACGATGGATGACAGCCAGGCGCTGATGGCGAAGGGTCTGGAGAATGCCGGGCGCGCGGAGCTCAGCTTCTACGAACGTGCCCGCTTCGCCCTTTCGATCGGCGGACAGGGCTACGAGCGGGCCGAGATCATGCAGGCGCTGGCGATCTCGAAGAACACGCTCTCGCAACTCGAACGGATCACCCGGCTCGTGCCCGCAGAGGTGGGCGACGCGATCGGTCCGGCGCCCGGATCAGGCCGCCCGAAATGGATGAGCCTGGCGCAGGTGTTCGAGCGCGGCGTCATCGACGGGAAGTCTGCCATCGGCATTCTCGGGCGCTTTCCGGCCGATGCCACATCCGACGAACGGCTGGACGGGCTCCTCAGGGAAATCAGCCGCCGCGGCGCCCGCAGCAGCGAGGCAGCCGAGACAACCCCCGTTCCGGGCGTCACCATCCGCAGCGCGCGCAGCAGCATCACCATGTCCGTGAAGCGGGCAGGGGTGAACAGGGCCTTTTCGGATTGGCTGGACGGCAATCTGGAAGAGCTCATCAGGGAGTCCTACGAGAGGTTCCGTTCAGAGAACCCCGAGGCGTGAACCCGAGTTGACAGCTGTTAACTCGACCATTGAGGCAGAGACAGAAAGGAGCATGTAGGCAAAAGAAAACCCTCAGAACCGAAGTCCCGAGGGCTGTAAGCTGATCGCGTCCGGCAAGACGTGACCAAGTTTGACATTCAATCAGTAGCAGTCCCCAAATCTTCGAACAACGAAAAACGTCTTCGGGCGAACGGTTTTCTGCTGTCTGCTGAAAGATCATGATGCATTTCAGGCACGCCCCGGACGGGGCAGGGCCTCCGCATGCCGCGGAGGCCGCGGAGAGCTATTCGCCGCTGCCAGCCCGAACAGGCTGGCGGCGCCAGGATGGATCGCTGCTGCACGCGGAGCTGCTGGGCAGAGAGGGCGAGCGGGTTTCAGTTGCGAAATCGGAGGCCATGGTCGCACTGAAGCGGGCCGCGGCACTGATCGGGCTCAAGCCCGCGCAAGTCCTGCTGATGGACACGCTCGCCGCATTCTCGCAGGCCCAGGACTGGGACAGCGGGCAACGCCCAGTCGTCTGGCCCTCGAACGCGCTGCTGACCGACCGCACCGGACTGTCGCTGAGCGCGCTCCGGCGGCACCTGCGCAAACTCTGCGATGCGGGTGTCCTCTGCTTCCGCGACAGTCCCAACGGCAAGCGCTGGGGCCGCCGCGGCACCGATGGCCTGATCACCGAGGCCTACGGTTTCGACCTGTCGCCTCTTGCCGCTAGGGCACAAGAGTTGCGCACGCTCCACGAGCGCCACGAAACGGAACGCCTGGCTGCCGCAAGCCTGCGCCGCCAGATCGCTGCACTGATCCGGACCATCCGAGAGAGGCGCCTCCTGCTTCCCTCGGGTGCCGCAGAGGCGATGCAGCTGGACACCGCCCTGGCCCGGCCACATCCCCGGATTGCACTCTCCCTACTGTCCCGCCGCGCCGCCGAACTTCATGGCATCCTCGCCGAACTGGATGCCATTCTGGCACCCGAGAGTCCCGAAAATGGGACCCACATAGAAGATACAAACAAAAACCAAGAGTCAGACTCTACGCAGACACTGCAACCGGACCATCCCGGCGAGGACAGCGTCGTGGAAAAACCAGTGACGCATTCCGTCCAACCGGAACAATTGCTGCAAGCACTCCCCAATTTCGCCCAATGGGCGGGATCTGCGTCCTCACACGTTACATGGGCCTTCCTTGCAAGCGTCGGACAAGACATCTCGAAGATGGCCGGCATCTCCGGACGGCAATGGGAGAGACTGCGACAACGGCTCGGAGAGGAACGCTCTGTCCAGGCGCTGGCCCTTGTGGTCGAAAAATCCGCGCGCGGCCTGATACGATGCCCGTCTGCCTATCTGGAAGGAATGGCCAGGAAGGCTGCACTCGGACAACTGGACCTCGACCGTTCGATACGCGGACAGATGCGCCTTGCGCACGCCCCCTGACCAAGACATGCCTGACACGCGGACCGACACTCATTCTTGCACATACGATGCAACCTTTGCCCGGAATTCGGGCAAGGCGCAGGAAATTGCGGCAATAGTCACGGATACTGCACGATATTCTCAAAGCGAAACAAATATTCTTGAAGAGCAACCGGGCGTCGCCTTCTCTGCGCCAAGAAGATCCCGCCGTCCGAGCGGGACAGGGACCCATAACCGACAGACAGGGACGACACAGAGATGAGCTTCTTCGCACGTTTCGCTGGCGTGACCGCCGCAGCGCTTCTGGTCGCCGGCACCGCTGCCGCGCAATCGCCGACCTTCTTCCGCATCGGCACCGGCTCGGCCGGCGGCACCTATTTTCCGATCGGCGGTATGATCGCAAACGCGATCTCGGCACCGCCCGGCTCGCGCCCCTGCGACGAGGGCGGCCAGTGCGGCGTGCCCGGCCTGATTGCCATCGCGCAGTCGACCACCGCCTCGGTCTACAACTGCCAGGCCGTCGAGTCCGGCGAACTGGAGGCCGGCATGGCCTCGACCGACGTCGTCCGCGCCATGTACATGGGCGAGGGCAAGTTCGAAGGCAAGCCGCACCCCAAGCTGCGCATCGTCGCCAAGCTCTACCCGGAAGACCTGCACCTGGTGCTGCCGAAGGGCTCGGACATCAAGACCATGGCCGATCTCGAGGGCAAGCGCGTCGGCATCGCGGAGGCGGGCTCGGGCACGCAGGTCGCCGTGCTGCACATGCTGGAGCAGTGGGGCATCACCCGCGACAACATCGAGGAAGCCGAGCTGAACAACTCTCAGTCGGCCGAGCGCCTGGCCGACGGCCAGCTCGACGCTTATTTCTACGTGGCCGGCTGGCCGGTCGCCGCCATGGTGCAGCTCGCCTCCACCAAGGGCATGGACCTCGTCAGCTTCTCCGACGGGGACATGGACAAGATCGCCGAGGTGGAGCCCGCCTACATGCCCTCGCTGATCCCGGCCGGGGCCTATGAAGGCGTCGACTACGACGTCAACACCCCGGCGGTGACCGCGCTTCTGGTCGTCTCCGAGGACCTCGACGAGGAACTGGTCTACGGCATCACCAAGGCGCTGTGGAACGACAACAGCCGAAAGCTGTTCGATTCCGGCCATGCCAAGGGCAAGCAGATCACGCTGGAGACCGCGATTTCCGGCCTCGACGGCCTGGGCGTGCCGATGCATCCGGGTGCCGAGAAGTTCTACAAGGAAGCCGGCATGATGGAGTGAGGCCCGATCGGTCCACTTCGCGGGCGGCCCGTCGGGGCCGCCCTTTCGCGTCCTAACGATGACCTGGCCGCGCTCCGGCGCGGCGACATGCGGGAGCCTGCCCATGACCCCCAGCTCCGAACCCGGCGAGCTGAGCGCCGAGGACCTCCGAGAGATCGAGCGCAAATATGACGAGGGCGCCGCCACCCGCTCCGTCGGCCCCGGCATGGCGCTGGCGCTGCGCGGCGTGGCCCTGGCCTTCGCACTCTACCACTACATCACCGCGGGTTTCGGCATGCCCTCGGACCGCTGGCACATGGGCTGGCACCTGTCGGGCCTCTTCGTCCTGATCTACGCCTTCTACCCGGCGATGCGCAGCAGCGGCGCCTACGCGCTGAAGACCGGGCGCTGGCGGATCGGCAACGTGCCGGTGCCCGATCTGGCGATGATGGCCTTCGGCGTCATCTGCTCGCTCTATATCGGCTTCGCCTGGCACGGGCTGCCGCTCCTCGGCGTCGAGGAGCAGACCTTCCGGATGGGCAATCCGGACATCTGGGACATGATCTTCGGCTGCATCCTGATCGTGCTGGTGCTCGACATCGCGCGGCGCACGCTGGGCTGGATCCTGCCCGCGATCATCTGCGTCTTCATGGCCTATGCGCTGTTCGGGCCCTACTTCCCGGGTATCCTGCAGCATCCCGGCGTCAAGTTCCGCACCTTCGTCAGCTCGATGTACTTCCCCTCCGAGGGCATCTTCGGCGTGACGCTCTGGGTGACCTCGACCATCGTCTTCCACTTCGTGCTGTTCGGCGTGATCGCGCAGCGCACCGGGCTGGGCAAGCTCTTCATCGACAACGCGACGATCCTCGCGGGCAAGTACCGCGGCGGCCCCGCCAAGGTCTCGGTCGTGTCCTCCGCCTTCTTCGGCACGATCTCGGGCAGCTCGGTGGCGAACACCGTCTCCACCGGCGCGCTGACCATCCCCAACATGAAGAAGCTGGGCTATCCCGGCCATTTCGCGGGGGGCGTCGAGGCCGCAGCCTCGGCAGGCGGGCAGATCACCCCGCCGATCATGGGCGCGGCCGCCTTCATCATGGCCGAATTCCTGGAGCTGCCCTACACGACCATCGTCATCGCCGCGATCTTCCCGGCGCTGCTGCACTATGTCGGCGTCTTCACCGTCGTCCACCTGATGGCGCGGCGGCTGGGGCTGAAGGGCATGGCGGCCGACATGCTGCCGAAGCTGCGCGAGGTCTGGGCAGAGGGCTGGGCGAACCTCATTCCGCTCGTCGGCATGCTCGCCATCCTCTTTGCCGGCTACACCCCCTACATGTCGGCCTTCTGCGGCATCTCGCTGACGCTGATCACCGGCATGGCGCGCTGGCGCGCCCCGGCAACCCTGGCGCTGCCCGCGGCCTTCATCGCCTTCGTCCTGTGGAAATACGCGGGCGACGGCTTCGACGCGGTGAATTCCCTGCTGCTGATCGCGGGCGCGGTGCTCGGCGTCTTCAACCCGCAGACCCGGATCAGCGTCCCGGACATGGCCGAGACGATGGAGACCGGGGTGAAATACGCGCTCGCGGTCGGCGCGGCCTCGGCCGCCGTCGGCATCGTGGTCGGCGTGATCAACACCACCGGCATCGGCTTCCGGCTGGGCTTCATGGTGACCTCGGGCGCGGCCTCGCTGGCTTCCGACCTGCACGGGCTGATGACTTTCGGCGCTTTCGAGCTTTTCTCGGTCCAGGATCTGACGCTGTTCCTGTCGCTGATCCTGATCGCGCTGGCCTGCATCCTGATGGGGGCGGGCGTGCCGACCACGGCGCTCTACATCATGCTGGTCTCGGTGGCGCAGCCCGCGCTGGCGCAGCTCGGCGTGCCGCCGATCGCCAGCCACCTCTTCGTGCTCTATTACGGGGTGGTGGCCGAAATCACGCCGCCGGTCTGCACCTCGGCCTATGCCGCCGCCGCCATCGCGAACTCGAACCCGTTCCGCACCGGCGTCTCGGCCTTCACGCTGGGCCTCGGCAAGATCGTGGCGCCGATGGCCTTCGTCTATGCGCCGGTGCTTCTGATCGTGGGGCAGGGTGGCTTCCAGTTCTTCCCCTTCCTCTACTCCTCGGTCTCGGCCATCGCAGGCGTCTTCGCGCTGTCGGGCGCCGTGGTGGGCCATCTGGCCGGGCCGGTGGCGATCTGGGGACGGGTGCTGCTGGCGCTGTCCGGACTTGTCTTCATCGCGCCCTCGCTGACCGCCGACCTGATCGCGGTGCTGATCGCCGCGCCGGTCATTTTCAGCCAGATCGCGTCGCATCGCGCAGCCCCTGCGGAGGCCTGAGATGGGCGAGACGGTCATCATCGGCGCCGGCGTGGTCGGCATCTGCACGGCGCTCTCGCTAATCGAGCGGGGGCGCAAGGTCCGGCTGATCGACCGCGACGCGCCGGGCCAGGCCACGTCCTACGGCAATGCCGGGGTGGTCTCGCCCTTCTCCATCGCCCCGCATTCCTCGCCCGGCCTCTGGAAAGCATTGCCGGGGATGCTGTCCGATCCGCGGAAACCCCTGCGCGTCCGGCCGGAATTCTGGCCGCGCATGGCGCCCTGGGGGCTGCGGTTCCTCGCCAACGGCACCGAGGTGAAGTTCCGGAAAAGCGCCGCGGCCATGCGCGCCCTCTGCGCGCCCTCGATCGAACTCTACCGCCGCCATCTGGAGGCCGCGGGCCAGGGCGGGCTGATCGCTGACAGCTACTACATCCACGCCTTCCGCAACCCCGACAAGGCGAGCCTCGATGCGCTCGGCTTCAAGGTCCGCGCCGAGCATGGCGCGGAGCTGGAATTGGTCGGCCCGCAGGGGCTGCAGGCGGTGGAACCGGCCGTGTCGAAGGATTTCAAGGCGGCGATCCTGATCAAGGGGCAGGGCAGGGCGCTCTCGCCGGGGCGCATCGGCACTGTGCTGGCAGAGCGCGTTGCGGCGCTCGGCGGCATCGTGGAGCGGGCCGAGGTCAAAGGTCTTGCCCGCGAGGGCGAGACCTGGACCGTCACCACCTCCGCGGGCGTGCATGAGGCGGAGAGCGTCGTCATGGCGGCGGGTGCCTGGTCGCGCGCGCTCCTGGCGCCGCTGGGTCTCCGCCTGCCGCTCATGGCCGAGCGCGGCTACCATATCGAGATCTCCGATCCGGGCGTGACGCTGAACAACTCCTTCACCGATGTCGAGGCCACCGTGGTGGCCAGCTCCATGGAGGGCGGCATGCGCGTCGCGGGCACGGCGGAGTTCGGCGATATCGATGCCGCGCCGGACCCGGAGCGCGAGGCGATCTTCCGCAAGCTCGCCCGCGGCATCTGCCCGGACGTGGGCGACAGTCCGGCGAAGGTCTGGATGGGCCGCCGCCCGACCCTGCCCGACAGCCTGCCCGCGCTCGGCGGCTTCCCCGGCCGGCCGGGGCTCTACGCCGCCTTCGGCCATTCGCACCACGGGCTGATGATGGCGCCGAAGACCGGCGAGGTGGTCGCCGAGCTGGTCACCGGCGGCGATCCGGGGATCGACATGGCGCCCTACGCGCCGCTGCGCTTCGGCTGAGCTTCAGCCGAAGCCGGCGAAAAGCGGCGCACAGGCGGCGGCCACGTCCTCTGCCTGCGCCAGACCTTCGAGCGTCACCAGAACGCCCTCCGGCAGGCCCGCCGCCGCGAGCAGCCCGGAGGCCTTGGCCAGCACCGCCGCCCCGCTCACCGGCCGTAGCGCGCCGCCCTTCGGCGCCGGGATGTGATGCGACAGCCACCGTCCGTCCGCGGTCAATAGCTCCGCCGTCGCCGAGGGCCGCCGTCCCCGTCCGGTCATGGCGGCATCGGCTTCAGGATCGGTTTCCAGCACGACCTTGCGCGCGGTCGCCCTGAGCTGCGGATCGGCAAGCGCTTCCGCGTCCATCCAGCGGGGGCCGACAGGCAGGCCGTGGGCGAGGCAGGCGATCAGGTGGGGCAGGGCGAATTGCGCGTCGATCGCGTTCACCGGATCGCAGACCCCCATCTTGGCCGCGACATCGGCGAAGGAGCGGATCGTCAGCGCCCTGATCTCCTCCGGCGCGATACCGGCCAGCACCGTCTCCGCCGCTTCCAGTGCGGGCGCGATCCAGCGGCAGGCCGGATAGGTCTTGAAGGCGCCCTGGCCGGAAAGCCAGCGCTCGCCCAGCCCGCCGGTCAGCAGGCCGGCATCGAACCGGTCCGACCCTGCCATGCGCCAGAATCCCTGCGGGCCGTCCAGAACGCCCGCGGCGCCGGTGAATCCCGCAAGCGACAGCTCCACTGCCTGCACCCCGGCCTGTGCGGCAGGGGCGACGAAATCCTTGAAGCTGGCAATCGGCCGTGCCGTCCAGTTGTACTTGTGCAGGCTCGGCACCGGCACCAGCGTTGCGGCCAGCCCGATGGCATTCTCCATCGCCGCCGCGTCGAGTCCGCAGAGCCGCCCATAGGCCATAGCCGCGCCGATCGCCTGGTGCTGGCCGATTCCGTAGACCTCGCGGAACCGCTCGGGCGTGGGCTGCAGCGACAGGATCAGGCGGTTGTTCACCTCGGTCGCGGCGATCAGCGCGTCGAGGAACTCGGGACCCGGCACGGGCCTCTTCGCCGCGGCCGCCAGCGCGGCGGCAACCATGGTGGCCCCGGGATGGCCCATGCCCTTGCCCTCGTGCTCGAACCCGTCGTCGAAATCGAGCGCATTGGCGGCCAGCGCATTGGCGAAGGCCGCCATCATCGGGCTGGTGGCGCCGCCGCCGATCAGCCCGGCCGGGCCGCTGCCGCCCATGGCAACCGCATGGCGACGGGCCGCGCGCGAGATTTCCAGCCCCGCGCCGCCCGCTGCGCAGGCCAGCGTGTCGAGCAGGTGCAGCGCCAGGTGGTCCCGGATCTCCTTTGGCGCGGCGATCCCGCCTGCGGCAAAGCAGGCGAGGGGCCGGGTCGGTGCGGCGCCGTCCATCAAAGCAGGCTGACGGCGACCTCGCCGAGCCCGTCGATCCGCGCGCGCACGTCATTCCCGCCGGGGAAATAGGGCAGGCCGGTCAGCGAGCCGGTGATCACGATCTGCCCCGGCTGCAGCCCGCCGCAATGGGTGCCGATGAAATTCGCCAGCGCCGACAGCGTTGTCAGCGCCGAACCGAAGGGCACTTCGGTCTCGCCGTCGAGCACCGCAGTGTCGCCGACCGTCAGCATGCCCGAGAGCTTGCCGAAATCGCTGCCGTCCCAGTTCTCCAGCGGCGTGCCTAGGACCAGCCCGTAATTCACCTGCTGATCCGCAAGCTTCGCCAGCGGATCGGCGGCCAGCGGCCCGTCCAGCCGCGTGTCCACCAGTTCGATCACCGGCAGGGGGCGGACATGCTTCGCAAGGTCTGCAGGCGCGGCGCCCAAGGGGAGGGGCGAGAGGATCTCGAAGCCGACCTCCAGTTCGATCCCCATCTTGTCCGCGACCTTCACCGCGGCTCCCGAGGCCAGCACGCGGTCCGCCCGCACTGGCGCCATGATCGGGTCGGCGCCCGGTTTCAGCCCGGTCTTGAACCCGCCCACCGCGCCGAAATGGCGGCTGACCTCCTCCTGCACGGCATAGGCCTCGGCGGCAGAGGCCGGGGCGGCGGAAGGCGCGGCGCGCGTGCCGGTGTCGTGTGCGGCGATCAGGGCGGCGGCAAGGGGGGAAAGGTCGGACATGGAAACTCCGGTCTGACGGGAACAGGGGTGCCCCCGGTCTAGCGGCAAGGCGGGCGTAGAAGAAGGTCGAAGCCCCGGGTGCGGCACTTGCGCAAGGCCGCCACTGCTTTTTTGCCCTTTTCCGGGCGTCCCCCCTGCGCTTTCCGGTGCCGGGAGGCTAAGTTGGGCAGAACAGGATTGCCGGGAAGGACGAAGATGACGGAGACAGCAGGACAGCCCGGAGGACCGGGCGCGCTGGAGCTGGTGACGCGAGAGGCGTTCCGCGACGGGATGGCCTGCCTTGCGGGCGCGGTGAACATCGTGACCACCGACGGGCCGGGCGGCCGCGCGGGCTTCACCGCCACGGCGGTCTGCTCGGTCACCGACGATCCGCCGACCCTGCTCGTGTGCCTCAACCGCAAGAGCTCGGCCATGGCGGCCTTCACTGCGAACCAGGCGGTCTGCGTCAACACCGTCGGCCCGCGCCACCGCGACCTCGCCATGACCTTCGGCGGCAAGGCCCCGATGGAAGAGCGCTTCGCCGAGACCGGCTGGCACAGCGGAAAAAGCGGGGCGCCGGTGCTGGACGATGCGGTCGTCTCCTTCGACTGCCGGGTCAGCTACCGCCATCTGTGCGGCACGCATGAGGTGATCTTCTGCGAGGTGGTGGACGTGGTTGCCGACCCGACCGCGCCGGGTTCCGCCTATTTCGGCCGGAAGTTCCACGACCTGCCGGTCTGAGGCTGGACAGGGACGCAGCCGTTCCCCAGATTGCGGAAGGGAGTTTCGCGATGCGGGAGGATTGGCGATGGATGGCAAGGGCGGCGGCGTCCAGTCGGTGACGCGCGCGCTGGGGCTGCTGCGGCTGCTGGCGCGCTCGGACGAGGGCCAC
The DNA here is from genome assembly GCF_013184745.1 of Mangrovicoccus sp. HB161399. Taxonomy (GTDB): domain Bacteria; phylum Pseudomonadota; class Alphaproteobacteria; order Rhodobacterales; family Rhodobacteraceae; genus Mangrovicoccus. The sequence goes on from NZ_JAATVU010000072.1 coordinate 15,488, forward strand.
CGGGTCAGCGACCTGGCGCGCGAGGCGGGGCTTGCCGTTTCGACCGCGCACCGGCTGCTGACCACGCTGGAATCCGAGGGCTTCGCGCAGTTCGATGCCGAGGAGTCGCTCTGGCATGTCGGGCGCGAGGCCTACGCCGTGGGTGCAGCCTATGCGCAGCGGCGGAATTTCGTCGCGCCCGCGATGCCTTACCTGCGGCGGTTGCGCGACGAGACCCGCGAGACGGCAAACCTGGGAATTCTCGATGTCGACCACCTGGTGACGCTGAGCCAGGTGGAAAGCCGCGAGATCGTCCGCGCGATCTCGCCGCCGGGCGGTCGCGTCCCGGCCTTCTGCTCCGGCATGGGCAAGGCGATCCTCGCGACCTGGCCCGACGACCAGATCGCCGATTTCGCCGCCCGCACCGGCTTCCATCCGCTGACCTCGCGGTCGCATCGCGGCCTCGGCACGGCAATGGAGGACATCGCGCGGATCCGGAGCCAGGGCTTTGCCGTCGATGACGAGGAACACGCGCCGGGGCTGCGCTGCATCGCGGCCGTGGTCTGGTCGGAAACCGGCGAGGCGGCCTGCGCCATTTCCATCTCGGCGCTTTCGGCGCGCCTTTCCCCCGAGAAATTCGCTTTCGTGGGCAACAAGGTGGCGCGGGCGGCAGCTGACCTGACTGCGCGGCTCGGGGGCCATGCACCGCTTTCCATATCGTGAAAAGGCCAGCCGCGATGGTGGCTGGACAGGGGACCTTCGTGACAGACATCATGCGTCAGGGAGGACATCATGGAACTGCCACGCCCGAATCCCATGGTTCTGGAGCGCCGCGCGGAAATTGTCGCGCGGCTGAAGGAGGCTCTGCCCGCGGACACGGTGATCGACGATCCGCGCGGGCTCGTTGCCTATGAATGCGATGCGCTGACCGCCTATCGCTGCCCGCCGCTTGCGGTCGTGCTGCCGCGCTCCACCGACGAGGTCGCCGCGGCGCTGCGGATCTGCCACGCGATGGACGTGCCGGTGGTGCCGCGCGGGGCAGGGACTTCGCTGGCCGGGGGCTCGCTGCCCACGGCGGATGCAGTGGTGATCGGCGTCGCGCGGCTGACCGAGGTGCTGGAGACGGACTATGCCGACCGCATCATCCGGCTGCAGACCGGCCGCACGAACCTGAGCGTGACCGGCGCAGTGGAGGCCGACGGCTTCTTCTACGCGCCTGACCCGTCCTCGCAGCTGGCCTGCGCGATCTCCGGCAATATCGGCATGAACTCTGGCGGCGCGCACTGCCTGAAATACGGCGTGACGACCAACAACCTTCTGGGCGTCACCATGGTGCTGATGGACGGCACGGTGGTGGAGATCGGCGGCGCGTACATGGATGCGGGCGATCTGGACCTGCTGTCGGTGATCTGCGGCTCCGAAGGCCAGCTCGGCATCGTCACCGAGGCGACCCTGCGCATCCTGCCCAAGCCCGAGGGCGCGCGGCCCGTGCTGATGGGCTTCGATTCCTCGCGCGTGGCCGGGGCCTGCGTTTCCGACATCATCGAGGCGGGCGTTCTGCCCGTCGCCATAGAGTTCATGGACCGCCCCTGCATCCGCGCCTGCGAGGCCTTCGCCCATGCCGGCTATCCGGATGTCGAGGCGCTGCTGATCATCGAGGTGGAGGGGTCTCCCGCGGAGATCGACCACCAGCTGCGGCTGATCCGCGAGATCGCGGAACGGCACGCACCGGAGGTGATCCGCGAAAGCACCTCGGCCGAGGAAAGCGCCGCGATCTGGCTAGGGCGCAAATCCGCCTTCGGCGCGATGGGGCAGATCAACGACTACATGTGCCTCGACGGCACCATTCCGGTCACCGAGCTGCCGCTGGTGCTGGAGCGAATCGGCGAGCTTTCCGCGCAATACGGGCTGGGCGTCGCCAACGTGTTCCATGCGGGCGACGGCAACATGCATCCGCTGATCCTGTTCGACGCCAACAAGCCCGGCGACCTGGAGCTCTGCGAGCAGATGGGCGCCGACATCCTGCGGCTCTGCGTCGAGGTCGGCGGCTGCCTGACCGGCGAGCATGGCGTCGGCGTCGAGAAGCGCGACCTGATGACCGTGCAGTTCTCGCGCGAGGATCTGGAGGCGCAGCTGAAGGTGAAGGACGTGTTCGACCCGAAATGGCTGCTGAACGCGGCCAAGGTCTTTCCGCTCGCGGTGACGGAGGGACGCCGGCCATGACCGTCATCACCCCTGCTTCCGAGGCCGAACTGGCGGACGCCGTCCGGTCTGCGAACGCGCCCTTCGCAATCCGGGGCGGCGGCACGCGCAGCCCCGCCGCCACGCGTCCGGTGCTGTCGACGGCGGCACTCTCGGGAGTCGTGCTCTACGAGCCCGGCGCGCTGACGCTGGTGGTCAAGGCCGGAACGCCGCTGGCCGAGGTCGAGGCGGTGCTGGCGGAGAAGAGCCAGCGCCTCGCCTTCGAGCCGATGGATCACCGCCCGGTGCTGGGCACCTCCGGCGAACCGACGATCGGCGGGGCGCTGGCAGTCAACGCCTCCGGCCCCCGCCGCGTGCAGGCGGGGGCGGCGCGCGATTTCCTTCTGGGCGCGGTCTTCGTCGATGGCGAAGGAACGCGGGTCCGCAATGGCGGGCGGGTGATGAAGAACGTCACCGGCTACGACCTTGCCCGGCTGCAGGCCGGGGCGCGGGGCACGCTCGGGGTCCTGACGGAACTCAGCTTCAAGGTGCTGCCGGTCCCCGAACGCGTGGCGACGCTGGCGCTGGCCTGCGATGACCCGTCCCGCGCAGTGGCGGAGATGGCCCGCGCGCTCGGCTCGCCCTACGAGGTCACCGGCGCCGCCTGGGACGCGGCGCGGATGCTGCTAAGGATCGAGGGCTTCGCGGAGTCCGTTTCCTACCGCGCGGGGGAGCTGGCCCGGCTGATCCCCGGCCTTGTGCCGGTGGACGAGGATCCCTGGCCCGCGTTGCGCGACGGCGCCGCGCTGGCGGAAACGCAGCGCGACATCTGGCGGATCAGCCTGCGGGCCAGCCATGGCGCGATCCTTGCCGAACGCCTCTGCGGGGCAGGGGCCAAGGTGACGCTCGATTGGGGCGGCGCGCTCCTCTGGGCCGCCGTTGCGCCCGGCACCGACCTGCGGGCGCAGATGGCGGATTTGGGCGGCCATGCCACGCGGCTGCGCGGCGAGGGAAACATCCCGGCGCTGCATCCCGACCCGGCTCCGGTGGCCGCGCTGGCGGCCGGGCTCAGGCAGAAATTCGACCCGCGCGGGCTGTTCGCCCCGGAAGGCTGAGACATGAAGACGAACTTCACCGACGCGCAGCTTGCCGATCCAGGCATTGCCCGCGCCAACGAGATCCTGCGCGCCTGCGTGCATTGCGGCTTCTGCACGGCGACCTGCCCGAGCTACCAGGTGCTGGGCGACGAGCTGGATTCCCCGCGCGGCCGCATCTACCTGATCAAGGACATGCTCGAATCCGGCCGCCCGGCCGACGCGGAGACCGTGCGCCATGTCGACCGCTGCCTCGGCTGCCTGGCCTGCATGACGACCTGTCCCTCGGGCGTGCATTACATGCATCTCGTCGACCATGCCCGCGCCCATATCGAGAGGACCTGGGACCGGCCCTGGCAGGAGAGGATCCTGCGCGGTGCGCTGGCGCGGATCCTGCCCTATCCCGGGCGGTTCCGCTGGGCGATGCTGGGCGCCAAGATCGCCCGCCCGTTCCGCAGGCTGGTGCCGGATGCGCGGGCGCGCGCGATGCTCGACATGGCCAAGGCGCCGATCGCCGCGCCCTCGCGGCTGGACGAGCCGCAGGTGCACAAGGCGCAGGGCAGCCGACGCGGCCGGGTCGTGCTGATGACCGGCTGCGCGCAGAAGGCGCTCGATGCGGATATCAACGCGGCCACCATCCGGCTGCTGACCCGGCTAGGCATCGAGGTGGCGATCCCGAAGGGCGAGGGCTGCTGCGGTGCGCTGGTCCACCACATGGGCCGCGAGGAAGAGGCCAAGCGCTTCGCCGCCCACAACATCTGCGCCTGGATGGCCGAGATCGAGGGGCTCGATGCGATCGTGATCAACACTTCGGGCTGCGGCACGACGGTCAAGGACTATGGCCATATCTTCCGCAACGATCCGCTGGCCGAAGCCGCGGCGGAGATCAGCGCCAAGGCGAAGGACATCACGGAATTCCTCGCCACGCTCGACCTGCCCGCGCCGGAGCGGAGCGGCATGCGCGTCGCCTACCATGCGGCCTGTTCGCTGCAGCACGGCCAGAAGGTGACCGCCGCGCCGCAGACGCTGCTGCAGGCGGCAGGCTACGAGGTGGCGACGCCGTCCGATCCGCATCTGTGCTGCGGCTCCGCCGGAACCTACAACCTGATGCAGCCCGAAATCGCCGGCGAACTCGGCCGCCGCAAGGCCGCCTCGCTGGAGGCGGTGAAGCCCGAGGCGATCGCGGCCGGGAATATCGGCTGCATGGCGCAGATCGGCGAGCGGACGGGCGTGCCGGTGGTGCACACGGTGGAACTGCTCGACTGGGCCTGGGGAGGACCACGTCCGGCCAAGCTCGGAAATTCCGGGTGAACCGGGACATGTTCAGCTTCCGGTAACCTCCGCGGTCCTAGCGTGCCGGGGCAGGAGGAGTCCAAATGCCGTTCCAGCGCCTAGCAGCCGCCCTGATCTGGATTGCGACCCTCGCTTCGGCCGGTCCAATGGCTGCAGCGGACATCTTCGTGATCGGCGGCAAGCCGGATGATCCCTTCTGGTCGATCGTCCGGCGCGGGGTCGAGGACGCGCAGCTCGTCGTCGATGCGCAGCTGGGCTCCGTGACCTGGCTGGGACTGGAAGATTACGACCGTCTCGGCGCGGATGCCGCAGCGCTGATACGCGAGGCGATCTCGCGCCATGCCGACGGGATCGTCGCGCCGGACTGGGATCCCGGCAGCATGGATCCGGCCTTCGAGGAGGCCGCCGCCGCCGGAATCCCGTTGGTCATCTACAATGCCGGGGGCATTGCCGCGGCCAAGCGGCTGGGGGCGCTGACCTATGTCGGCAGCGACAATTTCGCCAGCGGCCGCGAGGCGGGGCTATATTTCGGTGAACAGGGGTTCGTCGAGGTGGTCTGCGTCAACACGCTGCCCGGGCTCGCCAACATCGCCGACATGTGCGGCGGGCTGGAGGCCGGGCTTGCCGATGCAGGCGGCCGCGGCATGACCCTGGTTCTGCCCGAGGGCAGTTTCGGCGTCCAGGACGTCGTCTCGGACGCAATCAAGGCGCATTTGCTGGAAAACCCCGGCGTCAGCGGGATTCTCGCCATCGGCAACCAGGATGTCGTCGCGGCGCGCGATGCCGTTGCCCGTGCCGGGAAGGCGGGCCGGGTGAAGGTCGGGGGAATCAATCTCGACGAAACCACGATGGACAACATCCGCTCGGGAACGCAGCTGTTCGCGATCGACCAGCAGGGCTATCTTCAGGGCTTCTTCGCGGTGACCATCCTGAACGCGCACGTGAATTTCGGCCTGACCGTGCCGCGGCGCGAGATCCTCACCGGACCCGGCATGGTCGATCTGGGAAATATCGACATCGTTCAGCGCGGAATCAGGCGTGGCGCGCGCTGAGGAGCGTTTCTTTCGGCTGGAAGGAAAAGTTGCGGCGACCCCAGGGAGGAGGAGGGGGCCGCCGCAGATTTTCCGCAGCTCAGGGAGGAGGAGGAGCTGCCGGAAACTCGGTGATACATAATGTACCGATGCGTACAATCTAGCGAAGCCGAACCGCGGGCGCAACGTCTTGTATGGAAGATCTGCCCTGACCTGAGTGCATGGCGGGAAAGCGGCGCGGCACCGACGATCGTCGGTTGCACGAAGGCTGGCGATGCGGCCGCGGGCGATCTATCCTTGTGCGTCGGCAATACGGAGAGGCGGCGATGCGGATCGGATATGTGACGGCAGGCGGCAGGGGGGACGGCGACCGGCTGCTCTCGGGGCTGGCAGTACAGCTCAAGGCGCGTGGCGTGCGTCTGGCGGGCGTGGTGCAGCAGAATACCGAGCGGGAGGATGACTGCGGCTGCGACATGGATGTCCGCGTCCTGCCCGACGGCCCGCTCCTGCGGATTTCCCAGTCGCTGGGCGCGGGCTCCTCGGGCTGCCGCCTCGATGCCGGGGCGCTGGAAGAGGCGGTCGGGCTGGTCTCGGCTTCGCTGGCGGACCGTGCGGAGCTGCTGATGGTCAACAAGTTCGGCAAGCACGAGGCCGATGGCCGCGGCTTCCGCGGCCTGATCGGCGAGGCTGTCGCCGGCGGCATGCCGGTGATCGTCGGCGTCGGGGCAAGCAACATGGCTGCCTTCCTCGACTTCGCGGGCGATTTCGCCGAGCCGGTGCCGCCGGAATCCGAGGCGATGGAGGCCTGGGCGCTCGGCGTCCTGTCCGAGACCGCGGCCTGAAGGCCGGGAAAAATCCCGTGACGCAGGACAGTGCCGTGCACCCCCGGGTGCTGGTCGTCGACGACGATCCGGACATCGCCTCGGTGCTGGCCCGCGGGCTGCGCCTGAAAGGCTTCGAGGTCGCGACCGAACCGCGTGCCGCGTCCGCGGCCGACCGCCTCCGGCGCGAGCCTTTCGATGCGGCAGTGATCGACGTGATGATCGGCAGCGAGAGCGGGCTCGACCTCGTGGCCGCGCTCAGGGCCGAAGGGCACCGCCTGCCGATGCTGATGCTCAGCGCGCTGACGGAGATTGCCGACCGCACCGCCGGGCTTCGGGCCGGAGCGGATGACTACGTGGTCAAGCCGCTGGACCTCGACGAGCTGGCCGCGCGGCTCCATGTCCAGATCAGCCGTGCCGCCGAGACCCGCCCGGCCGGGCCGGAGCTCGATGATGCGACCCGGCAGCTGCGCAAGGGGGCGGCCGGTCTGGACCTGACAGAGCGGGAATTCGCGGTGCTGCGGCTGCTCTGGGAGCACCGCGGCGGGCCGCTGCCGCGCGGCGAGATCTTCGACCGGCTCTGGACCGGCGACGCGCCCGGCGCCGAGAACGTGGTCGACGTCTATATCGGCTATCTCAGGAAGAAGCTGGCCGCGCGGCCCGAATTCGGGCTGGAGATCGTCACCATCCGCAGCCGCGGGTTCCAGCTGCGCGAAACCGTCTCTTAGAATCCTCTTAGAACTTGCAGGCTGCGACTCCCGCCGCGTGAAGTAAGGTCGTGGATGCAAGCCTGAGGAGGAGAAACATCATGGCATGGACCAAGCCGACCCTGCGCGAAATCACCTGCGGGATGGAAATCAACATGTACAGCCCCGCCGAGGATGACGACCGCGACGTCTGGCTGTAAGCCGGACGGAAGACGCGGATGTCGATCCGCGCCATCATCCTGGGGGCGGCGGCCGGAGGCGGCCTCCCCCAATGGAACTGCGGCTGCACCAATTGCAACCTGGCGCGGGCGGGCACCATACCGCCCCTGACCCAGAGTTCGGTGGCCGTGAGCCTGGACGGGACAAGCTGGGCGCTGCTGAATGCCTCGCCCGACCTGCGCATGCAGTTCGCCCGCGCGCCGCAGCTGGCGCCGACGGATCTGCGGGTGTCTCCCCTGCGCTCGGTCCTGGTCACCAATGGCGATATCGACCATGTGGCCGGGCTCCTCACGTTGCGCGAGAAGCAGCCCTTCGATCTCTTCGCGACGGCGGAGATCCATGGGGCGCTGTCCGGCAATCCGATGATGGCCGCGGTCGATGCCGACCTGGTGCCGCGCCGCACCATTTCGCTGGAGACGGCGTTCGAGCTGCTCCCCGGCCTGACGGCGCGGCTCTTCCCGGTGCCGGGCAAGGTGCCGCTCTATCTGGAGGGCGAGACGGTCGAGACCGATCTCGAGGGCGAGCAGACCGTGGGCGTGGAACTGGCCGCGGGCGGGATCCGGATGCTCTACATTCCAGGCTGCGCGCGGATCACGCCGAAGCTGGCGGAGCGGATCGAGGGAGCGGACATGCTCTTCTTCGACGGCACGCTCTGGCAGGACGACGAGATGATACGCGAAGGCCTCGGACAGAAGACCGGCCAGCGCATGGGCCATATCTCGATGAGCGGGCCGGAGGGCTCGATCGCCGGTCTGGCCGGTCTGGCCGTCGGCCGCCGCGTCTTCGTCCACATGAACAACACCAACCCGGTGCTGCGTCCCGGCTCGGGCGAACGCGCCGAAGCGGAGTCCGCAGGGTGGATCATCGCCCGGGACGGCATGGAGCTGACAGCATGACCCAGAGCAAGGCAGATTTCGAGGCGCGGCTGCGCCGGATCGGGGCGGAGCGCTATCACGACCTGCACCCGTTTCATCACCGCCTGCATGGCGGCCAGTGCACGCCGGACGAGGTGCGCGCCTGGGTGATCAACCGCTACTACTACCAGAGCCGCATCCCGATGAAGGACGCCGCCTTCATGAGCCGGGTCGAGAACCCGGATCTGCGCCGGGCCTGGCGGAGCCGGATCGAGGACCATGACGGCAGCGACGGGAACGAGGGCGGCATCCGCAGGTGGCTGCGGCTGGCCTCGGCGGTGGGGCTGGACCCGGACTACGTGGCCAGTTGCGACGGCGTGCTGCCGACAACGAAATTCGCGGTGGATGCCTATGTCCGCTTTGTTCGCGACAAGACCCTGCTCGAGGCCGTGGCGGCCTCTCTGACCGAGCTGTTTGCCCCGGCCATCCATGCCGCGCGGATCGAGGGGCTGCTGCAGAACTACGCCTTCGCGGATGACTCGAGCCTGTCCTATTTCCGCCGCCGCCTGACCGAGGCGCCGAAGGACGTGGCCTTCGGGCTGCAATGGGTGCTCGACCATGCCGATACGGCCGAGAAGCAGGATCAGGCGACCGCGGCGCTGATCTTCAAGACCGACGTGCTGTGGTCTCAGCTCGATGCGCTTTGGGGGGCATATGTCGCGCCCGCGCGCATTCCGCCGGGGGCCTGGCAGCCGGGGACCGGCATGGCGCAGGCGGCGGCATGAGCCTGACGGCGCAATCCGTCCCGCTCCTGCCGCGCGGGGTCCGCCTGCACGAGGACAAGGTCCGCGGCCGCTGGGTTCTGCTGGCGCCAGAGCGGGCGCTGGCGCTGGACGGGACGGGGCTTGCCATCCTGTCGGAAATCGACGGCAAGCGCAGCCTCGGCGAAATTGCCGGGGACCTGGCCGCGCGCTACGAGGCTCCGGCGGAGGCGATCCTGTCGGATTGCATCGACTATCTGGGCGCCCTGCACGAGCGCCGCATCCTGGAGACCCGCCCGTGACCCGCCCGCCGATCGCCATGCTCGCCGAGCTGACCCATCGCTGCCCGCTGGCCTGCCCGTATTGCTCGAATCCGCTGGACCTGATCCGCAGGGACGCGGAGCTGGACACGGCGACCTGGGCACGGGTCTTCCGCGAGGCGGCGGAGCTGGGCGTGCTGCAGCTTCACCTGTCGGGCGGCGAGCCGCTGGCGCGCCGCGACCTGCCGGAGCTGGTGCAGGCGGCGCGCGAGGCGGGGCTCTACACGAACCTGATCACTTCCGGCATCGGCCTGACGGCGGCGCGGGCGCGCGAGCTGGACGAGGCCGGGCTGGACCATATCCAGCTGTCGCTGCAGGGCACGGATGCGGAAATGGCCGACCTGATCGGCGGCTACAAGGGCGGGTTCGAGCGCAAGATGGCGGCGGCGGAGATCATCCGCGATGCCGGTTTCCCGCTGACGCTGAACTTCGTCATGCACCGCCGCAACATGCACCAGCTGCCGCGCGCGCTGGAGATGGCGGTGGAGATGGGGGCGCGCCGGATCGAGGTCGCCACCGTTCAGGTCCATGGCTGGGCCGAAAGGAATCGCGGCGCGCTGATCCCTTCGAAGGCGCAGGCGGCGGAGGCCACGGCCATCATCGGTGCGGCGCGCGAGCGGCTGAAGGGGGTGCTGGTGATCGACTATGTCCCGGCGGATTACCATTCGAGCTATCCCAAGCCCTGCATGGGCGGCTGGGGCTCCACCGGGCTGAACGTCACGCCCGAGGGCAAGGTCCTTCCCTGCCATGCGGCCGAGTCGATCCCGCATCTGCAGTTCCAGTCCGTCGCGGAGCATGGGCTGGCGCAGATCTGGAATGACGGCCCGGCCTTCAATGCCTATCGCGGCACGGACTGGATGAAGGAGCCGTGCACCAGTTGCGAGCGCAAGACCCGCGATTTCGGCGGCTGCCGCTGCCAGGCGCTGGCCCTTGCGGGCGATGCGGCCGCGGCCGACCCGGTCTGCGTGAAGTCTCCTCACCACGCGGAACTCGCCCGGCAGGCCGGACTATGGGCGGAGGCGGACGATCCGCTGGTCTACCGCCCCGCGCCCGGCAAGACGGCGCTGGAAACCGCCTGATCCTCAGCCGGCCAGCGTGACGTCCAGCTCCATCCCCGACAGGGCAGGGGGAAGCGGCCGGTCGGTGAAGAGCCGGTCGACCTGAGCGAGGGATCCGATCCGGACCGGCGCGGTGCGCTCGAATTTCGAATGGTCGGCAACCAGGAACACCTTCCGCGCGCGGCGCAGGATTGTCTGGGTCACGCCCACTTCCTGCGCGTCGAAATCCAGCAGGTCGCCGTCGGAATCGATGGCCGAGCAGCCGATCACGGCCAGGTCGAACTTGTAGCTTTCCACCGAAGCCTGGGTCAGCGGCCCCACCAGCCCGCCGTCGCTGCGCCGGAAGCTGCCGCCTGCGACGACGATATTCGCCTCCGGATTCCCGATCAGGATATTCGCCACGTTCAGGTTGTTGGTCATCACCATCAGCCCGCGATGCGACAGCAGGTGCCGCGCCACCGCCTCGGTGGTCGTGCCGATATTCAGGAACAGCGACGCGTCCTGCGGCACCATCGCGGCGCAGGTCCGGCCGATCGCCTCCTTCGCGTCGCGGTTCAGCCGGCTTCTCTCGGCATAGACGATGTTCGCCGTGCCCGAGGGCAGCACCGCGCCGCCATGCACGCGTTCCAGCTGGCCGGACTCCGCGAGGTCGTTGAGATCGCGCCGGATCGTCTGCGGCGTCACGCCGAAGCGCGCGACCAGATCCTCCACCGTCACCTTTCCCTCAAGGCGCGCGATGTCGAGGATCTGCGGGTGGCGGAAAGTTTGCGACATGGGGTCTCCGGGTTTCGCCAGTGCGCGAGCCTAGGCCGGAGCCGGGCCGTCCCGCAAGTGTGACCGAAAAACGAGCACGAAACCGCCAATAACGAAAAGAAACGAAAATTCCGAATTGACAGGCTCGAAGCGCCGGCGCATCTCTGCGGAAACGGCAACCGGCCAATGGAGACAGTGCGAATGACCCCTGACTACGACCTCCTGATCATCGGCGGCGGCATCAACGGATGCGGCATTGCCCGCGACGCGGCAGGGCGGGGCATGAAAGTCGCGCTGGCGGAAATGAACGACCTGGCCTCGGCAACGTCCTCGGCCTCGACCAAGCTGTTCCACGGCGGGCTGCGCTATCTTGAGTTCTTCGAGTTCCGCCTCGTCCGCGAGGCCCTGATCGAGCGCGAGGTGCTCCTTCGCGCCATGCCGCATATCGCCTGGCCGATGCGCTTCGTGCTGCCCTACCACAGGGACATGCGCTTCGAGAGCCAGACGCCGACCTCGAAGCTGCTGTCGACCGTCATGCCCTGGATGAAGGGCCGCCGTCCGGCCTGGTTGATCCGCTTCGGCCTGTTCCTCTACGACCATCTCGGCGGGCGGAAGATCCTGCCGGGCACGCGCAATGTCGACCTGCAGACTGACAAGGCGGGCAAGCCGCTTAAGGACAAGTTCGCGAAGGCCTACGAGTATTCCGACTGCTGGGTGCAGGATTCGCGCCTCGTCGTGCTGAATGCCCGCGATGCCGAGGCCAAGGGCGCCGAGATCTGGACGCGCACCAAGCTGGTCGGTGCGGAGCGCAAGGACGATCACTGGGTCGCGACGCTGGAAGACAGCGAGACCGGCGCCACCCGCCAGGTCAGCGCGAAGATGCTGGTCAACGCGGCCGGACCTTGGGTCGGCGAGACGCTGAAGGACGTGCTGCATGTCGAGACGCCGGACCGGGTGCGCCTTGTCCGCGGCAGCCATATTGTCGTGCCGAAGCTGCACGGCCATGACCGCGCCTATTTCTTTCAGGGCGAGGACGGGCGGATCATCTTCGCCATCCCCTACGAATCCGACTTCACCCTGATCGGCACCACGGACAAGGAACATGGCGACCCGGACCAGCGTCCGGTCTGCACCGAGGAGGAAGCCGGGTATCTCTGTCGTTTCGCCTCGCAGTATTTCGAGGCGCCGGTGAAGCGCGAAGACGTCGTCTGGACCTATTCCGGCGTGCGGCCGCTCTATGACGACGGCGCCAGCTCCGCCACGGCGGCGACGCGGGACTACACGCTGAAGCTGGAGACCTCGGGCGCGCCGCTGCTGAATGTCTTCGGCGGCAAGATCACCACCTACCGGCGTCTGGCCGAGCATGCGCTGGAGAAGATCGCGGACGTGCTGAAGGTCGATGCCCCGGCCTGGACAGCGGGCGCGCCGCTTCCCGGAGGCGATTTCCCGGTCGACGGCGTCGGAGCGCTGGTGACGGAGCTGCGCCGCAGCTTCCCCTTCCTTTCCGAATCCTGGGCGCTGCGCCTGGTGCGGGCCTATGGGACCGAAGCGCGCGAGATGCTGGAAGGGGCGCGGGACCCGGCGGATTTGGGGCGCGGCTTCGGCAGCACCCTGACCGAGCGCGAGGTCTCCTGGCTGATGGACCGCGAATATGCCTGCCATGCCGAGGACGTGCTGTGGCGGCGCGGCAAGATGGGGCTGCGCCTCGACGCGGCCGAGGCGGCTGCGCTCGAGGCGTGGATGGCCGGACGGGACCGGATGCAGGCAGCCGCCGAGTAGCCCTGGCCGCGCCGCGCGGCACCTGCCCCTGTTTCGCTGGCCCTGCCGTTGATGCGGCGGGGTCTTTTTCCACATTTGGTGTCTTCTTCATTTTTCTGTACATATTTTGTGTTTGTTCTGATCTTTCCGTTGGGTCGCGGGATTTTTTTGGGGTTTTGTGCGAGAATCGAGTTGCGGGGGTCGGGGGGTTTCTCTAGAAGGCCCTTCACCGACGGGGCGGCGACGCACCGGGGCGCTTGAGGGTCTGCGGATGCAGTCCGGAGGGCGGACAGATCAGGAAGGTGTTGCGATCAGG
>NZ_JAATVU010000073.1 GCF_013184745.1 Mangrovicoccus sp. HB161399
TGCCGGAGGCCCGAGCAGGCAGGGATCGGCATGGCCGCCGCAATGGCGGAATGGTGAATATCGGCCAAGTCCGGAATCCGGGGGGCAAGGTCAATGACGAAAAACGTGTTTCCCGCCAAATCGGTCTCGTAGGCCTCGCCGTTCCGGCCATGGATGCGACGCCTCCGCCGTCGGCGCGCGTCTCGTCGGGCAGGTAGAGATCGTCGGCGCGATAGCGGTCCAGGTTGAAAGAGCGCGCCACGTAGACATCGTTGCTGATGGAAGACGCCTGGGGCAGCACCGAGCTGGCCTGGCAGTTATTGCCGACAGCATCGGCGAGCGTCCGGGGGCGGGCGAGTCTGAGATTTGGGTCAGGAAGTTGCCGGTGATGGCGGTGGCGGTGATAGAGGTCGCTAGCAGTCCGGTGACAATATCGGAGAACCCGCGGGACCCGCCCCAGAGCAGGCGACACGGTCGGGAAAATGGCTTGGATGAAGGGGCAGCTGCCGACCGTGTTGATGATGGCAGATATGATGAAGCTGGTGCCGTCGAGCGATACGGTGACATCTCCTTTCTCGCTGCCATTCAGCAGGTGATGGACACTGGTGGTGGCGGAGATTGCAGTTGAAATGGATGTGGGCTCTAAATGACGGCCGGATGCTGCCCTGTTCTGCAAGCCATTAGGCTAAGATCAAAAGGCTAAGATCAAAAGCGATATCACATGTCCAAGACATGAAGCGTGGAAGAGGCGGCGGGAAGGCCGGGCCCCTGCCACCGTCCGGCCGCTTCCACAGCATGCAACTGGCGCCTGCAGATGGCGGACGGTCCCGTCGGCGCGAATGAAAAAGGCCCGGAAAACCGGGCCTTCGCGGTGTTTCGGTTGCTGGGTTGCCGTCAGGCGTTGGCCGACTGTCGGCGCTCTTCGAAGCTCTGCGCCATGAAGCTGGGCATGTGATCGCCCATGCCGATGACCGGCTCGTCCTTGCGGCCCCGGCGCGGACCCCGTTCGGGACGCTCGCTGCGCTCCGGACGTTCGCTGCGCTCGGGCTTTTCGGCGCGGTCCTCGCGCTGGCTGCGCGGCTTGCGCTCGGCGCGGGCGCTGCGCTTGGGGGCCTCGGCTTCCTCGTCCTCGCTGCCCATGCGGGCGGATGGAGCATAGGGGCTTTCCACCCGCGGCACATCGGTCTTCAGCAGCGCCTCGACGGCGGCCAGCTGCTTCTCGTCCGAAGGGACGCAGATGGTCAGCGCGGTGCCCTTGCGGCCCGCGCGGCCGGTGCGGCCGATGCGGTGGACATAGTCCTCGGGGTGGTTCGGCACGTCGAAATTGAACACGTGGCTGACATTCGGGATGTCCAGCCCGCGCGCCGCAACGTCGGAGGCGCAGAGGATGCGCAGGTTCCCGTCGCGGAAGCCCTGCAGGACCTCCATGCGCTTGGACTGCTCCAGGTCGCCATGGATCGGTGCCGCATTGTAGCCGTATTTCGTCAGCGACTTGGCGACGATGTCGACATCGGTCTTCCGGTTGCAGAAGACGATTGCGTTGGTGCAGGCGTCGCCCTCGCGGTCGATCATCGCCCGCAGCAGCGCGCGCTTCTCGCTGGCCTGGCGGTCCTTGCGGGACGGCTTGTAGCAGATCACGCCCTGGCTGATCGTGTCCGAGGCGGTCGACTGGCGCGCCACCTCGATCTTCGCGGGCGAGGACAGGAAGGTGTTGGTGATCCGCTCGATCTCGGGCGCCATGGTGGCCGAGAAGAACAGGGTCTGCCGGGTGAAGGGCGTCAGCGAGAAGATCCGCTCGATGTCCGGGATGAAGCCCATGTCGAGCATCCGGTCGGCCTCGTCGACCACCATGATCTGCACGCCGGTCAGCAGCAGCTTGCCGCGCTCGAAATGGTCGAGCAGGCGGCCGGGCGTGGCGATCAGAACGTCTACTCCGCGGTCGATCAGCGCATCCTGCTCCTTGAACGAGACGCCGCCGATCAGCAGCGCCTTGGTCAGCTTCATGTGCTTGGTATAGGTGTCGAAATTCTCGGCGACCTGTGCAGCCAGTTCCCGCGTCGGCGCCAGCACCAGCGACCGCGGCATGCGCGCGCGCGCCCGGCCCTTGCCCAGCAGCGTGATCATCGGCAGCGTGAAGCTGGCCGTCTTGCCGGTGCCGGTCTGGGCGATGCCGAGCACGTCCCTGCCTTCCAGCGCGGGCGGAATGGCACCGGCCTGGATCGGCGTGGGGGTTTCATAGCCCGCTTCGTCAATGGCTTTGAGGACCTTGGGGTCCAGCTTCAGGTCAGAAAATTTCGTCATCAGCGTCCTGTGGGGGCGGCATCGGGCCGCCAGTCATCTCGAGGACGCATGATTCCGGGCGTCCCAGCGTATCAAGCTCGGAAGTTTCCAAGCATGTGCCCCATAGCCCAAATGAAGTTTTGGGTCAATATTCAGCCGGAAGACGGCAAATCGGCGCGGCAGTCCGGTCACGGCCCGATTTCGAGGCGCCAGCGTTCCTGCAGCGAAAGCCAGTCGAACAGGTCGTCATAGGCGGTGCGGTTGGCCTTGGCCCAGGCGATTGCCTCGTCCACTTCGCGCAGCGATTGCAGCATCGGAATGCCGACCCCGGCCGATTTCATGATGCCCTCGATCTTGTGGGTGTTCCCGGCCATCGCCACGAAGGGGGTCCGCGCCCGGCAGGCGGCATAGACCATGTGGTGGCGTCCGGTGACGACCAGATCGTTCTGCTGCAGGATTCCGACCGTTTCGTCCCAGGTCAGCTTCTTCATGTCGATGAAGGGCAGCTTGGACAGGCGTCCGCCGTTCAGGATCGCGAATTCGCCCAGCGAGGCGGCGTAGAAGTCGGTGATCAGGGTCTTGCCCTTGGGGGCGTCCTTCGGTGCCTTGGGACGCACCGGCGCGAAATAGGACAGGTCGGGGATCAGCGTGGATCCGATGCCGTGCTTCTCCGCCAGCTCGATCTGGCTCAGGCGTTCGCGGACGACGATCTGGTCGAGGCGGCGCAGCGTGTCGTCGAAGCGGTGGGAGTTCTCCTCCCAGACCGTGTTGATCAGCAGCCCCTTGCGGCCGCTGTCCAGAGCCTCTTCCAGCGCGGTCATCTTGCGCACGCAGGTCGGCGAGTCGTGATGCATGCTGCCTTCGCCGTTCACCACCAGGACGTCGTAGCTGTCATCCTCGACGATGATGCCCGAGCGCGCGAGTTCGCGGCGGAAATAGAGCGCCACCGCGGCCGAGCCGCCATGGTATGAACTGTGGTCGCCGAGGAAGCGGAACTTCATCGGCCGGAAGGTGCCGACCTCGTCTTCGGGGCGCCGCGGGACCGCAGGCAGCACGGCATGCTCGCCGCGGCTGCGTGCTTCGGCCATGGCGTCGAACAGCTTGCGTTCGCCTCGCCAGTTGTGGCGGTGGGTGGCCGAGGCGCTCTTGGCGAAATTGGCGGAGCTGCGCCCCTCGCCGATCTGGTCGGTGAAGGCGAAGCCGTAGAGCGACAGCGGCGCGCCGGGCGGCCGCAGGCTTTCGAGGGCGGCAATGGTCTGGATGCCGGAACTCGGCGCGGCGCCCAGCTTGGCCACCAGTTCGGTCACCGCCTTTTCGGGCAGCAGCCCCATCGGTATGCCGCGGCGGGCGATGCCGAGCGTGCGGGACACGGCGTTGTGCTCGCGCACGGATTCCAGCCCGGTCAGCAGGATTCCCTCCAGATGCACGTCATCGCCGATCACCCGGCTGACGGTGGAGTCGTTGCACACGGCGATGGAGATCTTCGAGCCGTAATCGGCAGCATGGGCAGCGGGCACCGAAGAGGCATTGAAGCGGATGACAAGGTCATGCGAGTCGATCTCCGGCCCCTTGCCGAGGCCGCGCTCGCAGGGCGAATTGCCGACCACGGCGATGGAGACGGACGGATCCGACAGCACCGGCAGCAGCTTTTCCGTGCCCCTCTGCCAGAAGTCCCGCAATTCCGCCGCCTCGCCGAGATCGCCGGGGACGGAGCCGCCGGCCTCGCGGCGCACGCGCGACATTTCCGGGCTCCGGGCGACCTGCTTGCGCAGGTCGTCATCCAGCGCGATCTTGCGGACCAGTTCGGGATGCAGGCCGCGCAGGTGAAGGATGCAGGCGACCGCCACGGTCATCGTCTTGCCGTTGGATGACCACCGACGTCCGGGCTTGCGCAGCGCGGCCAGCAGCAGATCCAGATCGTCCCGATCGAGGCTGCCGGTGAGGTCGAGCATCCGCAGGCAGACGCTGATCGAGCGGGAATCGAGCCCCAGCCGCAGGAATTCCTTGGTGAGGCGGATATTCTCGGGACCGTAGCATCCGAAGCGCCACCAGAGCCGGACCAGCGCGGCGCGGGCCTTGCGCCGCCGCCGCGGTTCGAGCGCCCACCAGGGGCGTTCGGCCTCCTGGAAATGACCCGCACGCATCATCCAGCCCGAGGCGCGGTTGAGGAACTGCCGCCCCGCCTTGCCACCGTAGGGAACCCGGTAGCGGATCAAGCCGACCGACAGATCCTGGGCTTCCCGGATCCGGTCCTCCCCGGCCAGATCTGCCAGCGCCTTCGTCATGCGCCGGACGGAGAGCAGCTTGCGGATCGGGAAATCCCGCATCTTGCTCGGGGTCGTGCTGGTCAATTTGCGTCCTCTCTATGTGCTGTCCGGTGGGGGCCTCACCCGTTCCTCCCGCCCCTGCGTTCCGCACACAGAGACTAGACCATCATCTCCTTGGTCGCCGACAGGCTCAACTCCGGATAGTCGCGCTCGATGCGGTCGATGTCCCATTGCAGCCGCGTCAAATAGACCATGTCGCCGTCATTGTCGGTCGCCATGTGGCCCTTGTTGACATCGGCGAACTTGTCGAGCTTGTCCTTCGGCCCGGTCACCCAGCGGGCGGAGGTGAATTGCGACGGCTCGAAGCGCACCGGCAGGCCGTATTCCAGCTCGATCCGGCTGGCCAGCACCTCGAATTGCAGCGCGCCGACGACGCCGACGATGAAGCCCGAGCCGATCATCGGCTTGAACACCTTGGCAGCGCCCTCCTCGGCGAACTGCATCAGCGCCTTCTCCAGGTGCTTGGTCTTCATCGGATCGCCGGAGCGCACGCCCTGCAGGAGTTCCGGCGCGAAGCTCGGGATGCCGGTGACGCGCAGCGCCTCGCCCTCGGTCAGCGTGTCGCCGATCCTCAGCTGGCCGTGGTTCGGGATGCCGATGATGTCGCCCGCCCAGGCCTCTTCCGCCAGCTCGCGGTCGGAGGCGAGGAACAGCACCGGGTTCGACACGGCCATCGGCTTCTTGGTGCGCACATGGGTCAGTTTCATGCCGCGCTGGAAATGCCCCGAGGCCAGCCGCAGGAAGGCGACGCGGTCGCGGTGCTTGGGGTCCATGTTGGCCTGGACCTTGAAGACGAAGCCCGCGACCTTCTTCTCGTCTGGGGCGATCTGGCGCGGCTCGGCCGATTGCGGCTGCGGCTCGGGGCCGAAATTGGCGATCCCGTCCATCAGCTCCTTCACCCCGAAGGAATTGATCGCGGAGCCGAACCAGATCGGCGTCATCGTGCCGTCCATCACCGCCTGCGGGTCGAGCGCGGGCAGGAGCTCGCGCGCCATCTCGATCTCCTCGCGCAGCTGCGCCAGCATGTCCGCGGGGATGTGCTGCTCCAGCAGCGGATCGTCGAGACCCTCGATGGCGATGCTCTCCGCCACCTTGTTGCGGTCGGCGCGGTCCATCAGCTCCAGCCGGTCGCGCAGCAGGTCGTAGCAGCCGAGGAAATCGCGCCCCATGCCGATCGGCCAGCTGGCCGGCGTCACGTCGATCGCCAGGTTCTCCTGGATCTCGTCGATGATCTCGAAGACGTCGCGGCTTTCGCGGTCCATCTTGTTGCAGAAAGTCAGGATAGGCAGGTCGCGCAGGCGGCAGACCTCGAAGAGCTTCTGCGTCTGGCTTTCCACGCCCTTCGCGCCGTCGATCACCATGATCGCGGCGTCCACCGCGGTCAGCGTGCGGTAGGTGTCCTCGGAGAAGTCCGAGTGGCCGGGCGTGTCGACCAGGTTGAAGCGGAACTTGCCGTAGTCGAAGGACATGGCCGAGGCCGAGACCGAGATCCCGCGGTCCTGCTCCATCTTCATGAAGTCCGAGCGCGTGCGCCGCGCCTCGCCCTTGGCGCGGACCTGGCCCGCCATCTGGATGGCGCCGCCGTAGAGAAGGAACTTCTCGGTCAGCGTCGTCTTGCCCGCATCGGGATGCGAGATGATGGCGAAGGTGCGGCGCCGGGCGATCTCGGGCGGCAGCGAAGGGGAGTTGTGCGAACGGTCCAGCATGGCGCGGCATATAGCCGGGGCGGGGGACAGGCGCAATTCTTCACGGAAACTCAGAACGATTCTCAGCTAGGGGTTCAGTCCCCGCGCGGTTAGGCCTAGAGGGAGGACCCGAATCCGGAGTTCGCCCATGCCGCCGCCCGATCCCTATCCCGCCTCTCTGCTGAGGCTGGCCGTCTGGTCCATTGCCGTGGCCGTCGCCGTGCTTGCGCTGAAGCTCGTCGCCTGGCGGCTGACCGGCTCGGTCGCGCTCTATTCCGACGCGCTCGAATCGATCGTCAACGTGGTGACGGCGGTGGCCGCCTGCCTGGCGCTGTCCTATGCGCGCCGCCCGGCGGATTCGAACCATCCCTATGGCCACCAGAAGGTCGAGTATCTCTCGGCCGTGCTGGAAGGCGCGCTGATCATGGTCGCGGCCGCGATGATCGTCATGGATGCTGTGCAGGCGCTGATGGAGCCGGTCCAGCCGGTCGTGTCGCCTCTGGCGATCGGCTTCTCGGTCGCGGCCACGGCGCTGAACGGGCTCTGGGCGCGGCACCTGATCCGCAACGGCCGCCGGTCGCGCTCTCCGGCGCTGGAGGCGGATGGGCATCACCTGATGTCGGACGTGGTGACGACCGGCGGGGTGCTGGCGGGGCTCGGCCTGGCCTGGGCGACCGGATGGCCGCTGCTCGATCCGCTGCTGGCGCTGGCGGTGACTGCGCATATCGTGATGCAGGGCTGGTCGGTGATCCGCGGCTCGCTCGCCGGGCTGCTCGACGAGGCGGTCGAGGAAGAGGAGCAGGAGCGCATCGTCTCGGTCATCGAGCGCAGCGCCTCGGGCGCGCTCGAGGTCCATGACCTGGTGACCCGCCGCTCCGGCCCCGTCACCTTCATCGAGTTCCACCTGATCATGCCGGGCGACATGACGGTGCGCGACAGCCATGTGATCTGCGACCGGGTGGAGAAGGCCCTGCGGATGGAGGACCGCGGCGCGCGCATCACCATCCATGTCGAGCCCGAGGAGATGGCCAAGCCCGAGGGCCACGCCCTCGGCTGAGCCATTGTCCTTCCGCCGGGCCGTGGCTAGGGTCGCGCCGGGAACAGGAAAGGACTGCTCATGGACCTTGGACTCAAAGGAAAAAAGGCGCTGGTCTGCGCCTCGTCGAAAGGCCTCGGCAAGGGATGCGCGGCCGCGCTGGCAGCCGAGGGCGTCGATCTGGTGCTGAATGCGCGCGGGGCGGAGGCGCTGGAGGCGACGGCCGCGGAGCTGCGCGCTTTCGGCGTGTCGGTGACGGCGGTCGCGGCGGACATCACCACGGAAGAGGGCCAGGCGAAGGTGCTGGAGGCCGCGGGCCAGGTCGACATCCTGGTGACCAATGCCGGCGGCCCGCCTCCGGGCCTGTGGAAGGACTGGGGCCGCGAGGATTTCATCAAGGCGCTCGACGCCAACATGCTGGCGCCGATCGCGCTGATGACGGCGCTGCTGCCGGGTATGTGCGACCGGGGCTGGGGCCGGGTGGTCAACATCACCAGCCAGTCGGTCAAGGCGCCGATCCCGCAGCTGGGCCTGTCGAATTCGGCACGCACCGGCCTGACCGGCTATGTCGCGGGCACCTCGCGCCAGGTGGCTGAATTCGGCGTGACGATCAACAACCTGCTGCCGGGCATCCACGCCACCGACCGCGCCGCCAGCCTCGACAGCGGCGTCGTGGCGAAGGAGGGCATCACGATGGACGAGGCCCGTGCCCGGCGCGAGGCGACCATTCCGGCGCGGCGCTACGGCACGGCCGAAGAATTCGGCAAGGCCTGCGCCTTCCTCTGCTCGGTCCATTCCGGGTTCATCGTCGGCCAGAACCTGCTGCTCGACGGCGGCGGCACCAATTTCACCATCTGACTGTGTCCGGGCGGGAGACCGCCCGGCTCATTCCGCGGCGGTCGCCTTGGGCGCGGCCGCGGGCTTGCGGCTGGCCGAGCGGTTCAGCAGGGCGTTGGTGCGCTCGATGATGTTGTCGTTGAGCGAGTCGATCCGCTTCATCCGCCGCTCCACGTCCTCGTGGAAGGCGTCAAGCTTGTCGATGATGTCGTGGAAGCCGCCATCGGCATCGGGCAGCCAGCCGGTCTCGATCCGGCAGGTGACGCGGGTGACGTCGAGCCCGCCGACGAAGCGGCGCATCCGGCGGCTGTCGTCGATGAAGCGCTCGCATTGCTCCAGGATGCGGCCGACGGTGCTGCGCGCCATGTCCCCGCAGCGCTGCATGTGCCCGGCCAGCAGCGCCATTTCCCTCTGGTGGTCGATCGGCGAGGCGCCGTGGTCCTCGGCCTCGAAGGCCCGGTTCATCTCGCGCTGCAGCCGCGCGGAGCCCATCATGAACAGGCCGAGGCTGATCTCGTCCAGGACCCGCTGTCCAAAATCGGTGAAGCGCGAGGCGAAGGCCAGGGCCTCGCGGGCGAGGTTGCTGTAATTGGCGGAGATCACGCTGACCGGACCGCCCGAGGCCTCGCAGCGCGAGGCCTGCAGCCGCAGGTTCACCGGGATCTGCTCGATCCGCCGGAAATCCGCATAGAGCGCGTTGGCCTCGTCGAAAATGTCGCCCACCGCCTTCGACATCGCGTCGAAGGCCTGCAGCCGGTCGTCCACCGGCTTGGCGCCGATCTTGTCGCGCGACATCAGTTCGGCGGTCAGCCCGGCCGCCATGAAGGCCACGTAGTTGGGATAGCCGAGCGCCTTGATCGCGGCGTTCATTTCCTGGGCGCTGTTTTCCGGGCTGTAGTCGGCGGGCGCCTCCAGCTCCTTGGTGCGCAGCTCCTTGTAGAGCCCCTGAACCCTCTCGAACAGCTTGCTGGTCGGTTTCAGCCGCACCGACAGATAGCCGCCGGTGATCGGCATGACCACGGCGAAGACCCAGTAGTAGCCGCCCGACTTGGTGCGGTTCTTGACATAGGCGCCGATCGGCTCGCCCTTCTGCAGGCGGTGCCAGAGCAGCCAGAACACCGCCTTGGGCATGTCGGGATGGCGGACGATCTTGTGCGGCGCGTTCAGCAGCTCGTCATAGGTGAAGCCGCTGATGCGCTGGAAGACGGCATTGCCGGAGGCGATCACCCCGCGCGTGTCGGTCCGCGAGAAGAACAGCTCGGAAATGTGGAACTCCGAGCCGCGGGCGATGGCGGTGCCGGAACGTGTCGCAGTGTCTTCGGCCATGTCGGCATCTCCGCGGAACCAGAAATTTCCACAGTCCTGACATGGTTCTGGTTTCGAATCCCTTACGGCGCCCCGGCGGGGCCGGACGGCTCAGAGACGGATGTCGGTGCTGGGCAGGAAATCGTCCGCGGCGGCCTTGGTGATCGCCTGGATCAGCTCGCGCAGGTGGTCGAAGCCTTCCTTGATCATCTCGATGCGGTCGATTTCGACGCCGCGCGGCGTGGGATCGGGATGCAGGGTGCGGGGGTCGTAGAGGCTGGCATAGTAGGATTCGAGCGCGGCATTCACGAGAAGGATCTCGACGGCGGCCGCTTCGGGCTTCGGGGCGGGACCGCGTACGAAGGGCTCCGCTTCTGCCGCATGGGCCTGTGCGCCGCCCTCCATCGGGAAGCGGACGGGGCTGGCGGGCTGTACCGGTGCGATGCTGGTCATTGGACGCATTCTCCACTCATTTGCTTCAATTTGAAAACATTTGGGCGGGAATTGTGGCGAAATTGAGGCAAATCCTCGTGTTTGGTAAGATTTGATTAATGTCTGCGGCCGCCGAAGGGCGCATGGAAAAGCCCGCCGGAGGGCATCCGGCAGGCTCTGGAAACGGCAGGTTCGGCGGGGTCAGCCGCCGCAGCTGTATCCGAAGATGGCCTTGCCGCCGGCCACGCCCTCGACGACGACCGCGCAGCCGTCTTCCAGTGCCAGCCGCCCGCCATCCGGCACGGTCTGCAGCCCGTCGACGCCGTTGACCGAGACGCGCACCGCGCTGCCGTCCTCGGCCACCGAGGAGAGGAAGACGCGCGCCTTGCCGTCGCCCAGGGACACCGCGCTGCCCGGGCCGATCGCCTCGGCCACGGAGAGGTCGGCGCCGCAGGCCGCGCTGACGCTTGCATGGCCGCGGTCCACCGCGTCGAGCCGCACGCCGCAGAGCTTGTCGCCCACTGCCAGCAGCGCGGTGCGTCCGGGCTCCAGTTGCTTCATCTCGCCGTTTATCGACAGGCGCGCGCGCTGCGGCCAGTCTTCGACCCGCGAGACGAAGACGCGGATGTCTCCGCCGTCCAGCACCACGGTGTTGCCCGGGCCCGCGCCGGTCGCGGCGGGCAGGTCATCGCCGCAGGCGCCGCTGATCTGGGCGCCGCCTGCTGCGATGCCGTCGAGCGTCACCATGCAATAGTCGTTTCCGGCCATCGTCAGCATCGTGTCGCCGACTTCCATGGAGGCAAGCTGGCCCTGCACGGACAGCCGGGCGGTCCGGTCCTCTCCGGAGACGCGCGAAACGAAGACCCGCAGCGCGCCGTCGGCCAGCATCGCGGTCATGCCCGGGGTCAGCGCCCCGGCGGCGCTGCGCGGGACGGGGGCGGCGGCCTGCTGGGCGGCCGGAGCGGCAGCGGGGGCTGCGGCCTGCTGGCGGGCGGCGAGCGCGCCCTTGAGCTGGTCGAGCTGGCCCTGCAGCGCGGCGACCTGCGAAGCGGCAGCCTCGCTCATCGTCTTGCCGAGGGTGCTTGCGACGCCGTCGATCTGCGCGCGCAGCGTCTCCAGATCCGTCGCGGAACGGTCCATCAGCGACTGCGCCGTGGTCTCGAGCCCGGAGAACTTCTCCTGCAGGGCGGCGACCGAGCTGCCGAGATCGCCCATCTTCGGCTCCATCGAGCCGGAAAGCTCGGCGAAGCGCTCGTCGACGGAAGCCTGCAGGTCCTCTATGCGGCCCTCCAGCGGGTCTGGCGCCGCCTGGGACTCGGCGAGCTTCTCGCTGACGATCGCGGCGATTTCCTCGCGGTCCGGGCCCGAAGGGGCCATCATCGTGCCGATCAGAACGCCGACCACGCCGGCGACGGCAGCTGCAATGGGGACTTTGCTATCCAAATCTCTCTCCTCCCTGTTCCCGCGGCGGCGCGGTCCTCCCCCGCACGCGCCCCGGTTGCCTGAAAACGGAATCCGTCAACCGAGCCTAGCATCGCGGGCCGCGGCGTCACCCGGTTTTTTGCGAGACTTTCGGATCGCCCGCAGGCGCGCGCGCGATGGTTTTCCGGGCATCTGACCGCAGGGAGGCAGGAGGACCGGCGGCGGGCACGGGGGGATGGCCCCGGGGCCTTTCCCTTGCGATTCGCGACAGGCGCAATCTTGCTGCGCCGCACGCGTCCCCGATCTGCGGCGCACATCCTGAGCGTGTCTGTCCGGGACGGAATACCACCGCATGCAACGCATTTCTTCGCAATCTGAACAAATGCTCGGCGAAAGATTAAACTATGGTCGCAAATTTTGGGCGAAATTTCTATCGCTAACGCGAAAGAATGTGTTAAGAACTGCGGACCGCACGGAACGAAATTGCCGACGCGGAGTTAACAAAGCGGTCCGGGCGACACCGGGCCCAGTGACAAGGGGTAACGCCATGCTGACGAGAGAAGACCTGGAAGCCTTCATCGACGACGCCGACGCCGAATTCCTGGCTTCGCGCCCTGCCGAGTCCGTTTCCGTTCCGGCCGCGCGGCGCCGCACCGCTTTCGTCACGCAGATGGCCCAGGCCCAGATGGCCATGATGCAGTCCTGGCAGCGCAGCATGCTGCCGCACCGCTTCTGACCGCCGTTCAGCCCGCGCCGCGCGGTGCGGGCCTGCCCTCCAGATAGACCGCGCTGACGGCCCGGTCGTCGCCCATCATGATGGTGGGGAAGAGGGCCTCCCACAGCGTTTCCGCCTCGTCGAAGCGCTGCCGGATCGCCGGGGTCGAGGCTAGGTCGAGCACGACCAGATCCGCCTCCTTGCCCGGCTCGAGATTGCCGATCCTGTCCTGCAGATGCATGGCGCGCGCCGAACCGGCCGTGGCCAGCCACAGAAGCTGCGCCGGATGCAGCGGCGTGCCAGCAAGCTGTCCGACCTCGTAGGCGGCGGCCATGGTGCGCAGCATCGAGAAGCTCGACCCGCCGCCGGTATCGGTTGCCAGTCCCACGGGCTGTCCCGCGACCGCATGCTGGCGCGTCTTGAACAGGCCCGATCCGATGAAGGTGTTCGAGGTCGGGCAATGGATCAGCGCGGCGCCGGTCTCGGCCAGCCGCGCGATCTCGCGCGCCTCCAGCCAGATCGCGTGGCCGTAGAGCGCCCGCTCGCCCAGCAGTCCGAAGCGTTCGTAGGTGTCGAGATAGTCGCGCGCCTCCGGATACAGCCCGCGCACCCAGGCGACCTCGTCGGTCTGCTCGCTCAGATGGGTCTGCATCAGGCAGTCCGGATGCGCCGCCCAGAGGGCGCCGAGCGCCTCGAGCTGCTCCGGCGTCGAGGTCGGCGAGAAGCGCGGCGTGATCACGTAGTCCAGCCGCGACCGGCCGTGCCATTTCTCCAGCAGCGCCTTCGACTGGTCATGGGCCAGGGCAGGGGTGTCGCGCAGTCCTTCGGGAGCGTTGCGGTCCATGCACGTCTTGCCCGCCGCGATCCGCATGCCGCGGGCCTCCGCCGCGCCGAACAGCGCGTCGACGCTTTCGGGATGGATGGTGCAGTAGGAGCAGACCGTCGTCGTGCCGTTGGCCAGGACGATGTCGAGGTAGCGCCCGGCGATCTTCCCGGCATAGGCGGGATCGGCGAAGCGCATCTCCTCGGGGAAGGTGTAGTCGTTCAGCCAGTCGATCAGCCGCTTGCCCCAGCTCGCGATCATCGCGGTCTGCGGATAGTGCACGTGGCTGTCGACGAACCCCGCCATGATCAGCCCGCCGCCGTGATCCGTGACCGCCGCCTGCGGATGGGCGGCGCGCAGCGCGTCGGCCGGTCCCACGGCCGCGATCTTGCCGTCCTCGACCAGCACGGCGCCGCGGCTTTCGTGCCGCACGGCGTCCTCCGGGGGAGTGGCAAAGGGATCGGCGGTGAAGCTCAGGGTCTGGCCCAGGATCAATCGTGACATGGTCTGCTCGCATCGGTTCGGTCCGAGAGTGCCCCGTGCGGCGCCGGGGGGAAAGGGCAAATGCATGGCGTCCCTTGCGCATGGGCTGCCGATCCCTATGGTGCCCGCGTCATCCGTGCAGCAAGGGGGCCCCATGACCGAGAACCAGACCCGACGCGAGCCCCCCGAAACCGAGGAAGAGGCCGCCCTCCGCGAGGAGGAAGAGGCCGACCACGAGATCGACGAGGATAGCCACAGCGAAGGCGAGCGGCGTTTCGGACGGGTCCAGGCGGCGCTGGCCGACGAGGATGTCGAGCGGCTCAACGAATATCTCGATCCGATGCACTCGGCCGACATCGCCGACCTTCTCGAACAGGTCAGCGGATCGGAACGGCAGCAGATCCTGGCGCTTGTCCCCGAACAGATCGACGGCGAGGTGCTGTCGGAACTGGACGAGGGCATCCGCGAGGAGGTGATCGAGACGCTGGCGCCCGAAGCGCTGGCCGAGGCGGTGCGCGACCTCGACACCGACGACGTGGTCGACCTGGTCGAATTCCTCGAGGAGGACCGCCAGGAGGCGATCCTGGAGGCGCTCGACGCGACCGACCGCGTCGCGGTGCAGATGGCGCTGACCTATCCGGAATATTCCGCCGGCCGCCTGATGCAGCGCGAATTCGTCGTCGCGCCGGGCGACTGGACCGTCGGGCATGCGATCGATTTCCTGCGCAGCGCCGAGGAGCTGCCCGAGCAGTTCTACCACGTCATCCTGGTCGATCCGGCGATGCGCCCGGTGGCCTATGTCACGCTCGGCCGCCTGCTGGCCTCGAAGCGCGACGTGCGGCTGGGCGACATCACCGAGGAAACCTTCCGCACCATCGCGGTGGACCTGCCCGAGAAGGACGTCGCCTATGCCTTCAACCAGTACCATCTGATCTCCGCTCCGGTGGTGGACGATTCCGGCCGGCTGGTCGGCGTGATCACCATCGACGACGCGATGATCGTTCTGGAGGAGGAGGCCGAGGAGGACATCCTGCGCCTCGCCGGCGTCTCGGACGAAAGCTCCATTTCCGACGGCGTCGTCGACACGGTGAAGTCGCGTCTGCCCTGGCTGCTGGTCAATCTCGTGACGGCGATCGTCGCCTCGATGGTGATCTCGCTCTTCGAGGCCTCGCTGGCACAGCTGGTCGCGCTGGCGGTGCTGATGCCGATCATCGCCTCGATGGGCGGCAATGCCGGGACCCAGTCGCTGACCGTCGCGGTGCGGGCGCTGGCGACCAAGGACCTCACGCGCTCGAACCTGATGCGGGTCATCCGACGCGAGGGCGCGGTCGGGCTGGTCCACGGCCTCGTCTTCGCCGTCGTGATGTCGGGGATAGAGCTCCTCTGGTTCGGCAATGCCGCGCTGGCCGGGGTGATCGCCATGGCGATGGTGATCAACCTCTTCGTCGCCGGGCTGTCGGGCATTCTCGTGCCGGTGGCGCTGGATCGGCTGAAGCTCGACCCGGCGCTGGCCTCGGGCACCTTCGTCACGACGGTAACGGACGTGGTGGGCTTCTTCGCCTTTCTCGGGCTGGCAACGCTGGTGCTGCTGTGAGCCTGATCGAAGCGAAGATCGCGATCCGTGCGGAGGCGAAGGCGCGCCGCGCGGCGGTTCACGGCGCAGTGGACCCGGCCCCGGCGCTGGAGGCGCTGCGCGCTCTGCTGGCGCAGTTCGGCGGCCAGGTGGTGGCGGGCTACTCGCCGATCGGCACCGAGATCGACCCCTTCCCGGCGCTGGCCGGGCTGGCCGAGACGCACCGGCTGTGCCTGCCGGTCACCCACGGGCGCGGCCATCCGCTGACCTTCCACCTGTGGAGCCCGGGCGTGGCGCTGCAATCGGCGGGCTTCGGCACCTCGGCGCCGGTGGAGGCTCCCGAAGTCGTTCCGGACGTGCTGGTCGTGCCGATGCTGGCCTTCGACCGCACGGGCGGCCGCATGGGCTACGGCGCCGGCCATTACGACCGCACGCTCGACCTGCTGCGCAGCCGCGGCCCGGTGAAGGCCTATGGCTTCGCCTATGCCGCCCAGGAATTCGAGGCCCTGCCGCAGGAACCGACCGACCAGCCTCTTGACGGCGTGGTGACCGAGAACGGGCTTATCCGCTTTTTCTGAACGCCGCCCCGCCGGAACGGCAGTGGGCGTCATCGGCGCTGCCGGCCCCCGCACGGCGGAACCACCTGTACTGCCGGTTGAACCCGCGCCGGGCCACAGCTGCCCGGTCCGGCGGTCCTTGCAGCGGAAACGGTCCCGGAGGATCGCGCCCGGCCGGCAGGGCTCGGCCCTCGGGCAGGGAGCCTGCTGCGTACGGTCGCGGCATTCCGGACGCGCCGGGTGAATCCGGCATGCGTGGCGATGACCGGATGTCGCCGAACGCCCTTCCGGGACGGTCGGGCCTTTGCCCGCGCTCTTGGCTCCCGAGCGGCGGAAAGTACCTGTTATCTCGGCGGAATCCGTCTTGGGCTACGCTTGCCTGGTCCGTCGGGCTTTGCGGCGGCAATGATGCCACGGGATTGCGTCCAACCGGCCGGGTCCGGTCCTTGGGCAGGGAGCGTCCTGAGCCCGGTCGCAACATCCCGGACTGGCCGGGCGTCTAGCAGAACGGGCGGGTCCGCGGTTCCGTTCCGGACGGGTTGAGGACGGGCAAGGCGCCTCTGGTCCGGGGCCCGGACCTTGCTGCCCGAGCGGCGGCGCAGCCCGCAATGCAGGCGAAGACGGCTGCTGTTCCGCCCTGGCCGCCGCGCATGGCGGAGAGGCCGCTCCGGGCGCGCCGTCCGGAACGGGGATTGAGCGGCGCTGCCCCTGAGGCGCGCCGCGGCGCAGCGGCAGGACGGGCGGGGGGACGGCGGTCTGCCGGACAGGCCATCCCGCCCGCCTTGCGGAGGCTGCCGGCCGCGCCCGCCGCAGGAAAAGACGTCGTTTCAGGCAGATCAGGGTCTCCGTGCTTCAAAACCTGGCCATCCGCGAATATGTATCTTCCATGGGGTGGACAGCAGGCGGCAGGAACGAACCGGGCGCTGTCCTGCCGCAGAAAACCGGATTGCCGTGCCTGCGCGAAGACGCGGGGCGCAGTCCCGCGAGGAGGATATTCGACGTGAAGACGATTCTGGTTGGCACCGATCTTTCCCTGCGCTCCGAGCGCGCCCGGCGGCGCGCCGAGCAGCTGGCCGCGGCGCTTGGCGCGCGGCTGGTCGTCTGCACTGTCGTCGATGCCGAGCTGCCCGAGCAGATGTCCGGCCCGATCCTCGCCGAAGCGCGCCAGGAGCTGGAGCGCCATTCGGTGCCCGGCATCGAGACGGCGATCCGCGTCGAGCTGGGCGAGCCGGTGGAGACCCTGTCCCAGGTGATCGAAGAAGAATCCCCGGATCTGGTCGTCATGGGCGTGCACCGGCCGCGGCCGCTCTGGGACATGGTCACGGGGACGACGGTCGAACGCATCGTGCGGGCGGTGACCCGGCCCGTCCTGCTGGTTGCCGGTCCGGTGGCGGGCGGCTACGAGCGGGTGCTCTGCGGCATCGACCTGTCGGACGCCTGCGCTGCAGCTGCGCGGTGGGCGGCGAAGCTGGCGCCGGAGGCTGCCTTCTCCAGCTTCCACGCGGTGCACGTGCCGTTTGCGGGCCGGATCGCGCCGCGCGGCGCGCCGGAGGCGCTGGCGCCCTTCCTGGCCGATGCCCGCGAGCGGATCGATGCCTGGTGGGAGGACGAGGTCCTGCCGGGCCGGCTGCCCAAGCCGGAGCCTGTCGCGGAGGCGGTCCCGACCGCTTTCCTCCATGCCCGCCAGGCCACCGATCCCGACCTGATCGCGGTCGGCGCCCATGCCCGCGCCGCCTTCGCGCCGACTCTACTGGGCAGCTTCACCGAGGATCTGGTGCGCAGCGTGCCTGCCGACCTGCTGATCGTCCGCGGCTGAGCGTTCCCGCCCGGCGTATGCCTGCGAACTTGCTCCCGGTGTCCTGGCGGGGCGTTGTCCCTCGCCCGGCGGACGGGACACGCAATGAGCCGAGAGCCGGGCTGCCGCTGCGCCGCCGAGGGCAAGGAGCAGGCCGCGGCGCGGCTTTTCGCGGGCCGGTGTCGAGACTGCGCCCGGGCAGCGCTTCGCGCATCGCCGCCCAGGGGAACTCCATCGAGCGGGGCATTAGCCGTGCGCTGATCAGGCAGCTGCTCTGCAGCACGCCGGAATGGATCGCGGCTTGCAACCCGCCTGCCGCGGCATGGCCGCCCGACATGGCGCCGCTTGCGATGCCGGGAAAGAAGGCCGTCATGACCGCAACGGCGGCATGGCGATCGGCCGCGGCCATCACGGCGGCGAAGAACATGGTCGCGGCGGGGAAATGGAAGCAGCCCTTCCGCGAATGCTTCCGGCAGGGCCGTTCCGGCGTCGTGGCGACGCGGCCCTGAGGTGGAGTGGCGCGCACAGGGGAGCAGTGCCAGGGGCGGGAGGTCCGCTCTCCATTCCAAGGCGGAGGAGGCAGTGCCCGTGACATGGGCCAAGCCGGTCAGGACGGCGTTCGCGGCCGCCGAGAGTGTGAGGCGAAGAGCGGGATGCCGATGGCGCGCCAGCCGGACGGGCGGCCCGTGCGGAACAGTTCCCTGCCGGCGTTGCTGCGGCCCCAAGGCCGGACGCCGATGGCGAGGCAGGGGCGCCAACATGCGATGGCACGCGCTCCAGAGGTGGCCCCGAGCGGTTTGCCGAGGTTGTCGGGGCTTGACTGGCGAACCCGCTGCCGCCCGGTTTGCCCGGCTCGCTGCGCGGCGCTCCGCCGGCGGACGGACATCTGCGTCACTCACCTTGCGCCATGCTTTGTGTTTCCTGAATGTTCCTTCACGTCCCGGCAGTTGTGCAGGGGCGGAACCGCGGAAAGGAGGAAGGCGATGGATGGAAACGGCACGGAGCAGGACAGGGCCCGGCGGGAGGCGGAGTTCCTGGAGCATCTGCGGGATATCGGGCGAGATCTGGGTCTGGTGTCCCAGCTGGCGCTGGCGGCGGCGGGACTGGTGTCGGTTGCCGTGGCGCTCTGGCGCTTCTTCGGCCCGGAAACTTTGCTGTTCAGCATCTTCATGCTGGTCCCGGTCCTGATGATCGCGGTCCATGCCCTGTTCCTGACGATCAGCATCTGGGAACGCGCGGGGCGGCGGCTCTGGCCGCGGGCGGAGGCGCAAGCCATTGCCCGGTTCGGCAAGTTCGGCGCGATCTGCGGCACCGCCGCCGGCTATTGCGGCCTTGCAGCGGTGCTGCTGCAGGCATTCGGCCTGCTGGACAGCTAGTCCGCACTTGCCCCCGCCGCGCGCCCGCACTAGGCAGGCGGGATGAGAATTCTGTTTCTTGGCGATGTGATGGGCCGGGCTGGCCGCGAAGCGGTGATGTCCCGGCTGCCGGGGCTGCGCGAGGCGTGGCAGCTCGATTTCGTGGTGGTCAACGGCGAGAATGCCACGTCGGGCCACGGGCTTTCGGCTGACCATGCCCGCGACCTGCTGGCGGCGGGGGCGGATTGCATCACCCTCGGCGACCATGCCTTCGACCAGCGCGACATGCTGTCCTTCATCGACAGCGAGCCGCGCATCGTCCGGCCGATCAACTTCGCCAAGGCCGCGCCCGGCAAGGGCGTGCGGGTCTTCGAGACCGTGGACGGCCGCCGGATCCTGGTGGCGCAGGTTCTGGGCCAGGTCTTCATGAAGCGTCCCTTCGACGATCCGTTCTCGGCGATCGAGCCGGTGCTGCGCAACTATCCCCGCGGCGGGCAGATCCACGCCATGCTGGTCGACATGCATTGCGAGGCGACGAGCGAGAAGATGGCGATGGGCCACTGGTGCGACGGCCGCGCCTCGGTCGTTGTCGGCACCCATACCCATGTGCCGACGGCGGATGCGATGGTCCTGCCGGGCGGGACGGCCTACCAGAGCGATGCCGGCATGTGCGGCGACTACCATTCGGTGATCGGCATGGACAAGGACGAGCCGATGCGCCGCTTCATCACCGGGATGTCCAAGGGCCGCTTCACCCCGGCCTCGGGCGAGGCGACGCTGTCGGGTCTCTTCGTCGAGACCGACGATGCCAGCGGCCGCGCCGTCCGGGTGGAGATGGTCCGCCACGGCGGGCGGCTGGCGCAGGCCGCGCCCTGACCCGCATTCCGGGAAGCGCCAGAGGGCCGCACGTGTTGCGGCGCATTTGTCCCTTGTGGCAGGCGGTTGCATCAACCAATCTGTGCGGGCGAAGAAGAGTGGGTGCCTTTCCGGATGCTTGGGTATGAATTTATTCCGATAAGCCAGCCGGTTGCTGCGCTTGTCGTGGTCCTGGGCATGTTCTGGCTGTTCCTGACCGAGCGCTATCCTGCCGAGGTTACGGCGCTGATCGGCGTCTCCCTGATGCTGATTCTGGGGATCCTGCCCTATGACAAGGCGGTGGCCGTGCTGTCGAATCCGGCGCCATGGACCATCGCGGCGATGTTCATCGTGATGGGGGCGCTGGTCAGGACCGGCGCGCTCGACTGGTTCATCCAGAAAATCGATGTCTTCGCCAAGGGACGGCCGGCGCTGGCCGTGGCGGTGCTGCTGCTCTTCGTGGCGGCGGCCTCGGCGGTGGTGTCGAACACACCGGTCGTGGTGGTGATGATCCCGGTCTTCATCCAGCTGTCGCGCTCGCTCGGCATCGCGGCCTCGAAGATCCTGATCCCGCTCAGCTATGCCGCGATCCTCGGCGGCACGGTGACGCTGATCGGCACCTCGACCAACCTGCTGGTCGACGGCGTCGCGCGCGCCCAGGGGCAGGAGCCCTTCGGCATCTTCGAGGTGACGCCGGTCGGCCTTCTGGTCGTGCTCTGGGGGCTGATCTATCTCGGCCTCTTCGGACGCCACCTGCTGCCCAACCGCGAGAGCATGGCGACCATGCTGTCGGGCCGCTCGAAGATGAAGTTCTTCACCGAGGTCGCGGTGCCCGAGGACAGCTCGCTGATCGGCCGGCCGGCGACCGACGTGCCGCTGTTCAAGCGCGAGGGCGTCCGGCTGATCGACGTGCTCAGGGGCGATGCCTCGCTGCGCCGCGACCTGGCCTCCGTCGTTCTGGAGGCCGGCGACCGCGTCGTGCTGCGCACCGAGATGGAGGAGCTGCTGGGCTTCCAGCAGAACAAGGACCTGCGTCTGGTCGACAAGCTGTCCTCCGTGCAGACGGCCATCGTCGAGGTGCTGATCACCCCCGGGGCCAAGCTGGTCGGCCGCAGCCTGCGCTCCCTTCGCCTGCGCCGCCGCTACGGGGTCTATCCGCTGGCCGTGCACCGCTCGAACCAGAATGTCGGCCGCCAGCTCGACGACATCGTGGTCCGGGTCGGCGACACGCTGCTGCTCGAAGGCGCGCCCGAGGACATCCGCCGCCTGGCGCAGGACATGGAGCTGGTCGATGTCAGCTCGCCCACCGCGCGGGCCTATCGGCGCCAGCATGCGCCGATCGCCATCGCCACGCTGGCCGGGATCGTCGTCCTCGCGGGCTTCGGCGTGGCGCCGATCCTGCTGCTGACCGTGCTCGGCGTCGCGCTGGTGCTGGTGACGCGCTGCATCGATGCCGACGAGGCCTATTCCTTCGTCGAGGGCCGCCTGCTGTCGCTGATCTTCTCGATGCTTGCCGTCGGCGCGGCTCTGGAAGCCTCCGGCGCGGTGCAGATGATCGTCGACGCGGTGGCGCCGCTCCTGGGCAAGCTGCCGCCCTTCTTCGTGGTCTATGCCGTCTACCTGCTGACCTCCGTGCTGACCGAGATGGTATCGAACAACGCCGTCGCCGTCGTGGTCACGCCGATCGCCATCGGCCTTGCGCAGGCGCTCGGCATCGATCCGCGGCCGCTGGTGGTCGCGGTGATGATCGCGGCCTCGGCCAGCTTCGCCACGCCGATCGGCTACCAGACCAACACCATGGTGCTCGGCCCCGGCGGCTACCGCTTCCGCGACTTCGTCAAGGTCGGCGTGCCGCTCAACCTGACCATGGGCCTCCTGGCCTCCGCGGCCATCCCGGTCTTCTTCCCGCTCTGACCGGCAATGCGCGACGGGATTGCCCTCCGGGGGTCCGTTGCGCTATGGACACGCCGATCAAGGCAAGTCGAACGGAGAGGGACCCATGGCAGGGCACTCAAAATGGGCCAACATCCAGCACCGCAAGGGCCGTCAGGACGCTGCGCGGTCGAAACTGTTTTCCAAGCTCTCGAAGGAGATCACCGTCGCCGCAAAGATGGGCGACCCCGATCCCGACAAGAACCCGCGCCTGCGCCTGGCGGTGAAGGAAGCCAAGGGCCAGTCGATGCCCAAGGACAACATCGACCGCGCCATCAAGAAGGCGCTCGGCGGCGATGCGGAAAGCTATGACGAGATCCGCTACGAGGGCTACGGCCCGAACGGCGTCGCGATCATCGTCGAGGCGATGACCGACAACCGCAACCGCACCGCGTCGAACGTGCGCTCGACCTTCTCGAAGAACGGCGGCAACCTCGGCGAGACCGGCTCGGTCAGCTTCATGTTCGACCGCAAGGGCGAGATCGTCTATCCCGTCTCCGCGGGCGATGCCGACACCATCATGGAAGCCGCCATCGAGGCCGGCGCCGAGGACGTGGAGTCGGATGACGAGTTCCACACCATCTACTGCGCCGATACCGACCTGAACGACGTCTCCGCGGCGCTCGACGCAGCGCTCGGCGAATCCGAGTCGGCCAAGCTGATCTGGAAGCCGCAGACCACGACCGAGCTTGGGCTAGAGGATGCGCAGAAGCTTTTCCGGCTGATCGAGATCCTCGAGGATGACGACGACGTCCAGAACGTGACCGCGAATTTCGAGGTCTCCGACGAGGTCATGGCCGCGCTCTGAGCCCGGCAGGCGGCGTGCCAATTGCACGCCCCGTGCCAGCTGGGTACAGATGGCGAACAGATCGGGAACCGCTCCTCCGGGGGCGGTTTTTTCGTGCCTGTTCCGTTCGCTTGCAGTGCCGTGTGGCCAGCCTATCTGCCCTGCATAAGCAGGAGGTGACCAGGGATGGCGAATGACGCGGCGAAGGAAGGAGCGCAGGATCCGGCGTCGACTGCGTCTGCGTGGAAGGACATGCCCCGCGAGGACCGCATCGAGAGGGTCCGCAACTCCGGGAGGGAAGGCGAGGTAAAATCGGCTTGGTCTCGGTCGAGAGCGTTTCCGAGGGCCACCGGCTTGCCGAATTTCGAACGCCTGTTGAGTTCGCCGAACCGACGCGAGCGGGACATGCCCAGGCCGGGCTCGGGAGAAGTTTTCGAAGGCCATGAAAGGGACGCTCAGGACTTCGGCCCGGTTCGCGAGGCGCTGAGGCCCGTTGTTCTCGAGGCCGCCGAGAGGCTCAGCCGACATTCCTTGGAAACAGGACGAGAGGATCAGGCGGTCGCCATCGCCGAAAAGTTCGGACCCGACCTCGACGCGCTGCATGCCGAATGGCTCCGGTGGCGCGGGCCCGATGCGGATGCGGAGGGTGATCCCGACGGATGCTGACAGGACGCTGTCAGGAGGGCTATGGGAAAAGGGTCCCGTCAACACGAACGGGAAAGGACATCCCATGAGCTTCATGCCTGCCAACTTCAACGTCTGGGCCGAGATTCCGGTCCGCAACCTCGATGCCGCCATCGCCTTCTACCGGGCCGCCACCGGCGGCACGCTGTCGTTGATGGAAATGGGCGGCGAGCGTGTCGCCGCCTTCGCCACCGACGGCCGCGGCGTCTCGGCCAACCTCTTCGAGGGCGAGCCGGGCAGGGCGGAGGCCGGTCCGGTGATCTTCCTCTCCGCGCAAGGTTCCATCGAGGAAGCCGCCAGTCGGGCCGAGGCGGCCGGCGGCCGGGTGCTCGGCGCGCCCGTGACCATCCCGCCGGGCCGCTACGTCTATGTCGCCGATCCCGACGGCAACCGCATCGGCCTGTTCGAGGCGGCCGCCTGATGCGACGCGCCGACCGCCTGTTCCGCATCGTCGATGCGATGCGCGGCGGCCGGCGCATCACTGCCGCGCAGCTGGCGGCGCTGATGGAGGTGTCCGAGCGCACCATCTACCGCGACATTGCCGATCTGCAGGCCTCGGGCGTGCCGGTCGAGGGCGAGGCGGGCTATGGCTATGTCATGGCCGAGGGCTACCACCTGCCGCCGCTGATGTTCACCGAAGCCGAGATCACCGCGCTGGTCGCGGGGGCGCGGCTGATCCGGGCCTGGGGCGGGGCGGAGATGGCCGCGGGCGCCGAGGACGCGCTGCGCAAGATCTCCGCCGTGCTGCCCGAGACGGCCCGCGCCCGAGCGGAAGCCGTTGCCGTCCATTCCGTCGCCCCCGAGATGACGCCCGAGCTGGCGGCGCGGCTCGACCGGATCGAGCGGGCGGTGCAGGCCAAGGAGCGGCTGGAGATCGGCTATGCCGACGGGGCGGGCGCGGCGAGCACGCGCATCGTCCGGCCGCTGGGCCTGTGGTTCTGGGGCAAGGTCTGGACGCTGGTTGCCTGGTGCGAGCTGCGCGACGATTTCCGCGTCTTCCGGCTCGACCGGATCGGGGCGCTGGAGCCGGCTGGACCGTTCCGAGAGGAGAAGGACAGGACGCTGGCCGAATTCTTCCGCCTCGGAAAGCACCGGCGGGGGTGACCCGGCCCGTCCGCCGCCTATCTGCGGGCCAGGAGGTACGGCATGGCGAAACGGACGGAAAAGCGCGACCTTCCTCGGAAAACTTGCGCCGCCTGCGGGCGGCCGTTCTCCTGGCGGAAGAAATGGGCGAAGGTTTGGGACGATGTCCGCTATTGCTCGGACCGCTGCCGCCGGGCGCGCTGAGATCGGGTTTCCATATCGCGGAAAAGCTTTTCCTGCCCGGTGGAAAGGATTGCCCTTGCCATGTCACAGACTTCCGCGAGCCTAAGGGCACGAGTCGACGGAACAGGAGGCGGTCATGGATCGTGTGGTGAAAAGCGGGTTGCAGGTCGACCCGGAACTGGCAAGCTTCATCGAGACGGAGGCGCTTCCCGGCGTCGGCGTCACGGCGCATGTCTTCTGGGACGCGCTGGCCAGGCTGGTCAACGAGCTGGGCCCCAAGAACAAGGCCCTGCTGGAAAAGCGCGAAAGCATCCAGGCGCAGATCGACGAGTGGCACAAGGCGCGCAAGGGCCAGCCGCATGACGCCGCCGCATACGAGGCCTTCCTGCGCGAGATCGGCTACCTGGTCCCCGAGGGCGAGGACTTCGCCATCGAGACCGCGAAGACCGATCCCGAATTCTCCTCGGTGCCCGGGCCGCAGCTGGTGGTGCCGATCATGAACGCGCGCTATGCGCTGAACGCCGCGAATGCGCGCTGGGGCAGCCTCTATGACGCGCTCTACGGCACCGATGCCATGGGCTCCACGCCGCCTGCGGGCGGCTTCGATGCCGCGCGCGGCGCCGAGGTCGTGGCCTGGGCGAAGGCGCATCTCGACAAGGTCGTGCCGCTGGCGGACGGGTCCTGGGCGGACGTGCAGGCGCTGTCGGTCAAGGGCACCGGCCTGGTCCCGGCGCTGAAGGACAACGCCCAGTTCGCGGGCTATACCGGCAGCATGGACGCGCCGAAATCGGTGATCCTGACGGTCAACGGCCTGCATATCCGCATCGTGATCGACGCGACCAGCCCGATCGGCAAGACCGATCCGGCCGGCATTTCCGACGTGATCCTCGAGGCGGCCGTGTCCACCATCATGGATTGCGAGGACTCCGTGGCCGCCGTGGACGGTCCCGACAAGGCGCTGGCCTACCGCGTCTGGCTGGGCCTGATGAAGGGCGACCTGACCGAGGACGTCACCAAGAACGGCAGGACCTTCACCCGGTCGCTGGCGCATGACATCAGCTACACCACCGCCAACGGCGAGGCGAAGATCCTCAAGGGCCGCTCGCTGATGCTGGTGCGCAATGTCGGCCACCTGATGACCACCCCGGCCGTGCTGGATGCGGACGGCAACGAGATCGGCGAGGGCCTGCTGGACGCGCTCTGCACCGTGATGATCGCGATGCACGACCTGGCGCGCGAGGGCGGCAACTCGGTCCACGACTCCGTCTACGTGGTGAAGCCGAAGATGCACGGGCCGGAGGAAGTCGCCTTCGCCGTCGAGATCTTCGACATGGTGGAATCCGCGCTCGGCCTGCCGCACAACACCGTCAAGCTCGGCATCATGGACGAGGAGCGCCGCACCTCGGTCAACCTGAAGGAATGCATCCGTGCCGCCAAGGCGCGCGTGGCCTTCATCAACACCGGCTTCCTCGACCGCACCGGCGACGAGATCCACACCTCGATGGAGGCGGGTCCGATGCTGCCCAAGGGGCAGATGAAGACCCAGCCCTGGATCCTCTCCTACGAGGACCGCAACGTCGATATCGGCCTGGCCTGCGGGCTGAAGGGCAAGGCGCAGATCGGCAAGGGCATGTGGGCCATGCCCGACCTGATGGAAGCGATGCTGGAGGCCAAGATCGGCCATCCCAAATCCGGCGCCACCACCGCTTGGGTGCCGAGCCCGACGGCCGCGACGCTGCATGCCACGCATTACCACCTGGTCGACGTCTTCGCCCGCCAGGACGAGATCGCGGCCGGCGGCGCGCGCGGCACGCTGGCCGACCTGATCACCATCCCGCTGATGGAGGGCATGAACCTTTCCGACGAGGACGTGACCATCGAGATCGAAAACAACGCCCAGGGCATCCTCGGTTACGTGGTCCGCTGGGTCGACCAGGGCGTCGGCTGCTCGAAGGTGCCTGACTACCACGATGTCGGCCTGATGGAGGACCGCGCAACCTGCCGGATCTCGTCGCAGGCGCTCGCGAACTGGCTCTATCACGGCGTGATCGGCGAGGAGCAGACCATGGAAGCGATGAAGCGCATGGCCGAGACGGTCGACGCGCAGAATGCAGGCGACCCGGCCTATATCAACATGGCGCCGTCCTTCGACACGATCGCCTTCAAGGCGGCCTGCGACCTGGTCTTCAAAGGCCGCGTCCAGCCCTCGGGCTATACCGAGCCGGTGCTGCATGCCCGCCGCCTGGAACTCAAAGCTGCAAGCTGAGGAAAGACCGATGACCGAAATCACCCTGGATCAGGCCCGCACCATCATCGCCAAGACCTTCGAGAAGGGCGCCGAGATGGGGCTGAAGCCGCTCTCCGCCGTCGTTCTGGATGCCGGCGGCAACGTG
The DNA here is from genome assembly GCF_013184745.1 of Mangrovicoccus sp. HB161399. Taxonomy (GTDB): domain Bacteria; phylum Pseudomonadota; class Alphaproteobacteria; order Rhodobacterales; family Rhodobacteraceae; genus Mangrovicoccus. The sequence goes on from NZ_JAATVU010000073.1 coordinate 26,522, forward strand.
CAGGCCTTCGAGCGCCAGGACGGCGCCGCGCCGGGCCGCTTCGCGATCGCCCATGGCAAGGCCTATGGCGCGGTGATGCTGGGCATGCCCGGCTCCGCCCAGATGGCGCGCGCCGAGGCGCAGGCCTATTTCATGGCCGCCGTGAACGGCGTCTTCGGCGGTGCGGTCGTCCCGGTGCCGGGCGGCGTGCTGCTCGAGGCGGACGGCAAGGTGATCGGCGCGGTGGGCGTCACCGGCGACACCTCTGACAACGATGCCGAGGCGGCCATGGCCGGAATCGCGGCGGCGGGCCTGACCGGCAAGCCCTGATTTCCTGCAAGATGCACCCGGAGGGCCGCGGATTTCCGCGGCCCTTCGCCGTTCAGCGGATGTTATTCCTTCAAAGGCAGATTTTCGGCACATTTTTTCGGCTTGCGCGGGTGGCACCATGCCTGTGCGTCCCTGCACCCTCGACGTGGCGGCCGGGGAGGGCTATCTCGGAAGCGAGGAAAGAGAGGGTCCCATGTCGCGTCCAGTTGTCGGTATCATCGGAAACAGCCATCTGATCAACGACCAGTACCCGGCCCATGCCGGAGGGACGCATAATTCTCTTGCCGTGTCCGAGGTTTGCGGGGCGATGCCGCTGCTGATCCCGGCCGATCCGCGGCTGGTGACGGTGCCCGAACTGCTCGATGCCTGCGACGGATTCCTCTTCACCGGCGGCCGCCCGAACGTCCACCCCGAAGAATACGGCGAGGAAGCGACCGCGGCGCATGGCGATTTCGACCGCGCCCGCGATGCGATCGCGCTGCCCTTGATCCGTGCCTGCGTCGAGCGCGGCCAGCCGGTCCTGGGCATCTGCCGCGGCTTCCAGGAGGTGAACGTGGCGATGGGCGGCACGCTCTATCCGGAAATCCGCGACCTGCCGGGCCGGATGAACCACCGCATGCCGCCCAACGGCACGCTGGAGGAAAAGTTCGAGCCGCGCCATTTCGTCGATTTCACCCCGAACGGCGTCTTCCACCGGCTGATGGGCGCGCCGCGGGTGCTGACCAACACGCTTCACGGGCAGGGGATCAAGGCGCCGGGGCCGCGCATCGTCATCGACGGCCGCGCCGAGGATACGACGCCCGAGGCGATCTATGTCCGCGACGCGCCGGGCTTCACCCTGTCGGTGCAATGGCATCCCGAGTGGAATGCCGGGAACGATCCGGTCTCCCGCCCGCTTTTCGAGGCCTTCGGCTGCGCGGTGCGCGACTGGGCGGTGTCGCGCGGGCGGCTGCCGCAGAAATCCGCCTGAGATGGCCTCCTTCGCGTCGCTCCGCGAGGCGGTTGACATCCCGCCGGTCTGGCTGGCCGGTTGCCTGTGCCTTGCCTGGTCGCAATCGCAGCTGCTTCCCTGGCCCGGAGACGGCGGACCCGCCGTGCAGCTGGCGGCTGGGCTGCTGGTAGGCGGCGGCATCCTGCTCGCGGTGCTGGCCATCGACGAGATGCGCCGCCAGAAGGCCACCGTCATCCCGCACCGCGTGCCCGAGGTGCTGGTCCAGTCCGGCATCTTCCGCCGCAGCCGCAACCCGATCTATCTGGGCGACCTGCTGATCCTCGCCGGGTTCTGCCTGTTCTGGGGCGCCTGGTGGAGCTTGCCTCTGGTGCCGCTGCTCTTCTGGATCCTTGCCGACCGTTTCGTCGCTCCGGAAGAGGCGCGCCTGCACGAGAAGTTCGGACCCGCCTTCGAGGCCTATTGCGCGAAAACCCGCCGCTGGGCCTGAAGTCCTGCACTGGTCTCCGGGACCGCGACGATGGCAGCCCTGTGAGCGGTGCCGATCCCGTGATAGCGGTTTCGTGATCGCCCGCCGGGGGACGCGCGGGCCGCAGTGAAACGCGGGAGAGACGTATTGAGACTAGGATTTGTGGTTGAGTTGGGGGTTGGGGAGCGGCGTGTTGCGCTTGTTCCCGCGACCGTCG
>NZ_JAATVU010000074.1 GCF_013184745.1 Mangrovicoccus sp. HB161399
CGGCCGCCAGCCGGAAGAAGGCCCTGCGGCTGGCCAGCGTCCTCGGGAGCCGGGCGATCGGCACCGTGATTGCCTTTGCGGTCCGCGGTCGGCCCTGCCCCACATCCCCGATGACCATCTGCACCGGCTAAGGTGCGGTGATGTTCCGAAAGCGGTCCCGCAAGGGCACGCCGAATGCTTCGACCACAAAGGCATGAAGCGTGTCGGCCAGCGCGCGCTTCTCTTGCGTGCTGCGGCCCTTGATCATGTCGATCCTCAGGAGCGGCATGTCACAGCCGCTCCGACAGGCCGCGCTTCATCGCCGCCATGTCGACATCGGCCGCCACGAATGTGGCCCCTGCCTCTATCACTTGGACAGTCACGGCCTGATCCAGCGACAGCACCCCGGCCGGGCGGCCCGCTGCCACGATCCTTCTCACCGCGCCGAGCATCGCGGCCACCACCTCGGGATGGCTGGGTTCGCCCACATGGCCGAGCGCGGCCGCCAGATCTGCGGGACCGACAAAGATGCCGTCGACGCCCGGCACCGCCGCGATCTCCTCGATTGCGTCCAGCGCCGCCGCAGTCTCCACCTGCACCAGAAGCGCGATCTCCTCCCGCGCCGCCTTGTGATAGCCCGGAACGGACGCAAAGCGCGTCGCCCGCGTCAGGCCGGAAACGCCGCGGATGCCCGCGGGCGGATAGGTGACCGCGGCCACGGCCAGCGCCGCCTCTTCTGCCGAATTGACCATCGGGACCAGAATGGACTGCGCGCCCAGATCCAGCATCTTCTTGATTTCGGCCGGGTCCAGCGACCCGGGCCTGACGATGGGCGAGACCGGATAGGGTGCTACCGCCTGCATCAGCGGCAGCACCGCCAGCGCATCGAGCGCCGAATGCTCGGTATCGAACAGCATCCAGTCATAGCCGAGGCTGGCGGTCAGCTCGGCCACCAGCGTGTCGTTGATCGTGCTCCAGACCCCGCGCTGGAGCCTGCCCTCGGCCAGCCCGGCCTTGAAGCGGTTCTTCGGCAGGGCCGTCATTCGAAGCTGACCCCGATGGCGCCGAGGGGGCCGTAATCGGCGAAGATCACGTCGCCGCTGGCGATGTCGACGGGACGCGTGAAGGAACCCCCGAGGACAATGTCGCCCTTCTTCAGCCCGTCGCCCTGCGCCGCGAGCTTGTTCACGAGCCAGGCGATGCCCGCAGCCGGATGGCCCATGATCGCCGCCGAGACGCCGGATTCCTCGATCGTGCCGTTCTTGGCCAAGGTCGCCGCGACCCAGCGCACGTCGATGTCGAAGGGCCGGAATATCCGCCCGCCCATGACGATGGCACCGAAGGCGGCATTGTCGGCGATGGTGTCGACGATCTTGCGCGGCACCTCGGTGCGGTAGTCGATGATCTCCAGCGCGGGCGTGACGTATTCGGTCGCCCGCATCACGTCATGCATCTGGCAGCCTTCGCCCGCCAGATCCTCGCCCATGACAAAGGCCAGCTCGGTCTCCAGCCGCGGCTTGATGAACCGTCCGGCGGGAATGCGGGCGCCGTCCTTGAGCAGAAGGTCGTCGAACATGACGCCGTAATCCGGCTCGGTCATCTTCGAGGCCATCTGCATGGCGCGGCTGGTCAGGCCGATCTTGCGGCCGACAACCTTGGCGCCGTCGGCAAGGCGCATCTCCGTCCAGCGGCGCTGGACATCATACGAGTCCTCCAGCGTCATTTCAGGCCAGGTCGTGGATAGCTGGACGCAGGTCTTGCGCGTCCGGTCCGCCTCGTAGAGCGCCTCTGCGGCGGCCTGGCGGTCGGCTTCGGTAAGCACGTTGTCTTCCTTCTCGCGGTTCCGGCCTGCCCCGGCTCGGAGCGGGCCGCTGGTCGTCTGGGGTTACTGGATCAGGGTGGCCGCAGCAGGCGAGGCCATGGCGATGCCGATCGTCTCGTTGATCACCACCGCGGCCGTGGCAAGGAACACGGCCCCGGTGCAGAGCAGGATCACTGCGGTGGTGAAGAGCGTGACATTGGCGTCGCATTCCCGCTCCTTGCCGAGGATCTTGAAGATGAAGGGCGGAACGCCGTTCACCTCGTCCACGAGCGTGCCGCCGTAGATCGGGCGCATCGCGACAGCGGTCCAGAAGCCGCCATAGGTGCAGCAGGCAAGCAGCACCGCAATCCAGAGCGGCCACTTGTCGCCGCCTGCCGTCCAGATCAGCACCAGCGACAGGATGCCGATATAGACATAGCTCATCACCTGCCAGACGCAGTGGAACTTGGCATGGCTGGTCCAGCTCGGGTTGAACCAGTGGGTCTTGTTGGAGTCGAAGGCGAAGGGGATCGCCGAATAGCCGAGGCTGGCGATGGTCAGCAGAATCTTTGCCGTCAGAAGCATGGTGTCCTCCCGGGGAAATGGGGCGGCCCCTCCTGGCCGCCGCAAACACGTGTACCGCTTGGCTGTACACTGTATCTTATGATGGATACAGCAAGCCGCTCCTGTCAAGCGCAAGGCTTGCGCCTCGTGCATCACGGGTCTGTGCAGGGATCAGATGGAGGCGCCGAATTCCGCCTGGACGGCCCGCCGGAAGTCAAGAAGCGCCGCCTTCACCTCTTCCTCCCGCCTTTGGAACCGGGAACTTGGCATGGCGATGGCCAGCGCCAGGCTGCGCCCGCCAATCTGCGGCAGGGCGACGCCGACGGCACAGGCGTCATCGCTGTATTCCTCGCGGTCTATGAACAATCCGGCCTCCCGGAAAGCGGCCACCTGGTCAAGAATGCGATTCGGATCGGTGATGGTCTGCGCCGTGAACGCCTCCAACGGCGGAACGAGGAAGGCCTCCGCCTCGGCCAGGTTCATCTGCGAGAGATGCGCCTTGCCGTTGGCGGTGCAATGCACGGGGTGCTGCTTGCCGACATAGGAGATCACCCGGATGTTCTCGTTCGAGGCGATCTGCTCGATCACGATCACCCGCTCATGCTCGATGGTGGTGAGGTCGATATTCTCGGCGATTCGCCCGTGGAGATCCTCCATCAGCGGTCGCAGGAGCGCCCGCGCGTCGATCTCCACCTTGGCCCCGAGCCGGGCAAGTTCCATGCCCAGGTACACGCCTTGCTGGCCAAAGGTCTTGACCAGAAGTCCCTCGGCATTCAGCGCTCCAACGAGGCGCTGCACCGTTGACCGGGCCAGTCCGGTCGCTTTCGCGATTTCTCCCAGCGAACTCCCGGGCTTGTCGGCCACGGCACGCAGCACGGCAACCGCGCGCGAGATCGACTGCCCGTCGCTTGGACGTCCCTTTTCGACGGTCATCTGCACTGTCCCTCCGCGGCCGCTCCGGTATGCCGTGCTAGCCCCTGCCAGACCCATGATCAACTCCTCCTGCCTGCAGGCCTGAGCGCCCGTCCAAGATCAGTCTTGACAGAAACCTACACTGTATCAACAATGCATATGGTGTACTGTTTATCAGTACACTTGGAGGATCGGCCCGGAAGAGGAACCGGGCCGTCAGCGCGACAACATGGCTACATGCAAGCCCGGGCCGTGAGAGCGGCCCGCCAGGGAGGATATCAACATGCTCAACAGACGAGCCCTGCTCAGGGGCGCGGCCGGCACCGGTCTGGCCGCTGCAACCGCATCGCTGGGACTGCCCGCGCTGGCAAAGGCCCGTACCGTGAAGATCGGCTTCGTCACGCCGCAGACCGGGCCGCTCGCGGTGTTTGCCGAGCCGGACGGTTTCGTGCTGGACCAGTTCCGCCGGAAATTTGCGAACGGACTCGATATCGGCGGCACGGCACATCCGGTCGAGATCATCGTCAAGGACAGCCAGTCGAATTCAAACCGCGCCTCCACCGTGGCGCAGGAGCTGATCTTCCAGGACGAGGTCGACATCCTCGCCGCCACCGCGACACCCGACACCACCAACCCGGTGGCTGACCAGGCCGAGCTGAACGGCGTGCCCTGCATCACCAACGACACGCCTTGGCAACCGCATTTCTTCGGCAGGCAGGGCGATCCGACGGTGGGGTTCGAGTACACCTACCATTTCTTCTGGGGGCTAGAAGACGTCATCGCCGTCTTCATGAGCCAGTGGGACACGATCCCGGCGAACAAGGTCGTCGGCGTACTCTGGCCGAACGACCCGGACGGCAATGGCTGGTCGGATCCGAAGCTCGGCTTCCCGCCGGTGATGGCGGAACGGGGCTACAAGCTTGTTGATCCCGGTCGCTACCAGAACATGTCGGACGATTTCTCGGCGCAGATCTCTGCCTTCAAGGAGGCTGGGGCGGAGATCGTCTCAGGCGTCTCGATCCCGCCGGATTTCACCACCTTCTGGACACAGGCGGCCCAGCAGGATTTCCGCCCGAAAGTCGTCAATGTCGCCAAGGCGTCGGAATTCCCGCAGGCGATGGCCGCGCTCGGCTCGCGCGCCGACGGGCTGTCGGTCGAGGCCTGGTGGCACCGTGCCTTCCCCTTCGCCTCCTCGGTGACCGGGCAGAGCTGCGCGGAGCTGGCCGATGCCTACGAGGCGGCGACCGGTCGGCCCTGGACCATGCCGCTGGGAGCCAAGCATTCGCTCTTCGAGGTGGCAGTCAGCGCGCTGCAGCGGGCGGAGGATCTCGACAGCCCCGAGAGCATCGCGGAGGCGCTGAAGACGACGTCGCTCGACACGGTTTTCGGCAAGGTCGACTTCTCGGACGGCCCGGTGCCGAACGTGTCGAAGACGCCGGTTGCCGGCGGGCAGTGGCAGATCCAGGACGACAAGCCGGTGCTGGAGATCGTGACCAATTCCCACAGCCCGGACATCCCGCTGACCGCGGAAATGAAGCCCATCGCATAGGGCGGTCCGCCAACCCCAGGACTGCCCTTTCCGCAGGCCGGACGCCCCAAGTCCCGGCATCCGGCCTGCACCCTTTCCCAAGTTGCGAGGGATGCCATGACCCCCATTCTGACGATGCGCGGCGTGAACAGGTTCTTCGGAACCTTCCATGTCACGCAGGATATCGACCTCGATCTCGCCCCGGGCGAGGCACTCGGCGTGATCGGCCCGAACGGGGCCGGGAAATCGACGCTGTTCAACCTGATCGCGGGCACGCTCCCGCCCTCTTCCGGGACGGTGGCGTTCCGGGGCCGGGACGTCACCCGCCTGCCCGCCTCGGAGCGCTGCCATCTGGGCGTCGGCCGGTCCTTCCAGATCCCGCATCCCTTCACCGGCATGACGGTCTACGAGAACCTGCTGGCGGCGTCCGTCTTCGGCCGCTCCGGCCACGACGTGCCTGAGGAGGCCTGCCGTGACATCCTCGAGATGACCGGCCTCCTGAAGAATGCCAACCGGCCCGCAGGATCGCTGACGCTGCTGGAGCGGAAGCGGCTGGAATTGGCGCGTGCGCTGGCGACCGGGCCGCAGCTGCTGCTTCTCGACGAGATTGCCGGCGGGCTCACCGAGGCGGAGTGCCAGGAACTTGTTGCCACGATCAGCGCGGTGCGGGACAGCGGCGTCTCAATCATCTGGATCGAGCATGTCGTCCATGCGCTGCTTGCCATTGTCAGCCGCCTGATCGTCATCGATTTCGGCAAGATCGTCGCGCAGGGCGAGCCCCGGGCGGTGATGGCCGATCCGCTTGTCCGCGAAATCTACATGGGGATCCCCGCCGATGAAGACGCTGCTTGAGACCCGCGGCCTGACCGCCTTCTACGGCGATTTCCAGGCGCTCTTCGGCGTCGGCCTGCGCGTGGACGAAGGCGAGACCATCGCCATCATCGGCGCTAACGGCGCGGGAAAATCGACCTTCCTGAAGACCCTCGTGGGCATCCGGCCGAACCGCGGCCAGGACATAACCTTCGACGGCCAGCCGATCGGCGGCTGGCCCGCGCAGCGCATCCACAAGGCCGGACTCGCCGTCGTGCCCGAGGGCCGCCGCCTGTTCCGCTCGCTCTCGGTGGAGGAGAACCTACTGATCGGCGCGTCCGGCGGGCGCAAGGGACCATGGACGCTGAAGGCCGTCTACGACCTCTTTCCCGACCTCGTGGAGAAGCGCCGCAATCCGGGCACCGCGCTCTCGGGCGGGCAGCAGCAGATGGTTGCCATCGGCCGGGCGCTGATGTCGAATCCGAGACTTCTGCTCTGCGACGAGATCAGCCTCGGCCTCGCGCCCAAGGTCGTCCGCGCGATCTACGAGGCGGTGCCGCTGATCCGCGGGCGCGGCACCTCTATCCTGGTCGTGGAACAGGATGTCAGCCAGGCGCTGGCCGTCGCCTCCCGCGTCTACTGCATGATGGAGGGCCGGGTCACCCTGACCGGCCGGCCCCGGGACCTGTCGCGCGAAGAGATCGCGCAAGCCTATTTCGGAATGGAGGCCGCCTGATGGTCTGGGTCAACGCAATTATCCAGGGCGTGCTGCTCGGCGGACTCTACGCGCTCTTCGCTGCCGGGCTGTCGCTGATGTTCGGCGTGATGCGCTTCGTCAACATCGCCCATGGCGATTTCATCGTGGTCGCCGCCTACCTGGCGCTGACGGTTATGGTGTCGCTCGGCATCTCGCCATGGGTCGCCGTGCCGGTCGTGGTCGCGGTCATGGCCGCAACCGGATACCTGGGCCAGCGCCTCCTCCTGAACCGGGTGCTGGGCAAGGACATCCTGCCGCCGATCCTTGTCACCTTCGGCCTGTCGATCATCCTGCAGAACGCGCTCCTGGAGACATTCTCCGCCGACAGCGTCCGCCTGCCCGCAGGCGCTCTGGAAACCGCCTCGCTCACCTTGGGAGACGGCATCGCCATCGGCATCCTGCCGCTTGCCATGTTCGCCACCGCCATCGGCGTGATCGCGGGCCTGCAGCTGATCTTCTACCGTACGCCCCTTGGCCGGATGCTGCGGGCCACATCCGACGACGCGGAAATCGTCCCGCTGATGGGGGGCAACAACGCGCACATCTTCGCCATCGCCACCGGGCTGGCCTCGGCCGTGGTCGGCGTCGCGGGCATCTGGCTGGCGATGCGGACGAATTTCGACCCCGCCGCCGGACCCGTCCGCCTTCTCTTCGCCTTCGAGGCAGTGATCATCGGCGGGCTCGGAAACATCTGGGCGACGCTTGCGGGCGGCATCATCCTGGGCGTCGCACAGACCGTCGGCGCCCAGATCGACGCAGGCTTCCAGATCCTCGCAGGGCATCTTGTCTTCCTTCTCATTCTCATCGTCAAACCGACCGGCCTGATGCCGCGCATGACAGGGTGAATATCATGGCCAGCCTGACCACCGACCTTCCCCGCCGCCCCGCACCCGGCCGGTTCCTGCCAGCCGCCGTGATCGCCGCCGCCGTCGTCCTCCTTGCCGCCGCGCCCTGGTGGGCCGGGCGCGCCGACCTGCGGCTGCTGATGGAAGCGCTGAGCTATCTCGCCCTTGCCCAGATGTGGAACCTGCTGGCGGGCTATACCGGGCTCGTCTCGGTCGGCCAGCAAGCCTTCGTGGGCCTCGGCGGCTACCTGTTCTTCGCGCTCGCCATCTTCTCCGGCCTGCCCCTGCTCGTGGCCATGCCCGCCGCCGCGCTGGCGACCGGGCTGGTCGCCATCCCCGCCGGCTGGATCGCCTTCCGACTGCAGGGCGCCTATTTCGCCATCGGCACCTGGGTGATCGCAGAAGTTTTCCGGCTGTCAGCCGCACAGTTCCCGGCACTGGGAGGCGGATCGGGCATTTCCCTGCCGGTCGCCGTCGCCCGGTCCTTGTCCGAAAGCCGCGAGGGGCGCGAGATGGCGATGTATTTCCTTGCCCTCGGGCTGGGGCTAAGTGCCACTTTCGGCGTCTGGGCGCTCCTGCGCGCGCGCTGGGGCATGGCGCTGACCGCCATCCGCGACAGCGGGACGGCGGCGGAATCCATCGGCATCTCCACCCGCCGTGTGAAGTTCCTGATCTATGTCGGCACCGCCGCGATGACAGGGCTGACGGGGGCTTTCCTGTTCCTGCAGAAGCTCCGCATCACTCCGGATGCGGCGTTCAGCGTCAATGACTGGACCGCCTTCGTCATCTTCATCGTGGTGATCGGCGGGATCGGCACCATCGAGGGGCCGGTGATCGGCACGATCCTGTTCTTCGCGCTGCGCCAAGTCGCGGCAGATTGGGGCAGCTGGTACCTGATGCTGCTGGGCGCCATCGCCATCGCGGTGATGCTGGTCGACAAGCGCGGGATCTGGGGAGCGCTGAAGGCAAGGACCGGCTGGGCACTCTTCCCGGTGGAGCGGCGCCTGCGCTGAGCCTCGCGCCGGTGTGACTGGACATCTCCGCCTGCCCGCGTCCCGATGCGCGGGCAGGGCTTTTCACGAAGGGGCGCAGGGATGCGGGCAGAGAAGATCATGACGAACGGCATGGACCCGGACATGCAACGTGCGCTGGAGGGCTACGACGAGCGCATCGCAGCCGAACGGGACGGAACGCCGGTGATCGAAGGCCACCGCCACATGGCCGTCGGCCCCGAGACAGGGCAGCTGATCAGCCTTCTGGCCCGCGCGCTGCTTGCGCCGCGCATCCTGGAGCTTGGCACCTCCTTCGGCTATTCGACGCTGTGGCTGGCCGACGCCGCGCGCGCCGCGGGCGGCCATGTCACCACGCTGGAGCTGGAGCCTGCGAAATCTGCCCATGCGGCGGAGCGGCTGCAGGAAGCCGGGCTGGAGGCGCATGTCACCTTCCTGACCGGCGACGCGCTGAAGATCCTGCCCGGTCTCGCCGGGCCCTTCGATTTCGTGCTGGTCGATCACTGGAAGGACCTCTACCTGCCCAGCTTCGAGCTCTTCTTGCCGAAGCTGGCACCCGGCGCGATCCTCGCAGCAGACAACATGATCCGGGGCGGCGGCGACGGCACCGCACAGTCTGCCTATGCGGCGGCAGTCCGCGCTACCCCGGGCATGTCGAGCGTGCTCCTGCCCATCGGCACCGGAGTCGAGGTCAGCCGGTACCTGCCCGGCTGACCCGTCACGTCAGTCGTATTTCCATTCCAGCAGGAGGCCGCGCGGGTCGAATTCCGCCTTGAACCAGCGCCCCGCAGCATCCCGGCCTTCCAGCTCAATCTTGTCGCGCTCGATCTCGAACTTCTTGAAGCTGCCGTCTGCCGGCCATTGCGGCAAGACGCGCACCGCCTGCGGCACGACGGCGGCGATCTCCGCCACCGGCGCCAGGCTGCCGGGGGCCTCGATCTCCTCGAATTCGCCGTCACGATGGAAATCAAGTTCGACCAGCGTGCCGCCGGGCAGATGGCCGGAAACGTCCGGCCCCTCGTCATCGGGATGGAGGCGCGCATCGGTTATTCCGAGCGCCGAGATCACCGCGTCTCTGACCTCGGGCCCGCGCTGCAGGTGGAACTCCTGCGCCGCCCCGGGCGACGCAAGGCAGAGACCGGCAAGAGCCGGCAGGATCAGTCGTTTCATCGGAACTCTCCGCATCAGAATGGGGCCGCCTGGCGCGGGCCGCGCCCCGTATCCTCGTCATTCATCGGCAAAGGAATAGCTGCCGAAAAGATCGGCACCGGGCCAGTCGCGCAGGTTGACCACCTGCGCGGCCGGACCCTCGGACCAGCTGGCGGCATCGGCATAATCGCCTTCGCCCGAGAAGGCCGCGACATGCGGCCAGGGGTAGACGGGCCGGGTCATCTCCGGCAGCGCCGCGACACCCAGATCTGCCATTGGCGGGCGGCCGCGGCCCTTGCCCACGCCATCCGGCTGGCCGAAACTCGAAGTTTCCGCCGTGGAGCGCGTCAGCACCGCTTCCGGCGCGCTGCCGTTTTCGACCCAGTCCATCATCGGGCTCAGCAGGTCCAGTTCGGTCGGCCCCCGTCCGCCGCCGCAATGCCCCATGCCCGGGATCAGGTAGAGCCGCTCGAAGCCCGCAACTGTCTCCTCGCCCATGGAGTCACCCATTGCCAGATGCAGCGACAGCGTGTTCGCGGGCGAGATATGCGGATCCGCCAGCCCGTGCCAGAGGATCAGCTTGCCGCCCTTGCCGGCGAAGCTGGACAGATCGGCATGGGTGGCATCGAAGAGCGGGTGGCGGGCACGCAGCCGGTCGAGCGTGGCCTCGGTGAATTCCAGGTCCTCGAGCCCGAACTCCGGGTCCGCCTCCTCGAAGGCCAGGTATTTCAGCACCGGATCGACGATCATTTCGGAGAACAGCTCGTCGTCCGGGCCGTCAGCCACATAGACCCCCTGCCATTCCAGCTCGGATCCGTAGAGCGGCTGGCCCGCCGTCAGGAAGGCCCCGGTCTGCGCATCCTGCGGCCCGGAATAGAATTTCGCCGCCACATCCGCTTGCGCCTGGGTCAGCCCCTTGCCCACCAGCGTCCGAGGATCGAAACGGCATTCCGCGGGCTGCGAGATCAGCCCGTCCATGACGCCATCAAGCGCATCGCATTCCGCCATCACCGCCTCGTGCAGCAGCGGCAGCTCGGCCGAGGTCAGGATCACCTCGCCGTCGGCATCGTAGTTCGAGGCTGCCTGCCAGCCGTGATAAAGCGTGTTCTGCACCTGGAACAGCATCGCCGGAGCGCCCGCGACGATGCCGTCGAAATCATCGGGATACCGCATCGCCTCCATCAGCGCCTCGCGCCCGCCATCGGAGCAGCCGTTGAAATAGGAATACGCCGCGTCCTGCCCGTAGAAAGCGGCAATCAGCGCCTTGGCGGCCTCCGCCGTGACATGCTGGGCGCGGTAGGCGAAATCGGCGCGCTTTTGCGCGTCGAGCCCCCATTCTCCGGAATTGCCCGTGTGGCCCATGTCCGTCGCCGCCATGACGAAACCGCCATCATTGAGCACCTCGCATCCTGCCGAGGCGCCCGAGCGCAAGGTGATGTTGCCGCAAAGACCGCCGCACCCAACCTGAAGATAGCGCTGCGTCCAGCCCTGCATCGGCAGAAGAACCTGGAAATTCACCTCCGGCGCCAGCGTTCCGGTCACCGAGCAGACTGCGATGCCATCGCTGGCGGTCTCTTCCGCCCCGGTCACGGCGCTGCCCGCGCCTCCGATCGCGGTCAGGTCGGTCTCTGCCAGCGAGGCGCAGCTCGCCGCTGGGGGAACGGCCGGCAGATCGGCGGCGGCATGGGCGGGCAGCGGCGTCAGGAGCGGCAGCAGGGCCGGGATGATCGCCCCGGCAAAGGGCAGTGTGGCGCGCAGGAGCGGCATCGGTGTCTTCCTCTGGTCATGGCCGGGGCGGGACCGCCCCTCCGCCCGATCATACGCGATGTCGCCGGGCTTCCGTCGCCATCTGCGCAAAATTTATGGTACCAATGCCGTTTCTTATATATTCCGCGGTCAGGTGACCAGTTCCAGACCGCCATCGATCGTCAGCACCTGGCCGGTGAGGAAGCCGCAGCGCATTGCGAAAAGATAGGCCTCGGCCACTTCCTCGGGCTCGGCGACGCGGCCGAGCGGGATCTGCCCGGCAAAACGCGCGCGGATCTCCTCCACCTGCTCCGCGTCCATGCTCCGCCAAAGCGGCGTCGGCGTCCAGGTCGGCGCCACGGCGTTGACCCTGAGCTTCGGCGCGGCCTCGACCGCCAGCCCCTGCACCAGCAATCCGATATTGGCATTGCCGACGATCGCGCCGGAGGCGTTATCGGGCCGTCCGCCCGCACCGGCAGTCAAGGTCAAGCTTCCGCCATCGGCCAGCCGCGGCACGACTGCACGCGCCAGCTTGAGCGCAGCAAAGAACTTTTCCTCGATCGCGTTTCGGATCGTGTCCATGTTGGCCTCGAGGAAACCGCCGCCCATCGCGCCGCCCAGCATCGACACCGCATGGGTCAGCGGTGCGTCGATGCTGTCGAGACAGATTTCCAACGCAGCGGGCTGGGACGCATCCAGCCCGTAGCCCTTGGCCGCGATGCCGTCTTCTGCAAAGGCGGCGGCCACGGCGGCGGCCTTCTGCGGGTCGCGTCCGACCAGGTGCAGGCTGGCCCCCGCCGCTCCGGCAAGCCGCGCGATTTCCAGTCCGAAACCCGAAGTGCCGCCGACGATCAGAACTTGTTGGCCGTCAAAGCTCTGCCGCATCTCACATCTCCGCTTCGAAAGCCGCGAGCGTCGCGTGCGCGATCGCCAAGTCACCCTGTCCGGTGGAGCCTGATATGCCGATCGCGCCGACAACCGGCGTGCCGATCGGAAGCCCGCCCGCCAGCATGACCGCGCCGGGCACGGCCAGCATCGAGGGATGGCCGGAATTGATCATCTCCTCGAAGGCATCGACCGGCTTGCGGAACATCGCAGCGGTGCGCGCCTTGCCGACCGCCACGTCGATCGAGACGATGCCGGCGCCGTCCATCCGCCGGAAGGCCAGAAGGTGGCCCGCCGGGTCGGAGACGGCCACACAGATCTGCGCCTCCGCCTCTGCTGCTGCGCCGAGCGCGAGATCGGCCAGCCGCTCGGCTCCGCCGAGGGTCAGGGACTGCACTGTCCTGACATGGTTTGTCATGGTGTCTTCCTCGTCTGTCATGGTCCCCGCGAGCGCAGCAGGCAGCCAGGCGGCTGCGGGCAGGATGGCCGCCAGCCCGATGGCGGCGCGGCGGCCGGGAGAGTCCGGTGCGTCTGTCATTGTCTCGGCTCCTGATGCGGGACGGGTTCCCGCAAAGATGCACCATCCGCACCGCATTACAATACACTGTACCACAAAAGAACCGGAAAGGTCCCGTGCGCATCTGCACATCACGAGTCCGGGAGCCCCGTCCCGGCCTGCTCCGCAGCCCCTCAGAACCGGAACTGCGCCCCAACCCCGTCTCCTCGCGCCCAGGGCTGGGAGAGAGAAGGCGGAACTCCAAATGGCTGCGTTCGGCCCGGACGGCTTCCGGCAGGAGCTGGTCGATCAGGCGACGGGCGCGATGAAGATGTGGTTCGAGACGCCGTACCGGTCGCTGTTCCCGGGCGAAACCGACGCCATGTCGAGCCCGCCGCAACGGTGGCGATGACCCTGTCCTCGCTGACCGGACTCTGGATGGGGCCTGCGACCCTGGGGCTGATCCCCGACGCCGCGCCACTGCCAGACCTGCCCGCCGCGGTTTCCGCCGCTGGCGCGCTCACCTGCCTCCGTCACCGTGCTGGCCGCGACTTGCGCGGAGGCCGACGCCTGGGCGACGGCGCTGATGGTCATGGGCACGGAGGCAGGCAGCATGATCGCCCGCGACCGCGGCATCCGGGCGATGTTCCTTGACCGCCACGCGGCGTGAGCCGGGCTATTTCAGCGCGACATAGGTCTCTGGCACCAGCTCGGCGAAGCGCACCGCCATCGGCGCGCCGCCCGTGGCACTGGCATAATGCGACCGCAGCTTTTCGCCGAGTGCGGTGAGCTTCTCGCGGGTGCGGTCGGGCCGCGGCAGGATCAGGAGTTCCAGGTTCACCTGCGGTTGATCCGGAATCCCGGCAAAGGGAATGGCCGCGATCTGGCAGGCCGCAACCGGCACGTCGAGCTCGGCACAGAGCATCTCGCGCATCGGCAGGAGGCAGGCGCGGATCGCCTCGCCGCGATCCGACCACAGGCTGTCTTCGACAAGCAGTTTCACATTGGGCATGGGGACACTTTCACGGAAGGGACCGGGGGCAGGACGCCCCTCGGCCGGGGAGGAACCTATTCGGGGACCAGAACGAAGTCGAAGGGCGAATGCCAGGGCTCGGGTCCCTCGGCGGTGCGTTCGAAGGGCGCGACCAGCGTCGCCTTGACGCCGAAGACGGTGTCGCTTTCCAGATAGGGGTCGTCGCCGACGAAAGTATGCGTCACGAGCTTCTGGAACCCCGGCGCCGTCACGAGGTAATGCATGTGCGCCGGACGGTAAGGATGGCGGCCGAGATGGCCCAGCATCTGCCCCACCGTGCCGTCATCGGGGATCGGGTAGCTCACCGGCTTGATGCCGACGAAGCTGTACTTGCCGTCCGCGCCGGTGACGAAGATGCCCCGGTTGTTCCACTTCGGCTGGATGCCGGGCTGCTGCACGTCATAGAAGCCCTCGTCATTGTCCGACCAGACATCGATCCGGGCGCCCTGGATCGGGTTGCCGTGGATGTCGATCACCCGCCCGTCATAGAGGCAGCGCTCGCCCTTGCCGTCGAGGCTGATGCAGTCGCCCATCGCCCGCGCGGGCGCGCCTTCCACATGGAAGGGTCCGAAGACGGTGTTCTCGGTCGCACCAGGCGGACGGCGGTTGTTGATCGCGTCGACCAGCATCGAGACGCCCAGCGTGTCCGAGAGCAGGATGAACTCCTGCCGCTCGCCAGAGCAGATCTGGCCGGTCTTGGTGAGGAAGTCGATCGCGTATTCCCATTCCTCCTGGGTCAGATGGACATCCTTCACGAAGGCATGGAGATGCTTGATCAGGCCGGCCATGACTTCGGCCAGGCGCGGCGGGACCTCGGGGCCCATCCGGGCATTGACGGCCTCCACCGAGCCTTCCTCGGTGAAATAGGGAACGTTGACGGCGGTGGCCGAACCGCCCTTGGCGAAGGTCTGGGTCATGTCAGCTCCTTTGGGTGACAGGGTCGGAAAGATCGGTGAAGGATGGCGGCGCGGGCGGCCGGTGCGAAAGCGGCAGGGGATCGAAGCCGGTGCGGTCCGCGATCCAGCCCCAGAGACCGCGGCGTGCGAAGAGCATCGCCCCCATGCCGATGAGCCCGAGCAGGATCAGATAGGCGGTGCCGTAATCTGCCAGGAGCCGCTCCAGCGCGTAGAAGACCGCGACGCCGAGGATCGGACCGGGCAGCGTGCCGATGCCGCCGATCACCGTCACGAAGATCACGAAGGCCGTCCAGTCGATGACCGAAAAGGCCGCTTCGGGCGTGACCCGGGTGATCTGGATGAAGATCAGCGCGCCGGCAAGCCCGGTGCCGAAGGCGGTCAGCAGGAACACCATCGCCTTCAGCCGAAGCGGATCGATGCCGACGGACCGGGCTGCCTCCACGTTGTCGCGCACCGCCTGCAGCGCCAGCCCCATGCGCGAGCGCAGGAAGCCGTAGCTGATGCCCAGCATCGCGACCGCGAGCGCCAGTGCCACCCAGTAGGTGACGGCATCGGCCGCTGCGGCCGAGGAGCCGCCGAGCAGATCCTTGACCGGCTGGACGAAGATCATCTCCTTGGTCGTGCCCTTCGGCAGCGAGGTGCCGGTGCCGCCGCCGAGTGCCTGCCACTGGCTGGTCACGAGCCGGACGATATCGGCGGCAACCCAGGTGCCGATGGCGAAATAGGCGCCGTTCAGCCGGAAGGCGAAGGCCGCCATCGGCACGGCCAGCGCCATCGCCGCCAAGCCGCCCACGAGCACGCCCGCCAGCGGGTCCATCCCGAGAAGGATGACGCAGGCGAACATCACATAGGCGCCGATGCCGACGAAGGCCTGCTGGCCGACCGAAACCAGCCCGGAGAAGCCCGCCAGCATGTTCCAGTTCAGCGCCAGCACCAGGAGCGTCAGCACGCCGAAGAGGTCCTGCACCAGCGCGCGCGAGCCGATCACCGGCACCGCGGCCAGCAGCGCCACCGCAGCGGCGGCGGCAAGGATGGTCAGTTGGGTCTTGCGGTCCATGTCATCCTCCTCAGTCATTGGCCCGCGGGAACAGCCCGCGCGGACGGAACAGCAGCACCGCGACGAAGGCGGCATGGCCTGCGAGGATCTGCCATTCCGGGCGGATCGCGGCGCCGGTTGCCTGGGCCACGCCGATCACCAGTCCGCCCGCAAGCGTCCCCCAGAGGCTCCCGAGCCCGCCGATGATGACGGCCTCGAAGGCGTAGAGCAGCCGCGCCGGGCCGATGGTCGGATCGAAATTCGCCCGCGCGCCGAGATAGAGCGCCGCCAGCGTTGCCACCATGAGCGCGATGCCGGTCGCCACCGAGAAGATCCGCGCCGGATAGATGCCCATCAGCTGCACCGTGGTCGCGTCATCCGAGGTCGCGCGGAAGGCACGGCCCAGCTTGGTGCGGTAGAAGAGCAGGTTCAGCGCCGCGATCACCGCGACGGCGGAGCCCAGCGTGGCCAGCGGCACCAGCCCCAGCGTCACCGGGCCGACGGGCACGCCGACGGCCTCGACAGGACCCATCGACAGCTTCTGGCTGTCGGCCGAGAAGGTCTCCAGAAGGACGTTCTGCAGCACCACCGACAGGCCGAAGGTCACCAGAAGGGGCGGCAGGATGTCCTCGCCCAGCACCCGGTTGAACAGATGCGTCTGCAAGAGCATTCCGAAGCCGAACATCACCGGCAGCGCCAGCGTCGCCGCGAGGAACGGATTCAGCCCGGTGACAGAGACCATGACGAGGATCACGTAGGCACCCAGCACGATCAGGTCGCCATGGGCAAGGTTCACCAGCCGCATGATGCCGAAGACGAGGCTGAGCCCGGCGGCGAAGAGCGCGTAGAGCCCGCCCAGCAGGATGCCCTGCGCAAGGGTGTCAAGCCAGATCATGGGTCACTCCGAAATAGGCGTCATGGATGGCCTCGCGGGAAAGCTCGGACGGGCGGCCCGACAACGTCACCCGGCCCTCCATCATGCAATGGACATGATCGGCGATTTTCAGCGCCTGGCCGATATCCTGCTCGACCACGACGATGGCGGTCCCGGCCTCGCGGATGCGCGGCACGGCGGCATAGATGTCGCGGATCACCACCGGCGCGAGGCCGAGGCTGATCTCGTCGCACAGGAGCACCTCGGGGTTCGACATCAGCGCCCGGCCGATGGCGACCATCTGCTGCTGCCCGCCCGAGAGCGCGGTGCCGGGATTGCGGCGGCGCTCCTTCAGCACCGGGAAGAGATCGTAAATGGCCTCCAGCGTCCAGGCGCCGTTGCCCCGGCGCTCATGCGCGCCGATCTGCAGGTTCTCCTCGACGCTGAGCGACGGAAAGAGCTTGCGCCCCTCGGGCACCATGGCGACGCCCCGGCGCAGCACCTCGGGTGCGGGCAGACCGTGGATCGGTGCGCCGTCGAGCAGGATTTCCCCCTGGTCGGCGCGGGCAATGCCGCAGATCGTGCGCATCAGCGTGGTCTTTCCCGCGCCATTGGCTCCGATTATGGCGACGCAGCCGCCGCGGGCGAGGTCCAGATCGACGCCGAAGAGCGCCTGGAAATCGCCGTAGAAGGCGGTCAGGCCGCGGACGGATAGCAGCGGCGCGCTCATGCCTCGATCCCCAGGTAGATTTCCTTCACCTCCGGGGCGGCCATTACCTCGTCCGGCTGCCCGATCATCAGCATCCTGCCGAAATTCAGCACCATCAGCCGTTCGACCACCGAGGTCAGCGCATGCAGCACATGCTCGATCCAGATGATCGCCGTGCCCTCGTCATGGATGCGCCGGATGGTCGAGACCAGCGCCACGCATTCGCCTTCGGTCAGCCCGCCGGCGATCTCGTCGAGCAGGATCACCCGCGGCTGCGTCGCCATCGCGCGGGCAAGCTCGAGCCGCTTGCGGCTCAGAAGCGGCAGGCTGCCCGCCGGCGCGGTGGCCTGAGCGGCCAGCCCGCAGCGGCCGAGGATGTCCATGCACAGCCCCGGCGCGTCATGCCCGGGCACCCGGCCGCCGAATTCCGCGGCGACCAGCAGGTTTTCGTAGACCGAAAGATGGCCGAAAGGCTGCGGGATCTGAAAGGACCGTCCGATGCCGCGGCGGCAGCGCTGCATCGGGGTCTCGCCGGTCACGTCATGGCCGTCGAGCAGCACCGCCCCCTGGTCGGGGCGGAGATTGCCGGAGATCAGGTTGAACAGGGTGGACTTGCCCGCCCCGTTCGGACCGATGATGCCGAGCGCCTCTCCGGGCGCCAGGTCGAAGGAGACGTCATCCGTCACCTTCAGCGCGCCGAAGCTCTTCGACACGGAGTTCAGGCTGAGAATGGACATGCGCGTTTCCCTGTCCCTCAGCCGATCGGCTCGAGCGTGCCGCCGAGCGGGATCTCGGGCGCGTTGCCGTTCTCGACGATGACCAGCTCGAACCGCCCGTCATCCTCGCGCCGCCACTGGCCGCCGACCAGCGGCGTCTTGGCGACGTTCTTCCGCGCGAAGTCCGGCAGGTTGTCCTTCCCCCAGCCGACATTGCCGACCACGGTGTCGAGACTGGTCGCCGCGATGGTCTCGGCCAGCGCGTCGCCGTCCGTCGGATCGTCGCAGCGCTTCAGCGCGTCGGCGGCCAACTCGAAAAGCGCATGGGCAAAGCCCACCGGCTGGGTCCATTGCCGCCCGGCGGCGTCCTCGAAGGCGGCGGCCAGGTCCTTCGCGCTCTCGCCGGTCAGCGAGGAGGCGTAGGGGAAGGCCGGGGACCAATAGAGTTCGCAGCTCAAGTTGTGTCCCAGATCGCCGAGCGCCTCGACGGATTCCGGGAACAGGAGCGCCTTGGCGATGGAGACGATCTTCGGCGCATAGCCCTGCTGCCGCGCCTGGGTCCAGAACGTGGTGAAATCCGGCGGGATCGGGATGCCGGTCATGATCTCGCAGCCCTCGCGCTTGAAGGCGCCGATCTGGGCGGAGAAATCGTCGGACAGGTTCTGGTAGCGTCCGGCATCGGTCACCTGGAACCCAGCCGCAGCGGCCGCAGCGGGCAGGCCGACATCCGAAGCCCAGGCATTGCCGTCGCCGTCATTGGGCCAGAGCGCGCCGACCTTGCGGTTGGTCTCGATGCTCTCCCACATCCGCAGGAAGGCGCCGACATTGTCCTCGAGCCCCCAGAAGAAGTGGTACGCATAGTCGAACTCCTGCCAGCTGCCGGGATCGCCCGGATTGCCCTGCTGGCCGATGAACCAGGGCTGCCAGGGCGCGACCGAGGAAATCACCGGGATCTCCTCGCTCTCCGCGATCGAGCAGACCGGATTGGTGGTCTCGGGCGTCGAGGCCACGAGCAGCAGGTTCACCTCGTCGCGGGTGATCAGCTCGCGCGCCACCTCGGCGGCACGGTTGGGGTTGGACTGGCTGTCCTTCACCGTCACCTCGACCGCCAGTCCCTGCGCCTCCGCAGCCTTCAGGAACTGCGCGACCATGAAGTCGTCTGCCTCGGAAAATGCCGAGAGCGGGCCGGACCCGGGGCTGACATATCCGATCCGGATGGGGCCGCCCCGCGCATAGGCGGGAAGACCCAGGGTTGCGGCAGCCGCCGAGACGGCGCCGCCTTTCAGCAGCGTTCTTCTGTCGATCATCGTTTCCTCCCTTGTGCCCGGACCGCGCCGGGCGGACTCCCTGTCGTTAATTCAGGCTGCCGTCACTCCGGCCGCGACCCCTCCCAGGCCCGCTGCAGGAGCGCCCGGATCCCCTCCGCCTCGACCGGGCGCGGGTTCCAGTACGAGTTCTTCGTGGCGATCTGCGTGGCGCGCTCGAGGCTCGCCTCCTCCAGCCCCAGATCCTTCAGCGCCTGCGGCGCTCCGATGGACCCGGCGAAATCGTGGAGGCCGCCGCCCAGGGACCCGCCGAAGAGCGCCGCCGCCGGGGCCAGAGCCTCCTTCGCGGCGGCCTCGTTGAAGGCCGCCGTATGCGGCAGCATGATCGCATGCGTCTCGGCGTGGGGCAGATCGAAGCTGCCGCCGAGCACATGGCAGAGCTTGTGGTGCAGCGACATGCCGACCGTGCCCAGAACCGTTCCGCAGAGCCAGGCGCCATAGAGCGCCTCGCCGCGCGCGCCGCGGTTCTGCGGCTCCCGCACGATCACGGGAAGCGCGTCGCGCAGCGCCCGGATGCCCTCCACCGCCTGCAGCGAGGAGACCGGGTTGCGGTCCTGCGCATAAAGCCCCTCGACCGCATGAGCCATCGCGTTCAGCCCGGAGGCGACGCTCATCGCCACCGGCAGGCCCAGCGTCAGGTCGGGATCGTAGATCACCACCTCGGGCAGGATGTCGGCGCCGCGCACCGTCGTCTTGATGCCGTTCTCGGTCTGGCCGAGGATCGGCGTGACCTCGGAACCGGCATAGGTCGTGGCGACCACGATCTGCGGCGCGCCGTTGCGGTGGGCGATCGCCTTGCCCAGACCGATGGTCGAGCCGCCGCCAAGGGCCAGCACGCCCTCGGCGCCCGAGGCCTCGTAGGCCTCCATTGCGCGGTCGGTGACATCGACCGGCGTGTGCATGGCCGCCTCCGCGAACACCCCGGCGGAGAGGGGCCCGAGCGCCGCGGAGAGATCCTCGGCCTGGCCCTTCTGGAAGGCCGTGGCGAGGATCAGGACCCGGGCGAGCCCGAGCCCCCGGATCTCGTCGGCGGTCTGCCCGGAACTGCCGGGTCCGAACACGACCCGGCCGGGATTGATGGAAAACTGGAACGGAGTGAGATCGGACATGGATCAGGCCACCGCCGCCTCGGCCCGCGCCGGAACCGCCAGCCGCGCCATCACCGTGTCGAAGCCCCGGCGCAGCGCATCCGCATCCGCCGCCGTCGCCGCCACGTAGAAATCCGGGCGCAGCAGCACATAGGTCGCGCCGAGTCCCTCGAGCCAGGCCGCATAGGTGCCCTCGGCATCGACCGCGTCGCAGACCATGCCCGGCTGGCCCAGGCAGACCGTCCGGCCTTCGAGCGCGGCGAGCTGCGCCAGCCGCTCCGGCCCCAATGCCTCGGCCGGATCTGCGCCGAGCCCCAGCACCATCCAGCCCGCGCCCATCGCCTGGTCGAAGCGGTCGCGCAGCCCGTTGGCCTCGACCACGCCCTGCACCGACAGCTCGCCCGCATGCGCGGTTTCGGAGACCCAGGCCCCCGGGCCAAGCTGGCAGACATCGGTCGGCACCGGCACGTTGCCGCGCGCGGCCAGATCGGCCTTCATCTGCGCATCGCGCTTCGCCGCTTCCTCCGGGTCGGCGATGCAGATGATCTTGCCCAGTTCCTGGCTGAAATCGATGTAGTGCCTGGCGTGCTCCTTGCGCTCGGTGGTATAGCTGTCCATCACCTCGATCCCGTACTTGCCCTCGATGATCCCGTTGAGGCGCCAGGCCAGCGCGAAGGCGTCGCGCAGCCCCGCGCACATACCCTCGCCGGCGAAGGGCGGCATCAGGTGGGCGGCGTCGCCGGCGATGGCGCAGCGGCCCTTGTTCCAGTCCTTCGCCCAGCGGGCCTGGAAGCGGTAGACGGCCGAGCGCTCCAGCTCGGAATTCTCCGGGGTCAGCCCCCAGGGCTCCAGCAGGCGCCAGGCAGCGGCGGGGGTCTGCAGCTCGACAGGGTCCTCGCCCGGCAGCACCATGTATTCCCAGCGCCGCCGCGAGAAGCCCTTGCCTTCCGGTCCCGGACCGCCCGGAACGATGGTGGTCGGCCGCTTCGGGTCGCAGAGCTGCCATTGGGCGGGCTCCTGCGGCCGCGAGGCGACATAGTCGAACTTCGGCAGCATGTCGAGGATCAGCCAGTCGAAGAAATAGCCCTTGTCCTCGTTCTCCAGCCCGAGGCTCTCGCGCACGAAGCTGTTGGCGCCATCCGCGCCGATGACGAAGCGCGCGCGGAGCTTCCGCGTGCCGGTCGCCGCCGGGTCCTCCTCGGGGTTGCGGCGCAGCGTCAGCGTCGCCGAAGCGGCGTCCTGCTCCAGTCCGCAGGCCTCGTAGCCGCGGATCTGGGTGATGGTCGGGCATTTGTCGGCGATGCCGGTCAGGCGGGTTTCCAGCTCGGGCTGGTTGAACCAGTAGCGCACCCGCCAGCCCGAGGCCGAGGTCGACTGCCAGTCGACGATCTGCAGGTTCTCGCCCTTGGCATCGCGCCAGTAATACAGCTCGTCATGGTAATTGATCGCCGGGTCGTTCTCGCTGTCGATGCCCAGTAGCGCCAGGATACGCGCGATCTCGTGGTCGAAAGTGACGGCGCGCGGGCGGCCGTAGGCTTCGGTCCAGCGCTCGATCAGCGTGACGCGCTTGCCGCGCTTGCCCAGCATGATCGCCAGGAACGTGCCCACCGGCCCCGCCCCGACAATGGCCACATCGGTATCGTAAGGCGCCGGACCCAGGCCCGCGCCGCTTGTGCTGACAGTCATGTCGATCACTCCCTTGGACCGTCCCGGCCCCTGTTCTCCTCCCGGCCAGGCCCTTCGCGCGGGCATGGCTGGTATGCTTTCAGCGTAAATCTAGATATGAATGTTCGTCAAGTTTGAGTTTTAGCCATTTATGATCCATGTTCGCACCTGCAGGAAATATCGTTCAAGCTTCTGTTTTCGATATATTTCCGGTTTTGTGAAACGAGGCCTCGGCTGATCTCGATCAAGGACGCGCCGCACCGGGAAACAGGTTTTCACAAATGAAGAACGCGACTCACCAGTGCATCTTTCGTCACCGATGAATCCATTCACTTGCGAATGGCGCGTTCCGCGATTACGGTAGGTCCAACAGGAGACCCGGACATGACAGTCACCCAACCGGAACCCGAAGGCCGCGTCGCCCGCCGCCAGCGCCGCAACCGCGAGGCGCTGATCATTTCCGCGCGGGCGATCATGTCCGAGAAGGGCATCGACGGCGCGACCATGCTGGAGATCGCCGAACGCGCCGATGTCGGCGCGGGAACGGTCTACAACTACTTCAAGTCGAAGGACGAACTGGCCGTTGCCGTGCTGGAGGAGATGATGTCCTCGCTCTCTCTGAGAATCGAGCAGGTGACGGATACCTTCGAGGATCCCGCCCAGGTCTATGCCTTCGGCATCCGCACCGTGCTGGAGACCGCCACGCGGGATATCCGCTGGCGGCAGCTGCTGAACCGTTCGGAAGTCCTGGCCGACGCGATGTACCGCCGGATGGGGCCCTATGCGATCCGCGACCTGAAGCAGGCCACCGCCGCCGGACGCTTCCAGGCCGAAGACGCGGAGCTTGTCTGGCGGCTCGCCTGCCACGCGATCATCGGCGTCAGCCTGTCGATCACCGCAGGCGAGATCGGGGAGGACCGGATCACCGACGTGGTGGTGCGGCTCTTGTGCATGACCGGGCTCGACCTCGCCGCCGCGACGGATCTGGCGACGCGGCCCCGCCCCGAGCTCCAGCCCGAAGCGGGCTGAGGCTCAGCCGCCGAGCCGCGCCAGCGCCGCGGCCGCTCTCTCGTTCCCCAGCTCCGCCGCTCGCCGGTAAAGCGCCAGCGCCTTTGCCGGATCTGCAGGCACGCCCTGTCCTGCCTCGTAGAGCGAGGCCATTCCGGCGATGCCGTCCGATGCGATCAGGTCGCCGCGTCCGGCAGCCTTCGCGTACCACGCCATTGCCTCCGCAAAATCCTGCGGCACCCCGGCTCCCAGCTGATAGGCCCGGCCGAGGTAATGCTGGCTGGTGATATCGCCCGCATCGGCCCCCTTGCGGTACCACTCCGCCGCCCCGGCAGCATCGCCCGAAGCCGCGTCGAGCAGGCCCAGATAGCGCGGCGCCTTCAGATCTCCGGCCTCGTACCCCTTGAGGAAATAGTCGCGCGCCAGTCCCGCATCGGCAGCCGCACCGAGACCCTCCATCGCCATCTGCCCCAGATAGAGATAGCCGCGACTGTCCCCGGCCTCGACCGCCCTCCCGGCCCAGAGCCGGGCCAGGGCGTAATCCGGCGCGGCCCCGTCGCCGCCTTCCAGCGCCAGACGCGCAACCTGTGCCGCAGCTCCCCGCTCCCCGGCCACGGCAGCCTGCCCGTAGAGCACGATCGCCCGCGGCAGATCCCCGGCATCGGCGGCCGCCTTCGCCTCCGCCGAAACGGAGCCCGGCGGCGGCATTGTCTGTGCCTGCGCAAGGCAGGGCAACGCTGCGGAAAGCAGGAGCGGGACAAGCAGCGCCCGGAAAGTTTTCATGACAGGGCTCCGGTCAGGCCACGCGGAAGATCCAGTCGCGGATCGGCGCGATGGAATAGGCATAGCGCCACGTTGCGGTATGGCCCGAAGCGCCGCCGGTCTCCTCGCCCTCATCGAAAACCGTGCCTTTGCCGAAGGTGACATAGTTGATCCGCGCGCCTTCGGCGTCGAGATCATCGAAGGCAAACCGGGTCTGCTCCGCGGTCCATTTCGCATCCCAGACCGCGCGGGCCACGGTGGCGCCCTCCGTCTCCAGCGCCTCGGTGATCGCATTCTGGCCGGGGAAGGCCTTGGCGTCGTCCTGGCTGACGAGGATGAACAGCCGGTTGCCCGCCATCGGCGCAACCAGCGCCGCATCCCATTGGCAGGCCACGAGGAAGGAGGCAGCGAAAAAGTCGGGATACTTGATGTTCATGGCGATCGACAGCATCCCGCCGCCCGACTGGCCGGTGGTGTAGAGCCGAGATGTGTCGATGCTGTACTCCTCCGACAGCGCCTTGATCAGGTTGATGACGGTGTCGAGCATGCTCGATGTCTCCGAGCCGTCGGAGGCGACGATCTCGGCGAATTGCGGGGCCAGCACGAAGCAGGGCCGGTCCGCCTGGTCCTGCGGCGAGGCCCAGCAGATCGCGCCAAGCCCCTGCTTCAGCGTCATCAGCGGATCCTCGCTGGTGGTCCCTGCGTCATGCATGAAATTGACCAGCGGGTAGCGCTGCGCCGGATCGTAATCCTTCGGCACGAAGAGGTTGTAGGGAAGGCTGTCGCCGGTCTCGGGATCATTCCAGACCAGCTGCCGGAACTCGTCGATCACGAGGTTCTCCACCTTTGCGGTCGCGATCTCCGCCGCCGCAACGGGCCGTTCGCCGATGGAGAACGCCGCTTGTGCGACCGTCGCCTGCGGAGTTTTCCAGCTCTTGTCGCTGACCGATCGTTCCCCCGCCGCGCCGGGACCGCCGCCGGATCCGCCCGGACCTCCCGGTCCGCCGCTGCGCTCCGGCTCGACCAGAAGCAGCGCATCGGCATCCTCGGCAGACAGCGCAACGATGACCACCGGGCCTTCCTCCGCCCGGCTCGCCGGATCGGCCGCCGCCGCCGGGTAGACCTCCGTCACCGTCCGCCCCGCCACCGCGAAATCCGCCGCCGACAGGGCCGAGGCCGGCACCGGCACGGGATAGGTGACGGCCACCGCGACGAAGCGCAGCCCGCCGCCGAAGACCTGCGTGACCGCCGAGGCGGATTGCGCCGCGATCCCGCCGGCCAGCACCGGAGCCGATAGGTTGGCCAGGGCACCGGCAGCGGTGAGGCCGAGAATGAAGCTGCGCCGGGTGGGCATCGGAATTTCCTTTCGTCTCGCGGCGGGCCGCGCTTGCCGCCGCCATTTATGGAACTATATTGGTTCCGTAAATAGGAGCTCCGTCGCGCATGTCAACATCGTCCATCGCCGATCCCGGTCAGCCGCCCCGGCGGGGCCGCCCGCGCAAGCTGACCGACGATGCGCAGAAGGCGCGGATTCTCGAAGCGGCCATGACGGCCTTCATCACCCGCGGCTTTGCCCGCACGACCATGGCCGATGTCGCGGCGAGCGCCGGAATGTCGAAGCGCGACCTTTATCGCCACTTCCCGGAGAAATCCGCGCTGTTCGGTGCGGTGATCCGGGCGC
This sequence comes from Mangrovicoccus sp. HB161399, assembly GCF_013184745.1. Lineage (GTDB taxonomy): Bacteria > Pseudomonadota > Alphaproteobacteria > Rhodobacterales > Rhodobacteraceae > Mangrovicoccus. The sequence continues at coordinate 25,297 of NZ_JAATVU010000074.1, forward strand.
GCCGCCACCTGATCCTCGGCCTTCCGCGGCCCGAAGGCGAAGACCTGCCTCCGCTTGACATGCTCTGCTGCATCTTCCGGCTGGACCTTGATACGCGCGAGGCCGAAGAACGCGACGCGCTCTTGAACCTGCTGGCCCGCGAGAGCCTGCTCTTCCCGGAACTCAACGCGCTGCTCTACGAGGGCGGCATCATCCGGTCGCGCGAATTGCTGATGGACTGGATCGCGGCCGAGATCGCGCGGGGCCGCCTGCCGGACTGCGATCCCGGCTGCCTTGCCGGGCTCCTGATGGATGTCGTCTTCGGTGCGCTGCTGCCGCGGCGGAAGCGGAAGGAGAAACCGGACCGGCAGCGCCAGAGCGAAGAGATCCGCACGCGCCTGGCCATCGTCCTGCGCGGCATCGGAGCGGACCCCGCCACCTGAACCTGCTCCCCACAACCTATCCGAAAGTATTAGTTGATAGGTCAACTCATTCCGGCATTTTTGCCATGAGTCGACTAATCAACCTAACAGGGTGCTGAAATAGTCGGGCGAGCGGAATGTTTTCCGCCTTGCTGGGCGGGATGGCGCGATCTTGCATCCGTTCCTTGCCACTTGGAGCAAATGGTGCCGCGGCAGCCGTCCTCAGATGGCCAGCAACCGCGGCAGCCGGGCAAGGTTTGCCGCCGCCAGCGTGAGGATGAAGCGCGAGCGCACCCGCTCCACACCGCGATAGACGGTCTGCGCCGCGCCGCCCACCGTCTTGGACCATCCGAAAAGCTCCTCGATGCGCATCCGGTGCCTTCGCGCCAGGGCGTAGCCCTTGTGCCGCGTGGTCCTCCCGTCGATCGCCGGGAACCGCGCCTTCTGGGCGACATGCGGGGTGATGCAGGCCTGCCTGCAATCCGCCACGAACCCGGCCGCGTCATATGCCTTGTCAGCCCCCAGGGTCTGCCGTCTCGTCGATCCCGGCGACTGCCTGTGCATCATGGCGAGCGCTGCCTTGCGTTCGGCACGGCCATCGGCCTGGGTCAGCTCGCCCTGGACCGCGAGCCCGCTGCGGTTCTCCATGACGGCATGCCCGATGAAGCACAGCATCGCGCCGGTGCCCGGCGATTTCCGGTAGAGCCGCGCGTCCGGATCGGTCGTCGAGGCATGCGCCGCGTTCGAGCGCTTCTCGCCCTTGAAGTTCACTTCGGCATTTCGGCTGCGGCTGGCGGGGCGGGACATGGGGCGGGTCTCTGTATCGGGCTGCGGGGATGGGTCTTGCGGGGTGGCGTCCTGTGCCGGAGGATCGCCGTTCTCCTTCGGCCGGAAGCTCTTCATCGACACCCAGGCCTTCACCAGCGTGCCGTCGACGGAGAAGTGGCCGTCGGACAGCAGCGGTGCCACCTCGCGGTGCGCCAGGATGGCAGCCATCACCTTGCGCGACATGTCCGTGGTCAGCAGCCGGTCGCGGTTCTTGCTGAACACGGTCGGGACCCACACGGGGTCGTCAATGCCCAGGCCGACCAACCAGCGGAACAGAAGGTTGTAGTCCAGCTGCTCCATCAGCTGCCGCTCGGAGCGCGCGGAGTAGAGAAGCTGCAGCAGGCTCGCCCGGATCAGCCGCTCCGGCGCGATCGAGGGACGGCCAAGGTCGGCGTAGAGCACCTCGAATTCGGCATCGAGGCTGGCAAGCGCGTTCGCCATGGGCCTCGGACCGGTGGCGGCTCCATGGCTCACTTGACGACCTGCCGGATCTTCCACAGCGGGTGGAGCGCCGGAATGCGCTCCTCGAGATCGACATAGCTGAACAGCGAGCCCGTCTCATTGTCTGATCCCCGCATCGCACACTCCATCGTCCTCGCTGTGGCGCCGGTGAACCATGTTCCGCCACAGACGTCGAGGCGGGAGTTCTTCAGCAGCCTGTTCTCATGATCGCTGTCAACCCTTTGTTTCAACGCAATTCCCCCGACAGGGCCGGGTGCAAGCTTTTGAAGATGCGCAAGGCTGGGGACGGAACTGAGACGACGGTTGAGCAAGCTCTCATGCGCGGGTTGAATACCGCATGACCGTGGTTTCGTCCTGGGGCTGCCTCGCTCTAAGGAGCGAGCGTCGTTTCGGGCTCATGACAGGGCACGAGGGTTCCCCACCGCGTTCCGCCCCCGGCCTTGCGCATCGGCGGGCCGGAGAGCGTGTCTTTTCTATGCAGATTGCGAGACCGCCGGGCCCGGAACAGGCTCGACGGCTCGGGCGATGGCCCAGATGAGGCCCGCCATCTCGCGGGCAATGGCCGTGGTCACGACCACCTTCGGCTTCCCGGCCGCCGCCAGGCGGCGATAGCGCTGGCACATCCGCAGCTGCCCCTTCCAGGCAATGTCGCGCAC
>NZ_JAATVU010000075.1 GCF_013184745.1 Mangrovicoccus sp. HB161399
TGACCTCCACCTCTTCCTTGAGGCGACGGTTCTCGCGCCGAAGTTCGGCCAGTTCGGCGGCCTCGGCCTGCTGCTTGCGGATCGCCTCGGCCGCCCCTCCAGCCGCCAGTTCAAGCCGCCAGCCTTTCAGCTGCGACGGCGTCACGCCAAGTTCCCGCGCGACGCTGGTCTGGGTGGCGCCGGGCTCCGACAGGCGCGCAACGGCCTGCTCCTTGAACTCGGCGGTGAAGTGACGACCGGGTTGTCTGCTCATAGCGGGTCCCTCTCTCTGGGAGTACTTCAACTCCCAGTCCGGGATCCGGGGGCAAGGTCACCCAGTTCGGGAGCCGGGGGCAAGGTCACTTCTTGGCGCGACCGGAACATGGTGAGGTTGCCTAGTTCATTTCCCTGCGTCGGTGTCATTCCGCACTGATGCGGGCCGGACCGCGAAGTACCGTGGAGACGTCGGCACGGCGGCCGCCATGCCTTGATCCGCGGGAGGAACGGATGATCACAATCGGACAGTACCAGGAATTTCTCGATCGGGCGGCGGCCGCCCATGGCGGCATCATCTTCGGGCTGAATCCGTACAACAGCTCTGTCACGCCGGTGCTCGAAGCGGTCGAGGAGTATGTGCAGGCCCCGTCCAACGCCAGCTTCAATGCCATCCGCAATGCTCTGGAGCGGATGCCGACGGACCGGAAGATCAAGTACAGGGACGCGATCGGCTATCTCGAGGGCGTGCTGCGGGCAGAGCGCAACGAGGCAAGCCGGCTGGATACCGAGACGCGGCTGCGCGGCAACCCGTTCCGGGTGAGCTCGGACATGAGGGAGTACGAAACCACGTTCGGTCCGAAATTCGGGAAGAAGCTGCAGGCAATCGGCGGCGGCGGCATCTGGATGGATGGCGGGGCAGGAGAGGCGAACGCGATGCGCCGCTTCGCCCCGACGCGGCCGGATGTGGACTGCATCGCGTTCTCGCATTCCATTCCGTCCGGGGCCGCTGCTTCGATCCGCGCAGACGAGGAGAGCTGCCCGAACTTCTCCTATCACGAGATCGGGATGTTCGAGGAGTACGACCTCTCCCTCCTCGCGCCGCCGCAGAGCTGCGACCTGATCACCGATCTCAACGGCGTGCTCTACTACACGCAGGAATTCGACGAGGCGCTGCGGCGCTACCTCCATTTCCTGAAGGTCGGCGGCACCCTGATGTTCACCCGCTCGGCGGTCCATATCGTCGAGGGCCACGGGAAGGCCGATATCGGGTCCCTTGCCGACAGCGACTACGATTCGCTCGACCGATGGCTCGCCCGCATTCTCGGGGCGAAGGCCTACAGGCTGCCGCGGACCTCGTCGCTGGCGCTGAAGCGGACGTCGGAGGATGTCCGCGTGCCTAGGCTCAAGCTCAAGGATTCGGGCCGCGTGGTCGAGAAGGGGCATGCGGTCACGCGCGTCTACAAGAGCTATCATTGACCGCGCCGGCGGTTCAACGTCGGCCGGGCGGCGCCGGATCAGATGCAGTCGCCGCGCCCCATCTTGTGCAGGAACTGCCCTGCTTCCTCCAGCACCGTCCCGCGATGCGCCGCATCCATCCGGTCCCAGGTCCGGTACATCTGAGCCATGCGCGGATTGCCCCCGAAGCGGTCGCGGTGGCGGTCGAGGAAGGCCCAGTAGAGCAGGTTGAACGGGCAGGCGCGCTCCCCGGTCCTCGCGGTGACGCTGTAGTGGCAGCCGCCGCAATAGTCCGACATCCGCGAAATGTAGCTGCCTGACGAGACATAGGGTTTCGAGGCGATCACCCCGCCATCGGCGAACTGGCTCATCCCGACCGTGTTCGGCGCCTCGACCCATTCGAAGGCATCGACATAGACCGACAGGTACCATTCATGCACCTCGGCCGGGTCGATTCCGGCGATCAGCGCGAAATTCCCGGTGATCATCAGACGCTGGATATGGTGGGCATAGGCCTCGTCGCGGGTCTGGGCGACGGCATGGGCGAGGCAGTTCATCCGGGTCTCCGCCCCCCAGTAGAGCGCGGGCAGCTTGCGCTGGTGGTTCAGCTTGTTCTGCCGCGGATAGTCCGGGCCGCCGCGGAAATAGATGCCGCGGACATATTCGCGCCAGCCGAGGATCTGGCGGATGAAGCCCTCCGCCGCGTTGATCGGCACCTTGCCGCCCTTCCAGGCGGCTTCGGCCCGGCGGCAGGCGTCGAGCGGGTCGAGCAGGCCGATATTGAGATAGGCCGAGATCAGCGAGTGGTAGAGGAAGCGGTTCCCCGACAGCATCGCATCCTGGTAGTCGCCGAACAGCGGCAGGGCCTCCGCGATGAAGCGGTCGAGTACCTGCCCGGCCTGGCCGGGATCGGTAGCGTAGCCGAAGGGGCGGAGCGCGCCGAAATTCCCGCCGAAGCGGTCCTCCACCAAGCCGAGCACCTCTTCGAGCGCTTCGTCGGGCGAGAACCATAGCGGCTTCGGCGCGAAGAGGTCGTCCCTGGCGGGCTTGCGGTTCTCGCGGTCGTAGTTCCACTTTCCGCCCGCGGGCCGGTCGCCGTCCATCAGGAGGCCGGTCTTGCGCCGCATCTCTCGGTAGAAATATTCCATCCGCAGCGCCTTGCGCCCCTCCGCCCAGGCATCGAAATCGGCATGGCTGGCGATGAAGCGGTCATCCTCCAGCATCGTGACCCGCAGCGGCATCTCGCCGAGGGCCTCGATCAGCCGCCATTCGCCGGGTTCGGTCGCGATCACCTCCTTGGCGCCGGTTTCCGAGGCGCGGCGCAGGAGTTCGCCGGGTATGGAGCCGGCATTGTCCGGGTCGTCGAGACGCGAATAGGCCACGCGCCAGCCCTCCGCTTGCAGGCGGCCGGCGAATTTGCGCATCGCGGCGAGGATCAGCGCGATTTTCTTCGGATGGTGCGGGACATAGCCGGTTTCCGTGCCGACCTCGGCCATCACCACCAGATCGCGGTCCCGGTCGGCGGCCTTCAGCGCGGCCATGCCGGGCGAGAGCTGGTCGCCGAGCACCAGCACCAGCCTCATGCGCAAGCCTCCCCGCCCGGGACAGGAGCGGAGAGGCTGCTCCCGGCCCGCGCTGCGAGGACGGCGGTGCCGGGGACGGGCCGGGGGAGGAGGTTTGTCCCGGACCCGGAACTTGTCTTGCATGCCTGCATCTTCGGCTCCTGGCGCTTCCGCTGTCCAGATAGGGCGCGGGCGGCGCGGGGCCATGGGCGGAAAGGGACCGGCGGCCGCTTCTGCGGCGGCCTTGCCGGGTCTGCCCGGTGCGGCCGGGAGGCCGTTCCTCCGCCCGGCCGGACAAGGGAGGGAACGCGGGCCGGGCGGCGGAGGGCGGCGGGCCGCTTCTGCGGCGGCCGCGCCTGTCTTGCCGGAAGGGCGGCCCAAGTGGAGCGGCCGCTGGTCCGGAGTGCCTGTGTCTTCCGCGTCCGGACGCCGCGGGAAGGCGGTCTTGCCGCCCGGCCGGGGAGGGAGGAGCCCCGTGCCGGGCGGGCCATTGCCCGGGGGCCGCTTCTGCGGCGGCCGTTCCGGGAAGGGCGGGTAAGGGAGGAGAGACCCGCCCGGAATTCCGCGTCGGTCAGCTTGCGCGGCCGCTCCAGTCTGCCGCCGCCGCACGGACATGAACATCCGAGCCGTCGCGCTCGATGCTGTAGAGCTCGCCGGGATGGCCCGGCAGGCCGAAGCGCAGGGCATCGCCATCCTGCATCTCCATCATCAGCCGCGCAGGCTGCGCGGCCGCGTCCTTGGCCAGGTAGGTGGCGACGACTGTGAAGGCGCCATCCTCGGCCTGGGTGTAATAGACCGACATGTCGGTCAGCGCGCCAGAGACGGTGCCGCCTGCGAACGGTGCGTTCAGCGTGATCTCGGCGGCCTGGGTGGCGAGGGGGGCCATGGCCAGGGCGAAAGCGAAGGCGCTGCTGTTCATCTCGGGGCTCCTTGTTCCTGTGTTCCGTTTCCTGATGGACATATCGGGACGGGCCGGGCAAAACTCAAATCGATCCTAGATATGATGAGCATAATTCAGATGGATTTACAGGGCCGCGATCTGGCGCTTCTCGTCTCGCTCGACGTGCTGCTGGAGGAATGCAGCGTCACCCGGGCGGCGAAGCGGCTGGGGATCAGCCAGCCTGCCATGTCGGCGCAGCTGGCGCGGCTGCGCGACCTTTTCGGCGACGAGCTGCTCGCGGGGAATGCCCATGGCATGACGCTGACGCCGCGCGCCGAGGCGATGCGGTCCCGGCTGGGCGCCGCGCTGGAGGATCTGCGGCAGGTGGTGACGGAGGCGCGGGACTTCGATCCGGCGGCGGACGCGCGGCGGATCCGGCTGGCGGGCACCGACCTTGCCTTCGCGCTGGTTCTGCCCGCCCTCCTTGCGATGCTGGCGGAGCGGGCGCCGGGCGTGACGCTTGACTGCCGTCCGCTGGACCCTGCGCAGGTTGCGGCGGATCTGGAAGGCGGCGCGCTGGATTTCGCGATCATGCGGTCCGAGAACGCGCCGGAGAGCTTCCCGGGGCGGCGGCTGGGCGGGGCGGAGTTCCAGGTGATCTGGCGGCGCGACCATCCGGCGCTTTGCGGCGGCATGACGCTCGACGCCTTCTGCGCGCTGCCGCATGCCGTGGCGGTGGCCGAGGGCGCCTGGGTGGCGGAGGCGGTCGAGGCAGCGCTGGCCGCGCTGGGACGGCGCCGCAGGGTTGCGCTGAGCCTGCCGAATTTCCTGCTTCTGCCCGAGGTGATCCGCGCCACCGATCTGGTCGCGGTGGTGCCCGAGCCGATGGCGGCGGCCTGCGGCCCGGGCATCTGCCGCGCCGCGCCGCCGGTCGCGCTGCCCGGAAGCCAGATCTACCTGGGCTGGCACCGGCGGCTGCAGGGCGACCCGGCGGCCCGCTGGTTCCGTGGCCTGGTGGCGGAGGCGACCGCGCGCTACCGCCGGGACGGGGCCTGAGCGCCAGAGGTGCGGGACGCCACTGGGCGATGGCATTCCCGGCGCCGCTGCCTATATTCGGGGGGCACCGGAAAAAGGAGCGCGCAATGTTCTTCATGCAGACGGCAAAGACGCGGATGGTCGGCGCGGAGGACGCCCTGCCGGGGCGGCCGGCCGCCATCCCCACGGCGCGGACCCATTTCGTCAATGGCCGCGATCTGAAGGCCCCGGTTCCCGAGGGCATGGAAGAGGCCATGTTCGGCATGGGCTGCTTCTGGGGCGTCGAGCGGATGTTCTGGAAGCTGCCGGGCGTCTGGCTGACCATGGTCGGCTATGCGGGCGGGCACACGCCGAACCCGCTCTACGAGGAGGTCTGCACCGCGAAGACCGGCCACAACGAGGTGGTGCGGGTGATCTACGACCCGGCGGCCATCAGCTACGAGGAGCTGCTCAAGGTCTTCTGGGAGGGCCATGACCCGACCCAGGGCATGCGCCAGGGCAACGATGTCGGCACGCAGTACCGCTCGGGGATCTACACCCATTCGGAGGCCCAGCAGGCGGCCGCCCTGGCAGCGCGGGATGCGTTCGGGCCGCGGCTGAAGGCAGCGGGCTACGGCACCGTGACGACCGAGATCCTGCCCGCGCCGGAGTTCTATTTCGCCGAGGACTACCACCAGCAGTACCTGGCGAAGAACCCGAACGGCTATTGCGGCATCGGCGGGACTGGCGTGACCTGTCCGATCGGAACCGGCCTGACGGCCTGACTTCCTGAAATGACCTGCGGGCGTCCTCTTTTCCGGCGCCCTCAGTCACCTTCCGGTTCCTGCAGCATGTGAAGAGATATCAAGTTGACGTCTAGGTCATGCTTGTTGATTTCCGTTGAGAACTGACCCGGGCAGCCCGGAAATTTCCACAGGGAACTGACCCATGTTTGAACTCGCCCCCGACTTGATCATCGGGGGTCAACGGAGCGATCGACATGGCATTTCTGTGCGTGATCCGACGCTGGGCACTGCGGGACCAGCTCTCGATCCGGGAAATATCCCGGCGTAACGGGCTATCCCGGAGCGAGGCGCGCCGCCACCGGTCCGAGGGTCGTCCATCGCGGCGCCATCGGTTCGAGCCCGATGGACGACGCCGAGCGATCCGCAAGAATCTCTGGGCCGGAACCGCGGATCCGCAGGTCCAAGTTCCCGAGCGGCCCAGCAAGCTGGATCCCTGCGCGGACAAGCTGGCGGCCTGGCTGACATCCGAGGCGGGCAAGCCGAGGAAGCAGCGGCGGACGCTGAAGCAGTTGCACGCCGAACTCGCGAGCCTGGGCTGCGAGGGCTCCTGCAACCGGGTGGCCGCTTTCGCGCGCCGCTGGAAATAGGAGCGCCAGCGCGAGAGCCAGGGCGCCGGGCGAGGCATATTCGTGCCGCTCGCCTTCGTGCTCGGCGAGGCCTTCCAGTTCGACTGGGGCGAGGACTGGGCGACGATCGGCGGCGAGCACACGAAGCTGCTGGTGGCGCATATCAAGCTGGCGCACAGCCGTGTTGCCATCGCCGCTCGAACCGGTGGCGCGGCGATGGCAACTCCTCGTCCGGGCCTATCTGCTGCAGACCCACGAGATGCTGTTCGACGCCCACTGGCATGGCTTCCGCGTCTTCGGAGGCATCCCGCGGTGGGGGATCCATGACAGCGGGAATTGTCCGCCATTGGTCCGAGGAGTTGCCGACGAGGCGCCATCGATCCGAGCCCGCCGGCGACGGACGCGAAGGCGGCGGTGGACCGGGTCGGCAAGGGCAAGAGGCGGCAGGTCAACGCCCGCTTCCAGAGCATGGCCAGCTACTACGTCTTCGAGCCGCCGTGCATCGGGCTCGGACCGATGGCGCCTCGATGAACGGCTTCTGCAATCCGGCGGCTGGCCGGGAACGAGCCATGTCGCGCCTTTGGTCCGAGCGAGTTGCCGGCGGTTGCGCCACCGATCCGAGCACCGCTGGCGACGGTGAGCAGACAGGTCGAGAAGATCGTACAGGACGCCCGCGACCGGATCCTCCAGCTGATGCCGCCGTCCATTGTCCTCGGACCGTGAGGTGGTCCCTCGGCAGGAGCCTTGCCTGGGTTCGGCATTCCGGCTGGTCGCGGCCATGTCGCGAGGGGCAAGTGCCACCGGTCCGAACGCCGCCCCGGGCGCGCCTGATCTGCGGCATCAGGGGCCGCGCGCCCTGGCGGAGTCCGCTGGGGGACGGGTCCCGGTCAACGGCCCGCGGTCTGCGCCGCACCGGTCCGGACCGGGTGTTCCGTCCGTCCCGCCTCCGCCCGGCGCCATCGCCTCGCATCGCGCCCCGCCATCCTCGGGCCGCCGGACGCTTCCCGGCGGCGATCCCCTTCCCGGCCTGGCACCGCCCGGCAGCTCGAGCCGCGGGCAACGGGCGCCCGGACGGGGCGGGCCATGCGCGCGGCGAGCGCGGCCGCGGCGATCTTCGCCGCGTGCTGGCCCGCGCCATCGCGCCGGGACAGGGCAGCCGCCGCGGGCAGGGGGTCCCGGCCCCGGAGATCCGCCCGGACCGCTCCTTGCCGCCGGGCGGCGCGGTCGCGGGCGGACCGGAAGACAGCCACGCCGGGCGCGGCCGCCGCAGAGGCCGGGGACGCGACGGGGCCGAGGCCGGGGATCGTGGCGGGCCGCCGGGCGGGCGGGCCGGTCTTCCGCGCCGCCGCGATGCCGGTCCTCTCCTCCGGATCGCGCAGCTGGCCGGCGGGCAGGCCGCGATGCCGGTCCCCTCCTCCGGATCGCGCAGTCGGCCGGCGGGCAGGCCGCGTGCCGGGCCCGCCGCGCGCGGCTCCGAGCAGCCGGTCCAAGCCGCGAATGCCCTCCGCGGCCGCGATCCCGAACTCCGGCAGATGCGCACGGATCGCATTCGCCGGTCGTGTCCGCTGGCGAACCGGGACATCCCGCGCCGCATGATCCGGGAGCGCCGCCTGCCGGCCTGCCGGCTTCGCCGGCACGAAGCGCATGGCGGGCCGGGCAGCGGCCCCGCGGACCGCTTCCGCGCCGGCCGGGTCCCGCGCCCGGCGATGTGCGCCCGGACGGGCCTCCATTCCGGCCATGCACGGCTCGGGCCGCCCGGAGAACCCGGGCACCTGCGACCGGCGCAACCGGCGGCGGAGGGCGGCCCGCCCGTCCGCAGCGGCGCCGCGCACCTGGAACGCGCCCTTGGCCGGATCGAGGCCGATGGCGACAGGCTGCTCCATGGATGGCTCCTCCAGCTGCAGCGCAACGCGGTCCTCGCCGGCGGCGCATCGCGATGCCGCTGCAGGGGCCATCGAGACCATCAATGGCGGATAATGGCTCGTTCCTCGAGACCGGCAACGACAGCTGCCGCTTCAAGGCCAGCTCCGAGGCGGAAAGAACCAGGAGGGAGAAATGACCGGCATAGACCGCCGCATGAACCGGGCGCCATAACCTGACGACCGGTCAATTCACGATGGAAAACCCGGGTCAGTTCTCAACGGAAATCAACAACGCTGACCTTTGTCGCAGCGGATGGCACTCTGGTCGATGCCAAGGCGAAGATGGAGGCCAGGCCGGGCTGCCAGGATGTCATCGTGACCCGGTCCGGTGCAGCATCGGAGCTGGCCCTGGGCTGGACCACCGATGTCGGCATCTCGAAGGCGTCCAAGGCAATCTGAACGCCCCGGCTGCCGCACGTGCCGCGCGGCCGGGGTCCGGGCCGGGGGAGGGACCGGGAGGGGGCGTGCCCTCTCCCGGCTGCGTCTCAGGCCTGGGGGCCGCGGCTCAGCGCCGCGACGCCTGTGCGGGCGATCTCGACCAGGCCCAGCGGGCGCATCAGGTCGGCAAAGGCATCGACCTTCTCCGAAGTGCCGGTGATCTCGAAGACGAAGCTCTCCAGCGAGGTGTCGACCACGTTGGCGCGGAAGATGTCGGCGAGGCGCAGCGCCTCGACCCGCTTGTCGCCGGTGCCCGCCACCTTCAGCAGCGCCAGCTCGCGTTCCACCGACTGGCCCTCGACAGTCAGGTCGTGCACGTCATGGACCGGGACCATGCGCTGCAGCTGTGCCTTGATCTGCTCGATCACCTGCGGCGTGCCGGTGGTGACGATGGTGATGCGCGAGCGGTGACCCTGATGGTCGACTTCGGCCACGGTGAGGCTCTCGATGTTGTAGCCGCGGCCCGAGAACAGGCCGATCACCCGCGCCAGAACCCCGGATTCGTTGTCGACGACAACTGCCAGCGTGTGGCGCTCCATCACTTCGCTCATGTGGCTGCGGAGATCGTAGGCCGAGTGCTTCGACGAGCCTTTCTTGATCTGGAGAGCGGACATCGGGAGTACCTCCGGGGCTGTATCTGTGGTCTGGGCCCGTCCGCTCTGGGCGGGCCGGGATGGGGTCTGGGCGGCGCGCAGTGAAACACGCGGCCGCGGAATCAGGGTTTCGAGGTCGGACATTGTTTCAGATCTCCGCCGTTCGGGGGCTTCCGGGGCCCGGAATCTCACGGCAGGTGAACCTGCCGTGGGGGTGGCTGACGCTGGGTGAAGCAGCGCTGTAGACAGGGAGCACCGCTTTGACATAGCCTTCGAGGAGGATCCCATGGCAACCATGAGCGCCCCGGACATGCCCCTGTTCCGCAGCCTTTCGCACCGCATCGTGACCATGCTGACCGCGGGGGCCTTCGCCACCGTGGCCTTCGACTTCTTCGGCCAGAGCCTCAGTCCCGGCCTCGGCTTCGCCGGGCTTGCGCCCGTGCCGCTGGCCAACCAGGTGATCCGCACCGTGACCGGCGCCGAAAGCCTGCCCGGCGCGCATGCGCTCCATTACATGGCGGGCATGCTCGCCTATCCCTTCGGCTGGGTCTTCGTGGCCGAGCCGCTGCGTCGGATGATCCTGCCGCAGCTGAACTGGCTGGCGGCGGCCGCGCTCTACGGCGTGGTCCTGTGGATCTTCGCGCTCTACGTGATGGCCTCGCTGGTGGCGGGCAATCCGCCCTTCCTCGGCTTCGCGCAGATCGCCTGGGTGGCGCTGGTGGGTCATGTGCTCTTCGCCATCGTGACGGCCGTCGTGATGCGGATCCGCGGGGACTGAACGCGCCCGCTTAGGACCGGGTGCCGCAAGGCACCCGGAACCCGGGTCAGACGAGCACCGCGCCCTTGCCCTGGATCGCGTCGGTCGCCTGCGCGTCGCCCAGCAGCATCTTGTTGTGCGGCTCGCCCGACGGGATCATCGGGAAGCAGTTCTCGTGCTTCTCGACCAGGCAGTCGAAGATCACCGGACCGTCATACCTGATCATTTCCATGATCGCGTCGTCCAGATCCTTGGGATCGCTGCACTGGATGCCCTTGCCGCCGAAGGCTTCGGCCAGCTTGACGAAATCGGGCAGCGCTTCGGACCAGGAGTGGCTGTAGCGCTCGCCGTGCAGCAGCTGCTGCCACTGGCGCACCATGCCCAGGCGCTCGTTGTTCAGGATGAACTGCTTCACCGGCAGGCGGAACTGGATCGCGGTGCCCATTTCCTGCATGTTCATCAGCCAGGACGCCTCGCCGGCCACGTTGATCACGAGGCTGTCGGGATGCGCCACCTGCGCGCCGATCGAGGCGGGGAAGCCGTAGCCCATTGTGCCCAGGCCGCCCGAGGTCATCCAGCGGTTCGGATCCTCGAAGCCCAGGAACTGCGCCGCCCACATCTGGTGCTGGCCCACTTCCGTGGTGACGTAGCGGTCCATGCCCTTGGTCAGCGCCTCGAGGCGCTCGAGCGCGTATTGCGGCTTGATGACGGTGTCCGAGTTCCGGTAGCGCAGGCACTCGACCTTGCGCCATTCCTCGATCTTCGCCCACCACTTCTTCAGGCCGTCCTTGTTGACCTTGCGGCCGCGGGCCTTCCAGAGGTTCAGCGCGTGTTCCAGCACATGGCCGACATCGCCGATGATCGGCACCTCCACCGGGATCACCTTGTTGATCGAGGAGGGGTCGATGTCGATATGCACCTTGCGCGACTTCGGGCTGAAATCCTGCACGCGGCCGGTGATGCGGTCGTCGAAGCGGGCGCCGATGTTGATCATCAGGTCGCAGTCATGCATCGCCAGGTTGGCCTCGTAGAGGCCGTGCATCCCCAGCATGCCCAGCCAGGCATCGCCGGATGCCGGGTAGGCGCCGAGCCCCATCAGGGTAGAGGTGATCGGGAAGCCGGTCGCCGCCACGAATTCGCGCAGGAGCTGCGACGCCGCGGGGCCGGAGTTGATCACGCCGCCGCCGGTATAGAAGATCGGCCGCTCGGCCGTCTCCATCAGCTCCACCATGCGCTCGATCGCGTCGGCGTCGCCCTTCACCTTCGGCTGGTAGTGCGAGGTCTTGGCCTTCTTCACCTCGGTATACTGCGCCGAAGCGAACTGCACGTCCTTCGGGATGTCCACGAGCACCGGGCCGGGGCGGCCGGAGCGCGCCACGTGGAAGGCCTGGTGGATCACGTTCGACAGGTCGGCCGTGTCCTTCACCAGCCAGTTGTGCTTGGTGCAGGGGCGGGTGATGCCCACGGTGTCGGCTTCCTGGAAGGCGTCGTTGCCGATCATGAAGGTCGGCACCTGGCCCGAGAGCACCACGATCGGGATCGAGTCCATCAGCGCGTCGGTCAGGCCGGTCACCGCGTTGGTCGCTCCCGGGCCGGAGGTCACCAGCGCGCAGCCCACCTTGCCGGTGGAGCGGGCATAGCCCTCGGCGGCGTGCACGGCTGCCTGCTCGTGGCGCACCAGAATGTGCTTGATGTCGTCCTGCTGGAAGATCTCGTCATAGATCGGAAGGACGGCGCCGCCGGGGTAGCCGAAAACCACCTCGACCCCCTGATCCTTCAGGGCCTGAACAACCATTTTTGCGCCGGTCATCTTCATCTTGTCCACTCCGTCATGGCGGCCTGTCGGGAGCCCCGCGGCTCCGGTTCGCGGCCTTGCAGAAACAAAAAAGCCCCCGGAGTTACTCGGGGGCGCATGGGGTTCATCCAGGGTCCGTCACCGGCCCATGCGCTGTCTTCCTGCAAGTACGATCCGAAGTTCCATCGGGGGCATCCTTCCTGTAACGACGCCTGTCTAAGCAAACCGATCCCGGGCGTCAACCGAAAACAATTAAGTATATGCCGGGGCGACGCCTTTGAAATATTGTTGCGCGAAATCGGGCCGCAAGCGCTTTGCGCCCTGCGCAGGGCGGACATGCCCGAAGCGGCCGGCAGGGTGCGCGCGGCGATGCGGGCTGCCGCCCGCGGAAGCGGGGAGAACGGAACTCAGGACAGCGGAACGGGGCGGCCGCGCGCTCAGCGCTTCTGCGGCGGGGCCATCGTGTCGGGCAGGCTGATCTTGGCGACCTGCTCGGCGATCGGGTCGATCGACAGCGGATGGGCGGCGGCGGAATGGCTTTCCGGTTCGCCGATATCGATCCAGCGGCCGTTCTTGTAGATTTCCAGGCTGCCGAAATTGGCCTTGTAGGCCATCTTCGGGCTGCCGGGCACCCAGTAGCCCAGGTAGACATAGGGCAGGCCCGCCTCGCGGGCGATGTTGATGTGGTCGAGGATGATGTACGTGCCCAGCGAGCGGCGCTCCAGCTCGGGCTCGTAGAAGGAGTAGACCATGCTGAGCCCGTCATCGAGAACGTCGGTCAGGCAGACCGCGGTCAGCTTGCTGCGGCCGGGCGTGTCGGGCGAGGGCCGGGTGTACTCGATCACGCGGCTGCGGATCGGGGTTTCCTCGACCATCGCTGCGAATTCGAAGATGTCCATGTCGGCCATGCCGCCATCGGCATGGCGGCTGTCGAGATAGCTGCGGAACAGCGCGAACTGTTCCTCCGTCGCCCAGGGCGAAGTCGCGCGCCGCACCAGGTCGGCATTGCGCTTGAGCGTCCGGCGCTGGCTGCGGCCGGGCTCGAAATCGGATACTCGGATGCGGGCCGAGAGGCAGGCCATGCATTCCGCGCAGGACGGCCGGTAGAGCACGTTCTGCGAGCGGCGGAAGCCCTGCTTGGACAGCGCGTTGTTCAGCGTTTCCGAATAGTCGCCCTGCAGCGCGGTGAACAGCTTGCGCTCCATGCGGCCCGGAAGATAGGGGCACGGCTGGGGGGCAGTCACGTAGAACTGGGGGGCGATGGGAAGGCTGTGACGCATGATTTCCGTTCAGTTTTCCAGCGGAGCCTAGCAACGGTTCCTGTCTCAGCCAAGTCCCTAAAGAGCTAACCGTCCCCTAACAACGGCCGGCTTTGGAACTCGGTTAAGGCCTGTATTCAACGGGTTGGAGGCAAAGGGTCCGGAGGGCCGCCGGGGCGGCCGCTGGACGCAGGGTCAAGTTTTGCCAAGTTTGCCAATAATTGCGGCGACTTGCGGGCGCCGCGCTGCGGCGTGGCGCCCGCGACGGGGGAATCAAGCGGCTCAGATCTGCGCCTTGTTGATCATCGCCGTGCCCAGCAGCATGTCGTGCAGGCCCTGGCCGCGGGAGCTCGCCAGCATCACCGCGATCGAGATCAGCTGCGCCGGAAAGACCATGGTCATGCCCAGATAGGCCCCGGTATGCAGCGCGGCCAGCACCCCGTCGGGACGGGTGCCGTCCTGGCGGCGCAGCTCGATCCCGGCGAAATGCATGCCCCATGTCGCGCCGGAATTCGCGATGGTGATGGCGCGGTAGGCAAAGCTGACCGCGAGCCACAGCAGCGGCAGGAAGAACAGTCCGGTGAAGGCGGTCAGCGGGATTGCCAGCAGCACCAGCCCCACCGTCAGCACCATGTCCACGATCCAGGCCAGGAACCGCCGCCGGGTCACCCCGTCATAGAAAGCATGGCCCGTTTCAGGGTCGGGCAGGCCCCAGTAAGGATTGCTGTGCATCTCGTCTCTCGTCATCGGGGGAAGCGGCCCGGACCCCGGGCCGCCTTGGCGTCGTCAGGCGTCTGCCGGCTCGGAGGCCGGGGCGCGGCGGGCGCGGTCTTCCATGAACTGGTCGAACTCCGTCTTGTCCTTGGCCTCGCGCAGCCGCTTGAGGAATTCCTGGAAGGCATCCTGCTCCTCTTCGAGGCGGCGCAGGGTCTCGGCCTTGTAGGCGTCGAAGGCGCTGTTGCCGGAGGAATGGAAGGCGTATTTGGCGGTCTTCATCTTGCGGGCGTTCTTGCAGCCGGAAAACATGCGTTTGCTCCAGATCATGTAGGCGAGAAGGGCGAGGCCGACAGGCCAGAAGAATATGAAACCGAGAACCATGGCCGCGATCCAGGCGCCCTTGCCGCGCTGGTCGAGCCATTGTTCCGCCTGGCCGGGCCAGGAAGCGACTGCGTTCATCTTGGTCTCCCTTGGTGTCAT
Organism: Mangrovicoccus sp. HB161399; assembly: GCF_013184745.1. Taxonomy (GTDB): domain Bacteria; phylum Pseudomonadota; class Alphaproteobacteria; order Rhodobacterales; family Rhodobacteraceae; genus Mangrovicoccus. Next base: position 14,221 of record NZ_JAATVU010000075.1, read on the forward strand.
TCGATGTGAAGTCCTTTCACATGCCCTAGATGTGAAGCCGCTTAACTTCCTTCAAGGGGTGGATGTGAAAAACTTTCACATCGCGCTCCGCGGCTGCCCCGTGCCGGGCAGCGGCCGGGCCCCGGGCCAGCAGGAGGGTGCTTACGGGCTGGGCAAGCCCGGGATGCGGACACGCGGACTGCCCCCGGCGGGGCAGTCGAAACCGGAGCGCGGGCGAGGGTCCCCGCCCGCGCCGATCATGCGGCCGGCAGTGCGGACCGTTGCGCCGGGCCGCGGGAAACCAAGATGGTCTCATCCGTCCGCTTGACGCTCCCGTCGTGCCCGAGAAGCTGCATTTCCCGCTCGGATGGTACGGACCCTCGGAGTTCGTGCCGGCGGCACCGATCGGAAGGGCCGCCGTCCCGCTGACGAGCGGGAGATGCAGCGTGTCGGCGCCGATCCTCGCGCGGAGGGTGCCGGATGCGTCGGGGCTGGCCTGGCGCCATGCGGCGCCTGAGAAGGGGCCGGGAACGGTTGCGGGCAAGGGGCAGGCGGAGGCGCAAAGCACCGGACCGCCCGCCAAAGGCCGCATGGAAGAGCGGCTCATGGCAAAACCCCGGATGGAGATACAGGATGATGATGCCATTTCCGGGTGCTTGCGGAAGGTCTCGCGTTGGCACGAGGCGCGTCAGGCGGTGAAGTCCGCGGCATCCGCTCCTGAAAGGCGCAGCAGCAGCTCCGGCGCGATGCCGAAGACATGGCGCGGCGTGCCGGCGGCTGCCCAGATCTCCGCGAAGTCCAGCAGCCGCGGATCCCAATAGGCGCGCGGCGGGGTCAGGTGGCCGATCGGGGAGACGCCGCCGATGGCGAAGCCGGTCTGGGCGCGGATCAGCCGCGCATCGGCCTTGCCCAGGGGCTCGCCCGCCAGGACGGCGGCCCGGTCGGCGCAGACCTGGTTGCCGCCGGCGGTGACGAAGAGGATGGCGCTGCCGCTGTTCTCGCCGCGGAACAGGATCGACTTGGCGATCTGGTCGAGAGCGCAGCCGACCGCATCCGCCGCGTCATGTGCCGTGCGCGTGCCTTCGGCGAATTCGCGGAGTTCCGCCTCGACACCGGCGGCTCCCAGCGCCGCCATGACCCGTTTCAAACTGCGGCTCACCTGATACTCCTGTCCGTGACCCTGGCAGCCGGAGGACCGCCATGACCCTGACCGACCTGATCTGCCGCCATCCGCGCCCCTACGAACCGGAGCGCGCGGCGGATGTCCTCGCCAAGCTGCCCGATCCCGGCGCCGCACGCAATCTGCTGGAAGGCGTGGCGGGCTGCAGCCCCTATCTGGCCGGGCTGATGGTCCGCGAGGCCGCTTGGCTGGAAGAGGCGCTGATCCGGGATCCGCAGGAGAGCCTGTCGGAGGTGCTGGCCGGGATCGAAGCCGGCCCGGTCAAGGAGACGGGGGTTGCCCTGCGCGTCGCCAAGCGGCGCGTCGCGCTGCTCGCGGCGCTGGCGGATTGCGGCGGGGCCTGGGAACTCGCGCAGGTGACCGCTGCGCTGACCAAGCTGTCGGACAAGGCGGTGGAGGTGGCGCTGCAATCGGTGCTGGCGCCGGTGCTGCGCGCGGGCAAGATCCCCGGCCAGGGCGAGGACGACCTTGCCACCTGTGCCGGGCTGACGGTGCTGTCGATGGGCAAGACCGGCGCGCGCGAGCTGAACTATTCCTCGGATATCGACCTGATCGTGCTGTTCGACGACAGCCGCTTCTGCGGTGCCGATCTGGGCGAGGCACGGATGCATTTCATCCGCGCGGTGCGCAAGGCGATGGCGCTGCTGTCCGACCTGACCGGCGACGGCTATGTCTTCCGCACCGACCTGAGGCTGCGGCCCGACCCCTCGGCCACGCCGGTCGCCATCTCGATTTCGGCGGCGGAGCGATATTACGAGAGCCTCGGCCGCACCTGGGAGCGCGCCGCCTTCATCAAGGCCCGGCCGTCCTCCGGCGACATCGCGGCGGGCCGGCGGTTCCTGAAGGAGATCCGTCCCTTCATCTGGCGCCGCCATCTCGATTTCGCGACCATCGAGGAAACCCAGGCGATGCAGGCCAAGATCCGCGCCCAGAAGAACACCTGGGACGATGCGAGGCTCGACGGGCGCAACCTGAAGCTCGGGCCGGGCGGCATCCGCGAAATCGAGTTCTTCACCCAGACACGGCAGATGATCGCCGGGGGGCGCGACCCGTCGCTGCGGGTGCGGGGCACCTGCGAGGGGCTGTCTCGGCTCTCGGCGGCGGGATGGATCCCGAAGGCGGAGGCCGAGGAGCTGGCGGAGCGCTATGCCGTGCTGCGCACCTGGGAGCACAGGGTGCAGATGGTGCAGGACGCCCAGACCCACGCCCTGCCCAAGGACGGGGACGGCTGGGAACGGATGGCGGCCTTCCTCGGCCAGCCCGACGGGGCGAGCCTGAGGGCGGAGATGCGGGGGACCTTTGCGCGGGTGCAGGAACTGACTGCGCCGCTGCTGCTGCAGAAGCCCGGCCAGGCCGCCCCCGCGCCGCATCCCGGTGCTGCGGCCATCGCCGCGCGCTGGCACGGCTTTGCCGCCCTGCGTTCGGACCGCGCGCGCGCCATCCTCGGGCGGCTGCTGCCCGACCTGCTGCAGCGCTTCGACAAGGCCGCGAAGCCGGAGGAGGCGCTGCTGCAGTTCGAGCGATTCCTGCAGCGCCTGCCGGCCGGGGTGCAGGTCTTCTCGCTCTTCGAGGCCAATCCGCACCTGATCGACCTGATGGTCGACATCGCCTCTTCCTCGCCGATGCTGGCGGAATACCTGTCGCGCCATGCCCAGGTTCTGGACGCGGTGATCGGCGGCAGCTTCTTCGACCCCTGGCCGGGACGTGCCGGGCTGGCGGAGGAGCTGTCCGAAGCGCTGGAGCACGATGCGGATGATTACGAGCAGAAGCTCGACGCCACCCGGCGCTGGCACAAGGAATGGCGTTTCCGCGTGGGGGTGCACCTGCTGCGCGGGCTGATCGACGCCCAGGAGGCGGCGGCGCAGTATTCCGACCTGGCAGAGGCGGTGCTGGAGGTGCTGAGCCCCGTGGTGGCGGTGCAGTTCGCCGAGAAGCACGGGCAGCTGCCGGGACGCGGCGGGGCCGTGGTCGGCATGGGCTCGCTCGGGGCGCGCAACCTGGCGGCCACCTCGGATCTGGACCTGATCGTGATCTACGATGCGCCGGGGGACGCCATGTCCGACGGCCGCCGTCCGCTCGACGCGCGCGCCTACTACGCACGGCTGACCAAGGCCTTCGTCACGGCGCTTTCGGCGCAGATGTCGGAAGGGATGCTCTACGAGGTCGACATGCGGCTGCGTCCTTCGGGGCGGCAGGGGCCGGTGGCGACGGGATGGACGGCCTTCAAGAGCTACCAGGAGACCGAGGCCTGGACCTGGGAGCATCTGGCGCTGACCCGCGCGCGGGTGATCGCCGGGGCGCCGGAGCTGTCGGAGGAGATCGAGCACTTCCGCAGGGAGCTGATCGCCGCACCGCCGGACATACCCAAGATCCTGGCGGATCTGGAGGACATGCGCGGCCGCCTGCGGGCGGGCAAGCCGCGCAAGGGGCCCTGGGACACCGAGAACGGTCCGGGCGGGCGGCAGGACATCGAGCTGCTGGCATCGGCCTGCGCGCTGGTCACCGGATGCCCGGACCGGTCACCCGAGGCGCAGCTGCGCTCGGGCTTCGTCGCCCCGGACGTGGCGGAGCGGCTGATCGGCGTCCTGCGGTTCTATTCGGTGCTCAAGCAGGCCGGGCGGCTCCTGACCGGGGGACGGCCGGACCCGGCGCATCTGGGCCAGGGCGGGCGCGACATGCTGCTGAGGGACACGGGAATGCCCGACATTGGTTCCCTTGAGGCGCGTATCGCCGAAACTCTGGAGCAATCAGCCAAGGTCGTGGACAATGCTGTCCAAACCTGTCCGGATTGACAGGTTGTCGCAGATCGGTAGCTTGAGCCCATGCCGACTCGAAACCTGCCAGCCGATCCCGACCCCGAAGGCCTGATCCGCGATGCGTACCGGATCGAAGGCATAGAGATGCCGTCCTGCCGCTCGATCTTCCTGGACTGGGCACTGTCGATCCCCGAGGGGGTGGAGCCCTGCCTTGCGCTGCGGGCCCTGCTGGAACTGCACGGCGCGGATGCGCCCGACCATCCGATGACCCGCATTCTGGCCCAGGGCCTGGCCAGCGCCCCTGCGCCGCGCCGCCGCCGCAACCGCAGCACTGGTGCCGCCGCCTGATACCGGGGCCGTCCTGATGCGGCGGGCGGCCCGCACTGGTCTACTGCCTTGGGTCTGCGCCCGGAAGCTATAGGGCATCAGCGTGCGGCTATCCGAGGCAGAGAGCCGGCGGGGAACTGCCGCGCGATCTGGGCCGGGCGCAACGGTTTTCTGACATTGGTTCCGCAAACTGGAATGCTCCGGGTGCCGGAGCACTCGCGTTCCCGTTTGGCCCTCCGGTCCGGTCCACGCGGCCATTGCCGGAACTGCTGTCCCCAGGACGCAGCGTGACGGTGCTGGCCCCCTGCCGCTGATCCCTGCATGCGCGGTGTGGCCCTGGTGCCCGGCACTCGCGCGCGCCGGGAAAGCCATGGACATGAAGGTCGCCGCCATGCCTGCGATCCCGCGCTCGGCCAGGTGCCCCGGGAGGCTGAGAGGCCAGGTGGGTGCGGTCATTGCGCTCCGGGGACCGCGATGCGGGTAGAATTCCCATAAGGAGCGCGGTGTTGGGCGGAACCGGTAGGGAGCAACTTCTTCCGAACTCGATCGGCACGTTGCGGGATAGTGGAGGCGAAGCAAGGCAAGGCTCGGAAAGGTGCGTGCAGAAAGCGGAGCGCTTTCCGCGCTCTGCCGTTGGGCAGTCCGCGGGAGCGTGCAGGCCAAGGGAGCAGCGGGGCGACGAGACCGCTGGGGCGCATGGTCCCGCGCTGCGCCCGTTCGCATGGGCTTCGGGCGGGCTGCATCGCTGCGGAGGGAACGTGGAGACGGACGTCCCTCCTGTGGCGGAGGGTGCCCGTTCGCGCAGCACGCAGAGACAGCGGTGCTACGATGCGAACGGGATGCGCACCGGTGCCACAGGCGAGGCGGGCAGGCCGGGGCAATTGGCTGTGTGCGGAGGCGTCGGGACCGGAATACCGGGGCCTGTGCGTAGCGAGCCCGCAGTTTGCGCGGGAAAGGCAGATGCGCCGGGCGGGTGTGGTGCCGTCGCGACTGTCCGGTGCCCGGATTGCCGGGCGAGCCATGCGATGCACTGCTGCTCTGGCCCGGAAGTGTGCTGAAGAGGAGGCGAGCGGAAAGAGTTGGCAGGGAGCGGGAAGGCTGGGGCCGGCGGAGCGCTTCTCCTTCGGTGAATACGAGGAGACCTTGCAATGCGCGTCTTGATCGGACGCTGCCCATTGCCGCCGGGATGGCCGGGTATTCCGGTGGCCAGATTGCGGGTGTCCCGTGAGCGGATCGATCGGAACGCCAGGCTCAATGGCCCGCCGGGCCGTGCGGAGAGCACGGAGGGGACGGATGCGCTGGGCCTGGATGGCGTGCTGCTGCGGTCCTTCGCCAGCCGGACCGGCGGTCCGGGAGGTGTCCATCCCGGGGGACACGGGAGAAGGACGACCGGACTGCTGCAGCCCGTATGCTGGCCGCTGATTCAGTCGACGGCGGGACTGAGGGCCGTCCTGTTGCGCTGCCGTCCGGGAGTGTTGCGGCCGCCAGCAGAGGATTGCCGGCAAAGGAAGGAAAACGGGATCGAACTGGGCCATTTCGCGTCCTGGGCATGGCAAGTGGCGCTTGACAGGTTTCGGGCGCGCCGGAATTTTCTCCCGTCTCCCGTCTCCCGTCTCCCGTCTCCCGTCTCCCGTCTCCCGTCTCCCGTCTCCCGTCTCCCGTCTCCCGTCTCCCGTCTCCCGTCTCCCGTCTCCCGTCTCCCGTCTCCCGTCTCCCGCCCGGTGCATATCCGCGTCCCGCCCGAGCGCCGGAACACAGCGCGCGCTTGACATCCGCGCCGCGGAAGGTCCCCTCGGGGGCCAGGAGGTTCCGCCCATGACCCTGACCGGACATTGCCTGTGCACCCGGACGCGCTTCGAGATCGATCCGCCCTTCCTCTTCGTCGGCCATTGCCACTGCGAAAGCTGCCGCCGCCAGACGGCGTCGCCCTTCACTACCTTCATCGGGGTGGAGCAGGGCCAGTGGCGCTGGACCGGCACGCCGCCCGTCCGCTACGAGAGCGGCCCCGGACGGACCCGATGGTTCTGCGCGACCTGCGGCGCGCCTGCCGCCTATGCCAATGACGTCGACAGCCCCGGCGAGATGCATTTCTACGCCGCGCTGCTCGACGACCCGGAGGCGGTCGTGCCGGAGATGAACTTCCACGCGGAAGAGCACCTCTCCTGGGCCTTCGGCGCGCCTGAGCTGCCGGTCTACAGGAGGGACGGGGAATGATCTGGCCGCTTGCGATCCTGCTGGGCTGCCAGCTGGCCGGGGAGGTCTGCTCGCGCGCGCTGGGCCTGCCGGTTCCGGGCCCGGTGATCGGCATGGTGCTGCTGCTGGTCCTGATGGCGCTGTTCCGGCCGCTGCCGGGCAAGGTGACGCCGACGGCGCAGGTGATCCTCGGCAATCTCTCGCTGCTGTTCGTGCCGGCGGGCGTGGGCATCGTCTCGCAGCTCGACAAGGTGGCGCAATACGGCTTCGGCCTGCTGGCGGCACTGCTCGGTTCGACCGTTCTGGCGCTGGCCGCGGGGGTGGCGACCTTCCGGCTGGTGGCGCGCGCGATGGGAGACCGGGCATGAGCGATTTCACCCGGCTCTGGATCTATCTCCAGCAGGGGCCGCTGCTGTGGCTGACGGTGACTCTGCTGGCCTACGGGATCGGCGATTTCCTGTTCCTCAGGGCGAAGCGCAGCCCCTGGGTGAATCCGGTGCTGGTCGCCGTGGTCCTGATATCGGTCGCGCTGGTCGGCACGGGCACGGATTACGAGACCTATTTCCAGGGCGCGCAATTCGTCCATTTCCTGCTTGGCCCCGCGACCGTGGCGCTGGCCGTGCCGCTCTTTGCCAACCTCCGCCATGTCCGCTCGGCGCTGCTTCCCATGACGGCGGCGCTGGCCGTCGGCTCGCTCGTGGCCATGCTCTCGGCGGTCGGCATCGGCTGGCTCTGCGGCGTGCGAGGCGAGGTGCTGGTCTCTCTCCTGCCGAAATCCGCGACCTCTCCGGTGGCGCTGGGCGTGGCAGAGACGATCGGCGGCGTCCCGGCGCTGACCGCGGCCATGGTCATCCTGACGGGCATCATCGGCGCGGTGGTCGTGACGCCGCTCTACAACGCGATGGGCGTCACCGACTGGCGGGCGCGCGGTTTCGCCACCGGGGTGGCGGCGCATGGCATCGGCACGGCCCGGGCCTTCCAGGTCAACGACACTGCGGGGGCCTTTGCGGGCATCGGCATGGGACTGAACGCGCTTCTCACAGCGCTTCTCGCGCCCATCGTGGCGCATTGGCTGTTCTGAGCGCGGGGTTGCGCTGGCGGGCGGGCCGGGCTTATCTCGGGCTCCGCACCAAGGAAGGAGCCCGCACGTGAGCATCACCGATCCCGGCCGCCATGCCGAGAAGATGGCCAAGAAGAAGGCCAGCCGCGACAAGATCATGGCGACCAAGACCGAGGAAAAGGGCTTGGTCGTCGTCCATACCGGCAAGGGCAAGGGCAAGTCCTCCGCGGCCTTCGGCATGATCTTCCGCTGCATCGCGCACGGGATGCCCTGCGCCGTGGTGCAGTTCATCAAGGGCGGCATGGAGACCGGAGAGCGCACGCTGATCACGGAGCATTTCGGCGATCTCTGCGAGTTCCACACGATGGGCGAGGGCTTCACCTGGGAGACGCAGGACCGCACCCGCGACATGGAGATGGCCGGTGCCGCCTGGGAGAAGGCGAAGGAGCTGATCCTGCGCCCCGGCATGCGCATGGTGCTGCTCGACGAGATCAACATCGCGCTGCGCTACGACTATCTCGACGTCGAGGAGGTCGTTGCCTGGCTGGCTGAGAACAAGCCGGAGATGGTCCATGTCGTCCTGACCGGGCGCAATGCCAAGGAGCCGCTGATCGAGGCGGCGGATCTGGTCACCGAGATGGAGCTGGTCAAGCATCCCTTCCGCTCGGGCGTGAAGGCGCAGGCCGGGGTCGAGTTCTAGGCTGGAAGGGCGCTCCGGCGCGCCGGGGAGGGGCGCCGTCCTGTCCGCCCGGCGGCGCTGGCCCGGCGTGCCGCGGTCCCGGATGCCGGGCGGGCGGCCGCCTGTTTCCGGCGGCAAAGGTCCCGGCCTCAGGCGTCCGGCGGCAGCAGCGCGTCGGCAGCCGCGATCTGCGCCAGCGCGTTCAGCATGTGGCGGGCGCGGATATCCCCGGAGAGTCCCGGATAGCTGTCCGCCGTCGCCGGGACCAGCGGCGGCAGGACTGCGGAAGCGGCGGCCCGGGGGTGGCCGAGGGCGGCCTGCAGGGCCTCTGCAGCGGCGCGGACCTCCGGGCTGCCGAAGCGGCTCTCTCCTGCGGGGGCAAGGCCGCCCAGGGTCACGCGGAGCGCCTGTGCCGGGGCGCGGCTGGCCAGGAACAGAACCTGAAGCCCGTCGATCTCGCGCAGGAAGAGCGGCAGTCCGCCCGCCAGCCGCCGCGTTCCCGCGGCGAAGGTTTCGGCGAGCAGGGCCGTTCCGATCCGGGCGAGCCGCTCCTCGCCGAGGCCGAGCCTTGCGGCCTCCCATTCGGCAGGCAGGGTCGTGTCGAGCCGGGCCGCGATGCCGCGCTGCCCGAAAGGATTGTCCCGGACGGACGCGGCTGCCGGGGCGGGCGGGTTGTCGCGGAAGAAGATCCGCAGGTCGCGCGCATCCATCAGAGGCTCCAGCTCCTGGATCAGCCGCAGGGCGGGCGTGCCGACCAGCTGGACGATCTGCAGCCCCGGCAGGGCCGCCAATGCATCGATGTCGGTGATCCCGGTTCCGCCCAGATCGAGCGACTTCAGCCCGCCCAGACGTGCCAGCTCCGTCGGCAGCGCGTCGAGCCCCTTCAGCCCGAAGAAGCTGAGCTCCGCCGCGCCGCTGTCCTCCGCCTCGCGGATGCGCCGCAGCGCTTCCTCCCGCGCCGTTCCGGTCCCGTCCTGCATCGCTGTGTTCCCGCGCTGTCCTCTGCGCGCGGAAACTGGCGGCGGCGCGGGCCGGGGTCAAGCCGTTGTCAGGCGGCGCGGGCGGCAGGCAGGATGGTTCCGTCGAGCAGCGCCATGAGATCGCCGAAATAGCCGCCGCTGAGGGCGGGGCGCGTCGGGTCGGAGGTGATCGCGACCGACAGCGCGAGATCCGGCACGACCGCCACGATCTGCCCGCCATAGCCGCGCGCCAGCGCGAAGCGCGAGCCCTGCGACCGTCCGAGGAACCAGCCCAGCCCGTAATCCAGACCGGAATAGGGCGAGCGGGTGCGCGGGCGGAAGCTCTCGCGGATCCAGTCCTGCGGCACGACCTGGCGGCCGCCGTAGCTGCCGCCCAGCCGGATCATCTCGGCAAAGCGCAGCAGGCCGCCGGGCGTGGTCGCCATGTCGTTGCCGCCCAGGTAGTAGCCCTGCGGATCGGCGACCCAGGGCGCGAAGGGCATGCCGAGCGGATCGCCGAGGCGCGCGCGGGCGAGCTGCAGCAGGCTCTGTCCGGTCACTTCCGCCAGCACCGCGCCGAGCACGTGGTAGCTGCCGGTGGAATAGAGCATCCGCGTGCCGGGCTCGGCCACGAAGGGGCGCGACAGCGCGTCCGCCACCCAGTCGGGCGAAGAGACCCAGGCGCCGTAGTTGCCGCCCGAGGTGCGCTCCAGCCCGGCCTGCATGGTGATCAGGTTCTCCACCGTCAGCCGCGGCACGCGGGGATCGGCGCCGGGCGGGACGAGGCCGGGGGCAAGCTCGCCGATGGTGGCATCGAGCCCGGGTATCTCGCCGCGCGCGAGCGCGGTTCCCGCGAGCGTCGCCACCAGGGTCTTGGAGACGGATTTGACATTCGCCGGGCGGTCGAGCGCGGGGCCGCGGAAGCGCCGCTCCAGCACGGTCTGCCCGTCCTGCGCCACCAGGATCGCATGGAGCTGGTCCATGCCGGAGGCGCGCGCGGCGGCGTCCTCCCAGAGCGGGGCGGCCTTCAGGCGGGTGGCGGCGAGGAGGGCGGGCAGGGCGAGGAGCGCGCGGCGGCTGATCATGGTCCGATCATGGGCCGGGCCGCCGCTCCGCTCCAGTCACGTGGCGGTGAGATCAGACGAAGCTCCGTGCCCGCAGAACCCGGTAGACCGCCACCATGGCGCCCGCGCCGGCCAGCAGCGCGGCCGCGGTCTCCAGATGCAGCGCATGGCCGTGGCCTGCCGTGCCGACCTCGGCCGAAAGCAGGAAGCACATGTTGCCGTCGAGCCCGAGCGGCGAGATCCGCGGCGTCGCCCGGATCAGCGCGCCGACGGCGATGAAGACGCCCGCCAGCAGCAGCATGCCCTCGGGCGCCAGCCCAATCGCGTCCCCGGCAAAGCGCCAGGCGATGCCCGCGAGCACGCCGAGCGTCGCCCCGGGCAGCAGGTTCTTCAGCACCGGCGAGGGATCGGCCATCGACCCCATGATCGCCGAGAAGACGCAGAGCGACAGGGCCGCGGCCATGGCGACGATGCTGCCGGTGGCCAGGAGCAGCGAGATGCTGAGCGCGGCGCAGAGCCCGGCCACCGCGCCCCGGCGCAGCGCCATCGCGAGGGTATGGTGCTCGAAGCGGAAGGCATGCGGGGACTCGCGCGGCGGGGTGAAGGCGAAGGTCGCGAGCGTCACGGCCGAGACGCCGATCAGAGTGCACCAGATGCGGTCGATGGCCAGATCCAGCGGATCGGCATGCGAGGCGAGCGATGGCAGCATCACCACCGCGCAGGTCATCGCCGCCATCATCGCGCCGTAGGAATAGATCGTGCCGATCCAGTAGGCCAGCGTGACCCCCGCGAAGGCGGTGAGGCCGAGCGCCAGCACATGGATCGCGGGACTGTCGGTCAGGGCAAGCGCGGCAAAGCCGATCCCGGCGCCGATGGCGGTGCCGAGAAGGCGCAGCACGCCGCGGATCAGGATGTCCTCGCGCCAGGGCTGGCTGACCACCCAGACCGGCATGGCCGCCCAGAACGGGTTGGTCAGGCCGAGCGCATGGGCAAGGGCCAGCGCGCCGAAGGCCGCGATGAATAGCTGCGCGGCGCGGGGGAAATCTGGGGTCAGGGGCTGGCTGGGCACGGGTTGCTCCGGAACTTGTCTCGCGTCCCGTTAGCGGCGGTCCGAACGGAGGGGAAGCCGTTTGCCGGGAATGTGATGGCTCAGGGAAGGTGCAGGACGGCGCGCAGACCCTCCGCGATGCGCGGAATCCAGTAGGTCGCTTCCGGCAGGACGCTCTTGAAAAAGGCGTGGATCAGCGTCTCGTTCTCGACAAACCATGCAACGGCCGCGTAGCCGATGATGGCTTCGCCGGCTCGCTTCGCGCCGAAGGAGGCGAGTTTCCAGCCATGGCGCCCGAGCGCCGCCAGCATGTTGAAGACACGGCCCTCGGCGCTCTTTTCCGCCATTTCCGCGGAAGCTCCATACCCTGCGCAGCCGCGATATCCGCATCGAGCACTCCCGTTTCTTCGGGCGGCAGGATGCCGTCGGCAGCGAGGCTTTCGGCGATCTCCGCGGAACGGGCGAGGGCGTCCGGATTGCTCTGCCCGTCGAGATAGCCGCGGATTTGCGCCTCGATCTCGCGGGCCTCTGGGAAGCCCATGATGAAGATACCGTGCGTCTCGACCAAGTCGCGCAGAGCGGCCTCGACGGCGGGGGGCAGGATGTCGTTGAGCCGTCCCTGTTCATTGGCGGCACGGGAGGCCGCGCAAGCATGGCGCAGGGCATTGGCCACGGACCAGAGACGGCGCAGGGGCAGGTCGGGCGAGTTGCGCTGGATGATCTGCCGGTAGCTGTCGGACTGGCTCCGGAGCAGCTGGACCCGCGGCGCGTTGGAATTTCCTGCCAGATCGCGGGCTGACCTTGCCCGCGGATCCCGGACTGGGCGTTACAGTGCTCTCTCATGAGCTTTTTCAGGTTTCCCGGCATGGCAAGGCTGCCCCGCCTGTGCGGGTTGGTCAAACATGCAGCCTGTGCAGGCGCTGGAGACGGTGGCCGAACCGATGGTTGTCATGCTCTCATCCGCGGATTGGATGCCGCCTGACCAGGTTCGATGCGGGATTGCCTCTCTCTGAGAACGGATGTGTGTCCCAACGTGTTGCGGGGATTTCCCAATCAATGGCGGCCGTCTCCAGCGTGCTGCACAGGCAGTCCGGCTCATCGCTTCAACCGGGCAGCGGCGTCTTGCGGGCGATGTCCCAGATGAAGCCCGCCAGTTCCCGGGCAATCGCCGCGAGCACGCGCGGCTGAGGCTTTCCGGCATTCGACAGGTGCCGGAACCGCATGCACAGCCGGGTCTGCGCTTTCCAGCCGATGTCCCTGATCTCCCTGGGCAGGTGCGCCGAACGCTTCAGGAAAGGTTGCCCTTCCCTGGATGGGTGGCGATACGACCAGCCAGCTTCCACCGGCATGGTCCGCGCCAGGGCGTTTCCGGTCCTGGTCAGGCGCCCCCGCCGCGTCGTGCTGCCGCTGGAGCTTTCGCCCGGCACAAGTCCGAGCCAGGCCATGAGCTGGCGTGGATTTCCAAAGCGGGCGGTATCGCCGATCTCGGCCACCACGGTGGCGGCGACAGTTGCGCTGACGCCCCGCAGCGCCCGCAAGGCATCGACGACAGGGGCGAACCGCCAAGTCGAGATTGCCTCTTCGATCGCCTTGTCAGAGGTGGTCGCGGTTTTTCGACCGGTTTGCCGCCGGGCTAGGTGTTTGATCCCACGGCTTGATGGTGCGCAAATGGCGCGGCTGGAGCCCTGCTTCCCGAAGTCCCACGGCAAACCGCGTGTCGACGACCGGCGCGTCCTGAGCGGGATTATCTTCGC
>NZ_JAATVU010000076.1 GCF_013184745.1 Mangrovicoccus sp. HB161399
CCCTCTCTCAGCCCCTCGAGCCGATGTCCCTTGACCTCGCCGCCTGAACGGAGCCTATTTCACGTGCCCGGAGCATGTCGCTCGGCAATTTCCACCACATTCGCGACACGACCGGCGCACCGGACAGGCCGGTGTCTGCCAAGAGGCACAAACACTCCCTCGTGCAGTCATCGATCACGGTCAGGACCCGAAACTTCCGCGAGGCGCCGAAGCTGTCGGACACGAAGTCCAGGGAACGGCGCGCGTTGGGTTGTCCAGCGGTCGGCATCGGCACTCTGGTCCCACGTGCCCGTTTTCGTCCACGCCGCCGCTTCACGGACAGCCCTTCCTCGCGGTAGATGCGATAGAGCTTCTTGTGGTTCATCGTCATTCCCTTCCGCGCCAGAAGGACGCCGATCCGGCGGCAGCCGAACCGACGCCGCGTTCCGGCGATCTCCTGCATCTCCTTGCGGATCTCGGCGCTCGCCATTGGGCTCGGACCAGTGGCGCCTTCAATGGCTCGCTCCGGCGGGCGTTCACGCCGGACCGCCTTGGGATCGACACCGGCAAGCCGACACGCCCGGCGCTGCGAGATGTCATGATCCCGCATCACCCGGAGCGCCGCATCTCGCCGCTTAGTCAATGTCGTCAGCTCTTTCCCAGAAGGTCCTTCAGGACGACGTTGTCCAGCATGGTCTCCGCCAATAGCTGTTTCAGCTTGGCGTTCTCGCCCTCGAGCGCTTTCAGCCTGGCGGCCTCAGACACTTCCATCCCGCCATACTTGGCCTTCAGCTTGTAGAACGTCGCCGTGCTCAGGCCATGCCGTCGGCATACCTCCGTGGTCGGCATGCCTGCCTCCTGCTCCTTGATCATCCCGATTATCTGCGCCTCGGTGAAACGGCTCTTTCGCATGCGACTGCTCCTTCAGAGTTGGCACAGGCTCTACATCACGGTGAGGGATTTCGCGGGGGGCAGGTCAGCTGGAGCACAACCGCAAAACCGAGACTCGCGGCCGCCTGCGGACCCACAGCGTGGCCATGTTGCCGCTGCTGACGCTGCCGCAGCTCTATCTGGCGCTGCATCTCACCCTCGCTCCGGAGGGAACCGCCGAACCCGGCGGCTCCGGACCATTCAATGCCAAAGTCTTCCATCTTGCCGCGCTGTCCGGCGCGTTCGGCGCGGCGCTCGGCATGGCATTGCGGGTTCGCAGCACGCTGCGCATTTCGCAGATGCGGGAAACCAAGGTCATGACCATCGCCCGGATCCTGGCCGGATCGACCACCGCGCTGATCTTCGTGCTCGTGCAGCGCGCGGGTTGGATCGGGGCCGGCTTCCTTGACGCGGCCTGGCCGCTGCCCCGGACCCTTGCCCCTCTGCGTCCACGGATCCGGGCGAGGTCTTCCTGGCCGAGGTGCTGCTCGTCGGCTTCTTCATCGGCCTCGTGGAGGGGCTGTTCCTGCAGCTTCCCGGCCGCGTCGCGACCATGCCCGGCGACACTGTCCGGGGCGCGAAACCGAGCTGACCGCGCCCTCGGACCCGCCCTGCGGGCCCGGAACCCGCCGCTGAGGCTTGCCCCCTGCGCCCCGAGCGTGTAGGTCGCTGGCCTGATTCCCAGGAGACGTGAGAGATGCAGGGCAGCGCCAACCTCAATATCATGATCAAGGCTGCGCGCCGGGCCGGGCGCTCGCTTGTCAAGGACTTCCGCGAAGTGGAGAACCTCCAGGTTTCCTCCAAGGGCGCGGGCGACTTCGTGTCGAAGGCCGACATCGCCGCCGAGGAGATCCTCAAGGAGGAGCTCATGGGCGCGCGGCCGAACTACGGCTGGCTCGGCGAGGAAACCGGCGAGACCCCCGGCACCGACCCGACGCGGCGCTGGATCGTCGACCCGCTCGACGGCACCACCAACTTCCTGCACGGCATGCCGCACTGGGCGATCTCGATCGCGCTGGAGCACAAGGGCGAGATCGTCGCCGGCGTCGTCTTCGATGCCGCCAAGGACGAGATGTACATGGCCGAGAAGGGCGCCGGCGCCTGGATGAACAGCCAGCGACTGCGCGTTTCCGACCGCTCGCGCATGATCGAGTCGGTCTTCGCCACCGGCATTCCCTTCGGCACGCAGCCCTACCTGCCGGCCGCGCTGCAGGACCTCGCCCGGCTGATGCCGCAGGTCGCGGGCGTGCGCCGCTGGGGCGCCGCCGCGCTCGACCTCGCCTATGTGGCGGCCGGCCGCTACGACGGCTACTGGGAGCGCGGGCTGAACCCCTGGGACATGGCCGCGGGCATCATCCTCGTGAAGGAGGCCGGCGGCTTCGTCGAGCCGATCCTGCCGGGCGCCGACCTGATGGGCCGCGGCGGCCTGATCTGCGGCAACGGCAACATCTTCGACACCTTCTCGAAGACCATCCGCGAGCGCGCCGACGCCTAATCCTGCCGGTCCGACGGGTGGTTCACCCCGTCGGACCAGGGCTGCACGCCCAGTTCGGAGGGGTTCACCCCCTCCAGAGTGCCGAGATTGACGCCGTATTTCGTCGGATCCGACCGCCGCTTGTGATGCGTGTAGATCCCGCAGACCGAGCAGAACCAGTGCTGCGCCGTGCCGGTCCCCCAGGTGTAGAGCGTCAGCTGCTCCTGCCCCTTCACCACCTTGAGCGCATCAAGCGGCGCCGAGACCGTCGCGGCCCCGCGCCTCCGGCAGAAGCTGCAATCGCAGCGCCGCGCGCTTTCGAGCGTCTGGCAGAGTTCGACTTCCAGCTCCACCGCGCCGCAATGGCAGCTTGCCTTGTGGGTCATCGCTTCGGCCGTCCTTTCGTCACAGGTACTTGCGTCAGGCTGCGCGGCTTGGCCCGCACGGCCGGAATGCCCGTGCGTACCACGCGGTAGCTGGCCTCGGCATGCGGCGGACGGCCTCCCGCCCGGTCCCAGAAGCGCGGCCCGCCCCGCGCGAGGAAAACAGGCAGCATCAGCGCCGCGCCGATCAGGAAGCCTCCGGCGTGCGCCCAATAGGCCACCCCGCCCGCTCCGGCCGTGGCGGAAAGCCCGTTGAAGAGCTGCAGCGCGAACCAGAAGCCCAGCACGAACCAGGCCGGAACCGGGATGATCCGGATGAAGACGATGATGATGAAGAGAATGTCGATCCGCGCCTTGGGAAAGAGCAGCAGGTAGCCGCCCATGACCCCGGCGATCGCGCCCGAGGCGCCGATCAGCGGCAGGGCGGAGCCGGGATCCGCCGCCACCTGCGCCAGCCCCGCGGCGACGCCGCAGGCCAGGTAGAAGGCCAGGTAGCCCAGATGCCCCAGCTGGTCCTCCAGGTTGTCGCCGAAGACGTGCAGGAACAGCATGTTGCCGATGATGTGCATCCAGCCGCCATGCAGGAACATCGAGCTGGCCAGCGTGTAGAGCGCGTCCCCATGGACGATCCGCGCCGGGACCACCGCCCAGGACTCGTAGAGCGCATAGAGCGCGCGCTGGTTGCCTTCGAGCGGCAGCGTCGCGAAGAAGATCAGCACGTTGGCCGCGATCAGCGCGTAATTCACGTAGGGCACGCGCCCCGGAGGGTTGTGGTCGCGGATCGGGAACATGTCGGGGAAGTGGGCGCTCCGCGCGGCGGGGTCAACACGGGGCTGAAATTTTCAGCCGGACCGGGACCGCCCCCAAAGTTGATCGGGGCGCATGTAACGGTTTCTTGACAGAAGCCGCGGAGTATCGCCGACTATGGCCATGCGACATTTCATCATCCCCCTCCTTTTCACCGCTGCGGCCAATGGCGTCCAGGCCGCGCAGACCGAAGCGGTCCCCAGCTGCCCGCCGCCGATGGAATTTGCCGAGCGCAAGGCCGACCTTCTGGCCGAGCTGCAGCAGACCCGGAGCCGGGCGGACGGGCTCTACCTGACCCGCCACCTCGTCGAAATCTTCGCCACCGCCCCGAACCGGGAGGCGCAGAAGCTGCTGGAACAGGGCATCGCGCGCCGCCAGGCCATGGATGCCGAAGGCGCGACGGAGGCGCTCGACCAGCTGATCGCCTATTGCCCGGACTTCGCCGAGGGCTACCGCCAGCGCGCGCTCCTGCAACAGGGCGAAGGCGATCTCGACGGTGCCCTGGCCGATCTCGACCGCGCGCTCGAAGCGGCACCCGACCATCTGGCCGCCATGGCGCAGCGCGTCCAGGTCCTGGTCGAGCTCGGCCGCGACGAGGAAGCCCGGGACATGCGCGCCGCCGTCCTCGGCCTGAACCCGTGGATGCCGCTGGAGAAGATCGTCCCCGACGAACCGGGCATCCTGCTCTAGCACCGGACGGGGCCATCGCCCGGCCTGTCCTTCCGCCCGCCGCGGGGCTTTCGGCCCGATTGCGCAATTCAACGTGCGCGGCACCTTTCGGACACGCGCGTCATGCACGCAGATCCCGGCCGCAGCCAATGGGCCGCCGACAGATCGGGAGCGCCAGGCGATGGGTTCATCGGCTGCGATGCGCTTCGCGGCAGCTTTCGCGGGCAAGCCTCGGCACAGACCGAACGCCGCCCCGCCTTTGTCCCCTGCGCCCGGGCCAGACGCGGCACGCAGCTGCGACCGCCCCCCCCCAACGCAAAAGGAAGCGCCCCGGACGTGCCGGCGCACCGCTCGAGCCTTCGCGATTTGCCGTCCTGCCTGCGGCAGACAATTGCGGAGTGCGCTGCCTTCCTCTCCGGCCAGCCCCCGGAGCCCGGCGGAAATGCCGGAGTTGCCGGCCAGCGACGCGATGCCCCGGGAAGACGGTCAACCGCGGATCGCGCGAGGGCTTCGCGTCCTCCGGGAACCGCCGGGCGGCATGCAACATGCGCGCCAAGTCTTCCGCGCAGCCTGCGCAGCTCTCCCCGGCACCCGTACCCAATGGAAAGGCGAAGACCCGGATTTCCGCAAGCCATGCAGCCGCCCGGCGGCCAAATGCGCCTAGCCGCCAGCACCCTCCGAACCCCGTCGAACAAGCCCGTGCGCCGCGCCGCGGACGCACCTGCACAGGTCCGGCGGCAGGACGTCCGGCGCAGGGCCGAAACATCTCTCGCCGCAGCTTGATCGGGCGGGTGCGCTTGGCGCTGGCCAAGCCCGGATCCGCGCCTTACTCCTTGGGCATGACCCAGGACAGCGCCGACCGACCGCCCACCGTTGCCGACATCCTTGCCCGCGAACTCCACGACGCCGGCGTGCGCCACGCCTTCGGCATGCCGGGCGGCGAGGTGCTGAGCTTCGTCGCCGCGCTGGAGCGCGCGGGCATCGAGTTCGTGCTGGTCAAGCACGAGAATTCCGGCGGTTTCATGGCGGAGGCAGTCCATCACCGCACCGGGGCGCCCGCGCTCCTGGTCGCCACGCTGGGACCGGGCGCGCTGAATGCCGTCAACGTGGTGGAGAATGCCCGGCAGGACCGGGTGCCGATGATCGTCGTCACCGGCGCGGTCGACGCCGCCGAGGCAGCGGGCTACACCCATCAGGTGCTGGACCAGCAGGCCGTGTTCCGGACCGTTGCCAAGGGCAGTTTTTCGATGGTCGCCGAAGCGGCCGGGACGATCGCCGCCAGGGCCGTCGCGCTGGCCATGGCGCCGCGGCCCGGGCCGGTGCATGTCGACCTGCCGATCCGCGTGGCCGACATGGAGCCAGGCGCCACCCGGCCGCCCGCACCGCCCCGTCCCCTGCCGGTCGCGGTGGCGCCATCGCCGGGCCTCGCGGAAGCGCGCCGGTGGCTGGCCGAGGCGGAGCGCCCGCTGGCAATCGCCGGGCTCGACGTGCTCGCCGAAGGCGCCGCGGACGCGGTGGCCCAGTTCTGCATCCAGCATGGCGTGCCCCTGATCACCACCTACAAGGCGAAGGGCGTGCTGCGCGAGGACCATCCGCTGGCACTGGGCGGCGCGGGGCTCTCGCCGCTGGCGGACCGCACGCTGCTGCCGCTGGTGTCGCAATCCGACCTCGTGCTCTGCCTTGGCTACGATCCGATCGAGATGCGCACCGGCTGGAGCCATCCCTGGGACCCGGCGGAGAAGCGCGCGATCGAGATCGCGCATGCCCGCAACGACCATGGCATGCATGCCGCCGGGATCGAGATCGTGGCGGATATCGCCCCGACGCTCGCGGCGCTGTCGCATGACCTGACGCCGCGCCGCACATGGCCGGACGGCGCGCCCTTTGCCGCCCGCGCGGCCCTGGCGGCGGCCTTCCCGCGGACGGACGGCTGGGGGCCGGCCGAAGTGATCGCCACCTGCCGGGCGCTGCTGCCAGCCGATACGCTGGCCACCGCGGATTCCGGAGCCCACCGCATCCTGCTGTCGCAGATGTGGGACTGCTTCGAGCCGAAGGCGCTGGTCCAGTCGACCGGCTTCTGCACCATGGGCTGCGCCCTGCCGCTGGCCATCGGCACCAAGCTGGCCGATCCGGACCGCACGGTCGTCGGCTTCATGGGCGATGCCGGGTTCCTGATGGTGGCGGGGGAGCTTGCCACCGCGGCCGAGCGCGGGCTGGCACCGATCTTCGTGGTCTTCGCCGATGCCCAGCTGGCGCTGATCGAACTCAAGCAGCGCCAGCGCCAGCTGCCCAATGCGGGCGTGGAGTTCGGCCGCCACGATTTCGCCGCCATCGCCCGCGCCTTCGGCGGCGAGGGCCATGCCGTGACGAACCGCGACGAGCTGGCCCAGGCGCTGCAGCAGGCGCAGGCCGCCGACCGGTTTTCCGTGATTTCCGCTGTCATTCCGGGGAGGAGCTATGACGGACGCATCTAGGGGGGCGCTGGACGGCGTCACCGTTCTGGACCTCAGCCGGATCCTAGCCGGTCCGACCTGCACCCAGCTGCTGGGCGATCTCGGCGCCACTGTCTGGAAGGTGGAGAACCCGGCCACCGGCGGAGACGACACTCGCGCCTGGGGGCCGCCCTTCGTGCAGGACGCCGAGGGCCGCAAGACCGACCTCAGCGCCTATTACCTCTGCGCCAACCGCAACAAGTCCTCGATCGCGCTCGACCTTGCCTCGCCAGAGGGCCAGCGCATCGCGGCCGCGCTCGCCGCCCGCGCCGACATCGTCATCGAGAACTGGAAGCCCGGCAGCCTGGCGAAATACGGGCTGGACCACGCGACGCTGTGCAAGCGGCATCCCGGCCTCGTCTACTGCTCGATCTCCGGCTACGGCCAGACCGGACCGAACCGCGACAAGCCGGGCTACGACCTGATGGCGCAAGGCTACGGCGGGATCATGAGCCTGACCGGCGCGCCCGAGGGCGAACCGATGAAAGTCGGCGTCGGCATCGCGGATGTCATGTGCGGGATGTATGCCGCCATCGGCATTCTCGCCGCGCTGCGCCACCGCGACCGCACCGGCGAGGGCCAGCATGTCGACCTGGCGCTGGTCGACAGCCAGATGGCCTGGACGATCAACGAGGGCACCAACTACCTCCAGTCCGGCAAGGTGCCGGAACGGCGCGGCAACCAGCATCCCAACATCGTCCCCTACGGCGTGTTCGAGGCATCCGACGGCCATGCGATCGTCGCGGTCGGCAATGACGGCCAGTTCGCGCGGTTCTGCGATGCTTTCGGACTGGCGGGGCTGGAATCCGATCCGGATTTCGCGACGAACCCGGCGCGCATCGCCAACCGCGAGGCGCTGCTGGCGCGGATCGCGCCGGTGCTGGCCAAGATCCCGGCCGCCGAGATCGTCTCCCGGCTCGAGGCGCGGAAAGTCCCCGTCGGGCCGATCCACGACATGGCGCAGGTCTTCGCCTCGGACCAGGCGCAGGCGCGTGGCATGGTCGTCGAGATGGAGAGCCGCCATGGCCCGGTCCGGCTGATCGGCAACCCGCTGAAATTCTCCCGCACGCCGGTGCGCTATGCCAAGGCGCCGCCCTCCTGCGGCGAGGACAGTGAAACAATTCTCGCGGAAATCGCCGCGGAAGCCGCCGGACCCGCGTGACGTTAACGCCAACCGCCCGGTTTTCCGGGGCAGTCGGGGCCGCAAACGCGGCCCCGGGATGACATCGGCTCACGGTTGCGTTGAGTGATCACTCAAACAGTGCCCGGTAACCCTCTTCTGCGTATGCTCCCCACAGCACGCCAGAAACCGGAGCCATCCCATGCGACACGACCTTTTCGGCAGCCCTGCCGCCCTGTCCTCCGCCGCTGCCCTGAGAGAGTGGAACGCAACCTGCCTGGCCTTCCTTGCCCATGGCGTCCAGACGCCGGTCCATCTTGCCAAGGTGCTGGAGGCCGAGCCGGGCTTCGCGCTCGGCCAGGCGGCGAAGGGCATCTTCTGCATGCTGCTGGGCCGCCGCGAGATGGCCGAAACCGCGCGCGACGCGCTTTCCGCCGCGCATGCCGGTCTGTCGATGGGGCCGGTCGACCGGCGCAACCGCGAGATGACCGCCGCGCTGGAGGCGATGCTGGCCCGCGACCCCCGCCGCGCGGTCGCCGCGCTCGAACGGATCCTGCGCGCCGATCCGGGCGACACGCTGGCGATGAAGCTGAGCCACGGCATCCGCTTCCTCGTCGGCGACGCCTCCGGCATGCGCCGCTCGGTGGAGCGGGTGCTCGGCGCCCATGGCGAAGGCCATCCGGGGCGCGGCTATGCCCTGGGCTGCCATGCCTTCGCGCTGGAGGAAACCGGGGCCTATGCCGAAGCCGAGGCGGCAGGCATGGCCGGGCTGGCGCTGGCCGCGGACGATGCCTGGGGGCTGCATGCGGTGGCCCATGTCCATGACATGACCGGACGCAGCAGCGAGGGCATCGCGCTGATCGACAGCCACCGCCCGGTCTGGGAAGGGGCGAACAACTTCCGCTACCATGTCTGGTGGCACAAGGCCCTGCTGCATCTCGACCGCGGCGAGAGGGACGAGGCGCTGGCGCTCTACGACGCGAAGATCCGCGCCGAGAAGACCGACGACTACCGCGACATCGCCAATGCGACATCGCTGCTGATGCGGCTGGAGCTGGAGGGCCACCCGGTCGGCAACCGCTGGGAGGAACTCGCCGATCTGGCCGAAACCCGGGTGGGCGACGGCTGCCTGGTCTTCGCCGACCTTCACTACCTGCTGGCGCTGATCGGCGGCGACCGCGGCGCGGCGCAGGAACAGCTGATCACCCGGCTGGCCGCCCAGGCCCGCCAGACCGACGCGATGGCGACGATCTGCTCCGATCCCGGCCTGTCGGCGGTGTCGGGCCTCGCCGCCTTCGGCGCCGGGCGCTACACGCTGGCGCTGGCGCATCTGGAGGCGGCGCGGCCGCGCATCGCCCTGATCGGCGGCAGCCACGCCCAGCGCGACGTGTTCGAACGGATCACCGTGGATGCCGCGCTGCGCGCCGGGCGGCCGGAACGCGCGGAGGCCGTGCTGCGCGAGCGCAGGGCCCTTCGCGGCGGGACCGAAGATTCCTTTGCCGCCGGCAGGATGTCGCGTATCATGCAAATGCGGCAATCCGTCCGATCCGCCGCGACCCGTTAGACCATCATGATCTCCGCCCGGCACTTCTGCCGGAGGCATCAGAAGTACCTGCCCATGCTGCACCTGTCGCCCTTCGCGGCGTCCTCCGGGAAACCGGAAACGACATCCCTTCACGCGCGCCATGCCGCCCTGGCCGGAGGACGCGACCTCCGGCTGGATTTCTTCCGCGGCCTCGCGATGTTCATCATCCTGATCGCCCATACCCCGAACAACACCTGGACCCTGTGGATTCCGGCACGCTTCGGCTGGTCCGACGCGACCGAGATCTTCGTCTTCTGCTCGGGCATGGCCTCGGCCATCGCCTTCGGGCGGGTGTTCGAGCGGCGCGGGCTGGGGCTGGGCGCGCTCAGGGTCGGGCACCGGCTCTGGCAGGTCTACTGGGCGCATGTCGGGCTGTTCGTGGTGCTGGCCGCCACGCTGGCGGGGCTGGACAATACCGGCTGGTTCGAGACCGATTACATCTCGACGCTGAACCTGCACCCGTTCTTCCGCGATCCGCAGATGAACCTGCCGGCCTTCATGACGCTGACCTACGTTCCGAACTATTTCGACATCCTGCCGATGTACCTGGTGGCGCTGGCGATGATGCCGGCAGTGGTGGCGCTGAAGCGCGTGCATGTCGGGCTGGCCGCGGCGGCCGTGCTGGCGATGTGGGCGGCAGCGCAGCTGGGCTTCTTCGCCTTCCCGGCCGAGCCCTGGTCCGAGCGGACCTGGTTCTTCAACCCCTTCGGCTGGCAGCTGATCTTCTTCACCGGCTTCGCCTTCATGGCGGGCTGGCTGCCGAAGCCGCCGGTGACCCGCGGCCTCGTCTGGCTGGCCGCGGCGGCGGTGCTGCTGACCGTGGTGCCGGCCTATCACTGGGGGCGTCTCCTGCCGGACATCCCGGCCGCCGAGATGTCCGGCTTCCAGCAGGCGCGGCTCTGGCTGCACGAGGCCACCGTCCCGCTGCGCGCCGCGATCGACCCGCTGATCTTCAAGTCGAATTTCGGGCTGCTGCGCTATGTCCACTTCCTGGCGCTGGCCTATCTGGCCTGGGTGGCCGCTGGCGAGCGCGGCGTTCGGCTGCTGCCGCGCGGCGACGGCTGCCTGGCGCGCGCCTGGGGCGCGGTGCTGGCCGCCATCGTAAAGGTCGGGCAGCAGTCGCTGGCGATCTTCATCTTCTCGATGTGGTACGCGCAGGTGCAGGGCGTGTTCCTGGACATGCTCGGCCGGACCCATGCCGCCTTTGCGCTGGTCAATGTCACCGGGCTGCTGATGCTGGCGGGGGTGGCCTATTTCACCGGCTGGATCAAGTCGCAGCCTTGGCGGGGCAATCTCGCCGGAAGCTGACCCGGCACGGGGGCGCCACCCGGCTCAGGCGACTTCCGGCGCCGCCCCGTCCCGCTTGCCACGGCCGAACCAGCGGCGGCGGCGCGCTCCCGCGCCCCAGCCGGGCGCGGCATGCAGGGCAGTCTCGTGCAGCCGCTCGCTGGTCTCCCGGCCCGGCACGCGGCGGCGGCGGTAGAGGAAGAACTTGCCCCAGCCGCGCCAATTGCCGACGCTCGGCGCCGCCGGATCGCAGGGGAAGCGGCTCCGCCAGTCCGCAGGCAGGGCGACGCCGCGCTCCTCCAGCTTCTCCAGCATCCAGACCAGCGGAATGTTCGACAGGTGCCGTGCCTCGCTGCGCCCGGCGAGCTGGCCGCCGATATCGCCATGCGCGCCGCGGAACCAGACCTGCTCCACCCGGCCCTGCCAGCCCTCGGGTTCCGACCACAGCACCGGCGCGAAGGCCTGCCGGGTCTCGTTCAGCGCCAGCGCCTGGAAGCCATGGGCCACGTTGTGGCTGAGTTCCGGCGAGTGGAAGGCATGGCGCGGCTCGGTCAGCCGCCACAGCAGCGGCAGCCGCAGGCCCAGCGCCTTGACCGTGTCGAAGACGCCGACCATCTCCACCGGCGCCGCCTCGTGGCAGAAGCGGCGGGCGAAGCGCTGCGCAGCCTCGCCCAGCGGTCCCTCGCGGTAATGGCGGTAGAGGTCGCGGATGTTGCGCTCGGTCGCGGCGCGGGCCTTCAGCAGGCCCAGCCGGTCGATCACCCCGGCCAGCGAGCGCACGGCGAAGGCGCCGCGGGAGTAGCCGATCAGGAAGATCCGGTCGCCCGGCCGGTAGCGCGAGGCCAGCCAGCCGTAGGCACGCTGGATCTGGCGGTTGATGCCGACCCCGGCAATCACCTGCCAGCTGTCGCGCCAGCAATCCCACTGGATTCCGGCCTCGTAGTAGAGGAGCGGCCGGTCCTTCCAGGGCATGCCCGCCAGCAGCGTGTATATCTGCCCGGCATTCGTGACCTTGTCCGGGTGCAGCGTGGAAAGGGTTCCGTCGAGGATCACCACCAGATCCTGCGACCCGCGGCGCACCCTGACCGGCAGGCTCGATGCGACACGCCTGCGTTCCCTCAGCACCTTGGAGAGAGGCGGCTGGCAGATCGAAAGGCTTATGTCGCGGCTCCGGGTCATGGGGTCATCATGCACCAGTCAGGCTTTAACCCGAGTTTACATCATCGTGCGCTCTCCGCGAGTGGTGAAACGAAGATTAACGCGACCGGCCGGACACGTGGTTTACATCCGCCGCCCGCAACGGCCGGACCGAGCATCCCGGCGCCCTCCCGGCACCTGTCCGGCCGCGCCCCGGGACAAATGCGGGACATTTGTGGCGGCACCGGCCCGCGGCAGGCCCTGCAGCGGCCTGCATGCTCTTTCCCTCCGCGCTCCCCTCCGCTAAACCGCCCCTCGACTGTTGAGGACCGATCCGATGACGATGGACAAGAAATTCGACGCCGCCGAGGCCGAGGCCCGCATCTACAAGGCCTGGGAAGACGCCGAGTGCTTCAAGGCCGGGGCAAATGCCAAGCCCGGGGCCGAGACCTTCTGCATCATGATCCCGCCGCCCAACGTGACGGGCAGCCTGCACATGGGGCACGCCTTCAACAACACGCTGCAGGACGTGCTGGTGCGCTGGCACCGGATGCAGGGCCACGACACGCTGTGGCAGCCGGGCACCGACCATGCGGGCATCGCCACGCAGATGGTGACCGAGCGCGAGATGGCCGCCAACCAGGAGCCCTCGCGCACCGAGATGGGCCGCGAGAAGTTCCTGGAGCGCGTCTGGCAGCAGAAGGTGAAGTCCCGCGGCACGATCATCGGCCAGCTGAAGCGGCTGGGCGCTTCCTGCGACTGGTCGCGCGAGGCCTTCACCATGGGCGGCGCCGAGGGCGATCCCGAGGCGGGCTCGGGCGCGCCGAACTTCCACGACGCGGTGATCAAGGTCTTCGTCGAGCTCTACGAGAAGGGCTGCATCTACCGCGGCAAGCGCCTGGTGAACTGGGATCCCCATTTCGAGACCGCGATCTCCGACCTCGAGGTGGAGAATGTCGAAGTCCAGGGCCACATGTGGCACTTCAAGTACCCGCTGGCCGATGGCGTGACCTACGAATACGTGGAGAAGGACGGCGACGGCAACGTGCTCTTCCGCGAGGAGCGCGACTACATCTCCATCGCCACCACCCGCCCCGAGACCATGCTGGGCGACGGCGCCGTGGCCGTGCATCCTTCCGACGAGCGCTATGCGCCGATCGTCGGCAAGCTCTGCGAGATCCCGGTGGGTCCGAAGGAGCACCGCCGCCTGATCCCGATCATCACCGACGAGTATCCGGACCCGGCCTTCGGCTCGGGCGCGGTGAAGATCACCGGCGCACATGACTTCAACGACTACCAGGTCGCCAAGCGCAACAACATCCCGCTCTACCGCCTGATGGACACCAAGGGCCGGATGCGCGCAGACGGCGCCCCCTATGATGCGGCCGCCCGTGCCGCGCAGGAAATCACCGGCGGCAAGGCAGCCAGCGAATCCGAGGTGGACGCACTGAACCTGGTGCCCGACGCGCTGCGCGGCCTCGACCGCTTCGAGGCGCGCAAAGCTGTCGTCGAGCAGATCACCGCCGAAGGCCTCGCGGTGATGACCGTCAAGACCGACCCGCGCCTCGGCAAGGCGGCAAAGAAGAAGCCGCTCGCCCCCGAGGAAGGCGGCGAGGACCGCTCCGAAGAGCAGGAGCTGGTGCCGCTGGTCGAGTCCAAGCTGATCATGCAGCCCTTCGGCGACCGCTCCAAGGTCGTGATCGAGCCGATGCTGACCGACCAGTGGTTCGTCGATGCGGAGAAGATCGTCGGCCCCGCGCTGGAGGCGGTGCGCAACGGCACCACCAAGATCCTGCCCGAGCGCGACGAGAAGGTGTATTTCCACTGGCTGGAGAACATCGAGCCCTGGTGCATCTCGCGCCAGCTCTGGTGGGGCCACCAGATCCCGGTCTGGTACGGGCCGCGGATCGAGACCGTCAACGGCGTCGAGATCCTGAATTTCGAGCCCGGCGGCCTTGTCCGCTTCGTCGCCAAGGACGCGGAAGAGGCCCGCGCCAAGGCAGCCGAGTTCTACGGCGAGGCGCTGGACAAGGTGCAGGTGCTGCGCAGCTTCAGCCGCGACCCAGAGCGCGCCGAGGACGGCAATCTCGATCCGCTGCGCTCCGCGGTCACCGCGATGGAGCGCGGCGCCTTCGATCCCGACGGCACCATCCCGCTGGTCCGCGACCCCGACGTGCTGGACACCTGGTTCTCCTCGGGCCTCTGGCCGATCGGCACGCTGGGCTGGCCGGAACAGACGCCCGAGCTGGCGAAGTACTTCCCGACCAACGTGCTGGTCACCGGCTTCGACATCATCTTCTTCTGGGTCGCCCGGATGATGATGATGCAATATGCCGTGGTGGGCCAGCAGCCCTTCGACACCGTCTATGTCCACGCCCTCGTCCGCGACGAGAAGGGCAAGAAGATGTCGAAAAGCCTGGGCAACGTGCTCGACCCGCTCGACCTGATCGACGAGTACGGCGCCGATGCCGTGCGCTTCACCCTCTCGGCCATGGCCGCGATGGGCCGCGACCTGAAGCTGTCCACGCAGCGGATTGCCGGCTACCGGAACTTCGGCACGAAGTTGTGGAACGCCACGCGCTTCGCCGAGATGAACGAGGTCTATGCCCATTACGATCCCGCCAAGGGCCACGGCGCGCCCAAGGCGACCGCCAATGCCTGGATCGCCGGCGAGACCGCGCGGGTGCGCGAAGAGGTCGATGCCGCGCTGGCGGGCTTCAAGTTCAACGAGGCCGCCAACGCGCTCTATGCCTTCGTCTGGGGCAAGGTCTGCGACTGGTACGTCGAATTCGCCAAGCCGCTCTTCTCCAGCGAGGACGAGGCGGTGATCGCCGAGACCCGCCAGACCATGGGCTGGGTGCTCGACCAGTGCATGATCCTGCTGCATCCCTTCATGCCCTTCATCACCGAAGAGCTCTGGGAGAAGACCGCCGCGCGCGGGGGCATGCTGGTCCATGCCGACTGGCCGTCCTACACCGCCGCCGATCTGGCCTCGCCGGATGCGGACCGCGAGATGGGCTGGGTGATCGGCCTGATCGAGGAGATCCGCTCGGTGCGCGCGCAGATGCACGTCCCGGTGGGGCTGAAGATGCCGCTGCTGCAGATCGAGCTGGACGCCGCGGGCAAGGCTGCCTGGGCCCGCAACGAGGTGCTGATCCAGCGCCTCGGCCGGATCGAGAGCCTCGCCGAAGTGGCCGAGCTGCCGAAGGGGGCGGTGACGCTGCCGGTCGAGGGCGGACTCTTCGGCCTGCCGCTGGCGGGCTATATCGACATCGCCGAGGAGCAGGAGCGCCTCGCCAAGTCGCTGGCCAAGCTGGAGAAGGAGGAGAAGGGGATTTCGGGCCGCCTGAAGAACCCCAACTTCGTCGCCTCCGCCCCCGAGGACGTGGTCGAGGAGACCCGCGAACGCGCCGCCCAGATCGCCGAAGAGGCGGGCAAGCTGCGCGACGCGCTCGGCCGCCTTGCGGCGCTTGCCTGAGGCTTCCGGCACTGCCGGCGGGAGCGGACGCCCCCGCCCTGCCGGTCCCCGGCGTCGGAGTCCGGGGACGGGCCGGCATGGACCGGCCTGACCTCATGATCCGCGACGCCACGGAGGCGGACCTGCCCGCGCTGGTCCGCCTTCTGATGGATGACGATCTCGGCCGCCTGCGCGAGGACGCGGGCCCGCCCGTCCCGCAGCCCTATCTCGACGCCTTCGCCGCCATCGGCCGCGACCCGAACCACCGGCTCGCCGCGGCCCTGCTCGGGGACCGCGTGATCGGAACGCTGCAGCTCTCCTTCCTTCCGGGCCTTTCGCATCGCGGCAGCTGGCGCGCCCAGATCGAGGCCGTGCGCATCGCGCGCGGCTGCCGCGGCCGCGGCTACGGCCATGATCTGGTTGCCTGGGCAGTGGACGCCGCCCGCGCCCGCGGCTGCCGCCTCGTCCAGCTGACCTCGAACAGGGCGCGCGCCGAGGCCCACCGCTTCTACGGCAGCTTCGGCTTCGAGCCGACCCATGACGGCTTCAAGCTGGTGCTCGGCCCGGACCGCTGAACCGGCCGCCACCGGCGGGTCCGGTCCCGCAGGGACCGCGCCCGGCCCGGCGGCAGGGCCCCGCAGGGGGCCGGGCGGCGGGCAACCCTCTTGCGGAAACCCATCCGAGGCAGTAGCCGCAGCCCATGCCCCGCTATGCCCTCAAGATCGAATATCACGGCGCCCCCTTCTCGGGATGGCAGCGCCAGAACGAGCACCCGTCGGTCCAGCAGACCGTCGAAGAGGCGCTGCGCCGCCTCGACCCCTCCGTCGGCACCATCGCCGCCGCCGGCCGCACCGATGCCGGCGTGCATGCGACCGGCCAGGTGGCGCATTGCGACATGGCCCGCGACTGGGATCCGTTCCGGCTCGCCGAGGCGCTGAACTACCACCTGAAGCCCGCCCCGGTCGCCATTCTCGAGGCCGCCCGCGCCCCCGATGACTGGCATGCCCGCTTCTCCGCGCGCGAGCGGCGCTACATCTTCCGCCTTCTGTCGCGCCGCGCCCAGCCGACGCACGAGGCAGGCCTGGTCTGGCATGTCCGCCAGGCGCTGGAGCTGGAACCGATGCAGCAGGCCGCGCGGCACCTCGTCGGCAACCACGACTTCACCACCTTCCGCAGTTCGATCTGCCAGGCGGAAAGTCCGGTGAAGACGCTCGACCGGCTCGATGTCACCGCCCATGAGGTGCCGAACGGCACCGAGTTCCGCTTCGACGTGCGCGCGCGGTCCTTCCTGCACAACCAGGTGCGCAGCTTCGTCGGCACGCTGGAGCGCGTCGGCGCCGGCGGCTGGACGCCGGAACGGGTCGCCGAGGCGCTCGCCGCGAAGGACCGCGCCGCCTGCGGGCCGGTCTCGCCGCCGCAGGGACTCTACCTGTCCCATGTCCGCTATCCCGACGACCCGTTTGCGGCGCAGGCAGAATGACGCATTCTCCGCTTGGGGGTTTGCAATCCGGGCCCGCGCCGCAGTTATCTGTCGGGTGCGGCCCTGCCCGCCCACTGTGAGAGGATGAGTCCATGGCCCCGCGCCTCAAGATCGCCATCGTCGAGAAGGACGCGGACCGTGCCAGGCTGATCGTCGACGGGCTCAGCGCGGCCGGCGACTACGAGATCACCGTTCTCGGCGACGAGACCACGATCACCCGCCGCCTCGCGCAGCTCGACCCGGACGTGGTGCTGATCGACATCGCCAATCCCAGCCGCGACTCGCTGGAGATGCTGTCGATCGCCTCCGGCGCCAAGGAACGCCCGGTGGCGATGTTCGTCGACCGCTCGGACGACGAGACCACCCGCGCCGCGATCGAGGCCGGGCTGTCCGCCTATGTGGTCGACGGGCTGGCGCCCGCGCGGATCAAGCCGGTGATGGATGCCGCCATCGCGCGGTTCAACATGGTCAGCCAGATGAAGAGCGAGCTGGAGGCGGTGAAATCCGCGCTGGCCGAGCGCAAGATCGTCGACCGCGCCAAGGGCCTGCTGATGCAGGCGCGCGGCATATCCGAAGACGAGGCCTACACGCTCCTGCGCAAGACCGCGATGGACCAGGGCCGCAAGGTCGTGGACGTCGCCCAGGCGCTGGTCACGGCGGCGGAGCTGCTGAAATGAGCCTGACCCCCGTCAAATGCGGTTTCATCCCCCTGGTCGACTGCGCGCCGCTCGCCGTGGCGCGGGAAATGGGCTTCGCCGCCGAGGAAGGCATCGACCTGATCCTCGAGAAGCAGCCCAGCTGGTCGGCCCTGCGCGACGCGCTGGTCCTCGGCCTCACCGATTGCGCCCACATGCTCTCGCCGCTGCCGGTGGCCATGTCGCTGGGGCTCGGCGGACTGCCGACCAAGGTCGACGCGCTGATGGTGCTCTCGGTCAACGGCAATGTCGTCGGCGTCAGCCCGGAAGTCGCCGCCAAGATGCGCGCGGATGGCTGGACCGGCGCCTTCGCCGATCCGGTGGGCACCGGACAGCACCTGATCCGCGCCACCGGGGCCAGCCTGCGGGTCGGCGTGCCCTTCCCCTTCTCGATGCATGCCGAGCTGCTCTACCACTGGCTGGGCGCGCTCGGCCTCTCCGCGCCGGGCGGGCTCGACGTGCGCACCGTGCCGCCGCCGCTGATGCCCGACGCGCTGGCCCGCGGCGAGATCGACGCCTTCTGCGTCGGCGAGCCCTGGGGGTCCTACGCGGTGGAACAGGGCACCGGCGAGCTGATCCTGCCCGGCGCCGCGATCTGGGCCTTTGCCCCCGAGAAGGTGCTGGCCGCCCGCCATGACTGGGTCGAGGAAAACCCCGAAACCGTCGGCCGCCTGATGCGCGCGCTGGCGCGGGCGGCGCGCTGGCTGTCGGACCGCGACAACCGCGCCATGGCCGGCGACCTGCTGTCGAAATCCGCCTATCTGGGCATCCCCTCGATGATCATCGACCGCGCGCTGGCCGGGCGGATCATCACCGCGACCCGCGGACTGGAGGCCGAGGCGCCGAATTTCCTGCATTTCCACGCCAAGGCCGCGAATTTCCCCTGGCGCAGCCAGGCAGCGTGGATCGCCGCATCCATCGCGCGGCGGCTTGGCCTCGACCGCGCCCAGGCGATCGAGACCGGCAAGCTCTGCTTCCGCAGCGACCTCTACCGGCGGAACCTGGCCCCGATCGGCATCGACATGCCCGGCGCCTCGGAGAAGGTCGAAGGGGCGCTGGCCCATGAAGAGGCGGTCGCCTCGGCGCGCGGACACATGATTCTGGGTCCGGACCGCTTCTTCGACGGCACGATCTTCGATCCCTCGGAGACCTGACCCCGGACGATTCCCCTGGCGCAGTTTGCAAACCGCACAATGCTGCAGCACAGCGCCGCCAAATGCGCGCAAAATGCAGATCTTCCGCGCACGGATCGGCAAATCAGGAATTAATGCGCCCGTTCCGCAGGTTTTTCCTTTCGCGGCGCAGCGCGGAAAGGTAACAAAGGATCAACGGCGGGCAATGGCGCCCTGCCACACCATACCCCGATGATGCGGGTAGACCCGAGCAAAGCCGCTCGATCCAGAGGACTTCTTCCGAAGCCCAGACGGATCCAGCGGTTTTTTGTGCTTTCCGGGTCCCTGCCCCCGGCGAGCCTCCCCCCGAACATTCGAACGAACGAGGACTGGTATGATCAAACGTACTCTGATGGGCGCTCTGCTTGCCAGCGCCAGCGTCTCTTCCGCCTGGGCCCAGCTCGACCTGGAAAAGGACGAACTGACCTTCGGCTTCATCAAGCTGACCGACATGGCGCCGCTCGCCGTGGCCTATGAAAACGGCTATTTCCTCGACGAAGGCCTCTTCGTCACGCTGGAAGCGCAGGCCAACTGGAAGGTGCTGCTCGACGGCGTCATCTCCGGCACGCTCGACGGCGCGCACATGCTGGCCGGCCAGCCGCTCGCCGCAACCATCGGCTACGGCACCGAGGCGCACATCATCACCCCGTTCTCGATGGACCTCAACGGCAACGGCATCACCGTGTCGAACGCCGTCTGGGAAGAGATGAAGCCGAACATCCCGCAGAACGCGGACGGGCTGCCGCAGCACCCGATCTCCGCCTCCGCGCTGAAGCCGGTGGTCGAGAAGTACCGCTCCGAGGGCAAGCCCTTCAACATGGGGATGGTCTTCCCGGTCTCCACCCACAACTACGAGCTGCGCTACTGGCTGGCGGCAGGCGGGCTGAACCCGGGCTACTACTCCCCCGAGAACATCACCGGCCAGATCGGCGCCGACGTGCTGCTGTCCGTCACCCCGCCGCCGCAGATGCCCGCCACGCTCGAGGCCGGCACGATCTTCGGCTACTGCGTGGGCGAGCCGTGGAACCAGGCCGCCGTGTTCAAGGGCATCGGCGTTCCGGTCATCACCGATTACGAACTGTGGAAGAACAACCCCGAGAAGGTCTTCGGCATCACCGCCGACTTCGCGGAGCAGTACCCGAACACCACCAAGGCGATCGTCAAGGCGCTGATCCGCGCCGCCATCTGGCTTGACGAGAACGACAACGCCAACCGCATGGAAGCGGTGGAGATGCTGTCGCAGCCGGAATACGTGGGCGCCGATGCCGAAGTCATCGCAAACTCGATGACCGGCACCTTCGAATACGAGAAGGGCGACAAGCGCGAGGTTCCGGACTTCAACGTGTTCTTCCGCTACAACGCGACCTATCCGTTCTATTCCGACGCGGTCTGGTACCTGACCCAGATGCGCCGCTGGGGCCAGATCCCGGAAGCCAAGACCGATGCCTGGTACGACGAGACCGCCCGCTCGGTCTACCGCCCGGACATCTACATGGAGGCAGCCAAGCTGCTGATCGAGGACGGCTATGCCACCGAGGACATGTTCCCGGGCGCGGACGAGGACGGCTACAAGGATCCGACCCCGGCAGGGGACGTGATCGACGGCATCCCCTATGACGGCCTGCACCCGAACGCCTATCTGGAAAGCCTCCCGATCGGCCTGAAGGGCGAGCAGACCGTCGTCGGCACCGAGGTCAAGGGCTGAGCCCTTCCCGGAGTTCCGCGGCGCCCCTTCCCTGCCGCGGAGCATTTGGCGAGTGACTCGAGTATCCAGTACCCCGTCGGCCCGCCCCGCAAGCGGGCCGGCACCTGGAGCCCGACTCGCCGCCCAGCCTCCGGGACACGCGCCCGGCCCGCGACATGCCGGAAAACCGGTACAGAAATGCCTGTTTTTTCCAACTTGGCGCCATGGTTTCCGCATCTTGACCTTGAGACGGACCGCACGCGCACCGGCACAGCCGGAAACAAGATCGAATAGCGCACCGGAGATGTACCATTTCCCGGTCCGCGGATCCCGCAACCTGCCCGGCCTCCGATCTGCCGCCGCCCGCATCGCCGGGCGGGCCCGGAGCGCCAAGCCCGTGACCAGAACCAGGACGTGACAATGGCTACCATCGACCCGGAATTCACCAGCGCCGAAGCGGCTCGAGAAGCCCGTCGCGCCAAGCTTTTCACCCGCATCAACAAGGCCGACAGCTGGTTCCGCGTGCTGGGCCTCGCCTGGATCACCCCGCTCATGAAGGCGGCGGCGGGCGACAACCCGAAGGCCCAGATGAAGGAAGTCTGGAAGCTGCTCGGCGTTCCGGTCGTCTCGATCGTCTGCTTCCTGATGCTCTGGTCCTGGCTCGCGCCGCAGGTGCAGACCTCGCTGGGCGCCGTGCCCGGGCCGGGCGCCGTCTGGACCGAAGCCGTCAACCTGCACGAGGATGCCGTCGCGAAGGCCGCCAAGCAGGCGAAATTCGAGGACATGGTCGCCAAGCGCAACGAGAAGCTGATCGCGCAGGGCAAGGCCGACCAGGTCAAGGACGTCGCCTATACCGGCGCGCCCTCCTACTACCAGCAGATCTGGACCTCCATCAAGACCGTGTTCTTCGGTTTCGTGCTGGCCACGCTGGTCGCCGTGCCGCTGGGCATCATCGGCGGCCTCAGCCAGACCGCCAACGCCGCCATCAACCCGCTGGTGCAGATCTTCAAGCCGGTCTCGCCGCTGGCCTGGCTGCCGATCGTCACGATGATCGTCTCCGCCACCTACACCGCCGAGGACGGGTTCTTCTCCAAGGCGTTCCTGACCTCCGCGATCACCGTCACGCTGTGTTCGCTCTGGCCGACCCTGATCAACACCTCGCTGGGCGTCGCCTCGATCGACAAGGACCTGGTCAACGTCTCCAAGGTGCTGAAGATGAACACCTGGACCAAGATCACCAAGCTGGTCCTGCCCTCCGCGCTGCCTCTGATCTTCACCGGTCTCCGCCTGTCGCTGGGCGTGGGCTGGATGGTGCTGATCGCCGCGGAAATGCTGGCCCAGAACCCCGGCCTCGGCAAGTTCGTCTGGGACGAGTTCCAGAACGGCTCCTCCTCCTCGCTCGCGAAAATCATGGTCGCAGTCTTCACCATCGGCATCATCGGCTTCTTCCTCGACCGCCTGATGTTCGCCCTGCAATCCATGTTCACCTTCTCGGACAAGCGGTGATCCATATGGCAATCCTCGAATTCACCAATGTCACCAAGAGCTTCGGCGAAGGCACCCACCGCACGGACGTGCTGAAGGACATCAACCTGTCGGTCGCGGAGGGCGAGTTTCTCGTCCTGCTCGGCTTCTCCGGCACCGGCAAGACGACGCTGATCAACCTGATGGCCGGGCTCGAGCGGCCCTCCAAGGGCAGCGTCACCTTCAAGGGCAAGCCGATCGAGGGCCCCGGCCCCGAGCGCGGCGTGATCTTCCAGAACTACTCGCTGATGCCCTGGCTGACCGTGGCCGACAATGTCGAGCTGGCGCTGACCTCGGTCTTCCCTAAGATGCCGAAGACCGAGCGCAAGGAGAAGGTCGCGAAATACGTCAAGATGGTCGGGCTGAGCCACGCCACGACCCGGCGTCCGGCCGAGCTGTCGGGCGGCATGCGCCAGCGGGTGAACGTCGCCCGGGCGCTGGCCATGAACCCCGAGGTGCTGCTGCTGGACGAGCCGCTCTCGGCGCTCGACGCGCTGACCCGCGCCAATCTCGCCGACGAGATCGAGGCGATCTGGCAGGCCGACAAGAAGACCTGCGTGCTGATCACCAACGACGTGGACGAGGCGATCATCCTCGCCGACCGGATCATCGCGCTGAACCCCGACGGGACGCTGGGCCAGGAATTCAAGGTGACGCTGCCGCGCCCGCGCGACCGCACCGCCATGAACCACGACGAAACCTTCAAGCGGCTGCGCGCCGACGTCACCAACTACCTGATGGACGTGGGCATCGCCGCCAAGGCCGAGGGCAAGACAATCCTTCCCGACATCACGCCGATCCATTTCCTGCCGAAGGCCCAGGCCGACGTGCAGCAGGGCCTGCGCGAGGACCGCTACCTGGAGTATTCCCAGCTCCACAAGATCTATCCGACGCCGAAGGGCCCGCTCACCGTGGTCGAGGATTTCAACCTCAACCTCGACAAGGGCGAGTTCATCTCGCTGATCGGCCATTCGGGCTGCGGCAAGTCCACCGTGCTGACCATGACCGCGGGGCTCAACTCGATCTCCAAGGGCGTGATCAAGCTAGACGGCACCGCGGTGCGCGACGCCGATCCGGAACGCGCGGTCGTGTTCCAGGCGCCCAGCCTGTTCCCCTGGCTGACCGCGCGCGAGAACTGCGCCATCGGCGTCGACAAGGTCTATCCCCGCGCCTCGCGGCAGGAGAAGCAGGACGTCGTCGACTACTACCTGGAGCGCGTCGGCCTCGCCGACTCGATGGACAGGCCCGCCAGCGAGATGTCGAACGGCATGCGCCAGCGCGTCGGCATCGCCCGCGCCTTCGCCCTGTCGCCGAAGCTGCTGCTGCTCGACGAGCCTTTCGGCATGCTCGACAGCCTCACCCGCTGGGAGCTGCAGGAAGTGCTGATGGAAGTCTGGTCCCGCACCAAGGTGACCGCGGTCTGCGTCACCCATGACGTCGACGAGGCGATCCTGCTCGCCGACCGCGTGGTGATGATGACCAATGGCCCGCAGGCCACGATCGGCAAGATCATGAAGGTCGACCTGCCCCGCCCGCGCACCCGCAAGGCGCTGCTCGAGCACCCCGATTACTACCTCTACCGCGAGCAGCTCCTGAGCTTCCTCGAGGAATACGAACACGGCAAGGATCCGCGCAAGAAGCCCGAAGCGGCCCCTGCGCCGGTCCAGGCGAAATCCAGCGAGGCTGCATGATGTCCGACACGTTGACTGCCGAAATCGAGACCTTCATCCAGGTTTCGGAAATCTGGGTGCCCGAGGGCGGCATGCTCGTCCACAAGGGCGGCAACTACGGCGGCCTGGAGGCTTTCGAGGAAGCCTCCCGCCGGGAGCGCTTCGGCAAGGGCGAAGGCCTGCCGGGCAAGGCCTGGGCCGAAGGCAAGCCGGTCGTGCTGAAGGAGTTCGACGGCTCCTACTTCAAGCGCGCCGAGGCCGCCAAGGAGGCCGGGCTGACCGCCGCGGTCGCCATCCCGGTCTTCGCCGGCGAAGAGATCAAGGCCGTGCTCGTCGTGCTCTGCGGCGATGACGACGAGCGTACCGGCGCCATCGAGGTCTGGACCGAGCAGAAGGACGTCCTGATGCTCGACGACGGCTATTACGGCGC
Source organism: Mangrovicoccus sp. HB161399 (assembly GCF_013184745.1). Lineage (GTDB taxonomy): Bacteria > Pseudomonadota > Alphaproteobacteria > Rhodobacterales > Rhodobacteraceae > Mangrovicoccus. Next base: position 23,976 of record NZ_JAATVU010000076.1, read on the forward strand.
GGCGAAGCATTTCGAATGGGTGTCGCAGCACACGCATTTCCCGATCGGCCAGGGCCTGCCGGGCGGCGTCTGGGCGGCGAAGACGCCGATCATGATGCGCGACCTCGGCACCGGCTATGCCTTCATCCGCTCGGAAAGCGCCGGGCGCGCCGGACTGACCACCGGGCTCGGCCTGCCGGTTCCCTCGCCGGACGGCAAGAACCGCGTGCTGACGCTGCTCTCGGCGCGCGGCACGCCGATCGCGCGGCGCTTCGAGATCTGGGACGTGGCCGCGCCGCGCGCCGGCGCCGCGCCCGAGGCAATCCTGATCGACGGCATCTGCGAGCGCGAGGGCCCGCTCGGCCCGAAGGAGAACCCGCCGGTCGACGCGGCGAAGGCAGCCGCATGGCGCGGCCCGATCGGCCAGGTGCTGGGCACCGGCATGCCGCATATCCAGGCCGGTCCGGCCGGGCTGCCCGCGGGCTACCGGCTGATGGTCTCCCTGCCGATCTACCAGGAGGCCGAGCTGGCCTTCGTGGTGGCCTGGTATCTCTGAGGAGCCCCGCGAGATGATCCGTCCCCCCCGCCAGCCCTGCCCGGCCCGGCGCGTCCCCGGGACCGCGCCCTGCCGTGCCTCCGGGCCGGGGGCGGGTCCTCAGGAAATCTTAAGGCCCGGGCGCGAGGATGCCGGAACCCAAGGATTACGGGAACCGGCCCATGCCCTGCCCCTGCCCAGACCAGACCGCGCTGCTGAAGGACAGCTTTCCGGACGTGTTCCGTGCCAAGGCGCGGATCGGGGCGCTGGCCTACCAGCATCTCTTCGCGGCAGCGCCGGAGACGGAGCAGCTGTTCACCGGCGCGTTCAGCGCCCAGCACGAGATGCTGGTCGAGGAACTCGCCCTGATCCTGCGCGTGGCGGAAACGGACGAGCCGCTGCCGAAGGCGGCGCGGCTGGGGCGCTACCATGCCTCGCTGGGGGTCGAGCAGGCGCATTTCGCGGCGATGCGCGAAGCGCTTCTTGCGGCGATCGGCGAGGTGCTGGGACCGCAGTTCACCCCGGCGATGCAGGACGCCTGGGCCAGGGCCTTCGACCGGCTGGCCACGCAGATGAAGGCGGAAATGGCCTCCGCGCTGCGTGCCATGCCCGTCCCGCACCGGCCCTAACGCTTCCGCAATCGGTTCTCGCCTATGGCTCTTGCATCCAGCAGGAGTGCGCCGATGACCCCCGAGCAGATCAGGACCGTCAAGCAGAGCTTCGCCCGCATCTTCCCGATCAAGGCCAAGCTCTCCTACGACTTCTACGAGCGGCTCTTCGAGATCGCGCCGGATGTCCGGCCGCTCTTCTCGGAGGACATCGCCATCCAGCGCGAGAAGCTCGCCGACACGCTGGCCTGGGCGGTGCGCAATCTCGACAGCCCCTCGGTTCTGGCCGAGGTGGTGCAGGGGCTGGCGCGGCGGCACGTCACCTATGGCGCGCTGCCGGTGCACTACCCGGTGGTCGGCGCGGCGCTGATCCATGCGCTGCAGCTCAATGCCCCGGGCGGGCTGTCGGAGGCGGAAACCGGCGCATGGACCGCCGCCTTCGAAACCTTGTCAGACATCATGATCGAAGCTTCCTGGCCGGAACATCCGCCCGGCCCAGGCTGAACCCGGCGGCATGCTGTGCCGCCCCTGGAGGTGCAGTATGACCCAGAACCTAGTCGTCATCGGGGCCGGAATGGCCTCCGGCCGCGCGCTGGAAGAGCTCTTCAAGGCAGCGCCCGGCGCCTACAAGGTGACGCTGTTCAACGCGGAGCCGCGCGGCAACTACAACCGCATCATGCTCTCGCCGGTGCTCTCGGGGGAAAAGACCTACGAGGAAATCGTCACCCATGACGAGGACTGGTACGCGGAGAACGGCGTCGAGACCCGCTTCGGCGAGCCGATCACCGCGATCGACCGCGCGCGCAAGGTCGTGGTCACCGCCAAGGGCGAGACGCCCTATGACAAGCTGGTCATCGCCACCGGGTCCAATCCGTTCATCATCCCGATGCCCGGCCACGACCTGCCCGGCGTGATCGCCTACCGCGATCTCGACGATACCAACAAGATGATCGAGACCGCCAACATCCCTGGCGCGAAGGCCGTGGTGATCGGCGGCGGCCTGCTGGGCCTCGAAGCCGCCGCCGGCCTGCGCCTGCGCGGCATGGACGTCTCGGTGGTGCATCTGGCCGGCCACCTGATGGAGCGCCAGCTCGACGAGGCGGCGGGCTACCTGCTGCGCAAGGCGCTGACCGAGCGCGGCATCAAGATCCACTGCTCGGCCAGCTCGAAGGAAATCTACGGCGAGGGCAAGGTCGAGGGGCTGCGGCTCGTCGACGGGACCGAGATCCCGGCCGACCTGATCGTCATGGCCGTCGGCATCCGCCCCAATACCGGCGTCGCCAAGGAAGCCGGCCTCGCCGTCGGCCGCGGCATCCAAATCGACGACCAGTGCGTGACCTCGGATCCGGACATCCTGTCGGTCGGCGAATGCGTCGAGCACAACGGCGCGGTCTTCGGGCTGGTGGCGCCGATCTTCGACATGGCGAAGGTGCTGGCCAAGACCCTGACCGGCGAGCACGACGCCTATGCCCCGGTCGAGGTGGCCACGAAGCTCAAGGTGACGGGCTGCGACCTGTTTTCGGCGGGGGATTTCGCCGAGGGCGAGGGGCGCGAGGACATCGTGTTCCGCGATCCCGCC
>NZ_JAATVU010000077.1 GCF_013184745.1 Mangrovicoccus sp. HB161399
GCGCTCATTGAGAAAGTCACTCCCTGCCTATCGCTGGAAATGAGATCTCAGAACCGCCGCCTCACAAACAGGTGGGGCCGGGACATCGCATACTCCTGCCCGCCTCGATGCATAGTTTCAGATCGAAGGACGGTGACAACTACCCTGCACGAGGGGGGGGCAGGCCTCCATCGCCACCAGGCAGGGCGGCAGCTTCCCGAAGAACTCCAGCACCTCGGCCCTTCGGAGCTTCTTGCGAAGGACTGCCGCGCCCTTGGCGTCAGCACCGTGGACCTGGAACACATTCTTCGCCAGATCGAGCCCGACCGTGATAATCTCCGACATGACCGCCAGTCGCAAGCTCAGATGTTGCGAATTATACGTGCCGCTGGGAGCTCTAGAAAATAAAAGGATGCGGTGGCGACAAGAGACGTTACCGAAAATACAACAACAATTGCAGATAAGTTGGACAACTCAGGATACCACCAAAGAAAAGCGGTAATGACTAGATGATGGATAAGGTAGAAACCATAACTTATCTCTCCAAAGAAAATTAGAAATCTTGACTCCAAAATGCGAAGGAACCCGATTCTCAATCGAACGGCATGAAAAAGGAAAAACATAGAAAATATTGGGATAGGATTAATTCTATTTGGAATGTGAAACCCAAATAGCGCCCTAAATACATCCGGAAAACTAACAACAACTACAAAAACCAAGAAAAAACTAAAAAACAAATCTCCCATACTCGATCGAAGCGCACACATTAGAGCCGTGATTTTATCTTGCCATACCCAAGATGCGACACCCAAAAGAAAAAAATGCAAATACAAATTCAGACCCGAAATATTAAAATCTAGGACAACTTTCGTGACCGTCACAAAGACAGCCACCAAAAAAGAAAATGCAAACAATAATGCTAACGATGATCGTTTAGCAAATAGTCCTTTCGCATGAGAAATCCAAAACAATAAGAACACTATATAAAACTGAACCTCTACTGGAACAGCCCAAAGTTCTGACGGTGCCTGAAGCATGAAAACGGCCGAAACAAATGTCCAAACCCCTCCGAAATCGTATCGCCACCACGGCTCTCCGGAATAAAATACATATGACAACAAAACAATAATGAGATATAGGGGGAAAACGCGCCCTACACGGGCGAGAACATATTTTCTTAAATTCTGAGCAGGATCTTTGTGAAGGTAGAGCATCGTCATGAGATAGGCGCTAAGAATGAAAAAAATCATCACACCAAGCTTTTCGGCTCCATGCCCAAAAAAACCAGGAATCATGTTGGCATTTCCCATGTGCCCCAAGGCTACAGCCAATGCCGCTATTCCACGCAGCCCTGTTAGTGTTTCAATTCTTCCATTGTCTACTTTTCCTGCCTCAACCTCAATTCGAGATGTGAATTCAGTGGCCTTCATTACTTAACCCGCCTCATTGAAACAGACCTCGAACCATTTTTATTGAACAATAACATTAACGTTAAAATTGGGAGGAAATCAATCACCCATTTCTTGAAAGAGAGTTCCATACTGAGCTTCCGGCGATACTCCGTGTGATGGTTCGGAAAGCACTCCCACCTTGAACGTAAACTCATGTATGGTGAGTGAACCTCACTCATAAGTATCACGATTAAAATTTACAAGGTGTTGATGAAGGATCCCCTCCCAATTTTTATATCCCAGTCCATTCAGATGCACCCCATCCGGAGCAAGTTCAGCAGATAAGCCATCTAATGGAGCTATTGAAGCTACATCAATAAACTGTACGTTTTTCTCAGCAGCAAGTTCAGAAATCAATAAATTGAGTTCTTTAATAAATATCCGGGCAGACTTCCCATTTGGCCAATTTGGGACAGGCGAAGATTGCAAAAATACATCGACTCCCTTCGATTGAAACGTCTCCACAATCCTTCGAATTGCCATAATGCTTGCCTCTAGATCACCTATTCTTGCGTCATTTATTCCAGCAAGAAGAAAGACGGCTTTAGGCTGCAGGGCACTAACTTGGTCCAGTCGCGCCAAAATGTCAGCAAATGTATCTCCAGACACACCTCTGTTTGCAAATCGTATATCCGGAAACATTTCCTCCCAAGGAGCTTGCTCAGTCAATGAATCACCAAGGAACACGACTTCTACTTGGGCAGTGTACTCATCAAACACTCCATGAATTCTTTGCCGCTCAATAACGGAGTATTCCTGATATGAAAAACTTCTAATCTTAGATATTATCTGATACGGCCAAGCGTGACAATATACGGTGCAAATACCCCACGCGTAGGCTAAAATCAAGAATATCGCTGCGAAAGCAAAATGTATCACTTTTCGCATCAAAGTAAATTTCCGTTATCCAGTTGATTTCTATATTCACTATGCGGCCATCGCGGCGCGCATGTCGATCCTTGCCTGCTCCGGGTCTTCAGCACGCCATTGGCGTGACGGGCGTCGAGGCAGACGACCGGCAGGCCGCGCTCCGTTAGCGCGTTCCAGGGAAGAAGCTCCACCCGCGCGACCTGGCGCGCAGCCCGTTTCGGGGCGGCGGCAAGCCAGGAATGGAACCAGCTCGTGCTGACCGAGAGCACCCCGCACATGAGGATCACGGGGTGCTCGGCAGCATGGGCAGCGATGAACTCCAGCTTCGTGTTCACTGTTTCGCTGCTTCCTTCAGGCGGCGGTTCTCGCGGCGCAGCTCGGCGGCTTCGGCCTGCTGCCTGCGGATCGCTTCAGCCGATCCCGCGGCCGCCAGCCCTTCAGCTGCGATGCGGACACGCCGAGTTCCCGGGCGACGCTGGCCTGCGTGGCGCCGGGCTCCGAGAGCCGCGCGACGGCCTGTTCCTTGAACTCGGCGGTGAAGTGACGACGGGGCTGTCTGCTCATGTGGGGTCCCTCTCTCCAGGAGTAATTTAACTCCCAGTCCGGGATCCGGGGACAAGCTCATGCGAAAGAACACTCCTATACACAGAAACAAACTTGTCGCAGACAACTTTCTCAGAATAATGTTCTGACTGAAAAACTAAACCCCTCTCGGCTATCGCCTGAATCTCTTGATCGGACGTTTCATGAAACGCCTTGAGATCCTTGACAAGTTCATCCGTGCTTTGCCCAATACGAATTGCAGCCCGTTGTTCGAATCCATCCGGCAAGTTACACTCATTTGTCATGAGAACTGTCAGTTTTGACGCCCAGGCCTCAAGGATGACCATTGGCAAGCCTTCACTCTTCGAAGGAAGGATGAAAGCATCACTGGCATAAAAAGACGCGGATTTCTCTTCGCCAAACTGAGGACCGGCATAGAATACATTTCCATGTGCGTCTGCAAGAGTTTTAATCATTGCTTCAAACTCAGGTGCATCGTCAATCCAGCCACAAAAAACAAGTTGCATATTAATACGAAAGTCAGGACAGAGCTCGCTGAGCTTTCCCCATGCCTCACAAAGCTCTCGCCAACCTTTTTTGTCATGAATTCGCCCGAGAAACAACACTACACGCCGCCTCTCCATTTCCTTCCGCCACCAATTCGGCCGTAGCCCACCGTCAGGTGTCACTTGAACAAAATTCGGGATCACCGCAGTCTTATCGGTACTGACCACTTGAGCGATATCTTCCAATTCCTTGCGGGTGAGGGCTTGAATCATCGAACACCCATTTAGAAACTTATTTTGAAAGACTGTAGAAACCAACCATTTCAAAAAAGATGATCGTCGCATAATCCAAGGTTCAAGCATTCCATGCGGGGTAACCACATAAGGCGCCTTCCAACGAACACTCCAACGAAGTGCAGCATAGACATGATACATCCACAAGCCGTGGATATGCGCAACGTCGGCCTCAGTTTCCTTCAAGAAGCGTAACATGTCGGGGGCATATCCAAAGCGCCCATTTCCTTTACGTTCAAAGGCGTGTACCGGCACATTAGGCCAGTTTAAAATATCCTCCTCAAAATAACGACTGCGAACCGTAACAATTTCAAGCGAAATATCGCGACGTCGCGCGAGGCCATGCGCAAGAAGTCGCGCAGCTTCTGAGACACCTCCACCCGCTCGGCAAATACTGGGCAGGATAAAGAGCAGCCGGATCGGGGCGTCAGTCAATTTTATCTCCAGATAGGTTCAGGATGCGTGTTTGGTTCATCAAACGTGATGAACGCTTAGGTTTCTTGGGAAGGAATACCCACACATAGGAAAGAAATTTCCCCGCGCTGAGAATTACAATCACGACTAAAATGTTTCGGTAAACATTTCGCATTGGATAAGTAAACGAATTTATAAAAAATACTGTGACCAAAGCAGACGTGACAACAAACAAAATTCTATTCTCTTTGTTTGCCGCCTTTATGTTCAGCCTTAAAGCAACAACAACCGTCAAGAAAAACAAAACCACATAGGGAAGGCCAAACTGGAAAGCCTCCCCAACAGCACTCATAGGAACAAATGCATGCAACCTCACTTCGTAAAGTGGAAGTATACTTGAAAATCCGTCAATGGCAGACGGCATAGGAGAAAATGACAGTAACTTATACTGAATTGGATGCTCAGCATCAAATGCAATAGAATCTGGAGTGATAAAGAAACCCTGAGAAATGGATCCGACCGTCATTCTAATAAGGTCATCAAAACTGGCGTGAGACAGAAGCTTAAGATAATTCGGAATAACAGAAATCCCGTATTCTCCAGTGGAACGCGCCATCTGCGCCATTACAAAAAATACCATGCCCATGATACCGGCCAACACTGCCGGTATGACGTGTTTGCGGTTCCCTATGCAAATTAGGCATAGGCTGATTGATGCCATTGGGAGAACAGCCGATCTTGACGCTGAAGCGATCGGAAATAGAAGATAGACGCCAACAAGAACAAGTCCGACAATCACACGCTTTCCCTGACGGGCAACGATATCTCCACCCAATGAAAATCCAGCCAGAAGGGCTGCAATGCTGGTGAGAGCTTTTGCCAATCTAGTAATCGGATTATCATAGTCCAAAGACTCCACGGAATTGATCAAAAGGTACTGATTGTTTTTCCATAGAACCCCAATGTCAATTGTGCAAAATCTTACAAATAGAAGCAGTGCCAAAATGACGTAAGAGTGTTTCACAATAGGCGTGCCGATAAAATTGCGCGCTGCATCATTCAAAGTTATAGTTTTTCTTGCATTTCTCAGACCAAATGTGGAGCCGTATATCACAAAAAAAACCCCAAGAAAAAAAACTGTCCATTTGTCCGGATGAAAATAAAATTCTCCAAAGTTTCCCGGCGGAAAGCGGTGATCGAAGAAACTTGAGGATCGGTACTGCATATAAATCTGTCCGAGCATAATATAGATCGAACAAAGAACGGCTGCGCAAAGCCGATCCACACGACGCAAAGCTTCCGCCAAGAGAAGGAACTCTAGTATAAGAACGGACATCAGTACCATTCTTGAAAATCACCTTTCTTCATTTGAAAAGCACCGGCAACAAAAATTGCACCTCCTGCATCTTCGAAGAGGGCTACTTGATCTTGCACTATGTCCTTTTACCTTCTTTCCAAAACGCCACGCGCCATGCGATACCAGCGTCTGCAATCACGATCCCCACCAAGATCAAATGATATCTCTCGCTCGCTAGATACGGCAAGAGCGCCACAATAGCATATAGTCCCAACGCTAGATAGGCAAAAACTCTCTGGTTGTTGGTCGAGACGAACCGTGTGCTCAATGCCGTCCAAATGGCACATAGCGCAGCTGCCAAGCCAAGTAGAAAAAACGCAAAATGATCCGAGGTCATTTTTCCATGCGACAGTCTTTGCAACAGCCATGGACCAGTAAAGGTGAATAATAGAGTAGCTGGGGCCATTACTAGGATCACCAGTCCAATATTTAGCCGCATTAACTTTTTCGTAAGACTCAAATCTCCTGCCGTTTGAGCACGCGTGAGTTCAGGGATACTTGCTCGGGTCAACAACATCGCAAATTGCACCGGTATCCTAGTTAGCATACGGGAAGTGGCAAAAATCGCCGCAGCCGCGGGACTTATGACCCAACCAATTGTCAATACAATGCCTTGAAGACCCAAAGAATTGCCCGCGGCCAAAATGAAGCTTGCAAACGAAGGACTAATTAGACGTTTTACGATAGCAATTTCGGATAGGCTCCAACCAGGCCGCCACCATGGTTCCTCTCGGCGTAAAATAATTATATAGACTAGGCAAAGAAGAAATTTGACTACAACTTGCGCCGCGGCAGCTTCGATGATTCGCCCCCCAGCCAAGGCCACGATCATTAGAGAGATTGCAGAAAGTAGGAAGTTAAGATCGAATAAAAGCGTTCCAATCGCATACTTGTGCGTAGCATCAAAAATAGTGCGCTGGTATCGAGTTTGAATGCCTATCAGCGCCGCCACTGTGGTCAAAATGATAGTCAACGCAACTTCGTTATTAGAAAATGGGCCTGCCTCGCCTCCCTTAATCTTGAGCCAAGCCAACGCCAGTGTACATATGATTGCACCCATGCCGATTGTAAGAAAACTTAAAATTATCCATCCACTCTGATAGACGCGAAGTGCTTCCTCACGATCGTCTTGAGTAACAGATTTTGTAATCTCTACACCTGCCGCGGTACCGAGACCAAAATCCGACAATGCTAAATATGTAGGAATAGCGTTGATCATCAGCCAAACACCATACCCGTCGACACCCCAATGATAAGTCAGAATTGGAACAGTTAGCAATTGCGCCAGAATCATCCAAATTCGGCCAAGAAGATTAGCGCCAAAACCTTTTATCAATCTACGATGAATCTGGTTTTTCCGCATCATAGTTCACTCATTTAAGCATTCGTCGCTGGGGCTAACCTTGGAGCAGCATTCAGTAAAGAGACACTCAGCCTTAAGACAAAACGGCTTTTCCAGTCAGGTTCGTGTAGACTTCTTGCGCCTTCTTCACTAAATTTGGATTAAAATTATAATTCACGTCAGCTTGGGCTTGCTTCTTGAAATCCGAGGGGCGAGCAACGTAAACATCCGATCCGCCACTTTCTCGTCTATCCATTTCTTCGATTTCACGATACACGGCCGCAACATTGTCTTCCGTATGGTCGAAACGAATAAAAGAAGTGCTAAATTTTTCATTTACGGCATCAATAACCAGACCAAAATCCTTAGTAACATCATGAAAATCTGCTAAAACGATGTGGTCCATGATAGGTTGCAGTCGGCTGAAGTAGCTGATCCATTTCTGAAGAGACTTGTTTTCGTCAATATAGGGGAATATCAGTTTGAGGCTTCGAACAGCCGAAACCGGTTCTCGAATTAAAGCCATCGTTGGGATTCCCAATTCCACACCTCGCATAAGTTGAGCGGGAACATGTAAATGATGGGCTATACTGATATCCCGCTGTTGAGCGTATTTGAAAGCCGCATAGGCAAAAGTGTTTGCTGACCGTGGCGGGCCGTCAATAACGATTTCACTTTTTTTCGTAGTAAGGTAATCCCGCTTGCTGTGTGGACCGAAGCAGTAAAAAGTGGGAATAAAAAGCGCTGGTCTCGCAGACAAAAATTGCTTTGTCCCGCTTCTCATCTGCTTAGTGAAGGACGGTTTTTTTGCCTGCTTCATACTCACACATCTCCCAGAATTTGCCGTTCCCAAGCTCACATCACTTAGGTGACGACAAACTTCTATTTTCTGCCCAGAGGTAACCTATCTACACCGTCGCCGTCGCCCTATAGGAGTTTTGTTATTTCCTACTAGGTGTTCATACTATCGGATTTCGACCTTATAGATTTAGTTTGATTGATCCGCAATATTCAGAACAAGCGCCCTAATCTTTCACGAAATTCAGACTTTCATAGGTAGTACGAATTCCCTCCTCTAGGCTCCGCGCCCCATTCCATCCCATGTCATGCAATCTGCTGCTATCCATCAACTTACGAGGCGTACCATCAGGTTTGGAACTATCGAAAAGCAATTCCGCATCATAGCCAACTACCTTTGCAATAGTTTCTGCCAGTTCACGAATGGACACTTCTACGCCGGAACCAACATTGACATGCTCCGGACCAGAATATTCTTTCAAAAGAAATACCAATGCATCAGCAAGATCATCACAGTGCAGAAACTCCCGCAAAGGAGTACCAGTACCCCAAATTTGCACTGAATCTGCACGAGCTTCGCGCGCCTCGTGGAACTTCCTCAACAACGCAGGCAGTACATGGGAATTTTTGAGATCGTAGTTGTCTCCAGGGCCATACAAATTCGTCGGCATTGCAGAAATCCAATCCCGATTATATTGTTTCCGATAGGCTTGCACTAACTTAATACCTGCAATTTTGGCAATTGCGTACCACTCGTTGGTTGGCTCTAAAGATCCTGTAAGGAGACTATCCTCGCGAATTGGCTGCATTGCCATTTTTGGATAGATGCAGGAAGAGCCCAAGAATAGTAGCCTTTCCACGTCGGCCTCATGCGCCGCGTGAAGAATATTTGCTTCGATCATCAAATTGTCATATAAAAAATCTACCGGATAACTATCGTTTGCAAATATTCCACCGACTTTGGCCGCAGCTAATATGATTGTATCCGGTCGTGCTTCGTTCATCCATTCGTGAACGGCTTTCTGATTCACCAAGTCAACCGTATCACGTCCTGCCGTGACAACCTCGCAATCCTCTAAAGCTAAGCGGCGCACAAGTGCACTACCAACCATACCGCGATGACCAGCTACCCAGACACGCTTCCCGGACAAACTAAACTTCATCTCGACGCTCTCAGTTTTCGATACTAATCGGTAGTTCAAGCCCGTGTTCTTTCAAGAGAGCATGGCGCCGTGCTGATTTATAGTCGGCCTCGATCATTTCTCTGCACATGTCACGTACGGAGATCTCTGGAATCCAACCTAATTCACTCTTCGCTTTCGTCGGATCTCCTAGAAGAGTATCAACTTCTGCGGGGCGAAAATACCGTGGGTCAATCTGGACAATTGTATCTCCAGGCTTAAGGGCTGGCGCCATGTTGCCGTCTATATGGTCAACAATTCCAACCTCCTCAACCCCATTTCCCTTGAATACAAGTGTTATTCCAAGTTCCTTTGCTGCCCAGGAGATGAATTCTCGCACCGAATACTGAACACCTGTGGCAATAACATAATCCTTGGGATTGTCTTGCTGTAGCATCATCCATTGCATGCGCACATAGTCTTTGGCGTGGCCCCAATCACGAAGGCTATCAATGTTTCCCATGTACAGGCAGGGCTCTAGACCCAATGCAATATTCGATATCCCTCGAGTAATCTTTCGAGTTACAAATGTCTCTCCTCTGCGTGGGCTTTCGTGATTAAACAAAACTCCATTACACGCATACATTCCATATGCTTCACGGTAGTTCACCGTTATCCAATAGGCATACAGCTTCGCGACGGCGTAAGGCGATCTAGGATAAAAAGGAGTGGTTTCCCGCTGGGGGATTTCCTGAACCAACCCGTAGAGTTCAGATGTAGATGCCTGATAGAATCGCGTCTTCTTTTCCAAGCCAAGAAAACGAACAGCCTCTAAAAGTCTCAGTGTGCCAATCGCATCTACATCCGCTGTGTATTCCGGAGCTTCAAAGCTGACTGCCACATGTGACTGAGCACCAAGATTATATACTTCGTCTGGCTGGATCTCCGAAATGATACGTGTCAGATTCGATGTGTCGGATAGATCCCCATAGTGAAGCTTAAGATTTGAATTCTCAACATGTGGGTCGGTATAAAGATGGTCAACGCGTTGCGTATTGAAGAGCGATGAACGACGTTTTATTCCGTGAACCTCGTATCCTTTTTCAAGAAGGAATTCCGTAAGATAGGAACCGTCTTGTCCGGTGATCCCTGTGATGAGTGCGCGCTTCTTACTCACTAGCTTACCCTTTGCCGTTGAAGCGTACTGCCTTTGACCGCTTCTTAAAGTCTATTGACACTCGTTCATCTGCTCCTTCATTCCACAATGGAGAATGAAGAAACTTCTTTACTAGTTCGTGTAGTATTTGCTCCCGTAGGCTGCATAGGAACCATAACGCCCGCCGTAGCCGTATTTCTTCATTCCTTGAAGACTTATTTGGTTGAGCACTAGCCCTGCAGGTTTGCTATTTGTTTGCTCAAGTTGCAACAATGCATCGGCAACCTGACTTTGTTCGGAACGATCCCAGCCGACAACAAACAGGATGGAGTCCACATTTTGCGCGATGACACGAGCATCTGGAACAATTAGAACTGGTGGCGTATCAATAATGATTTTGTCATATTTTTGACGTAAATTTTCAATCAACTCAGCGAACTTCTTCGATGAAAAGAGATCTGCTGCATTCCCAGCTGCAGGTTCAGAGAGAAGAAGATCGGCACCTATCCTAGTATCGTGCACTATTAAATCTTCAGGAGCACTGCCCTCCGACAGAACAGAAACCAAGCCCTTTTGCGGCGTCTCCTTGTCGGCGCGATATTGTCCAAAGACGCGGCGCCGAATGTCTCCTTCAATCACAAGAACTTTTTGACCCATTCCGGAGAGATTATTTGCCAACGCCAATGTCAATGTCGTCTTGCCTTCTCCTGGAAGTGCAGATGTCATCATGATGACCTTTGGTGGATGGTCAACGTTGGACAAAAGTATTGCTGTTCGAAGATTGCGCACTGCCTCAACTGCCGCGGAGTTTGGCTTTTTATCCAGATATTCTATAACCTTGCTCCGGGCCTTGTTCGGGAACAATGGGATTTGGCCCAGTACGCTATAGCCTGTATACTGTTGCAAATCATGTGCGGTACGGAATGTTTTCCGCTGCATTTCTTGCCAAACTACTATTGCAGCGCCGATCAGTAGGCCAGAGATCGCTGACATCATTAGCGCTGCGGTGGTGTTTGGCGCAGCAGGAACGCTAGGCACAACCCCGTACGATATTACGCGAGCATCGGCCTTCTGAATTCCTTGCTGAACTGATGTCTCTTTCAAGCGCCCCAGGAAATACTCGTACAGCAGTCGACTTGCTTCGGTTTCGCGAGTCAGTTGTTGTAGTTTAATCAGATCTTGGCTCTGAGCTTCGTATTCTCTTGTCTGCGTATCCAAAGAGCTTTGCAAGGTTTGAAGCTGATTTTTATTGCGACCGGCCTCCAACTCCACCCGTCTAATTTCATTATCGACAGCAACTTGAAGATCTTTTTGTATTATCGGGTTTTCGGGATTGGCTTGCAACTGTTTCGCCAGTTGTTTAACTTTAGCATCTTGAGAGACGGCGGCCATCTTCTGCGGATTTGGAGCAGAATTTAGCGCAGAAATCAAATTCTCATTGACTTCCAATGCGCCACCAACGGAGACGATTCGATCTCTCAGATCCTTTATTTGCCTTTCCTTCGTTTGGAGAGCTTCAGGACTAACTAGATCGATGCTGCCACTAAATTCAGCAAGCTCTGTTTCCGCGTCTTCCAATTCATCTTGCAATTCGACTACCCGCTCCGAGAGCCAGGTAGAAGCTTGCTCTGTGGCATTATATTTTGTAGAAATTTGATCGAGGATATACTGATCTGCGACGGTATCTGAAAGAAGCGCGGACTTTTTCGCGCTCTCAGTTTCAGCAGAAACTTGCAGAACATAAGAATTCGGAACACTCCGAATTGTTATCGCGCGGAGCGCAGTGCTAATTGTATCGTCCAGTTCCCGTTGAACTTCTTCGGCAGGGTTCTCAAGGTTTAATTCTTTTGAAGATCTAAAGACCGTAGTTTTAATTAACTTCTTGGCCTGAGAAGTGATACTAGGGGCTCTAAGGTGAGGATTGAATTCTGGATCATCCGTTAAGCTGAGCTTCTCGACGACCTTTTTCATGAGCTCCCGAGACCGTAGGACCTCAACTTCAGAATTTACTTCTCCATCAGTGCCGGCCATATCCGAAACAACAGATTCGAATGACACGATGTTTTCTTGTTGGGGTTCAAGAAGCAAGACTGACGTGGCCTTGTAAGTCGGGGTCGCCAGTTCATATACATAGTACCCGCCCAAAAGCACCAGTATAGCTGTTACGGTAGCGATGAGCCACTTCCCACGCCAAAGCATGCTGATCAATGCCTGCAGATCGACCGTTTCGTCCGTCGGTTGAGCTGTTGACGCTTCCTGGAGGCGCGTGCTGATACGTTGCTGATGCATCTGGACCACTTGACTGAGTAGACGATATTTTGGTTGGATTTTCGACGGCTTAAGTTGCAAGCTAAAGCATTTTCCAACGTCATTCCTGCTTAGGTTGACCACTTTCAACTTTATTTGGAAAACATGATCCGCCTACGTGACTAAGTGCCTCGCATAGTCACGTATGATATGATCCCGGTTCGATGAAAGAGCTACCCTAACTCTATGTGCGGTTGGACGCCGGAGACAAAATCGTCTAGATATTGACTTGAATCACCGCTGTTCCAATGCTGTAGGTCTAGGTGGCGTCGGGATCTTTTTGTCCTCGTTTAGCAAGCTCTGTAGTTCTTCCTGCAGGTCGTTGATGATCTGCTTGCCGTCCCAGCGCCGCATGGCACGGGTGCGGGCAGCCTTACCGAAACGCTCGCGCAACGCCGGATTGTCGAGCAGCATCCCGATCGACCGCGCCAGAGCAGCCGCATCTCCGGGCGCAACGGCGATGCCGCAATCCTCGATCTCCTCCGCCAGGACAGTCCCCGGATCGACCGTGGCAATCACCGGCCGGCCCGAGGCCAGCATGTTGGTCAGCTTCGAGGGCAGCACCAGGGTGGCCGCATCGGCGATCTGGGGCAGCAGGTGGATATCGGCGGCGCCGAGCAGGTCGCTGAGCTTGTCGAGCGGCTGCAGCGGGAAGAAGCGGACATTGTCCAGCCCTTCGGCGCGCCGCTTGATCTCGTCCAGATAGGGGCCTTCGCCGCAGATCACCATGGTGAAATCCTCGCGCGCGGCCAGGAGCTTGGCCGCCTCGGGAAGGATCTCGATCCCCTGCTTGTTGGCGATGCTGCCGGAATAGAGCGCCATGTAGGGCGTGGCGATCCCCAGCTCGTCGCGCATCGGCGAGCGTCCCTCGACCGGGGTGATGTGGGACAAGTTCGCCCAGTTGCGCAGTTCGTAGATGCGTTGCTCGGCGACCTTCTTGTCGCGCAGCTTCTGCAGCATGGCAGAGGAAATCGAGCTCACCCGGCCGAAGGCCCGCAGGGTCCGGCTCTCGAATTTCTTCGCCAGCCAGCCCAGGGCGGAGCTTTCCTTCAGCACGCCGGTCGCAAAGGCCGCCTCGACCTCGAAATCCTGGATGTGTAGCCAGGTCCGCGCGCCGGTCAGGCGCGCCACGATCCAGCCGACAGGCGCCGAGAGCAGCGAGGGCGCAACCACGAAGACCACGTCGGGACGGTTGCGCAGCCCGCGCCAGAGCGCCACCGGCAGGGCCGTTGCGGAGAAACTGAGATAGTGCAGGATGCGGCGCAGCCCGCTAGGGACCTCGGGCACGTAATGCGGGCAGCGGATGACTTCCGGCGCGCCTGCACCGCCCTCCGCGGCATAGCCGTATTTCGAGAAGCCCGGGAACACTTTCCAGCTGGGGAAATAGGGCTGGCCGCTGATGACCGTCACCTCGTGGCCGTCCCGCTGCAGGACTTCCGCCATGCCCGAGGTATAGACCGCGATGCCGACCATCTCAGGCGCGTAATTCAATCCGACAATCATGATTTTCATTGGCTGCTACCCTGCCGTTACTCACACCCGGAACACCGCGGAGACGCGATGCCGCACATGTCGCGCCGGAACCTCCGCTGCCAACAGAAGGCCTTATCCAGACGCGACGATCAACCGGCCCGCACCGCGACATGTTGCCGAACCGGCAACTATTGCGGCACGTTTTCCGGCCCGGCCCGGCGAACGCTCCGCCGGTGAAAGAATGCTACGCCATCAATGCCCGCGCTTTCCGGAAAGAACGCCGACCGGAAGCGCCCGGCCGGGCTGCTCCGGCCTTTTGCACATTATTTCGCCACAAGCGCCGCAGGATGAAGGAATTCCGTCTCCGCCACGAAGGCCGTGCCACCGGATCCAGGGCGATTCACCGCTCGAAGACGCCCTGCCGGCAGAGGAATTCGTAGGGACTCGCCCCGGCCGCCCCGGCCGCGCACTCGATCTCGTAGAGCGCGGCATCGACATAGGTGCGGTACCAGTAGCCCTGCAGGAAATGGAAGAAGAAGCCGGCCTTTCCGTCCAGGAAGCCGCGCCCCAGGACATAGCGGTAGAAGAAGTAGAGCGTGCTGCGCAGCGCGCTCGGCATCCGGCCGTAGACCTTCTCCTTGAGCCAGCGCTTGCGCCGTGCCTGCCCGGAAAGGGAGGCCTCGTCCTCCAGATCCTGCCGCACGCGGGCGGCGATGATCTCGTAGGCTTCGCGCCGGGCATAGTCGACATGCTTGGCCGTCCACCAGGAGAGCGGGTTGAGGTTCTCGTCGACCAGATCGCCCGCGAGCGTGCGCTCGACCGGGCTCTCCACGACGATGTGCTCGTCCATCCAGCGCTGCTCCATCCGCCCCTGTCCGGTGCGGTACATCCGCAGGATCAGGCCCGGATAGAAGAACCCATGGGTGATGGGCCGGCCGAGGAAGCAGATCTTGCGGCGCAGGTAGACGGCATTGACCTCTCCGGGATCGCCGACAAGCGCACGGACGGAGTCCTGCAGCTCCGGCTCCAGGTACTCGTCGGCATCGATGCGCAGCGTCCAGCCGGTGCCGATCCCGCCGTTGTCGATCGCCCACTGGTACTGCTGGGCCTGGTTGACGAAAGGGTTCTGCAGGACCCGCGCCCCCAGCCCCTCGGCGATCTCCACCGTGCGGTCCTTGGAGAAGCTGTCGACGACCAGCACCTCGCGCGACACCGGCTGGACCGAGCGGATTGCCCGCTCGATATGCTGTTCCTCGTTGTAGGTGAGGATGACGGTGGTCAGGTCAGGATGCATTGGCGGTCTCGGTTCCCTCGATCTGCCTTGTGCCGATCACCTTGCCCGGGTTTCCCGCGACGATCATCCAGGGCGCGACATCGCGCATGGCAACCGCCCGCGCCCCGACCACGGCCCCCTCGCCGACCGTCACCCCGGGACCGATGAAGGCCTCGGCGCAGATCCAGGCATGCGGGGCAATCGTGATCGGCCTGGAGAAGAGCGGCCGCTCCAGCGTGCGGATCGAATGCGAAGCCGTGCAGAGGAAGGCCCGCTGGCTGACCGTGGAATAGTCTCCCATGGTGATCCGTCCCTGGCTGTAGCAGTCGACCCCGTCCGCCAGGCAGGCATAGACTCCCATCTTCAGGTTCCAGGGCGCCCAGACGAAACAGTCCGGCGCCACGCGGCAGCCCTTGCCGATCTCGGCCCCGAAGAGCCGCAGGAGCCGCAGGCGCCAGCCGTTCATCGCGAAGCGCGGCGTCGGGCGGAAGAGCAATGCATGGACGATCTGCCAGAGGAGCCGCTTGATCTTCAGCGGCTTCGGCATCTCGTCGACATAGAGACGTTCGGCCATGGATGCCTCAGAATCCTTCGACGATCTCGTTCTCGAGGGGCGCACGCCCGTCGATCAGCTCCTCGAGCTGGCGGATGAAGCGGATCATCTCGTCCGTGCCCTGGCCGCGGTTGACCAGGCAGTTCAGGGTCTTGTCCGAGAAGGGCTGCTTCTCATAGCTGAAGTCGAAGCGCTCCAGCACGAGATCGTTCAGCCATTTGCGGTTCAACGGGCTCTCGCGGTGGAAAATCTTGTATTCGTAGCGGAACAGGTAGAACAGCGCCGAGAGCAGCTTGAACTTCCTGTCGCGCGCCGCGAGCGCCCTGTAGGGCGAGCCGGAGAAGATGCTGCCCAAATTGGGATACATGAAATCCTGGTACTTGTGGCGCTTCGCGTGGAAGGTCTCCATCTTGTGGAAGATCTTCTGTGCGTCCCCGGGTTCGGCCCGGAAGGTGCACTGGGCCACGATGCCCGCGAATTCCCCCCGCCTCAGCGCGGATGCACGGTGCGTCAGGCCCAGCTCCGCGGCATCGACTTCCTCGATTCGGCCGTCCGGGCGCACTGCGACGGCCGAGAGCAGCTTGTCCTTCAGCTCGGTGCCGTAGGCGCCTGCATTCATGAATATGCCGCCGCCGATCGTGCCGGGAATGCCCTCCAGCCCCTCGAATCCCGTGGCGGAATTCCAAAGCGCCACGCGCGACAATTCCGGCATCATCACGCCGCATTCCGCGGTGATCGTCGCCGCTTCCGGATCGTGGACGATGCTGTCCAGCCCCAGCGTCGACACCAGCACGGAATACTGCGCCTCGTCGCGGAACAGCAGGTTGCTGGTGTTGCCGATCACCTTGAAGGGCTGCCCGGCCTCTGCCAGCAGCGACACTGCCGCGGAAAGTTCGCCGACGGATTTCGGCGATGCGATCAGCCCCGCCATGCCGCCGGTCCTCAGATAGCTGCGCCCGGCCAGGCTGACATTGTGTTCCAGCGCGATTCCAGCCGCGCCAAGCGCGGCGGCCACATCCGTTCCGACCGGTTGCGACTCGATGTGCGTCTCAAGCATGGTGAGCCTCCTGCAAGACGGGATGATCTTCCTTCAGAGCCTGCAGCTCGCTGCGCAGGTAGCCGCGCCCGGATGCCTGCAGCGCGGCGAGTTTCGGTTCGGCAGTCTCCCAGTCGACAGGCTCCCCGAGGCGGCGCCGGACCGTCTCGGTGTCGTCGCCCATCACGAAGCGGTCTAGCAGGCCGAGGCTGGACAGCAGGTTCTTCGACCGTTCGTTCAGCGCCGCCCGCGATCCCGGCAGGCCGACCGTCAGGAAGGGCTTGCGGAACAGGATCGAGAACACCGTGCCGTGGAAGGAATTCGAGACGACGAAGCTGGCTTTCGCCACATGGGCAATCCACTGTTCCGGCGAGGGATAGACGGTTTCGCCGATCTCGGGCCAGCGGCGGTGGATATTGTAGGGCGACAGCACCTTGCCGCCGGTCTTCTCGCCCGCCATGGCCGCGACCTCGCGGATGCCCTGGCCGGTGCGCAGCGCGTAGCAGAAGACATGGCCTTCCCCCACATTGGCCGCGGCGGCCGCCAGGCCGGAATAGTCGCCCAGCAGGATCGTCGGATCGGGCACCCAGGCCGTCGGGCGCTGCGCCAGCGTCTCGACGATCTCCACGCCGCTCTTCTCGCGCGCGGAAAGCCCGTCGAATCCTGCCAGATAGCCCGCCACTTCCGTTTCATAGGCCGGGTCGAGCGTGGCCCGGCCGAAGCTCGGCGCGTAGGAGATGCGCCGCGCGCCCTGCGCGCCGCCCGGAAAGTCCAGGTAATAGACCGGGTCGATCCCGTATTGCTGGGAAGGCGCCCAGATCTGGTCGGAGCCGCAGATCAGCATGTCGAAGCGGCCCCCGGGCGAGGCAAGGAAGGCATCGACCTCCTCCGCCGTGCGCAGGACCGGCCCCGACACCCCGAGCGTGCCGCTCTGGAAGCGGTGGAACATCTCGATCTGATCGCGGTTTCCGAAGAGCTTGCGCTGCAGGGCCGAGAGCTTGAGATAGACGATCTTCGCCTTCGACTTGAGGCTGCCGGATTTCAGCAGGTCGGCCAGGCTGCCCCCGGCCTCGACATGCTCGGGGTGGTAATTGACGAATTCGGCTTCGCAGCCCTGGTCCATCAGCCATCGGCGCAGCCCGTAGGCCTGCATCAGCGCCCCGAAATTGTCGCTGAAATGGTAGGTAAAGATGCCGATCCTGGGGATGGAGGTCGTCTTCGACATGGAAATTTCGGTCATTGTCGGCCTCTGTCTAGGCGCGCCCTGGTTGGGGCCTGGTCATCATGTCCCGCGCCGCCGCCGCAGCAGCAGCCACGTTGCGGTCAGTGCAGATAGGGGCGGCAGACTTCGCGCGCCCTCCGGACTGCAGCGCGGGAGGACATCGGACCGGCATCGTCCGGCATGGCACGGTCTGCCCCGGCAGACGCGGATTTCAGGGAAAATGCGGAGGGCGGATCCCTAGGATCGGCAATTATGGAAGACACACGGTTACCTTTTACTGATCAGATGGCAGGACCCGGAACATGCGGGCCTTCATGCATTCAATCGCGGAAAGCATAACCAACTCGGACGCGGCATCCTAGCTTTTCCCGGCCTCCCGGGCTGCCCCGGAATGCCGCAGCCCCTGCCCCTAGAACCGGAATGCGAGGGCGCAGCCCGGGGCAGCCGCGAAAGCATCACAGGAACATCCGCCACACGGCGGCCTGTCGCACCATAGGCGTTCCCGTGTGACAGGTGACAGCTGCGGCCACCCCGCCGAATTGGCATTGACGATGGGTTAGGTAACCTCTCCTGACTGCACGTGCGCCACTGGGACGCGAACGGACAGGATTGGAGGCGGATGGAGAAGGGAGAAGCTGAGTGCGGTCCTGAGAGGGGTGAGCGCTTCCTCCAGACGGCCCTCAAGGATCGCCTGCGGGGCCCGTGCGGCGGCCAGCAGTTCCGCCATCGCAGGACCAAGCCTCCGCCCGCCGGAAAATGATGCCGCCGACGCAGAGGGACTTGCCTTGCCCGCGCGGGCGGGCTGATTCGTGACGGTTCAGTCCGGAATGGGCGCCGCCCCCCCTCGCAGCCAAGGCACCAAGGCGCCCTTCGCCCGGCGCGCGGGAGCCGGATGCCATCTCCGGAGAGCCCATTTCCGAAGGAGGAGCATTTGGACGCGGGGGGAGGCGGAAAACTTCGGAACGATCCCCCACGCACATCGGCGGATTTCCTAGGACTTCGCCATGGCTCCGGCATCGCGATCACTTCGCCGGCGGTGCGCATGAAGGCACCGACTGCCCGGCGGTGCCGAACTCTGTGCGCCACGGGATGCAGGGCGGATTGTCCATCATGATCTCCGCTGTGCCGCGGCACAGCGCGCATTCCGAGCGAAGCATCGCTTCAGCCCGAACGGTGTGCCGGTTCCAAGGCCTCTCAGGCCCGGCCGAACGGAATGACGTTGCTGCCGCGCATGAAGGCGATGGCACCTTCGCTTTCGATGGCTTCGACCGCGGCGTTCCTGGCGTCCCTATCGGAGCGAAACCGGTCATCCCACACATGGCTGGTACCTTCGAAGTCAACCACTTCGAGCGTCCAGGCCCTTTCGGCTTCGAGCCGGCAGATCGCAATTTCGAACGGATAGCCGCCGACAACGACGTGCTGGGCCTTGCCGGAAATCACGAGATCAGGTTCGTCATCTTCGATCATGCGGATGGCCTTTCGAACGGACAGTGCCGTCCGACTATGCGCCCAGGAAGTCCGCCGTCAATCTGCCGCCGCAGGACGGCGGCATGGTTCCAAGGCAGGGACCCGCCGATCCTGTCGGCGGGGCGCTCCGCCGGCGATCCCGACACCCTCCGCACCGGCCGTTGCCGGGTCTACAGCCCCGTCTCGCGCTGGTCCGTGCGAACCTCACATGCGCTCCCACCGGGAAAATCACCTCCTGCCCATCGCTGGAGGCGGGATCTCGGAACTGCTGTCCCACAAACAGTCGGGGCCGGGCCGCCGCCTGCGATTCAGCCTTCCCGGCTTGCGCAGGGCCGGCAATCCGAAACTGCCTTGCCGCCTGGCCGGAGGCTATTGGATGTGCGTCGTCTGTCGTTAGCAGTCAGGGAAGAGCGGGAGCCGGGGAGAAGACGGTCAGGAGATCAGTGCGTCCGTTTGGTGCTTTGCCGGGAGGTGCGCAGATAGCTGGATCAGTGCGTGCTCCGGTTCGCAGTAGGTCGTCGGTAGTCAGGCGTTCGCAGTGCTTTGGGTCAGCGACCGGCGGGACCGGTACATCATCCGAGGTATGCATGCATCCATTCCGCGTCAAGAGGGTCGCCCGATCCCATGGAGTCTCCATCCATTCCTGTCCGGGGATTTGCCCGTCCATTCCGGATTCCGAAGGAGCGACCGAGGAGAGACCCGCATCCACGCCGGAAGCGTGACACATTTTGCGCTATTTCAACCTGCATCATGAATTTTCCGGGAAAAGCTCCGGGCACCGCGAGGCTGTAGCTCGTGCTGCGCCCGCCGCCCCCGTCCTTGCGCAGCACGCCGAGCCCGACTCCGAAGAGGCAAATGCGGTTCAAGGGATCAAGACATCATCTTCTCCGGGATGGATATGCCCGGATGAGGAGCCAGGGCATCCATCCGGGGCATGACCATGGTCTGCAGCTGGCCTCCCGCCCCGCGCGCCTTCCGGTTTGCTGGCTGCATCATAAGTATGATAAAGTATGATGCGGCAGCAGGAGGAAGCAGGATGGCAACCGCCGAGAGAATGACAATCACGATGCCCACGGAACTGGCGGAAGTCCTGCGCCGGGCCGTTGCTGGCGGAGAGTATGCCTCGGCCAGCGAAGTGGTCCGCGAGGCCCTGCGCGACTGGACGCGCAACCGCGATGCCGAGCGGCTCGAGCTCGAGGCGCTGCGGGATGCGATCAAGGCAGGGCTGGAGAGCGGCCCGGGCATCCCCGCCGAGCAGGTGTTCGCGGATCTCCGGGCCAGATATTCCGCGCAATCCTGACTGTGCCACGTCTCGTTATCCTGCCTGCCGCCCGGGACGACCTCGCGGGGATCGGGGATTTCATCGCGCAGGAAAACCCGGGGCGGGCCCTGTCGTTCCTTGCCGAGATCGAGGGCAGGATGGCGCAGGCATCCGAACGCCCGGAGAGCTTCCCTGCGCGGAACGACGTGCACGAAGGCCTGCGGGCAGCGCGCCATGGCCGCTACCTGATCTTCTTCCTCCATTCCGGTGAAGAGGTGCAGATTGTCAGGGTGCTGCACGGAGCACGGGACTTGCCGCGGCAGTTCGAGTGACCGTGTCCTGAAGTGACACGCGGCAGCTTGCGGTCCGGCGGCATGACATCACGTGTCCTGCTGGCGGGCCGCCGTCCGTGACGGCCCCGGCGCGGCGGGGTTTGCTGCGTGGACACAGCCAGACCTTGCCACCGGCCCCGGCATGGCGCCGGAGGTGATGGCCTCGTCCTGCGCCGGGCGGACGAGGCGGGTTTCCGAGCGCCGCCGAGCTGCGCGACGAGGTCATGCCGCAGGGAAGCTGCGCCGAGAGAGCCGTGAGGACGACGATCGGGAATTTCGCCGGACACGGGATGGTGTCGAAGGTCCGCGCCGGGAGGAAGGCGAAGGTGAAGCCGACGCAGGACGCCTGCAATTGGCACACGCCCGGAATGTGGGGAATCCCTGCCGGGAGCGTGACGATCTGTGCGTCACGCTCTCTGATGTACCAATTAGTTCTTAGACAAGATCTAATAGTAAATATTATATTTAGAGACACGGACTTGCATTTTCCCGGCCAATCAATGGCTTAGAGAAAAGGCTGCGCAGTGGCACGAAATGCAAGAAAACGAGCGCTCCGGCAGGGCTGAACCGGCCTCCCGAGGCGCTCCAAGAAGGAGGCGACTGCTCCGGCCGAGGTGCCCCTTGAGGGTCGCCGCCAGGTCGAAAGCGGCGGCTGGCCGGGGCGGACGCTTCCGATTCCAGCCGGTGCTGCGGTGCTCCGGGCACGGGCGCCGGCGGAACTTTCCGGAGGATGGCGCGGACACGGAGGGCGGATGGCGGGGGCGGTTCAAATCGTCCCCTGCCATCTCTCCCAACCTGCGATCTGCCCATTGCCTGCATGCCTGCCCTGGCTGGCGCATGCCTCGCTGGCTGGCGACGGTCCTCCAGGTCTGCCGGCCGTCCCATATCCGTCCGCGGCACCTGCCATCCCGCATCTGCTCTCTCGGCCGGGCACGGCTGCCTGAATGGCCATCCAGCCATCTGCCTTTGCCTGCCCTTCTTGATCCTGTTGATCATGCGCGCGGCTGCGGCTTGGCCGATGCCCTTGCGACAGGCGCTGGCTTGCGCCGCGAGCGGCCTTCTTCTCTCTTGGCTGCTCGATGCCTGCGAGAACATGGATCGCACTGTACGGCTCGCACAGCGGCTCTCTGCGCGATGGATTGCCTGCATCTTGGCTGGCGTGCCTGCCGCGAGTTGAGCAGCGACATGTCCCGGCGCGGTCTTGCCTCGATTTCGCATTTTGCCGGTTGCCGCGGTGAACTCGGGGTGCAGTCGCGGTGACGTGCCCGGCATCTGGCGCGGATGCGTGCCGGAACCGGGTTCGGTGCTGCTGCACCAGGACTTCCGGCCGGCAGGTCCCGAGTTCAGCATCTCTGCGGGCTCCGTGACGGCTTGCGCTTCGTCTGGGTGCAGGGCGCCAACCTCCCTGGCCGCTACCGCAGTCCGGACTCGCGGAGATGGCACTGGATGCGGCGGGCATGGCGGGCAGCGCATGCACGCCGACGGGGCGCGGCACGGGCGCGGTCATGCCCGGGGCTCCAGCAGGGCGCCGAAGCCGGCGAGGTCGGCGAGGGCCTGGCGGCGCCGGTCTGCGGGCGCCGCGCGAGCGGGACATCGAGCCGTTCGATGTCCATCTGCAGGAGCGCGTGCCGACCTTTCTCCGACCGCGCAATTCCCTGGCGGAATTTCGAAAACCAGGCGCGTTTCATGCGCAGTCCGCGTTTCGGCTCGTATAGCTACATGCCGACGCAAGAACGCGGCGGCATTCAGCCGAACAGGAGGCCATCTTGGACAATCGAAGCACCATGCTCGCGGCAATGATCGACGCGGCCGTCAAGAACTTGAAGGGGGTGAAGACCCAGAAGGAAATCGCGGCGGAAGCCGGATACAAGAGCGCCAACATCATCGCGATGATGAAATCGGGAGATGCGAAGGTGGCCCTGGACAGAATCCCCGCGCTGTCGAAGGTCCTCCGCATCAACGAGAAGGCCGCGTACATCGCGTGCCTCTACCAGTTCCACGATCCGGAATTCGTCGACCACATGGTCGGGGTGCTCGCCGGGGGCAAGAAGTGATCCCGGCAAGGCGCCGCGGCGGCGGCGCCAGTGACAGCACCGGCATTCGCCGGTGCGTCCGGCGGCTCTGAAACAGCCCCGGGAAAGGTGGCGCTGCAGCGCGCTCCCAGAGACGCTGCAGCGGCCCAGCATCGCCGAAGCCCGGGATCAGGGGCGCCGGTTGCCGCGGATCGACAACGTGAAGACGGCGATTTCCCGGGGCGCGAGATCCTGGGGCGCGATCAACGAGACCTACCGGCGCTTCGCTGCGCAGCTGAAGTTCCATGCCGATGCCTGCCAGCCGCGGCACCCGCAGGCCAAGGGCAAGGCCGAGCGCCACGTCCGCGATCTGCGCGGGACCATCGATCCCCGCCGCGAAGCGTTCGGGAGCCTCGAGCAGTTGCAGGCGGCAACCGATGCGCTGCCCGCTGACGTGCACCAGCATAGCCGAGGCCCGGGATCAGGGGCGCCGGTTGCCGCCCCCCCTTGCCGGAGACGCTTCCGGCGCCCTTGCCCGCGGATGCCGGAGGAGTGGAGCCGAGACCGTGGAGAACACGGGCGAACCGGCGCAGCAGCAGCTGGCCGCGGCAGGCCAGCCCCATCACCGCCACCGGTCTCCTGCGGCGATGGATGACGTGGCAGCAGCTGACCACATGACCGGCTGCCCGTGCCCGACCGCGCGGCAACGTCATCCGCAGCGGGCAGCTGCCTCAGCTTTGCCACGGATCAATGAGCTCGAGGCCGCAGCCCTCGAAATCGCGGATGTTGCGCGTGGCGACGGTTGCCCCGCGGCTCAGCGCGATGGCGGCAATCTGCGCGTCGAAGGCGGCGATTGGCCGTCCCGCACTGCGCCGGGCAGACGCAATCTCCGCATAGGCCACCGATGCGGCACTGTCGAATGGCAGGATGCGGCCGCCAAAGTCCTCGGCCAGGACCGCTTCCAGCGCCGCGCCCAAGCTTTCCGCGGCATTGCGTCCCCCGGCTTGTGACCGCGGGACACCTGTGCAAGCTTGGCATGCAACCCCATTCTTCCAGAGCCCTTGATGTCCAAAATTTCCCGTTCCCAACCGGCAAGCTGGGCAACCGTCAGCACGACAATCAATCCCACCCCCGAAATCCACGCCTTCGCGGACTTCCACCTCGCCGCCGGCGCATCTCATGTCTTCATCTATCTCGACCGCCCCGATCATGACTTTCCGGGCGAGCGCGGTCCCGACCCGCGGGTCACCGTCGTGCGCTGCGACGATGCCTATTGGGCAGCGACCACTTGGAAGACGCGGCCAGAACGGTTCCAGCACCGCCAGGACCAGAACGCGACCGATGCCTACCGGCGCTGCAGGCAGGGATGGCTTGCACATATCGACATCGACGAGTTCCTGTTCAGCGAGGAGCCGCTATGCCGCCTGCTGGGGGACGTGCCGGAGGACGAGCTGTCGGTGCGTGCCGAACCCTGGGAGCTTCTGCTGCCGATCGATCCGCGCACGCCGGTCACCTATTTCCGCGGGCGCGTCGGCATGACCGAACAGCGCCGAGGTCTCCACCACCGGGCCTTCCCGAAGTTCTGGAACGACGTGCCCAGCGGCTTCCTGAGCCACATCGACGGCAAGGTCATCGTGCGCACCGGCGTACCCGATCTGATCTTCGGTGTGCATCGCGCCCGCATGAACGGCAGCGAGAAGCTGAAGCCACGGCAGATGCGAAAGCTGATGCTGGCCCATTGTCCGAACCGCGACCGAGAGACCTTCGCCTCCAAGGCGAAGTACCGCATGTACCACGGCGCCTACCGCCCGTTCGGCGACGAGCGCAAGCAGCGGATCTTCGACATGCTCGAACGCCAGCTCGACCTCCACGGCGAGGACGGCATGCGGGCGGTCTTCGACGAGTTCACCACCACCCCCGGAGTTCGACAGCTAGACGCGTAAGCAATTGATATTGTTAAGGCCGAAAGGCCAAAAATGTGACAACAGCGCCGGTCCGGCGGGCTTGGGAAGGTCCATGGCTTCGAAGAGGTCGAGTTGCTCCGGTGTTGTTCTGCTGATGCCCTGCAAGGTGCGGTTTCCGGCATGGGCGGTGTGTTTCTGGATGCGGGCGAGCAGGTCGAGCGCGGTGCGCGGGCTGGCGGAATGGCCCTTCGCCTTCAGCCTCATGCGCATGACGCGGTAGAGGACCAGCGCCAGGAAGCAGATCAGCGCATGGGCGCGGATGCGGTCCGGCAGGCGGTGGTGGACGGGGGCGATCTCGATGTCGCCCTTGAGGACGCGGAACCCGCGCTCGATATCCGCCAACGACTTGTAGCGCCTGACGGCCTCGGCTGGGCCAAGGTCGGCCGCGTTCGTGAGCAGCGCCAGCTTGCCGTCGAAGAGCTCGGCGCGGGCGATGGCCGCCTCGTCGACGGTCCAGCTGAACAGGTCGGCCTGCAAGTCAGGCTTGATGAAGCGGGTGAGCTCGGCTTCGGCGACGGCACGGGTGAAGCGGCTGTACGATCCTCGGTCCGAGGCGCGGCGGCCGCGAGCGGTCTGTCCGGCGTCCTGGCTGTCCAGCTTTCCAACCAACCGTTCGGCCATCTCCTCGAGCTCGCGGATGCGCGCCCGGCGCCTTTCGGACTGTTCCCCGGCGCGCAGCGGATCATGGGCGACGATCAGCCGGTGTCCGGCAAATTCCGCCTCGGCGAGGCCGTCGGCATCGAAGGCAAGTCCTTGGAATGTTTCGGCAAGCTCCGCATAGCGGCGCGCGGGGACGGCCAGGATGAACTCCAGCTTGCGGCCGTCCCGGTCGGCCAGCGCGGTCAGC
>NZ_JAATVU010000078.1 GCF_013184745.1 Mangrovicoccus sp. HB161399
CCGGACGCCGTGCGATGGGCTTCCGGGTGGGCCGCGCCGATCCTCGCCGCGGTCTCCTCCCCGTGCCCGTCAGCCAGGCCGGCCATGATCCGGACGAAGACGCCCCTGCCGCTCCGCCGCTTCCAACGGTTGCAGGGCTTTTCCGGGGCTGTCGCGGCGCCGCTGGCGCCACGGTCCCTTTCAACTGTGGGGGCCATCCTCCTTCGGGGCGTCCCGCCACCGCAAGCCATTGCGATTGATGAAGGCAGTGCCGCTCGGGGCGCGGCGTCCGCCGGCCCGGGCCTTGCCGTGCAACTTCGGGAAGCAGGGCCCGAGACGCGCCATCTGCGTGCGGCTCAACCGGAGGAGATCTGACATGTTCGCCGCCCGTTTCCGGGCGGTGCCTCACGCCAGCCAACCAAATCAATGGGTACCTGATCCTAGAAACAAAGAGGCAAGACACCGGAGCTGCGCTGCCCGCGGAGAGCGTCGCCCTTCCGCGCGGCCTCAGCCTGCGCTGCGCGCCGCGGCCAGTGCGTCCGGCAGCGCCGCGGCAAGCAGATCCAGATCTTGCGGGCGCCCGGCGGAGATCCGGATGCAGCGGTCTTCGGGCGCGACGAAGGGCTTGCGGATGAAGATGTCGCGGGCGTCGAGCTCCTCCAGCACGCGCTTGGCGAACGCCCCGTCCGCGCCGCAGTCGAGCGCCACGAAATTCGTGGCGGAGGGCAGCGCCGGGAGGCCGTTTTCCGCGCCGATGGCGGCGATCCGGTCGCGCGCGGCGGCCACTTCGGACTGCACCCAGGCCAGGTGCGCCTGGTCCTGCAGCGCGGCCAGCGCGCCGGCCTGGCTGATCCGGCACATGCCGAAATGGTTGCGGATGCGGTCGAAGGCCGCGATCAGGGAGGCCTCGCCGATGGCATGGCCGACCCGCGCGCCCGCCAGCCCGTAGGCCTTGGAGAAGGTGCGGAAGCGGATCACGCGGGAGTCTTCGGGCACCATCGCGGGCGCCGTGCCCTCGGGGGAAAACTCGATATAGGCCTCGTCGAGCACCAGCAGGCAACCCTCGGGCACGGACTCGATCATCGCCTGCACGGCCGCGGCATCGTGCCATGTGCCCATTGGATTGTCGGGATTGGCGAGGTAGACCAGCTTGGCGCCGACCTCGCGCGCCTTGGCAACCAGAGCCTGCGGGTCCTCGCGGTCGCCGCGGTAGGGCACAGTGACGATCTCGCCGCCGAAGCCCGCGACATGGTAATTGAAGGTCGGATAGGCGCCTGCAGAAGTCACCACCTTGTCGCCGGGGCCGACCGTCAGCCGCACCAGCAGGCCCAGAAGCCCGTCGATCCCCTCGCCCACCAGCACGTTGGCCTCGGCCGTGCCCAGATGCGCCGCCAGCGCCCCGCGCAGATCCTTCGAGGCCGAGTCGCCGTATTTCCACGCCTCCGCCGCCTCGGCCTGCATCGCGGCCACGGCCAGCGGCGAGGGTCCGAAGATGTTCTCGTTCGCGCCCAGCCGCGCGGCATAGGGGCGGCCGCGGCGGCGCTCCATCTCCTCGGGGCCGATGAAGGGCACGGTGGCAGGCAGGGCGGCGACGAGCGGGGTCAGGAGCGAACGGGTCATGCTCCGGCTTGTGGCGCGTCTTCCGCCCGCCTGCAAGGGGTCAGAGCCGCGGCTCGGCCGCCTTGGCAAAGCGCGGCAGCCGGGCGCGTTTCAGGATCTTGCGCGGGGAATCGTCCGCCGAGAGCCAGCCGAGCCGCGCCCGCAGCGCAGCCAGCATCGGCGCCTCGGCCTCGCGCAGCGCCTCCAGCAGGAACGGATCGGGATGCCAGGGCATGATGCCGTGCCGGGCCAGGGTGCGGCCGGGGAAATCCTTCAGGTTGAAGGTGACGATCGCCTCGGCCCGCCCGGCAATCGCCGCGGCCAGCACATGGGTGTCATCCGGGTCCGGCAGCGACAGGCCGTCCGCGGCGCCGTCGGGCACGGCAATCTCCGCCTCCGGCCAGCGCGCGGCCAGCGCCCCGGCCTCGGCCGCGACCTGCGCCGCCGGGGTCTCGCGCGCCGCGGCATTCGTCCACTCGAAGGCGATCCGCGGCGACCAGAGCGGCACGAACACCCCGGCCTCCGCCGCGTCCAGCAGCAGGCCGCGGGTCAGCGTCGGGAAGAGGACGCAGGCGTCGAGGACCGCCCTCACAGGGGCAGGACGCGGAACACCAGCGCCTTGAGATAGCCCGACTCGGCCAGCTGCGGGTGCAGCGGATGGTCCGGTCCGGCCTCGCCGGTGTAGATGATCTGCACCTGCCGCCCGGCCCGGCCGACGCCGCGCAGGCAGGCATTGCGGAACTTCTCCAGCACCGCGGCATGCGAGCAGGAGCAGAGCGCCAGGTAGCCGCCCTCGGGCGCCACCAGCTTTGCGCCGGACCGCGCGACCTTCTCGTAGGCGCGCAGGCCCGCCTCAAGCGACTGCTTGTTCGGCGCGAAGGCAGGCGGATCGCAGACCACCACGTCGAAATGCAGCCCCTCGTCCTCCAGCGCAGTCATCGCGTCGAAGGCGTCGCCCTGGCGCGTGGCGAAGGCGGCCGCGCCCTGCCCCATCGCCTCGGCGCCCTGCGACGCCAGTTCAAGCGCGGCGGCAGAGGCATCGACGCAGGTCACGTGGCTGGCGCCGCCGGCCAGAGCGGCGAGGCCGAAGCCGCCGACATGGCTGAACACGTCGAGCACGCGCGCGCCCTTCGACAGGCGCTGCACGAAGGCCTGGTTCTCGCGCTGGTCGTAGAACAGGCCTGTCTTCTGCCCGCCTGCGAGGTCCGCCATGTAGGTTGCGCCGTTCATCGAGACCCGCACCGGCCCCTCGGGCATCGCGCCCAGCAGCACCTTGCTTACGTCGTCCAGCCCCTCGAGGCTGCGGGCGCGGCCGGAGGCGTTCTTCAGCACGGAGGCCACGCCGGTGACCTCGGCCAGCGCCTCGACCATCATATCCAGATGCGCCTCGGCCCAGGCCGCATTCGGCTGCACGACCGCGGTATCGCCGAAGCGGTCGATCACCACGCCCGGCAGGCCGTCGGCCTCGGCATGGATCAGCCGGTAGAAGGGCTCGGCATAGAGCGTCTCGCGCAGCGACAGCGCGCGGGCGAAGCGGCGGGCGAACCAGGCCTTGTCGACCACGGCCGCCGGATCGCGGTCGATGATCCGCGCCATGATCTTCGATCCCGGATTGACGGCGACCAGCGCCATGTCCTGGCGTTCGGCATCCTGCAGCACCGCCAGCGTGCCGGGCGCGAGCCCGCGGGTGCGGCGGTCGGTCACCAAGTTGTCGGCATAGACCCAGGGCGCGCCCCAGCGGATGGCGCGGGCATCGGCCTTGGGCATCAGTCGGATGGCGGGACGGGCGGTGTCGGTCATGTCTCGGGCTCCCGGAGGGCGAAAGGGTCTCAGCGTATAGATCAGCCCCGGCGGATTTGAAAGCGCCAAGCCGCAGGGCCGCGCTTGACGGCGGCCCGGCACGGGCGCCTGATGGAACGCATAGCGGCAGGAGCCACCGGATGACCAGCGGGCATGTCTTCATCGCCGCCAGCCTCGACGGCTACATCGCCCGCGAGGACGGCGCCATCGACTGGCTGGAGCGCTTCGGCGAGACCGGCGAGGATCACGGCTATGCCCGGTTCATTTCGGGCATGGATGCGATCGTGATGGGCCGCGGCACCTGGGAGACCGCGCGGCATTTCGAACCCTGGCCCTATGCCCTGCCGGTGCTGGTGCTGTCGCAGCGGCTGGCCGGATCGCCGGTGCCTGCCGGGCTTGAGGGCCGGGTGCGGTTCTCGGATGCATCCCCGGCCGGCGCGATGGCGCTGCTGGCGGCCGAGGGCCATGCCCGCGCCTATGTCGATGGCGGCCAGCTGATCACCGCCTTCCTGCGCGCGGGTCTGATCGCCGGCATGACGGTGACGCTGGTGCCGCTGCTGCTGGGCTCGGGCCGCCGCCTGTTCGGCGCGCTGCCCGCGGATCTGGCCCTGCGGCACGAAGAGACCCGAACCTTCGGCTCGGGTCTCGTCCAGCTGCGCTACCGCGTCGGGCCGGAGCCCTGACGGATCAGGCCGGTTCGGCCGCGGTCTCGCCCTTGGCGACGGCCAGCGCCTCGGAGGCGAGCCGCGCGATGCCGTCCCAGTCGCCCGCGGCCATCATGGCTTCGGGGGCGACCCAGGACCCGCCGCAGCAGATCACGTTCGGCAGCGCCAGGTACTGGGTGACGTTCTTCAGCGAAACGCCGCCGGTCGGGCAGAAGCTGACCTGAGGCAGCGGACCGCCGATCGATTTCAGCATCGGCACGCCGCCCGCGGCCTCGGCGGGGAAGAATTTCTGCAGCTCGTAGCCCCGCTCCAGGTTGGCCATCACCTCCGAGGGCGTCGCCGCGCCCGGCAGGATCGGCAGCCCCTCGGCCTCACAGGCCTGCAGCAGCGTCGGGGTGGAGCCCGGCGAGACCGCGAAGGTCGCACCCGCGTCATGCGCGCGCTGCACGTCGTTCGGCGTCAGCACGGTGCCCGCGCCGACCACGGCGCCCTCGACCTGGGACATGATCCGGATCGCCTCGAGCGCCGCCGGGGTGCGCAGCGTCACCTCCAGCGCGGGCAGGCCGCCCGCGACCAGCGCCTCTGCAAGCGGCTTGGCGTAATCGGCGTTCTTCACCACGATGACCGGGATGATGGGCGCCAGCTCGGCAAGCTCGCGCAGGGAATCGCTGGCCTGATGGGGTGTCATCGGCGTTTTTCTCCTATAGGGCAGGTGCGGTTTCGGCGGCGGCCTGAGGCGCGCGGCCTCCTGCAACCACCCGGGCGCCGTCGGCGGCAGAGCCCACTGATGCTCGGAAGACTTCAAACAGTTCCCTCCCAAGGCCATGGCCGTTGGCGCTGAGATCCGCCACGACCGGGGTCCGGCCGGCGAACTCGGCGGCATCGCCCGCCAGCGACAGCACACCGGCGGTCGCGTCGACCCGGATGATATCACCATCCTTCACCCGCGCCAGAGGCCCGCCGTCGGCAGCCTCGGGAGTGACGTGAATTGCGGCAGGAACCTTGCCGGATGCCCCCGACATGCGCCCGTCGGTGACGAGCGCAACCTTGTGCCCGCGGCCCTGCAGCACGGAGAGAGTCGGGGTCAGCCCGTGCAGTTCGGGCATGCCGTTGGCCCTCGGCCCCTGGAAGCGGACGATCACGACCACGTCGCGGTCGAGCTTGCCCGCCTTGAAGGCAGCCTTGACCGACTCCTGGTCGTGGAACACGGCGGCCGGGGCCTCGATCACGTGATGCTCGGGCGCGACGGCCGAGACCTTCATGATGCCGCGGCCCAGATTGCCGTCGAGCGACTTGAGCCCGCCCTGCGGCTGGAACGGATCGGAGGCCGGGCGCAGGATCTTGTCGTTCAGCGTCTCCGCCGCGCCCTTGCGCCAGCCGAGCGCGCCGCCGTCAAGCACCGGCTCCTGCGTGTAGTGGCCGAGGCCGGTCCCGGCGACGGTCTCTGTGTCGGGATGCAGCAATCCGTCCTCTAGGAGCTCGCCGATCATGTAGCCGAGCCCGCCCGCGGCGTGGAAATGGTTCACGTCCGCCAGGCCGTTGGGATAGACCTTGGCCATCAGCGGGGTGACCGAGCTGATCGCAGCGAAATCGTCCAGATCGAGCAGGATGCCCGCCGCCCGTGCCATGGCCGGGAGGTGCAGCACGAGGTTCGTCGAGCCGCCGGTCGCCATCAGCCCGACGATGCCGTTGACGAAGGCGCGCTCGTCGAGGATCGAGCTGACGGGTCGGAAATCGTTGCCGAGCGCGGTGATCGCCAGCGCGCGTTCGGTCCCCGCCACGGTCAGCGCGTCGCGCAGCGGCGTGTTCGGGTTGATGAAGCTCGATCCCGGCAGGTGCAGGCCCATGAACTCCATCAGCATCTGGTTGGTGTTCGCGGTGCCGTAGAAGGTGCAGGTGCCCGGCCCGTGATAGGAGGCCATCTCGGCCTCCATCAGCTTGTCGCGGCCCACTTCGCCGATGGCGAACTGGTTGCGGACGCGGGATTTCTCGTCATTCGGCAGGCCGGAGGTCATCGGTCCGGCCGGCAGGAACACCGCCGGGATGTGGCCGAATGTGGCGGCGGCGATGATCAGCCCCGGCACGATCTTGTCGCAGACGCCCAGATAGAGCGCCGCGTCGAAGGTGTTGTGGCTCAGCCCCACCGCGGCCGCGAGCGCGATCACGTCGCGGGAGAACAGCGACAGCTCCATCCCGGTCTGGCCCTGCGTGACCCCGTCGCACATCGCCGGGACGCCCGCCGCGACCTGGGCGGTGCCGCCCGCGGCCCTTGCGGCGGCGCGGATCATGTCGGGATAGCGCTCGTAGGGCTGGTGTGCCGAGAGCATGTCGTTATAGGCGGTGACGATGCCGATATTCGGGGCGCGGCCCGTGGCCAGCGCCTCCTTCTGGTCACCCATCGCGGCATAGGCATGGGCCTGGTTGCCGCAGGTCAGATGCGCGCGCCGGGGACCATCCTCGGCCTGCGCCTTCATCCGGGCCAGATAGGTCTGGCGGCTGGTGCGGCTTCGGTCACGGATGCGCTCCGTGACCTCTGCGATGACGGAATGCAGGGCCATGGCGGTTCCTCGAGCTGTGGTTACGTGTCCCAAATATGACTGATACCGCTAACAGCCGAAAACTTCCACCGATAAAAGCGTCGCGCCCCCGCCGACGCAGCTCCGCCAGAATGCGGCCGCGCCGCAGCAGATTGACTTGGGTGCCGCTCCGCGCGCAGGATCGCCGTCACGCTGTGTACCCCATTGTGCCGCTTTCCCCCGCATTCCACAAGGATATCCCGGATGAGACGATTCCGCCTCGCAGCCGCCTGCGCATTGGGCATGGCCGCAACCTCCAGCACCGCCGCCACGATCGGTTTCGAAGGCATCCTGACGCCCCCCACCACGCTGAGCCTGCAGACGTCGATCGTCTCCGGCGGCTTTTCCTTCGCCGCCACCGGTGCGGGCGCAGGCAGCCGGGTCGGCGTCTACAACAACGCCAATGTCTGCACCGCGCCCGGCTGCACGGTGAACGGAACCGCCAGCTTCCTGATCTACGATGCCGCCACCACCTACCCGATGAGCGCCACGATGACCGCGCTCGGCGGCAGCCGCTTCGCCCTGGCGGGGTTCGACTTCGCACCGCTCTTCGCCGCCTCCGTCGCCAGCGGCACGTCTCTGTCCGTCACCGGCCAGACGGCGGGCGGCGGCAGCGTCGCGCAATCCTTCCTGTTCCAGAACGGCGGCAGCTTCGTGGCCGCGACGCTGGGCGCGGGGTTCGGCAATCTGACATCGGTGACATTCAGTTCGGACAGCTTCTACGCGGCGCTCGACAATATCGAGGTCTCGGCGGCGGTGCCGCTGCCGGCCGGAGCGGTGCTTCTGGGCAGTGCCCTTGCCCTCGGCGGCCTGGCCACCCGCAAGCGGCGGCGCTGAGGCGGCCGCCCTGCCCCGCCGCACCCGCCGCGGGGCAATGCCGCGGGAGAGGCTGCGCCCCTCCCGCCACGGATCAGCCCAGAGCCTCGTCGCAGCGGCCGCAGACGCCCGCATGGGAATGCGTTCCGACATCCGGCAGCACCTTCCAGCAGCGCTCGCATTTGCCGCCCTCGGCCTCGCGGAAGACCACGCCCACGCCCGGCACGTCCGGCAGGGTGAACGCGCCTTCCGGCACCGGTTCGGAGGTCAGTTCCAGCGCGGAAGTGATGCAGATATCCGCGAATTTCTGCGCGTCGTCGCCGATCATCGCGATCACCTCGGCCGGGGCATGCACCACCGGCGCGGCTTCCAGCGAGGATCCGATCACCTTTTCCTGGCGCTGCAGCTCGAGGCAGCCGGTGACGACGCGGCGGACATTGCGCAGCGTTTCCCACCGGGCGCGCAGCTCCGGATGCTTCCATTCGGGGTTCGGCGCCGGAAAGTCCTGCAGGTGGATCGACGAGGTCTCGCCCGGGAAGCGCTCCAGCCAGACTTCCTCCATCGTGAAGACCAGGACCGGCGCGAGCCAGGCGGTCAGCCGGTGGAAGAGGATGTCGAGGACGGTGCGCGCCGAGCGGCGGCGCACGCTGTCCGGCGCGTCGCAGTACAGCACGTCCTTGCGGATGTCGAAATAGACCGAGGAAAGGTTCACCGTGGCGAAGTTGAACACCCGGTTGAACACGCCCTGGAAGTCATAGGCGGCATAGCCGTCGCGCACCACGTCGTCGAGCTCGGCCACCCAGTCGAGCACCATGCGCTCCAGCTCGGTCATTTCCGAGACGTCGATCCGCTCTTCCTCGGTGAAGCCCGCGAGGTTGCCCAGCAGGAAGCGCATCGTATTGCGCAGGCGGCGGTAGCTGTCGGCGGTGCCCTTCAGGATCTCCGGACCGATCCGCAGGTCGGCGGTGTAGTCCGACTGCGCCACCCAGAGCCGCAAGATGTCGGCGCCGTATTGCTGGATCACCTGCTCGGGCGCCACGGTGTTGCCGAGCGACTTGGACATCTTCATGCCCTTCTCGTCCAGCGTGAAGCCGTGGGTCAGCACCCCGCGATACGGCGCCCGCCCCTTGGTCCCGCAGGCCTGCAGCATCGAGGAATGGAACCAGCCGCGGTGCTGGTCGGTACCTTCGAGATAGAGATCGGCAATGCCGTCCGCCGAGCCGTCCTCCCGGTCGCGCAGCACGAAGGCAT
This sequence comes from Mangrovicoccus sp. HB161399, assembly GCF_013184745.1. Classification (GTDB taxonomy): domain Bacteria; phylum Pseudomonadota; class Alphaproteobacteria; order Rhodobacterales; family Rhodobacteraceae; genus Mangrovicoccus. Next base: position 8,687 of record NZ_JAATVU010000078.1, read on the forward strand.
GCGTCGAGCCAGAGTCGAACCAGACGTCGAGGATGTCGAAGACCTGCTCCCATTCGTCGGGGTTGTAGCCGTTGCCGAGGAAGCGTTCCTTGGCGCCGTCCTTGTACCAGGCATCCGCGCCTTCCGCCTCGAAGGCGGCGGCGATGCGGGCGTTGACCTCCGGGTCGCGCAGCAGGAACTCGGGATCGGTCGGCAGCTTGTCCTTGCGGGTGAAGCAGGTCAGCGGCACGCCCCAGGCGCGCTGGCGCGACAGCACCCAGTCGGGCCGCGCCTCGATCATCGAATAGAGCCGGTTGCGCCCGGTCTTGGGCGTCCAGGTCACCAGCTGGTCGATCGAGGTCAGCGCGCGTTCGCGGATCGTCTTGCCGTAGGTGTCCTGCCCGTCGCCGACCTCGCGGTCGATGGCGGCGAACCATTGCGGCGTGTTGCGGTAGATCACCGGCGCCTTCGAGCGCCAGCTATGCGGATAGGAATGCTTGACCTGGCCGCGCGCGACGATCGCGCCCGCCTCGACCAGCTTGCCGATCACGGCGGTGTTCGCCTTGCCTTCCTTGCCCTTGCGGTCGAAGACCTGGAGCCCGGCAAACAGCGGCACATGCGGCAGGAATTCGGATTCCTCGCCGACATTGTGGGTCATGCGGTCCATCCAGTTGCGCGCGACGAAGGCTTCGTAGTCCTCCTGGCCATGGCTCGGCGCGGTATGGACGAAGCCCGTGCCCGCATCCTCGGTGACATGCTCGCCGTCGATTGCCGGAACATCGTAGTCCCAGAAGCCGTTTGCGCCCTCGAGCCCGGCGAAGGGGTGCTCCAGAACCAGCTGGCCCAGCTCCGCGGCCGAGACGCTGCGCACCCGTTCGTATTCCGTGACCCGCGCCTTCTCCAGCGACTCTGCCGCCAGCTTGTCGGCGAAGACGTAGAGATCTCCCGCGGCGGTCCAGCTCTCCTCCTGCGTGGCTTTCACGCGGTAGAGGCCGTACTCGATGGCGTTCGAGAAGGCGACCGCCTTGTTCGACGGGATCGTCCAGGGAGTGGTCGTCCAGATCACGATCCGGGCCCGGCCCATTTCCTCGTCGAGCAGCGCCTGGTTCGCGGTGTCGTAGTCGCCGCCCTCCTCGTCGAAGGGCACCGGCGCGCCCTCGGCGCGGCGCACCTTGAACGCGACCCAGATCGTGTGGCTCTTGTGGTCGTGGTACTCGACCTCGGCCTCGGCCAGCGCGGTCTTCTCCACCGGCGACCACATGACCGGCTTCGAGCCCTGGTAGAGCGTGCCGGTCATCAGGAACTTCATGAATTCCTCGGCGATCACCCGCTCGGCGTGGAAGTCCATCGTCAGATAGGGCTTCTCCCACTTGCCGGTGACGCCCAGCCGCTTGAACTCGCCGCGCTGGATGTCGATCCAGCCCTCGGCGAAGGTCCGGCACTCCTGGCGGAAGTCGATGACCGGGACCTCGTCCTTGTTCTTGCCCTTGGCGCGGTACTGCTCCTCGATCTTCCACTCGATCGGCAGGCCGTGGCAGTCCCAGCCGGGGATGTAGCGCGCGTCCTTGCCCATCATCTGCTGGGAACGGACGACCATGTCCTTCAGCACCTTGTTCAGCGCGTGGCCGATATGCAGGTGGCCGTTGGCATAGGGAGGTCCGTCATGCAGCGTGAAGGGCGTGCGGCCCTCCTTCTCGCGCAGCCGGTCGTAGATCCCGATCTCTTCCCAGCGCTCCAGCCAGCCCGGTTCGCGCTTCGGCAGTCCGGCGCGCATCGGGAAGTCGGTTTTCGGCAGGAAGAGCGTGTCTTTGTAGTCGGGGGTCTCGGTCTCAGACGACATCGGGGCGGTCCTCAAGGGGAAATTCGTTAACGGCGATGGCGGCGCGGCAGATCATGCACCTTGGCCCGGCAACTCAAGCGTGGAGCGCCGGGCGGATAATTCGCGCAACAATGATGCACATCGCGGTCATGGCGCGGGTTATAGGCAGGGGAACCGGCAAGGTAAAGCACCCCGGACGCGGCGGGGCGGCATTAAGCCTTCGCAAACCGCGAGTCGCCTAAGGTCCGCACAGTGTCCCAGGCGGCAGCCCGGCCGGTCCGGGACCCGTTTTATCGCGAGCCGGAGGAGTCGCCCGTGACAGACTGCCCTGCTGCAGCCCCGCACGCGGGAAGGACCGAAAGACCATGACCGATTCTGCCGCCTCACTTCACCGCCCCAGCCAGGGAGAGGCGCCGTTCCGGGTCGGGGAGCTGTTCTTCTCCCGCACCGACGGGCGCGGCGTGATCGCCAGCGGCAACACCGTGTTCCAGCGCGTTGCCGACCATCCCTGGGACAAGATGATCGGCGCGCCGCACAAGATCATCCGCCACAAGGACATGCCCAAGGCAGTGTTCCACCTGCTGTGGTCGACGATCAAGGCGGGCGAACCGATCGGCGCCTATGTCAAGAACATGGCCCGCGACGGCCTGCATTACTGGGTCTTCGCCGTGGTCACCCCTATCGAGGGCGGCTATCTCTCGGTCCGGCTGAAGCCGGTCAGCCCGCTGCTGAAGACGGTGGAGGCGGAATATGCCGCGCTGCTGGCCAGCGAGCGCAAGGACGGCCACGCCCCCGAGGTCTCGGCCAAGATGCTGCTGGAGCGGCTGGCCGAAATGGGCTTTCCCAGCTACCGCGCCTTCATGTCCCATGCCCTGGCCGCCGAGTTCGAGGCGCGCTGCAACGCGCTCGGCCGCACGCCGCCGCCCTGGCTGGCGCCGTTCCGCCAGATTTCCGCCGCCGTCGGCGACGTGGCCGAGCAGACCAGGGAGCTGTCCGCGGTGTTCGAAAGCATCCGCGGCATCCCCTACAACATGCGCATCCTGGCCTCGCGGCTGGAGGCGGCCGGCGGGCCGATCAGCGTGATCTCGGCCAATTACGGCATCCTCTCCGAGGAGATCGGCGGATGGATGCGCAGCTTCGCCGACGAGTCCGGCGGCGCCTTCTCGGATATCCGCCGGGCGGTGGAACAGGCGCTGTTCCAGCAATGCGTCGTGCAGATCCAGCAGGAGATGGCCTCGGCCTTCGGCGCCGAGACCGGGCTGGAGGCGCATATGGACGTCGCGGCAGAGGCGAGGATGCTGAAGGCGCAGGCCACCGCCTATGACAGCGAAGCCCAGGACAGCATGGCCATGGTCGCGCGCCAGGCGGAGCGGTTCAGCATGTCGGTCCGCGACATGAAGCGGCTGATCACCGGGCTGGGGGCGACGCGGATGATGTGCAAGATCGAGGGCGCGCGGCTGCGCAACACCGGCGACAACCTGACCAGCGTGATCAAGCAGCTCGACCAGTTCCAGGAGAACATCGAGGAGCGGCTGCAGAAGATCGACGAGAAGAACCGGCTGGTGCAGCGCACGGCCTGCAGCCTGACCTCGGCCTGCAATGACGGCAACGGTGCGGGAACGGCGCTGCGCACCGCAGCGGAGTGAGCCATCCGCGCCGCCGCCTTCCGGCAGGGCCGCCCGGTCCGCCCGAAGGTGCGGGGCCTTCGCCCGTGCGGCGGCGATGCCCGCCAGCGAAGTTGCGCAGCCGCCTCCGGTGCAGTCCGACGCCCTCCGCCAACCGGCGGAGCGCCTCATCCGCTGCACCGGCACGGCCCGGCGGCAGGGCCGGCATCGCCACCGAGGCGCCTGCCAACCGGCAGCAGCACAGAAGCGCGCAAGCGCCCCCTCCCCGCCAACGGCAACCGCCGCACATCCCATCCGCCGCGCAGGCAATCCAGCCGCTGCACGCGACCGGCTTCCGGTTGTCTTCCGCAGGCCAACCGGGGCGCCGGAGCCTGGCTGCAGGCGTCCAGCAGCCAAAAGGACCCGCCGACGCGAGGATCACCGATGGTCCGACCGGCTCCGGCTGCTTGCGGAAAATCGTGCGCCGATCCGCGCCGCCATGGGGCCGCAGGTTCGAGGGCAGGCCCCCTCCGGCATGGCCGGCCCCGCAACCGCCCGGGCGGCGCGCCAACCGGTGAAGCTCCCGCGCGATCTTCCGGGACCCTTTTGCCCAGCCATCGCCCGTAGCGAGCCGGCCGGGTGCAGAAACCTCTGCGGCCGAAGGGCTCGCCGCTGCCCTTCTCTGCGCCTCGCTCAAATGCTGGCCGTCACGAGCCCGAGCACGACCTGATTGCGCAGCGGCGGGGCCTGCGAAAGCCCGATGGAGCCCAGGTCACGGTGCGAAACGGCCCGCCCCGCCGCGGCCGAAGCCCCGGGACAAGGCCCCAGCAAGAGACATCGCCTGATGGCGGTTGCCCGGTCATCCCGGTCCGTGGAGAGACGGCCTTCGGTCCGGGACGCCCGCCGCCCGAGCCCCCGTACTGGCGCGGATGGATAGCGGCCATGCGCGCGCTTCCAGGAAACGCCTGCGGCTGATCGCGCAGCGGGGCCGCGACGCCCCAAGCCCCGCCACCGCAGATGCAATGCCCGCCGATCGCGGCAGCCGCAGCGCAGAATTTTCCGCGGCGAAGTGCAGGGCCGGACGGCCTCGCCTGCTGCGTGACCGCACGCGGCCATCCATCCGGCGGCGCATCGCCAAGCGGCGCCGTCCCTGCCGGGAGCATTTCCCCGGCAGGGACGGGTCAGCGCCCCGTGCCCTGTTCGGAGAACAGGCCGCGCAGCGAGCGCTGGACGATGCCGCTGACCGAAGGGCGCTTCTGCGTCATGTAGGGCAGCGGGCGGCAGACCTCGATCGCCGCCACGCCGACCCGCGCGGTCAGCGCGCCGTTGACCACGCCCTCGCCGAAGCGGCGCGAGACCTTCGAGACGAGCCCGCCGCCAGCGACCGAGCCGATCAGGTCGTCGCCGACCGCCAGCGCGCCGGTCGCCACCAGATGGGTCAGCACGGCCCGGGTCAGCCGCCAGGCGCCGAGCACGCCCGCCCGGCCGCCATAGATCTCGGCGATCTTGCGGATCATCCGCAGGTTGGCGAAGAGCGCGGTGATCAGATCCGCCAGCGCCAGCGGCACCAGCGCCGTCACGGTTGCGACCTGCCGCGACGCGGCCTCGACCTCGCGCACCGCACGGGCATCCAGCGGCGCCACCAGCGCACGCTCGGCCACGGCCAGCACGGCATCAGCGTCGAAATGCTCGTTCACCGCCTTTTCCAGCCCCTCCGCGGACCATTCCAGGTCGCGCCGTCCCGAGTAGAACGCCCCGAGGTTCAGCGCCAGCTTGCGCGAGGCTGCGAGGTCGGCCCGCGCCAGAACCTCGGCCGCCGCCTGGTGGATCTTGTCGAGCCGCGACAGCCGCATCAGCGCCCAGAGCTCGCGCAGGACCAGGATCGCCGAGACGAGGACGAAAGCCGCGAAAAGGATCGTCAGCAGCCCGGCAAGGACCGGGCTCGCCTGCATCAGCGCCGCGACTGCCGCCCAGGCCGCCATGCCGAAGAAGGCCGAAACGACCGCCGCGGCGAGCCCGAGGAACCAGCGCCCCAGGGGCGAGCGTTCGCGCGCCGCGAGATGCGCCAGCGTCGCCATGGCCGCGGCGTCGGCCGCATCCTCGCCCACCGGCGCGGCCGTCGAAGGTGTCTCCCTCGCGGGATCCGCACCTGCATCGAGGTCGAACACCACCGGTCCGCTGCGCCGCTTGCCGTCGTCTGCGTTCATTGCGGACCTCCCGTCTTCGCTTGTCTCACAGCCGGTCTCCGACCAGGAACTGCGCCGCCCGGTCGAGCCGGATATGCGGCGGCCCCTCGCCCGGCGCCAGGGTCAGCGGCGCGGGCGCGAAGCGCATCACTTGGTAGTCGGCATCCAGCCATTTCTCCGCCCCCTCGCGCGCCGGCGCAAGCAGCCGCATCGGATCGGAGGGCAGCTCCCCGGGATAGAAGGCCGCCTCCGCCCCGGTATCGAGCCGCCTGCCCCGCACCAGATCAAGCGTACGCCCGCCATGCTGGCGGGTCTCCTCGACCGTGGCGCGCAGCGCGGCCAGCGACATCGCCCCGGTCTCGGCCCCGGCGAATTGCGCCCGGTCGCGCGCCTCGCGCACCAGCGCCTCGGTGATCGCGGTCAGCTGGGCATGCTGCGAATGGTGCAGGTGGTCGGCCTTGGTCGCGGCGAAAAGGATCTTCTCCACCCGGCGGCCGAGCAGCAGCCCCGAGAGCCAGGAATTCGCGCCGGGACGGAACGCGCCCAGCACCTCGGCCATGACCTGGCGCAGATCCTCCAGCGCGGCCGGGCCGTCATGGATCGCGCCCAGCACGTCGAGCAGCACCACCTGCCGGTCGATGCGGCTGAAATGGTCGCGGAAGAACGGCTTCACGATCTTCGACTTGTAGGCCTCGAAGCGGCGCTCGAATTCCCGCCATAGGCTGCGGCGCGGCGCGCCCGGCTGCGGCGGCAGCGGCGCGAAGGTCAGCGCGGGCGACCCCTCCATCTCGCCCGGCAGCAGAAACCGCCCCGGCGAGCAGTCGGAGAAGCCCGCCTCGCGCGAGGCCTTGAGGCTTTCCGCGAAGAGATGGGCCAGGGTCTCGGCCCGCTCGTCCTCGAAGGGCGCGGCATGATCCGCCGCCGCCATCGCGCCGAGATAGTCCTGCCCGCCCGGCCGCGTGGCCAGCCGCGCCAGCGCGGTTTCCGACCAGTCGGCGTAGCTCTTCTCCATCAGGCCGAGATCGAGCAGCCACTCGCCGGGATAGTCGACGATGTCGAGATGGACGGTGCGCGGCCCGGTCAGCCCGCCCAGCGTCGCGATCCCGCCCATCAGCCCCCTGGGCCGCACCCGGAAGGACAGCCGCAGCTCGGAGATCGCGCGGGTGCCGTCGGGCCAGTGCGGCGCGGTGCCGGTGATGGCATTGAGATGGCGCTCGTAGGGAAAGCGGGCGATGGTATCGTCGGGCTGCGGACGCAGATAGGCCGAGAGGATCCGTCCCGAGGCCGCCGGTTCCAGCTGGCGCATGCGGTCGCGGTCCAGAAGGTTTGCCACCAGCGAGGTGATGAACACCGTCTTGCCGGACCGGCTGAGACCGGTCACCCCGAGCCGCACCACCGGTTCCAGAAAGGCCTCGCTCACTGCATTGCCTGCATCCTCGACGCTGCGCGCCATCGTGTCGATCAGGGATCCGATCACCCGTGCTGTCCTCGCTTCCGCTCTGGACGGAGATAGGCCGCGGCGCGGCCGGTTACCAGTCCGACGGCGGATCCGGGGGGCGGTCTCTCAGCGCAGGGTCGGGACGCGCGCGGCCGATGGCGAAATGGTAGAGCACCGCGTGCCGCGCCGGATCGAGCCCGAGAAACGCCGCAGCCTCTCCGTCGAGGAAGCAGCCGATGCCCGAGGCCCCCAGCCCTTCGGCCGTGGCGGCGTGGTAGAGCCGCTGGCCGAGGAGCCCGGCCTCCCAATGCAGCTGGCGGTAGCGCCACGGGTCCGCGGCAATGGGCGCCGTCTCGGCCACCAGGGACAGGCAGAGCGCGCCCTCGGCGGCGATGCCCTGGCCGCAGGAAAGCCGCCTTGCGTCGCGCCTGAGGTCGCCCTCGCGCAGCCGGACGAGCCCCGGCAGCAGCGGCTCTGCCGTCCCCGGCAGGTCCGGGGCGCCGCGCCCGCGCGGCAGCAGGCAGAGCCCCGGCGCAACGCCCTCGACCTTGTGGATCATGGCGAAGGCATGGACGGCCGGAGCGAAGGGCCAGAAGCCGCCGGGCGCGTTCTGCGGCGCCAGCGCCGCGAGGATGCGGGCAAGGCTTCCGGCAGGGACCGGTTCCTTGGCAGTGAACCGCCGCGCGCTGCGCCGGGCCTGCAAGTGCTGCGGCTTCGGCCGCGGCACGCCGGCACCCGGAACCGGATCGCCCCAGCCCGGCGGCGCTGCGGTCGCTGCCGCGACCTCGCGCAGTTCCGGCCAGGGATCGCAGAGGCCCGCCCCGACCGGTTCCGCCCCCCCCTGCCAGCGCGCGTTCCGGATCGCGGGCGCGCCGGACGACCCGATGGAGAGCAGAATCTCGGGCGTCTCGCCGTCCCCGGGCTGCAACAGATCGCCCAGGCCCTCCGGCGGAAGCATCGCCACCGGCCAGCCCATCGCCGCCGCGCCATTGGCGAGCGCGCCGATCGCATGGCCGAGATCGAGCTGGGTGTAGCGGAAGGCACGGATCCCGTATTTCCAAGCCTCGCGCCCCATGACCGAACTCAGCGCGACCCAGAGCCCCGGCGACACCTCCGCCTCGGCGCGCAACTCCAGACCGTGCGCTTCCGGGTCGTAGTGCCAGATGCCGTCCGTCAGCCCCAGCACGCCGCCCGCGATGACATGCGCCTCCACCGGGTAGAGCCCGCCCGAGGACGGCACGGCGCGGACCGGCCGCGCATCGTCGCCCTCGACCTTCCAGGCGGTCACCCCGAGCGACAGCGCCAGCATCCGGCCCAGCGTCATCGCCCCCGCCGGCCCCGGCGGCACGCGCGAGGCCACCAGCGGCAGGCGGTAGCTGCCCGGATAGCGCCGCACGGCGGCGGGCTGGCCGTCCCAGTCGACCGGCCCGGGACCGGGCGCGAAGCCCCCGGCACGGTGCTTGCTTGCCTCGTGATAGCGCAGGACCGCGTCCAGCGCGGCGGTGGGATCGGTCTCGGTCATCATGGTGCGGCGAGGGAAAGACGGGCACGGCCCCGCGGTCCATCCCCTGCATCCGGTGCCGGACCTCCCGTTCCGCCGCCTGCGGAAAGCGCGGGCAGTTTCGCCCCGAGGGGCACAGGAAAGGACCGGAAATGGGAAACATGAAGCTCTACATGGCGCCGGGGTCGTGCACGACCGCGCTCAACATCCTGCTCGAAGAAATGGGCGAGGTCTTCGAGGCGCATGTCGTCAACCTGCCGCGCGGCGACCATCTGAAGCCGGAGTTCCTCGCCATGAATCCCAAGGGCACGATCCCGGTCCTGATCCGGCGCGACGGGACGGTGATGACCGAGCTTCTCGCCATCGCCGTCTGGCTGGGGCAGAGCTCGCGCCGGTTCTGGCCGGAAGATGCCGCCGCCCAGACCCGCGCGCTGGAGATCATGTCCCACGTCACCGCGACGATACACGGCCAGGGCTTCGCGCGGATCTTCTCGGCGGGCGCCTTCGGCGACGACCCGGACACCCAGGCGATGGGCCGGCGCATCGTGGCGGCCGGGTTCGACTGGCTGGAGACGGTGCTGCCCGGCGAAGGCTATGCCGTCGGCAGCTACTCGGCGGCGGATGCGGTGCTGTTCTACGTGGAGTTCTGGGCCTCGAAGACCCGGGTGGCGATGCCGCCGCGCGTGGCCGCGCATTTCCGGCTGATGCTCTCCCGCCCGGTGGTCGGCCGCGTGCTCAAGGAGGAAGGCTACCGCCCGGAGCAATTGCTCGAAGGAGCCTGAGGCTCCTGCGGTTCCGGCGATGTCGGGGAGAGGCTTGAGGTCCCGGGGCTTCGCGGCGTGGGGGCAATGAGGCTCGGCCCCGGGACCTGGTCGCTTGCTTGCGATGGAGAGGTTCTAGTCCTGCCCGATGGCCGGATCAGGGAACCGGAGCGGCACGTCCGGGATCATTTCGCGGCGGAAATGCGGCCGTCCCCCGGAGGGGACTGTCCCTGGCCTTGCCGCACGGCCGGCAGCACGGGTGCAAGGCAGGAGCCAAGCGGCCGGAAAATGCGGATGTGCGGGGGAGGAAGTTTGAGGTCCCGGGGCGTCGCGGATGTGGGGGCCATGAGTGCTCGGCCCCGGGACCTGGTCGCTTGATTGCGATGGGGCTGTCCTGGACCCGGCGGATGGCGCCATGAAGGAGGTGCCGGGGCAATCCCCGGACCCTTTCATGGCGCGAATGGGGCAGCCGTCAGAGACGGACGCCGTGCCGTCCCGCGAGGTCGGTGAAGAACTGCCAGGCCACCCGGCCCGAGCGCGAGCCGCGCGTCGCCTGCCATTCGATTGCCTCGGCGCGCAGCGCCTCGGCTCCGATCTCCAGCCCGTAGGCGTCGCAATAGCCGCGGATCATCGCGAGGTAGTCGTCCTGCGAACACGGATGGAAGCCGAGCCACAGCCCGAACCGGTCCGAGAGCGAGACCTTCTCCTCGACCGCCTCGGCCGGGTTGATCGCCGAGCTGCGCTCGTTCTCGATCATGTCCCGCGGCATCAGGTGGCGGCGGTTGGAGGTCGCGTAGAGGATGACGTTGTCCGGACGGCCCTCGATCCCGCCGTCGAGGACGGCCTTCAGCGACTTGTAGTGCTCGTCGTCATGGCTGAAGCTGAGATCGTCGCAGAACAGCACCACCCGCGTGTCGGTCTCGCGCAGGATATGCAGGAGCCGCCCGATCGAGGGCAGGTCCTCGCGCTGGATTTCCACCAGCTTCACCGAATGCCCTCCGGCCAGGACCGCGGCATGCACCGCCTTGACCAGCGAGGATTTCCCCATGCCGCGCGCGCCCCACAGGAGCGCGTTGTTGGCCGGGAAGCCCCTGGCGAACTGCATGGTATTGGCCAGCAGCGTGTCGCGCGACCGCTCGATGCCGACCAGCAGCGGCAGATCAACCCGGTTGACCTTGGCCACCGGGGCCAGGCGGTCCGGCGCAGTCTGCCAGACATAGGCATCGGCCGCGTCGAAATTCGGCACCGAGCCGGGGGGCGGGCTGATCCGCTCCAGCGCCTCGGCGATCCGAATCATCGGGTCGTTCTCAGGCCGCAGGTCCATCGGCTTCCTCGTCCCAGAGTCCTTCTTCCTTCAGGCGCTTCTCGCGCTCCCGGTCGACCCGGGCGACGAGGAAGATGGAGATCTCGTAGAGCGCATAGACCACCGTGAAGAGGATGATCTGCGTGATCACGTCCGGCGGCGTCACCAGCGCGGCAAGCGTCAGGATGCCGACGACGGCGTATTTGCGCATGTCCTTCAGCCCGCGCGCCGAAACCAGCCCGGCCTTGCCCATCAGGGTCAGAAGCACGGGAAGCTGGAAGCAGAGGCCGAAGGCGAAGATGAATTTCAGCGACAGGTCGAGGCTTTCGCGCACCGAGCCGAGGAAGACGGTCTTCAGCTCTTCCTGCGCCACGCTGCCCGGGGGCGCCTCGAAATTGCCGTCGCCCGCTATCATGTTGGCCAGCGCCGGGATCGCGTCCGAGAAGCCGATGAAGAAGTTCATCGCCATCGGGGTCACGATGTACTGCGCGAAGGCGGCGCCCGCCAGGAACAGGATCGGCGAGGCGATGATGAAGGGCAGGAAGGCCTTCTGCTCGGACTTGTAGAGCCCGGGCGCCACGAACCGCCACATCTGGTGGGCGATCACCGGGAAGCTCAGCCCGAAGCCCATGACGATGGAGATGCGCACGAGAACGAAGAACTTCTCCTGCGGCGCGGTGAAGATCAGCCGCGGATCCTCGCCGCGCGAGCGCAGGATTTCCGCGATCGGCTCCACGAGGAAGTTCAGCAGCGGCTCGGCAATGGTGAAGCAGGCCACCATCGCGATCACGAATGCCAGGACGGAGCGGATCAGCCGCGTCCTGAGCTCCGCCAGATGCTCGATGAGCGGCGCGGAGCTGTCGTCGATGTCGTCGTCGGTCATGCAGTCTTGTCCGGCTGGCTGGCGGGCGCAGGCGCCTCCGCCTCGGGCTCCGCGGGCTTGGGCTCCGCGGGGGCCGCGTCAGGCGCGGCAGGCTTCTCCGCCAGCGCGGCTTCGGCCTCGGCGCGGGAGGCGGGACCGGAAGGCGCTGCCTTGGTCTTGCCGTCCTTCGCGCCCATCGGGTCCCATTTCTCGAAGGCGTCTGCCGCCTCCTGGACCTTGCGCATCCCCGCCGCACGCGGGTTGGAGATGTCGCGCAGGCTCTTCTCCACGTCCTTCACCCCTGCCTCGTCGGCAGCGGCGTTCATCGCGCTGGTGAATTCGCGCGCCATGGCCCGCGCCTTGCCGGTGAACTGCCCGAGGGTTCGGAACATCACCGGCAGGTCCTTCGGGCCGACCACGATCAGGGCCACCACGCCGATGACCAGGAGCTCGGTCCAGCCGATGTCGAACATTAAGGCTTACACCTTGTCCTTGGCGGTCTCGCTCGGGGTCACGTCCTTGGGTTCGGCAGGCTTCTCCAGCTCGTCCTGGCCTTCCTTCATCCCGCGCTTGAACGAGGTGATGCCCTTGCCCACTTCGCCCATGAGGCCCGCGACCTTGCCGCGCCCGAACAGGACCAGCACCACCACGGCGATGAGGATCAAGCCCATGGGGCCGATATTGTTCAGCATCTTGGTCTCCATACTGCAGGTCCGGGCCGTCCCCGCGCCCCGGACAGTATCGCGTATGTAGAGACTCTGGGCGGCGGATAGAAGGGCAAAACCGCCCGGAGCGGCAAATGCGACGCAGAACCGGGCCGCCGCGGCGCCGGCGCGGACCGAAGTATCGCACCGGCGCCGCGAGGCTTTGCAAACTGCGTGCCAATGCAGCAAAAGCGGCCGTTCAGCCGCGTGAACTTGCACAAAAACCGGCAATTTCCGCCATCGGCATTGATCCGGACACGCAACGGCAATATGACCCGGTGTCCAACTCCCCCGAAGGTTATCCCGAAGGCAACCAACCGGCTTCCCGATTCCACGTCTGCGAAAGAAAGAATGATCCACTCCCTCGTCCGCGACTTCCTCGGTCCCATCCTGCGCAGGCCGCCGCGCTTCCAGTCCGCCGCGCTGTGCTGGCGCCAGGGCGGCGGCGGCAGCGAGATCCTGCTGGTGACTTCGCGGGAGACCCGGCGCTGGGTGCTGCCCAAGGGCTGGCCCAAGCGCGGGCTGGACGCGGGCGGCACCGCGGCAGAGGAAGCCTGGGAAGAGGCCGGCATGGTGCCCTGCCCCGGAACGCCCTTCGAGATCGGCCGCTACGGCTACATGAAGCGGCTCGACGGCGGGCTGCCGGTGCCGGTCGAGGTCTCGGTCTTCGCCATCGAGGCGGACCATCTCGCCGACGAATTTCCCGAAACCGGCCAGCGCGACCGCCGCTGGTTCTCGCCCGCCGAGGCGGCCGAGGCCGTGGACGAGCCCGGGCTGAAGACCATCCTGCGCCGCTTCCGCCCGCCGCGCGGCGGCCGCCCGGCCGCCTGAGCGGACGGAACCGGAGGGACTCGCACATGGCCCGCGGCACGAACGGCAACCGCTGGTCCACGCTGGACCGCGATCTCGGCCGCGTCTCGACGCTGGAGGCCGCCAGCATCTACGCCGTGCGCCCCTTCGTCGGCGCCGGGCTGGCACTGCTCTTCATGTCCGTTGCGGCAATCGTCGCGGCCCTGCTCTTCGGCATCTCCGCCGCCAGCCTGGCGGTCATCGCCGCCTCGGTCTTCGCGGCCTACATGGCGCTGAACATCGGCGCCAACGACGTGGCCAACAACATGGGCCCGGCGGTCGGCGCAAAGGCCCTGACCATGGGCGGCGCCATCGCCATCGCCGCGGTCTGCGAGAGCGCCGGCGCGCTGATCGGCGGGCGGGAGGTCATCTCCACCGTCTCGACCGGCATCGTCGACCGGCCGGAATTCCTCGAGACGCGGACCTTCACCCTGGTGCTGCTGTCGGCGATGCTCGGCGCCGCCTTCTGGCTGAACCTCGCCACGCTGATCGGCGCGCCGATCTCCACCACCCATGCCGTCCTGGGCGCCCTGGTCGGCGCCGCCACCTGCGCCGCCGGGATCTACGCCGTGCACTGGGACCGCCTGGCGCTGATCGCGGCCGGCTGGGTCGCTTCGCCGCTGGCCGGCGCCGCCATTGCCGCCGCGCTGCTGGCGCTGCTCCAGCGCGCGGTGATCGACCCGGAGGACAAGATCGCTGCCGCCCACCGCTGGGTGCCGGCCATGGTCGGGCTGATGGCGGCGGTCTTCGCCGTGTATCTCGCGCTGCGGGGCCTTCCGCATGACGCGCGGGCGCCCAGCCCTGCCGAAATGGCCGCCGCGCTGCTGGCCGGCCTTGCCGCCTGGGCAGCCGCCCGCAGCGCGGTGCGGCGCCAGTCCCTGGGGCTGGAGAACCGCAAGCGCTCGCTCAAGGTGCTGTTCCGCCTGCCGCTGATCTTCTCGGCGGCGATCCTCAGCTTCGCCCATGGCGCCAATGACGTCGCCAACGCCGTCGGACCGCTTGCCGCCATCGTGCAGGTCACCGCATCGGGCGAGCCCGGCATCGAGGTGGAGTTCCCGCTCTGGGTGACCTTGATCGGCGCGTTCGGCATCTCGGCGGGCCTGGCGCTGTTCGGACCCAAGCTGGTGCGGCTGGTCGGCGACGAGATCACCCGGCTCAACCCGCTGCGCGCCTATTGCGTCGCGCTGGCCGCCGGGATCATCGTGATCTGCGCCTCCTGGGCGGGCCTGCCGGTCAGCACCACCCATATCACCATCGGCGGCGTCTTCGGCGTCGGCTTCTTCCGCGAATGGGACCACGAACGGCGCATGGCCAAGGTCCGCGGTCCCGAAAAGCGCCTTCCGGCGGAGGAGCGCGCCCGCCGCCGCCTGGTGCGCCGCTCGCATTTCCTGACCATCGTCGCCGCCTGGGTGGTGACCGTCCCGGCCGCCGCCTTGCTGGCCGCCGCGACCTTCCTGGCGCTGAACCTGGCGACCGGCTGAGCCCGGTTCAGCTTGCCAGCGGCTGCGCCACCGGGAAGACGTGGCAGCGGTCGCGCCGCATCATCAGCCACAGCGGCTGGCCCTCCTCGGGCAGGAAGACGCCCGGGATCACCGCCTGAAGCCGGGACCCGTCGAATTCCATGTCGAATTCCACCAGGCTCTCGCGGCCCAGATAGCGGGCGCGCCGCACCTTGCCGCGGGCCGGGACGCCGTGTTCCGGCGTCGGTGCCGGGCCCTTGCCGCCGCGGTCGAAATCGATCTTCAGGTGCTGCGGGCGGATCACGATCTCCACCTCGGTGCCGTCGGGCACGCCCGGAGCGAAGAAGGACCCGAAGGGCGTCTCGGTCGTGGCGCCGCGCACCGTGCCCTTGAGCACGTTGATATCCGAGAAGAACGCCGCCGCCGCCTTGTCCACGGGGGCGTTGTAGACATGGTAGGGCGCGCCCGACTGGACGATCTGCCCGTCCCGCATCAGCACGATCCGGTCGGCCATGCGCATCGCCTCCTCGGGCTCGTGCGTGACCATGAGGACGGCAGTGCCCTCCTCCTTCAGCAGCGCGAGGGTGTCGTCGCGGATGCCGTCGCGCAGGCGGTTGTCCAGGCCGGAAAACGGCTCGTCCATCAGCATGACCTTGGGCCTGGGCGCCAGCGCGCGGGCCAGCGCGATGCGCTGCTGCTCGCCGCCTGACAGCTCGTGCGGAAAGGCGTTGTCATAGCCCGCCATGTCGACCCGCGCGAGAAGTTCGGTGACCCTCAGTCGCTTTTCGGCCTTCGATCCCTTCAGCCCGAAGGCCACGTTCTCGGCGACGGTCAGATGCGGGAAGAGCGCGAAATCCTGGAACATCAGTCCGATGGAGCGCTTCTCCGGCTCGGTGAATATGCCGGGACCGCAGATGACCCTGCCGTCGAGCAGTATCTCGCCGCCATCCGGCACCTCGACCCCGGCAATCATCCTCAGCGTCGTCGACTTGCCGCAGCCCGAGGGCCCCAGCAGGCACACGCATTCGCCGGGGTCAATGCTCAGCGACACGCGGTTCACGACCGGATGGCCGTGGAACTCGCGTTCGAGCTTGCGGATTTCCAGTCGGGGCGTGAGGGTCTCGGGCACTGGGAAAGCTCAATCCTGATGCAACTGCTTGGGAATTGGACGTAGCACCGGGATCAGGGCGGAACAAGCGGGACCGGGTGCCGCGCCCGGATGGCATGGCGCGTGCACGCCGCGGCTGCCGCAATCCCGGGCACCCCCTCAACGTCGAGGGCCCCGCTTCTGGCGGGGCCCTCGGTGGTGGCTATGGCTGCCTTTCTCAGGCGATTTTCGTGAGCAGCTCGTCGAGGGACTT
>NZ_JAATVU010000079.1 GCF_013184745.1 Mangrovicoccus sp. HB161399
CGCCGACTTCATGGCCGCTTGCAACGTCGCACGTCGCCTCGAGCCGCTCGGCGGCCTCGCCCCCTGCGAATGCATCTGCAAGATCCGGACTTCAGAGCCGGACAGTTTCATCGCCGACCCAATCAACCAGATGCCGGGAATAAACACTTAGGACGTGGTGCCCCGTTCCCCGGATGAGGTCAGGCCATGCGTTCGGTCCCGGCGGTGCCGATGGCGTCGAAGCGGTTCATGAATGAGCGGCCAGCGCAATCGGTCCGAGCGCAGCCGAGAATGACGCGGATGTGGATCCCGGCGGGTTGGCGGTCAGGGGCCTCGAAGCAATTCGTTCGCCGGAGGATTCAAGACCTCTCATCCTGGCCTCGATCCTCCTGCGGCCTTGGCAGCCGGACCACCGCTTCCAGAGCGAGCGGGAACCGTGGCGCCAGTGGCGCCGCGAAAGTCCGGCGAAGGCGGCTGAGGTGCCGGGTGCCCTGCAGAATGTCGTGCCCGGCGAGCGCGGCCGGGCAGTCCCCCTTTCACAGGCGGCCGTTCCTGCGGATGGGAACGAGGGCATGACTGCCGTCGCCAGCGGCGCTTGGACCGATGGCGCATCCGCCGACAACTCCGGAAGAATGCCCGGGCGCCCCATGCCGCCGCGCGCCGGGATCGCCGAACGGCACCTGCGCGTGCCGGAGGCGCCGCCAGCGGCGCGCGGAGTTGCCCATCGCGGCGCCATCGGTTCGGGCCCGACGGGCGACGGCCCATCCGCCGGCAACTCGCCGGTGACGGTGTCCATTTCCTCGCCGACCGGGATCTGGCCGAGAAGTTCCGGCGAGGAGGGGAAGCAGGAAACGAACTGCGAAATCGTTTCTCCGACGAATGGGCTGTCGCCTTCGCGGCTGGAGGTGGACTCCACCGTGCGGACATCGCCGGATGCCGCGTCCATTGCGAGATGGACTTTGCGGCACCGGCGGCGGCGATGCGTGCCGTGCTTCCTGGCCAGCCGCTCGTTCTCCGGGATTTCGCGGCGGCACGGTCCCTATTCATTCGCCGCGGAACTTGAGGCCGGTGCTCTCTGCTGCCCGGCACGGCATTGCGCAGCATGGCCCGGCAAGGGACCAGCAGCACGGCGGGACGAGAGCTGCACGCTGATCGTTCGGCGTGCTTCCGCGGCCCCACGGGGGCCACGGTCCCGTCTCGCTCTGGCGTCGGATGAGCGTGGAGACGTCCGGCATCGGGCAGTCCTGCCAGCCGGAGCATGGTGGAGACCGTTCCGTCCGTTCGGCGCAGCGGCAGGCTGGAGAGCACTTTCGCCATGAGGCAGAACTGGAAGGCATTCGCCGGGCAGGGGTCCGCCCGTCCGGCCCTCAAACCCTCCCCCGGAGGAATTGCCGCTAGCGCGGACTGGTCCGGACTCCTCCGGACCGTCTGCTGATCCTCTCCATTCGGAGAAGACGGGCGGACAGCCCAGACGGTCGTCCTCCGGCGCGGACCGGGCCATGTCCCGGTCCAGCCAGACCGGCAGAGACCCGCTGCCGCTTCAAGGCGTTGTCAAAGGATTTCCAGCTGGCCCTGCGATGGCGGACATGTTCCGGCTGCGTCATGGCGGGATCTTGGCCCTCGGGTATCAGGACGTTGGTCCAGACCCTTGGAGAGATGTGCGGCGGCGGCCACGCTGCCTGCATCTGCGCCCGGCATTTCGAGATCGCCAGCCCGGCAACCGGAGCGCGTCAACATGGCAGCTCTCTTCCTGCGGCCGCGTGCAGCCGCATCCGCGGTCCCCGGGAAGGCGCGCATGCCTTGCATCGTGCCCCGAGCGGCGACGATCCTTCAAGAATGCCCGCTCTGCCCGGTCTAGGGTGGCGCCATCCGAACGGAGGGTGACCTGCGATGAACCGCGAAGCTCCAAGCGAGATCAGGCCCGGGCCGGGTGCGGCGCGCCGCCCGGCGGTCCAGCGGTCCGGCCAGGCATCGGCTGGCAGCTCCGACACCAAGCCCGAGGGCCGCCCGCGCCGCGCCGCAATCGCCGCCGCGATCATGGCAGCGATCTTCGCCGTGGACACCTTCACCTCGCTGCAGAGCGCCGTGGCGACGCTCTACCTGCTGGCGCTGATCTACCGGGCCAGCGGCGACGAGGGCGATATCCGGCCATGGGCGGCCGCGGCACTGGTCCTCTCCGTGGCGAGCCACCTGACCGTCTACGAAGGACATGCCCCTTCGGATTCGCTCCTCCGTCTCGCCGTCAGCGCCGCCGCGATCATCGGCGGCAGCATCCTGATCCGCAAGGCGCAGGCCGGCGTGGCGGCACTGCGGGCCAGCGAGGAACGCTACCGCACGACCTTCGACGCCATAGCCGTGCCGGTGTGCGAATACGATTTCGCGCCGCTTCTCGACGCGCCGCCCGGCCGGCCCGCGCTCGTCGCGGCGAACGCGTCCGCCGTCTCGGCCTTCTGCGATCCGCAGGCCGGCGATCCTCTGGCGCCGTTGCGCGTCTTTCCGGCCGGCACGCCCGCGCAGATGGAGCGCTGCCGCGCGATGATGGACGAGGGCGGGCGGTTCGAGGAAGAGGCCCGTGTCCACGGCCATGACGGCGCCTGGCGCGACGTGCTCGTCTCCTTCTCGCTGGAGCCTGGCGTTCCGCGCCGCCGCGTGCCCTGCACGATTGCCGACCAGACGGAGAAGCGCAGGCTCGACCGGGCGCTGGCCGACGGGCGGCTGGAACTCGAACGCGCCTACCGCGCGCTGATGCTGGGGCAGATCTCCGCTTCGGTGTCCCACGAGCTGAACCAGCCTCTGGCCGCGATCCGCAGCCTCGCCTCCGCCGCCCGGCGCTGGCTGGCGCGGGACCCGGTGGATATCGGCGAGGCCCGTGCCGCGGTCGCCAGTCTCGACGGCGCCGTGGAGCGCGCCACCGAGATCGTGGCGCGGGTGCGCGCCGTCACCGGAGGCACGCGCTTCGTGCGCGAGGAGATGGGGGTCTCGGACCTTGTCGACGCGTCCGCGGCCATCCTGGAGCCCGAGCTCGACCGCCAGGGCATCGCGCTGGAGATCGAGCGCAACGCCTGTTCCACCCGGATCCGCGGCGATGCGGTGCTCCTGCAGCAGGTGCTGGTCAACCTCGTCTTCAATGCCGCGCAGGCCATCGCCGGGGCGCGGCAGGGCCAGCGCGTCCGCATTGCGCTTCGGAACGGCGCGCCGGGCCGGCTCAGGATCGAGGTGTCCGATGACGGCCCGGGATTTCCGCCGGGCCTGGCCGAGCACGCAACCGAGCCGTTCTGGACGACCCGGGCGGAAGGCATGGGCATCGGGCTGTCCGTCTGCCGGATCATCGCCGAAGCGCATGACGGGCAGCTGATCCTCGGAAATGCGCCCGGAGGCGGTGCGACGGCGGTTCTTGACCTGCCGCTCTGAGCGGATCAGCGCGCGGCGAGCCCGCCCAGCAAACCGATCAGCGCGCTTTCGTCGAAGGGCTTTTCCAGAACGGAAACGGCCCCGAGCGCGCGGGCGCGGTCATCAAGCCCGGGGGTCAGGAAGGCGGTCATCAGGATGAAGGGCACCGTGCGGCCGTCCGCCGCGAGCTGTTCGAGAAGGTCTAGGCCGCTCCGCCCCGCCATCCGCTGGTCGCTGAGCACGCAGTCGGTTTCCGGCGGACCGGCCTGCAGGAAATCCTCGGCGCTCGGATACAGCGCGACCCGGTGGCCGAGCGAGCGCAGGAGGCTCCCTGTGGCGCTGCGCACCAGGTCGTCATCCTCGATCACGGCAATCTGCAACTGGCTCACGGCTGGCATCCTTGCGCCGGCAAACCCGGCGTCACGGACAGGATAGGGCCCGGGGTCCGCACCCGCCACCTATACCCTGGTTTGCGCGGAGGCGAGGAGGTCCGCCGCCCGCACCAGTTCGGCCACTGTCCTGAGGCCCATCTTCTTCATCATGCTCGAGCGGTGCAGCTTGACCGTGATCTCCGCCAGTCCCAGCTCGCCCGCGATCTGCTTGTTGAGAAGCCCGCGCGCCACGCCCTCCAGCACCTCGCGCTCGCGCTGAGTCAGCCCGGCATGGGCCTCGCGCAGCCCTGCCAGCGCGGCGCCTTCGGCGCGGCGGTTCCGGTCCGTCTCAATGGCCCTGGACACCGCGTCCAGCAGGTCCTGGTCGCGATAGGGCTTGGTCAGGAAATCCACCGCCCCGGCCTTCATCGCGGTCACCGTCATCGGGATGTCGCCGTGACCGGTCATGAAGATCACCGGCGTGGCCGTGCCGCTCTCGGCAAGGCGCCGCTGCAGGTCCAGCCCGCTGAACTGCGGCAGGCGGATGTCGAGCACGATGCAGCCCGGCACGTCCGGCCAGTCCGCCTCCAGCGCGTCCTGCGGCCGCTCGAAGGTCAGCACGGCAAATCCCACAGACCGCAGGAGCGTCTCCGTCGCGCCGCGGACCATGGCGTCGTCGTCGATCACGATCACGATCTCGCGGGGGCCGGGGTCCGCCCGCCTTGCTGTGGATGGAGGTGCAGTCATGTTCCGGCCCGTCCGCTGCGGCATGCATCTTCCGCAGTGTGCCGTCCCCGCTGCCGCCTGTCCATCGCCGCAGCGCGGAATGCGGGCGGGCCCATACCAACGTATGGCCGGGCGATACCCCTGGAGCGCGGGATTGCCCCTGCGTTCGATGTCCCGGCGGGGCTCCGGGGGCGAGGATCGGAATGCAGACATCCAGTTTCGGAGTATCTCCATGTTGCATCATCGGACAGAGGCAGCGCCCCGCGCGGCGCTTTCGGAAGCGGGGCTCAGGGCGGCAGCGCTGGAGCAGCTTCTCCATGACCTCCGCGAGGCGGTGGAGGCGGATCCGGCCTCGACCCATGGCTATCTCGACGCGCTCGAAGCGATGATCGGCCAGGAGGCCGCGGAAGGAGACGGCCGTTTCCTTCCCCTGATGCGCGAAGGCGCGGGCAGGGCGGAGCGCGGCACGCTGGCGCCATGGCAGCTCAAGCGGGTGCTGGCGCATGCCGAGGCGCATCTGGCCGCTGCCATCGCGGTGGAGGATCTGGCCGGGATCGCCGGCCTCAGCACCGGGCACTTCTCGCGCGCCTTCAAGACCACGACCGGAGAGACGCCGCATGGGTTCCTCATCCGGCTGCGCCTGCGCCGCGCGCAGGAGCGGATGCTGGCAGGCGGCGAACCGCTGGGCGAGGTGGCGGCCGCCTGCGGCTTCACCGACCAGGCGCACATGACCCGGCTGTTCCGGCGCCATGTCGGCGACACCCCGTTTCTCTGGCGCCGCCGCCACGCCGAAGGCTGACGGCCGTGCGGGCCGTCAGCGGCGCGGGGCGGCCATGCCCGGATGCGGCAGCACGGCAAGCACTGCTGCCGCAGTGACCGCCCCGGCCAGCGCCAGGGCGGCGCCGGGCCCGGCGGCCCGCAGGAGCGCGGCCCCGGCAAATGCGCCCGCGAACATCGCCGCAACCGCCAGGACCCGCCGTGCCAGGCTGCGGCCGGTCCCGCCGGCCAGCCGCGACTCCGAGGCGATGCCGGTCAGGGTCAGCGTCAGAACCGTGGTCGTCATGTCGGGCACCGCAAGGCTGCGGACCGTGGCGTTGCGCAGCCCCATCGCGGCACCGAGACAGAGGATCATCGCGACCGGTGCCGCCTCCGGACCCGCGACGGCCAGTGCCGCAGCGCCCCAGACCAGCAGGACCTCCATCCCGGCCGCCATCCCCAGCCAGCGCCGCAGCGGCCAGGCCGCGCAGCCGCGGCCGATCCGGCCCCCGGCAATTGCCCCGCCGAGGAAGGCCGCCAGCGCGGCGGCGAGCGGACCGGGATGGAACGGCCCGGCGCCCGCAGCGGCGAAGCCCAGGAAGACCACGTTTCCGGTCATGTTGGCGGTGAAGACATTGCCGAGGCCGAGCACGCTGACTGCGTCGATCATTCCGGTGGCAAAGGTAAGGGCGGCCAGCAGCGGCGGCAGCGGCGGAACGGGGGGCTGGGACATGGCGGAGGGCCCTTTCTGTCAGGTTGCCCCGCCAGACTGGACTGCGCGGCCTGCCGGCGATTGCAGGCGGCCCCCGCGCCTTGTCGGTTCCGCACCCGGCGGGCGCCGCAAGCACGGAAATGCCGGTTCCGTGCAAGCCGGATGCCGGGATGCCAAGCGCGCGCCGCTGCAAGGCGCCAGTCTGGGGGCATCATTCCGAAAAGGAGCCTTCCCATGGACCAGACGACCCTGACCGCCCGCCGCAATGCCCCGCTGGCGGTTCCCCACCGCATCGAGGCTGCCGCCCGCCGGGATCTCGGCGCCGCGCTGACGCAGACTCTGGCGGATGTCTTCGCGCTCTATCTCAAGACTAGGAATTTCCACTGGCACTACTCTGGCCCCGGATTCCGTGACGGGCACCTGATGCTCGACGACATGGCCGGAGAGCTTCTGGCGATGACCGATCCGATGGCGGAGCGCGCGCGCAAGCTCGGCCAGGGCACGCTGCGCTCGACCGGCCAGATCGCGGCGCGGCAGCGGCTCCTGGACAACAACGCCGATTTCGTCACGCCGTCGGACATGCTGGCCGAGTTGCGCGACGACAACGGCACGCTGGCCGAGTGGCTGGCCGAACTGCACGGGCTCTGCGATCTGCATGGCGACATCGCCACCGCGAGCCTGGTGGAGACCTGGATCGACGAGGCCGAAGGCCGCCGCTGGTTCCTCTACGAGATGTTGCGCAAGCCGCTCTGAGCTGGCGCGGCCAGGGCCAGCCGTCCGCGCCAGCGTCCGGGCGGCAGGCCGGTCGCCTGCACGAACTGGCGGGTGAAATGGCTCTGATCCGAGAACCCGCAGGCCAGCGCGATCTCGGCCATGCTGCGGTTGCCTGCAACCAGCATCTGCCGCGCCCGCCGCACCCGTTCGGCCTGAAGCCATTGATGCGGCGTCTGGCCGGTGGCAGCGCGGAACGCGGCAAAGAATCCCGAGCGCGACATGCCCAGATCCGCCGCGATCGCCGCGATCGTGGCGCCCTCCTCGCGCGACATCAGCCGGTCCTGCGCCTGCCGCAGGGCCGGACCGCAGAGCCGGTGCAGCCGTTCCGCGGCCCCTGCCCGGCGATAGCGCGACAGCAGATGCGCCGAAGCCAGCACGGCCAGTTCCTCCAGCCGGAGGCGGTCCGCCCGGCACGGGTCGGCCAGCGCCGGCAGAACGCCCCGCGCGATGGCCAGGAGCGCCGGGTCGGGCTCTGCCTCCACCCGGTCGAGGCCCGCGCCGGGATCGAGCCCGGCCAGGACACCCGCTTCCGCCTCGATCCCGGCGGGCAGCTCGATCAGGAAGAAATCGAAGGCGCCGTCCATCGCGGCGGCATAGTCGCTGTCGAAATCCCGCAGATAGGCCATGCCGCGGTCGAAGATCCGCGATCCGCGTCGGCCGCGCCGCGTGTCCTGCCGCAGATGCCCGTCGACCAGCGACAGACCGACGAGGAGCCCTCGCTCCTGTGCAGGCGTCGCCACCTCCGAGCGGTGATCGCCAGCCGCCGACTTGCGCCGGAAGACCAGTCCGCCGGCCTCGACGGCCTCGTCCCGCGACAGGCGCGACAGGGTGCAGCCCAGCGAGTCCCTCGGCGGCGCCGCTGCTGCCTTGCCGGGCGCGTCCTCCGTGATCCGGGCGGCCATCCGCGCACTCCTTGAAACCAGGCGGCCCTGCGAAGCCGCTGCCGCAAGGTACCTCCGGAGATGTCGCAGGACAATCGCTTGCAGGCAAACGGGCGCGTTCGAAACGTCCAAACCGGGGGCGGCGCCTGCAATCCGGGCAGGTCGCCGCGGGCGCAGGCTGTTGCGGGGCCTCTCCTCCCCGCCCACCCTCCGGCCGCCCGTCCCAGGGGCGGCCGGACCCTTCAAGGGACCGCCAGATGAAACCCTATCTTCTCTCCCTCGGCGCCGGCCTTGCCGTCGGCGTCATCTACAGCCTGATGCAGGTCCGCTCGCCCGCGCCGCCGGTGATCGCTCTGGTCGGGCTTCTCGGCATGCTGGTCGGAGAACAGGCGCTGCCTGCCGCGCGCTGGCTGCTGCAGCGCGGCGAGCCCGGGGCGCTGATCCCGGCCGCGCAGCGCCACATCTTCGGCGAAATGCCCAGCATCCACGGACCGCAGCCGCGGCGCGAGACGGAGGCCGGATGATGGCGGACCGGACGCATCCCGACCTGATCCTCTTCAACGGCCGTTTCGCGACGCTCGACCCGGCAGCGCCCGGCGTCACTGCCGTCGCCATCCGCGGCGGCCGCTTCTGTGCGCGCGGGCCCGATGCCGAGATGCTGGCGCTGGCCGGGCCGCAGACGCGCCGGATCGATCTCCGCGGCCGCCTCGTGCTGCCGGGGCTGGTCGACAACCACACCCATGTGATCCGCGGCGGGCTGAGCTACAACATGGAGCTGCGCTGGGACGGCGTGCGCTCGCTTGCCGACGCGATGTCGATGCTGAAGGACCAGGCCGAGGTCACGCCGCCGCCGCAATGGGTGCGGGTGGTCGGCGGCTTCACCGAGCACCAGTTCGAGGAGAAGCGCCTGCCGACACTGGACGAGATCAATGCCGCGGCGCCCGACACGCCGGTCTTCATTCTGCATCTCTACGACCGGGCGCTGCTCAATGCCGCCGCGCTGCGGGCGGTGGGCTATGACCGGACCACGCCGAACCCGCCGGGCGGCGAGATCCAGCGCGATGCCGCCGGAAATCCCACCGGGCTGCTGCTGGCCCGGCCCAATGCCGCGATCCTCTATGCGACGCTGGCGAAGGGGCCAAAGCTGCCGCCCGAATACCAGCTCAATTCCACCCGGCATTTCCTGAGGGAGCTGAACCGGCTGGGCGTCACCGGCGTGATCGACGCGGGCGGCGGCAACCAGAATTACCCCGAGGATTACGAGATCATCGCCAAGCTGGCCGATGAGGGGCAGCTGACCGTGCGGCTGGCCTACAACCTCTTCACCCAGAAGCCCGCGGAGGAGAAGGCCGATTTCCTCGCCTGGACCAGGACGGTCAAGTACCGTCAGGGCGACGACTATTTCCGCCATAACGGGGCGGGCGAGATGCTGGTCTTCTCGGCGGCGGATTTCGAGGATTTCCGCGAGCCGCGCCCCGATCTGGCGCCGGGGATGGAGGACGACCTCGAAGGCGTCGTGCGCATCCTCGCCGAGAACCGCTGGCCCTGGCGGATGCATGCGACCTATGACGAGACGATCAGCCGGGCGCTCGACGTGTTCGAGAAAGTCGCCCGCGACATCCCGCTCGAGGGCATCCCGTGGTTCTTCGACCATGCCGAGACCATCTCGGAGCGCTCGATCGAGCGGGTGGCTGCGCTTGGCGGCGGCGTCGCGGTCCAGCACCGCATGGCCTATCAGGGCGAATTCTTCGCCGAGCGCTACGGCGCGCGCGCGGCCGAGGCGACGCCGCCGGTCGCACGGATGATCGAGGCCGGGATCCCGGTCTCGGCCGGGACCGACGCCACGCGGGTAGCCAGCTACAACCCCTGGGTCGGGCTGTCGTGGCTGGTGACCGGACGGACGGCCGGCGGGCTGCGGGTGACGCCGGCGCGCAACTGTCTCGACCGGGAGACGGCGCTGAGGATGTGGACCGAAAAGGTCGCATGGTTCGCCGGAGACGACGGACGCCGCGGGCGGATCGCGCCGGGGATGCTGGCCGATCTGACCCTGCCGGACCGCGACTACTTTGCCTGCCCCGAGGCCGAGATCGCCGGGATTGCCAGCGACCTGACCATGGTCGGGGGCAAGGTCGTCTGGGCGGCGGGCCATTTTGCCGGTCTCGACGAAACCGAGCTGCCGCCGCCGATGCCCGACTGGTCGCCGGTGCGGCGCTGGGGCGGCTACGGCGCGCCGGGGCTCGGCCTGCCAGTGGAAGCAGTCGCCCGCTCCTGCGGCTGCGCAAGCGCCTGCGGCGTGCATGGCCATGACCATGCGCAGGCCTGGGGGGCCGGGCTGCCGGTGTCGGATCTGAAGTCGTTCTGGGGCGCGCTAGGCTGCGCCTGCTGGGCGGTCTGAGCCATGCCCGGCCGCCTCTGCCTGCTGGCGCTCTTCGCCGCCTACATCCAGGGACCGGCAATGAAACTCGCCGACTTCCCCGGCGCCATCGCCGAAATGGCGCATTTCGGGCTGCAGCCCGCGCCGGTCTTTGCCGCCGGGGTCATCTGCTTCGAGCTGGCGGCCTCGGCAATGGTCGTCTCGGGGCGGGGCCGCGTCCCGGCCGCGCTGGCGCTGGCGGCCTTCACCCTCGCCGCGACCTTCCTGGCGCTGCGCTTCTGGCAGATGCCGCCGGGGACGGAGCGCACCGGCGCCACCAATGCGTTCTTCGAGCATATCGGCCTGGCCGGGGCCTTCTGCTACGTTGCGCTGCGCGAGCGGAGGTCCTGAAACGCGGAAGGCCGCCGGTTTCCCGGCGGCCTGTCACGGCGGAGGGTGGTCTCACCACTCCTTCGGGCGGGTCCGCTGCAACGCTTCCGGGATCGGGATGAATTCGTCCGTGTCGCCGGGCGGCAGGCGGAAGGGTCCGCCCTCCCAGTCGGCGGCATTCCAGTCGCGCTGCGCCGCCTCGATCCGCTCCTTCGACGACGACACGAAGTTCCACCAGATGTAGCGGCTGCCATTCATCGTCGCGCCCCCGAGCGCCATCAGCCGCGCCCCTGCCGGTCCCGCCTTGACCGAGATCCGGTCGCCGGGGCGGAAGACCATCATCCGGCCCGCCTCGAAGACGTCGCCTGCCACCTCGATGGAGCCTTCGGTGATGTAGAGGCCGCGGTCCTCGTGCTCGTCGGGCAGCGGATAGGCCGCGCCGGGGGCCAGCATCACGTCGAGATAGAAGGCCTCGGAATAGAGCGTCACAGGGCTGGCCTGACCGTGCGCCGTCCCGAGGATCAGCCGCGCGGAGATGCCGCCATCGTCGATCTCGGGCAGCGCCTCCTTGCCGTGATGCTCGAAATCCGGGGCCATCTCCTCGCGGTCCTCGGGCAGCGCGATCCAGGTCTGGATGCCGAAGAGGCTGTGGCGGTGGCCTCGGGTGGCGGCGCTGGTGCGCTCGGAATGGGTGACGCCGCGGCCCGCGACCATCCAGTTGACCTCGCCCGGATAGATCATCTGGTGCGTGCCCAGGCTGTCGCGGTGCTCGAACTCGCCCTGGTAGAGATAGGTGACCGTGCCCAGCCCGATATGCGGATGCGGCCGGACGTCGATGCCGCCCTCGGTGATGAACTCCGCCGGGCCCATCTGGTCGAAGAAGATGAAGGGCCCGACCATCTGGCGTTTCGGCGAGGGCAGCGCGCGGCGCACGTCGAAACCGCCGATATCGCGGGCGCGCGGAATGATCAGCGTTTCCAGCGCGGCGCAGCCGAAGCCCGGGCAGTCCGGGTTGTGTGTGGGATTCCAGCTCATGGGGTTTCCTTCCCTGTGGTCCGGGACCGCCTCAGCGCGGCGGTCCGATATAGTGCCGCACGACGGGCGCCGTGTCGCCCCCGTGCAGCCGCCGCAGCGCGGCATGGCGATCCATGTCGGCATGGCTGACGCGGCCATGCTGGGCGACATGCTCGGCCCAGCTCGGCAGGTGGAAGCTTTCCAGCCAGAGCTCGGGCGTCTCGACGGCCTGATGCACCGACCAGCGGGTGGCGCCGTTGCGCAGCCGTTCGGCGCGGACGCCGGCGATGCGCGCGAGGAAATCGGCAAGGTCGGCGCCGGCGATGCGGTATTCGACGGTGACCAGCGCCGGGCGGTCCTCCGTCTGCCCCGGCGCCGGCGGCGGGGGCTCCGGCCAGAGCGCGGCAGGGGAGAGGTCCAGGCCCTCGCCCTGTCCGATGGCCAGGCGGCGCGTGGCCACCATGGCCGCCGCGAGGCCCGCGGCGGCGGTCAGCAGCGCAGCGGGGATGGAGCCGCGCGCGGCGACCTGGCCCCAGAGGACGGAACCAAGCGTCATCGATCCGAAGAACGTCATCAGGTAGACCGATAGGCCGCGCGCGCGGATCCAGTCGGGCAGGGCGGTCTGGGCCGAGACGTTGAAGGAGGTCAGCACCGCGATCCAGGCGAGACCGCCCAGGAAGGCCGCGGGCATCAGCGCCGCCGGAACCGGAGCGACGGCCATCAGGACGAGCGCTAGCGCGGTGCCGAGCGTTCCGGCCTTTGCCATCGCGTCGGATCCGAGCCGTGCCTGCAGCTTCGGCAACAGAACCGCCCCGGTGACCGCCCCTGCGCCGATCAGCCCCATCAGCGCGCCGTAGAGCGCGGACCCGCCGCCTTCCGCGCCGCGCGCGATCAGCGGCAGCAGCGCCCAGTAGGCGGAGGCAAACACAAAGAACGCCGCCGCACGCAGGCAGGTGTCGCGCATCGCGCGGTTGTGGCGGACATGGCGCAGCCCGACGGCCATCTCCGACAGGAGGCTGCCATGCGCCCGTTTCGGCGCGGCGGGGGGCGGGCGCCGGAGCGTCAGAGCGGCGAGAATGGCCACGAAGCTGGCCGCGTTCAGCGCGAAGGGCGCGGCCAGCCCGGCGGAGGCGATCAGCACCCCCGCCACGGCCGGTCCGATGGCCCGGGCGATGTTGATCCCCATGGAATTCAGCGCGATGGCGGCGCGCAGATCCGGCGCGGGCACCAGCTGCGGCACGATCGCCTGCCAGGCCGGCGCCATCAGCGCGGCGCCGGTGCCGATCGCCAGGGTGAAGCCGATCAGCAGCGCGGGCGTCATCCGCCCGGTCCAGACCAGCAGCGCCAGCACCGACACCACCGCGAGCAGCGCGAGGTTGATGCCGATGAGCAGCCTGCGCCGGTCCATCCGGTCGGCCAATGCCCCGGCCAGCAGCGCGAAGCAGAAGATCGGCAGGGTGCCGGCCGCCTGCGCCAGCGTCACCACGGCGGGGCTCGGCGCCAGCGTTGCCATCAGCCAGCCGGCGCCGACCTCGTGCATCCAGGTGCCGATGTTCGACACTAGCGTCGCCGTCCACAGCAGCGCGAAGGCGGGATGGCCGAAAGGCGCGTAGGCCCCGCCGCTACCACTGGATGACATCGGCCAGCTCGTCGCGGTGCCTCATGGCATGGGCGCGCACGAAGGGACAGAGCGGCACGATCCGCTGGCCCTTCGTGCGCGCATCGGCGATCAGCCGCTCCGCCAGCGCGCGGCCCACGCCGAGGCCCCGCATGCTGTCGGGCACGCCGGTATGATCGGCGATGATCAGCGTGTCCGAGACCTTGGAGATGGTCAGCTCGGCCTCTCCCGTGACGCCTTCCACGGTGGCGGCATAGCGGGCCTTGGTCTCGGTTTCGGCAAAGGTGATGACCGGATCGGGCATGGGCGCTCCTTCTCGAGGGGAAAGCGGCGGGGTGTCCCCAGCCGCAGTGGAGATCATTCGGCAGGCACGGGCGCGCGGACCGGACCGCGATGCGCGGTGCGCTGCGGCGCCTTGTGGACCATGGTATAGGCGTAGTCGACGCCCATGCCATAGGCGCCGGAATGCTCCTTCACCAGCGCCATGACCGCATCGTAGCTTCCGCGGTTGGCCCAGTCGCGCTGCCATTCCAGCAGCACCTGCTGCCAGGTCACCGGCACCACGCCCGCCTGCACCATCCGCGCCATCGCCTGGTCATGCGCCTCCTTCGAGGTGCCGCCCGACGCATCGGCGACCATGTAGATCTCCAGCTCCGTGTCGGCCAGGCAGGAAAGCGCGAAGGTGCAGTTGCAGACCTCCGTCCAGAGCCCGGCGACCACGACCTTGCCCGCGCCCGCCGTGGCATGGCCGAGCAGCGCGTCGCGCACCTTTCGGTCGTCCCAGGAATTCATCGAGCTGCGCTCCAGGATCGGCGCCTCGGGGAAGACGTCGAGCAGCTCGGGATAGGTGTAGCCCGAGAAGGCCTCGGTCTCGACCGTGGTGATCGTGGTCGGGACGCCGAATATCTTCGCGGCCTTGGCAAGGCCCACGGCATTGTTCTTCAGCGTCTGGCGGTCGATCGACTGCACGCCGAAGGCCATCTGCGGCTGGTGGTCGATGAAGATGACCTGGCTGTTCTGCGGGGTGAGGACGTCGAGCTTGGACATGTCGGGCTCCGTTTCCCGGGGTTACGATTTCACGAAGGCAAGCAGGTCGGCGTTCAGCACGCCGGCATGCACGGTCAGCATGCCGTGGGGATAGCCGGGATAGGTCTTCAGCGTGCCCTGGGGCAGCAGGTCCACCGATTTCAGGGCGGAATCGGCGATCGGCACGATCTGGTCGTCCTCGCCATGCAGCACCAGCGTGGGAACTGTCATGGCGCGCAGGTCGTCTGACTGGTCGGTCTCGGAAAAGGCCTTGATGCCGTCGTAATGCGCCTTGGCGCCGCCCATCATGCCCTGTCGCCACCAGTTCTGGATCACGCCTTCGAAGACATCCGCGCCCTCGCGGTTGAAGCCGTAGAACGGCCCCGCGGGCACATCGCGGAAGAATTGCGCGCGGTTCGCCGCCAGCGCGGCGCGGAAGCCGTCGAAGACCCCGATCGGCGTGCCCTCGGGGTTGGCGTCGGTCTTCACCATCAGCGGCGGCACGGCGGCAACCAGCACCGCCTTCGCCACGCGGCCCGCGGGAATGCCGTGCTGCGCGACATAGCGCGCGACTTCGCCGCCGCCGGTCGAATGGCCGACATGGATGGCGCCGCGCAGGTCCAGCGCCTCAGCCACGGCGAAGGCATCGGCCGCGTAGTGATCCATGTCATGGCCCCCGGAGACCTGCGAGGACCGTCCGTGGCCGCGGCGGTCATGGGCGATCACGCGGTAGCCCTCGCCAAGGAAGAACAGCATCTGCGCGTCCCAGTCGTCCGAGCTGAGCGGCCAGCCGTGGTGGAACATCACCGGCTGGGCATCTTTCGGCCCCCAGTCCTTGTAGAAGATCTCGGTGCCGTCATCTGTGGTTACGTAGCCCATGGAAATGTCTCCTGCGTCTGAGCTGTCCGGAAGGCCTGCCGCAGGGGCGGCAAGCGGGGGGAGCGCCGCGGCAGCGGCCATCGCGGTCCCGGAAATCAGGACCTGGCGGCGCCGGAAGGGGGGGAAGGGATCGGGCAAGACGGCCTCCTGCGGCTGGGGTCTGGCGCGTTCCGAGCCGCCGCTGGACGGCCGGGCGCCCCGAATTCATGCCCGCCGCGATGCGCCGCGCTCTTGTCGCGAAGCAGCCGGAATGTCACGAAACCGGCACGCGCGGCCCGCGGGATGACAGGATCGTGCAAGACCCGGGACTGTCCTTCCGCGATACTGGGCCTCGATCATCCGGGGGAGCCGGGCATCGACCGCAGGCCTCCCGCACGGCAAGCAAGGAGCCTCCGCATGAAGAAGCCCATTCCCGGCATCGCCCGCTACGACAACCCCGCCGGCGGCTGGGGCGCGCTGCGGGCCACGGCCAAGGCGGTGCGCAGCCAGATGGATGCCTCCGACGCGGCGGTGACGCTCCTGCGCACCAACAAGCCCGCGGGCTTCGACTGCCCCGGCTGCGCCTGGCCCGACAAGGAGCACACGTCCACCTTCCAGTTCTGCGAGAACGGCGCCAAGGCGGTGACCTGGGAGGCCACGAAGAAGCGCGTGCCGCCGGAATTCTTCGCGGCCCACACGGTGACGGAATTGCTGGGCTGGAACGACTTCGACCTGGAAAGCCAGGGCCGCCTGACGCATCCGATGCGCTACGATCCGGCCACCGACCGCTATCTGCCCGTCAGCTGGGACGACGCCTTCGCGCTCGCGGGCGCGGTCCTGCAGCGCCAGGCCGATCCGGATGCGGTGGAGTTCTACACCTCCGGGCGGGCCTCGAACGAGGCGGCCTTCCTCTACCAGATCTTCGCGCGGGAATACGGCACGAACAACTTCCCCGACTGCTCGAACATGTGCCACGAGGCGACCAGCGTCGGGCTGCCGCAATCCATCGGCATCGGCAAGGGCACGGTGTCGCTGGAAGATTTCGACCGCTGCGGCATGATCATCGCGATGGGCCACAACCCGGGCACCAACCATCCGCGGATGATGGGCACGCTGCACGAGGTCGCCCGCCGCGGCGTGCCGATCGTGGTCTTCAACCCGCTGCGCGAGCGCGCGCTGGAACGCTTCGCCGATCCGCAGAACCCGGTGGAGATGGCGACGATGGGCTCGACGGAGATCGCCTCCGCCTATCACCAGGTGAAGGTCGGCGGCGATGCGGCGGCGCTCAAGGGCATCATGAAGGCGGTGCTGGAGATCGAAGCCGCGGAGGGCGGTGCGCTGGACCATGGCTTCATCGCCGAGCACACCAACGGGTTCGCGGCGCTGGAAGCGGATCTGGAGGCGACACCCTGGGAGGCCATCGAGGCCGCGAGCGGGCTGGCGGCCGGGGCGCTGCGCCAGGTCGCTGCGGCATATGTCCGCTCGGAGGCGACCATCGTCACCTACGGCATGGGCATGACCCAGCATGCGACCGGCACGTCGAATGTACAGCAGATGGCGAACCTCCTGCTTCTGCGCGGAAATTTCGGCAAGCCGGGCGCCGGGATCTGTCCGCTGCGCGGCCATTCCAACGTGCAGGGCGACCGCACCGTCGGCATCACCGAGAAGCCGTCGCAGGCCATGCTCGACCGGATCGAGGCGGCCTTCGGCTTCGTGCCCCCGGCGGCACATGGCCATGACGCGGTGGCAGCGGTCAAGGCGATCGTCGCGGGCAGCGCGAAGGTGCTGATCTCGCTCGGCGGCAACCTGATCGTCGCCATGCCGGACCGCGAGCGGACCTATGCGGCAATGTCCGGGCTCGACCTGACGGTGTCGATCGCCACCAAGCTCAACCGCTCGCATCTTCTGGTGGGCAGGGAGGCGCTGCTGCTGCCCTGTCTCGGCCGGACCGAGACCGACCTGCAGGGCGGCGTGGCGCAATCGGTGACGGTCGAGGACTCGATGTCGATGGTCCATGCCTCGCGCGGCAAGCTGCAGCCGGCCTCGGAGCATCTGCTCTCGGAGCCCGCCATCGTCGCGGGGCTGGCCATGGCGGCGCTGCCCGGCACGGCGGTGGACTGGGCGGGACTGGTGGCCGATTACGGCCGCATCCGCGACAAGATCGAGGCCGTCTTCCCGGATTTCGCCGGTTTCAACGCGCGCATCCAGGTTCCCGGTGGCTTCCGCCTGCCGCTGCCGCCGACCGAGCGGGTCTGGAACACCGCCTCGGGCAAGGCGGAATTCCTGCCCTTCCGCGGGCTGGAGGAGGACCCCGTGCGGATGGACCCGGCCGTGCTGAAGCTGACCACGCTGCGCAGCCACGACCAGTACAACACCACGATCTACGGGCTCGACGACCGCTATCGCGGCGTGTTCGGGCGGCGCGACGTGGTCTTCGCCAATGCCGCCGATCTGGAGGCGCTGGGGATCGAGCCGGGCGACAAGGTGGAACTCGAGACGGTCTACGATGACGGCCAGGTCCGGCGCCTGTCGGGCTTCACCGCGGTCGATTACGACATCGCGCGCGGGTCGGTCGGGGCCTATTACCCGGAGGCGAACGGCCTCGTGCCGCTGGGCTTCCACGACCCCGACAGCGGCACGCCCTCCTACAAGTCGGTGCCGGTCCGGCTGCGCAGGCTGCCGGAGAGCTGACTGCGGCGCGCGGGCCGGACGGAGGGTTCCGCCCGGCCCGTCCCGCTGCGGCGGGGTGGCGTCACGCTGCGGACTGGACGGCGCGCAGCTTCGCGCGGCGGGCAATGCTGGCGGCGAACAGCGGCGTTTCGCGGCGGTTGTGGTCGCCGCCCGATGCCTGGCGGGCCGCAGCGGCATCCTCGTAGGAAAGCCCGTGCGCCTCGATGAACGCCATGAAGGCATCGGTCGGATGCGCCGTCACGCGGTTGGTGTAGCGCGTCCGGCCGCCTTCGACGGCTTCGGCCATCAGCTCCCAGACGACATTGACCTGGGTCCGGCCGTTCGGCGTGAACACGTCCGATATCGAGTTCATCCGCACATAGGCCGGTCCGGCTTCCTCGCAGACATAGTGCTGCACGACCAGGCCGGTGCCGATCATCTCGACATTGATCGACATGCGGCGGCCGTCATCTGTGGCGGTCACCCCGGCGGCGATATGGTCGGGCGGGCAGCAGCGCAGGTATTCGGCCTCGGGCAGGGTGAACAGCCACTCCTCGATGTCGATCTGGTCGAGCGGCACGTCGATTTCGGCGGCATAGGCGGATTGGGACAGGATGCGGTCGAGAATTTCCATGGCAGGCTCCTTTGCCGGGCGGCGGCCCCGATGGCCGGCCGTTCCCGGGACTTACGGTGGCCCGCCGCCTGCGATAAGGCTTGCAGAACCCGCAACCATTTTGCACGGAGCGCACAAGTGGCGGATCCCTGCTTTGCCGAGCATCTGGGCGTCTTCGCCGAGGTCGTCCGTGGCGGCAGCTTTTCGGCGGCGGCGCGGCGGCGCGGCTTGACGCCCTCGGCGGTCGCCCGCCAGATCGACGCGCTGGAGCACGGTCTCGGCGTGCCGCTCTTCGTCCGCTCTACCCGGGCGCTGTCGCTGACCGGTGCCGGGGAACGCCTGTACGAGCGGGCGCAGCGGCTGCTCGACGACCTGGCCGATACCCATGCCGAGATTGCCGCTTTCGACGGCGCGGTGACGGGCGTGTTCCGGATTGCCTGCTTTCCCACCTTCGGCAAGCGCTATGTCATCCCGGCCGTAGAGGCGGCGATACGCGGCCATCCCGGGCTGGCGGTGGAGCTGGACCTGACCGAACGGCTGGCCGATCCGGTGGCGGAACGCCTCGATGCGGTGATCCGCATCGGGACCCTTGCCGACAGCACGCTGATCGCCTCCCGCCTGGCCGGGCAGAGGCGGCTGCTGGTCGCCGCGCCTGGCTACCTGTCCCGGCACGGAGAGCCCGGGGAACGCGGCGCGCTCGTCCGCCACCGGCTGATCGACAAGCTCCACGGGGCGGATCTGCTGGGCTGGGCAGATGTGCTGGGCCATCCTGCGGGGCGCGGCGAAGGGCCGGGCGCGGTGCTGCGCTGCGACGATTTCGAGGCGATGCGCGGCGCGGCGCTGGCCGGGATCGGGATCGCGCTCCTGCCCGACTGGGTCGTGGGGCAGGATGTGCGGGACGGCAGGCTCGCACGGCTCTTCCCCGCCAGCGAGGACTGGAATGCGGAGGAGGCGGGCATCTGGATCCTGCGGGCGCTGCCGCAGCCCTCAGCCCGGTTCCGCGCGGTCGCGGCAGCGCTCCGCGACGCGATCGGCAGCCCGCCGGTCTGGCGCTGCTGAGGGCATCTTTGCGCGCGGCGCATGAAAGTTCCGACGGTTGCGTGCATTATCGGCGGGCCCCGGAAGGTCCATCTTGCGGCCAGCGGCCCATATGCGGGCCGGATCCCCCGAACGGAGTTCCCAATGGCCATCCTAGACCTCGCCCCGCCTGACGGGCGGCGCTTCCGCCTGCCGCGCGGAGCCATGACTGCCTACAGCGCAGCCGCAGCTGCCACCTTCCTCGCAAGCGCCGCCGCGCCGACGCCGCTCTACCAGCACTACCAGCAGGCCTTCGGTCTCGGCCCCGGCGCGCTGACCCTCATCTTCGCGGTCTATGCGATCAGCCTCCTGGCAGCGCTGCTGACCGTCGGCGCGCTCTCGGACCATGTCGGCCGCCGTCCCGTGATCTTCGCTGCCCTGCTGGCAAACGGGGCCGCGATGATCCTGTTCATCGACGCCCATTCCGCGCTGTCGCTCGGGGCCGCGCGCGCGGTCCAGGGCTTCGGCACCGGGATGGCCACGACCGCCCTCGGCGCAGCCATTCTCGACACGGACGGACGGCACGGGCCGCTGCTGAACAGCGTGACTGCCTTCTCGGGCCTGTTCCTCGGTGCGCTCGGCTCCGGGCTGCTCGCCGGCTTCGCGCCCGCGCCGGAAACTCTTGTCTATCTGGTGCTGCTCGTCCTCACCGCCGTTCTGGCCATATTGCTGCGCTGGATGCCGGAAACGACCGGCCGCAGGCCCGGCGCATGGCGTTCGCTCCTGCCGGAACTCGGCCTGCCGCGGGCAGCGCGGCGCAGCTTCCTGCATGTCACGCCGGTCAATGTCGCGGGCTGGGCCCTGGGCGGGCTGAATTTTTCGCTGATGCCCGCTCTCGTGGCACTGGCGGAGGGACGCAACGCGCCGCTGGCCGGCACGCTCGTGGTGGCAACGCTGATGGCCGGTGCGGTCGCGGCCGCTGCCGGGCTGCGCCGGTTCCCGGCCGAACGCGTGCTGTTCGGGGGCGCGCTTGCGCTTGCGCTCGGCACCGCGCTGGCGCTGGCAGCGCTGCAGCTTGCCTCGGTTCCGATGATCTTCGCCGGGGTGGCTGTTGCGGGCGCGGGCTTCGGCACGTCCTTCTCCGGCGCGTTCCGGGAGCTGCTGCCGCGGGCCGATGCCGCGGACCGCGCCGGGCTGCTCTCGACCTTCTACACCGAGAGCTACCTGGCCTTCAGCCTGCCGGTCGTCCTTGCCGGCCTTGCCGTGCCGCATCTCGGCCTCGGCCGGACCGCCGACATCTACGGAGCCGCGGTCATTCTTCTGGCCATGACATCCGCAGAAGCCTTCCGGCGCCGCAGGCATGGCGCAAGGCACTGAGCGCAGCCGGTGCAGCCGGTCCGCAGATGGCAATCGCCCGGCCGGGCGTTGCCTTGGGAACCGGCGGAGTGACGGCGGCGCTCCGGTCCGGGCAATGCAGCTGCCGGATCCCGAGCCGGGATAAACCGCTTCGCCCGGCCGGACGCTTTGAACCGCGCGGCGCCCCGTGGCACGGTGGGACGTCCCGGCGCGGAAGGCCGCGACGCCGCACCTGCCCGGGCGCTCCGGCCGATCATGGCAACTCGGCACCAGCGGCCCTGGCCGGAAGTGCCTTGGGCCATGCGCCGGTTCCCGGCACCGGAATTGGCGTCATGGGGCCCGGCTCGCGACGGGGCGAGCCGGACAGCAGGCATCAGAAGATGAAATCGCCCTGATCCAGCTGATCGACCGTCACGCCGGCCAGCACTATCGACGTGCTGCCGAATTCGATCATGGCATCCATGCCGCCACCGGTCTCGGAGAAGGACAGGTCATCGATGCCCAGGCCGAGTCCGGCAAGGGAGATCAGGTCGACACCGTCCTCGAAATCCCCGATCACGTCATCGCCTTCCTGCATGTCGGCATAGACGAACTCGTCCCAGCCGTAGCCGCCGAACAGGAGGTCGTCGCCGTCGCCGCCGGTCATGACGTCGTCGCCGAGCCGTCCCTTCAGGACGTCATCGCCCGCGCCGCCGTCCAGCGCGTCCGCGCCCCTCTGGCCGTCCAGCTTGTCGTTGCCATCGCCGCCATGCAGCGCATCCGCGCCCTTGTGTCCGTTCAGGGTGTCATCGCCGCCGCCGCCGTGCAGCGCATCGACACCGCGGCCCCCGACCAGCAGGTCGTTGCCGTCTTCGCCGAACAGCCGGTCCCGGCCCTGGTTGCCGTAGAGGCGGTCATCGCCGTCCCCGCCGAGAAGCACGTCATTCTGCGCGTTGCCGTGAAGCTCGTCGTCATCCGCGCCGCCCTCGATGCGGTCCTTGCCGGTGCCGCCTTGGACGGTGTCATCGCCCGCGCCGCCGTCGAAGACATCATCGCCGCCGCCGAGACGTACGCTTTCGGACGCGCGTTCGAACTGGTCCTCGAGAATGTCCAGCGCCTGTGCCTGGCTGGTGGCCTCGATCTCGCCGGCGGCCACGGGCAGGAGGCCCACATAGCCGTCCTGGGTGCCGTCGATCTCGCCGTCCGTGCCCGTGCCGAAGCCCGCGCCGACGATCTGGCCGTGCAGCACGATTTCCCGCGTTTCGAGCGGCATCAGATCTTCCGCGGTGTAGTCGTTGCCGCTCACCGGGCTGAAGAAGTTCGCGGCATCGCCCAGGTCGTAGCTCTGGATGAAGTCGAGCGTTCCGTCCGCCCGCGTCATCGGCAGCGCGCCGCCTCCATCCACCAGCGGCAGCAGGATGTCGCCGTAGGCGGCAAGACCTTCCAGCACTTCGACGAACCCGTCCTGGTCCGCATCGTCGGAGATGACGGGCATCCTGGCGTCGCTGGGCGTGCCATCCTCGTTGAACGTGCCATGGACATGCTGGGCATGTTGGACATCCGGCGTGAGGCCTTCGGCCGAAATGGAGATGTTGAGGTACCGGGTGCCGTCCTCTTCGGTGCTGACGGCCAGCAGGGCGTCACCGGTGACGCCGGAATTGTTCATTGCGGCCAGGTCGACCGTCCAGAACGCCTCTGCGCGGTTGAGGAAAACTTCGTAGGATGAATAGGATGAACCCAGATGGGCCATGTCGTTACCTCCATTGGAATTGAACCGACACCGGTAGTCACGAACCCGCCGCCGGGAGAGTTTCAGCAATGCCGGATTTTTTTCAGCGGCCAGCGGACGGCCGGAACTTTTCCGTGTCCGTGTCCGTGTCCGTGGCCGTGGCCAAGGGGACGTGGGGCGCAGGCTGGACGGGAACCGCGGCTGCGCCCCTGCCGCGGGTCAGCGCCGGCCGCCGCGCCCGGCAGGCCGCGGGCGGCGCTGCCCAACGGGAAAGCTATCCGCGGGACGCGACTTTCCGGCGCTCGCGGCCGGGCGGCGATTGACAGCGCCGCCCCGCATGCCTCTCTTGGCCCCATGACGCCAAGAGAGGACATCGAAAGGCTGATCGCCCGTGTCGCGCTGCGGGACCAGTCTGCCTTCGCGGCGCTCTACGACGTCACCAGCGCCAAGCTGTTCGCCGTCTGCCTGCACGTGCTCGACCATCGCGGCGAGGCGGAGGAGACCCTGCAGGAGGTCTATGTCCGCATCTGGCACAAGGCGGACAGCTACGCGGTCACCGGCCACAGCCCGATGACCTGGCTGATCACGGTGGCGCGCAACCTGGCCATCGACAGGCTCCGCAAGCGAAAGGTGGCGACCGTGGCCATCGACGAAGCCGGCACCGTCGCCGATGACCGTCCGGGCCCGGAGGCCAGCGCCATCGTTCGGTCCGAGAGCAGCGCGATCAGGGCCTGCCTCGACGAGCTGGAGACCGACCGTGCGGATGCCGTGAAGCGGGCCTATCTGCTCGGGGAAACGTACAAGGACCTGGCCCGACGCTATGATGTGCCTCTCAACACGCTCCGCACCTGGCTGCGGCGCAGCCTCATGACACTCAGGGAATGCCTGACCCGATGACCGGCCCGGAGGATACATATGGCGACGGGGCCCTTGCGGCCGAGTATGTCCTCCGGCTGCTGGAGGAAACGGAGCAGGATGCGTTCGAAGCCCGCCTGCGCGACGAGCCGGAGCTGCGCGCGCTGGTTGCCCATTGGGAAAGGCAGTTCGCGGCGCTTGCGGAGGGGCTCGCGGACGAGCCGCCGCCCGCGCGCCTGCGCGCCTTGGTTCTTGGAGCCGCCGCCGGGACGGCGCGGCGGGACGGCTGGCTGGCCGGATTGCGGCAGAGGCCCATGCTGCGGCCGGTCCTGGCTCTTGCCCTCGTCGCGGCTGTGGCCGTCGGACTTTTCGTTTCCGGCACGCAGGAGAGGTTTGCGACCGGCTACCGCGCGGAACTCGCCAGCGACGATCGCAGCGTGACGGTCCTGGCCCGCAGCGATGCATCTGCGGACCGGATGCTGGTCGAGGTGACGGCCGGGACGCCGCCCCCGGGGCGGGTTTTCGAATTGTGGCTGATTGCCGAGGGTGCGCCGGGACCGGTTTCGCTCGGGGTGCTGGATGCCGGTGGCCGAACCCGCATCACGGTGCCGCGCGCGCTTCTGGCCGACCTGCCCGCAAGCATGCTGGCGATCTCCGACGAACCCCCGGGAGGCTCCCCGACCGGCAGTCCGACGGGCACGGTCGTCGCGGTTGGACCTGTGGAGAAAATCTAGCAAACGTGTTCATGTGCCGGGCTGAATCTGCCAGTTTGAGTCTGTTTTGATGACCGCATTTGCGATTGTGACCAGCCTTCGCGCGATTGCGACAATGACGAGTTCATTTGGCTTTCCGCGCTCCTCGAGACGTTTGGCGACCGGCTTGAGAACTGGGTTGCGGCAGGCAGCAGCGAGTGCTGCCTGGAACAGAACATGTCGCAAAGAACGTCGCCCGTCCGCAATCGCTCTCCTGCCTCGCCTCGCCCCTCTGTCATGTGGAACCGGCGCGAGGCCGGTCATGGCGGCGGCTTCGCCGGACGTCATCCGGCCCAATTCGGGCCATTCGGCAATCAGCATCGCAGCCGGGACCGGACCAATTCCCGGGATCGATTGGAGCAGGTTCGACCTAGTGGCAAGAGTCTCGGCTTGTGCGAAGGGCGTTGTTGCAGAACTCGTCGGCTTCGGGGATTCACGGCATGGATCCTGTGGGTCAAGAGCCTGCCATGACGCAGCCAGAACCCG
>NZ_JAATVU010000008.1 GCF_013184745.1 Mangrovicoccus sp. HB161399
CGGGGCAAGGCCGAGACCGGCGTGGACTTCATCTCGGTCGGCCGCATCACCCAGTCGGCGCCCTGCGTCGATATCGGCCTCGACGAGGCCTGAGACCAGGACAAGCGGCAGTACCGGAGCGATCGCCATGGCATTCAAGGGCACCCTGTTTCTCGTCGCCGGACCGAGCGGAGTCGGCAAGGACACCCTGCTCGACGGTGCCCGCGCGGCGCTCGGGGGCCATGAATTCTACCGGTTCTGCCGCCGCTACGTCACCCGCGATGCCGCGGCCGGCGGAGAAGACCACATTCCCGTCGGCGAGGCGGAATTCGCCGCGATGCAGGCGCGCGGCGAATTCTTCCACCATTGGGAGGCGCACGGCCTGCGCTACGGGCTGCCCGGCGACATCCGCAGCGATCTAGGCGCCGGCATCCATGTCATCGCCAATGTCTCGCGCCGCGAACTGGCCGCGCTGGCCGCGCTCTGGGAGGACACCGTCATCGTGTCCATCGAGGCCTCGCCCGAAGTGGTGGCCGCCAGGCTGAGCGCCCGCGGCCGGGAAAGCGCAGGCGAGATCGCCCGCCGCATCGCCCGCCGCGCCGATATCCCCGAGACCGGCCGCACCGTGCTCCGGGTGCTCAATGACGGCACGCCGGAAGCGGGCATCGCCGCCCTCGTCCGCGCCGTCGCCGGCTGCGCCGCGCAGCGGTTCCGGGGCCGTGCCGCCAGCCTGCAGACCGCCGGCGGCAATCTCTGCATCATCTCCGACAGCCATCCGGCGGCGGAGCTGCTGCGCGCGCGCGGCAGCCGGGTGGAGCTGGTCTCGGCCTCCGGACGCAGCCGGGTCGCCGAACTGGCCTACGAGACCGGACCGGGGCTGGAGGGCGATCTGTGCCTGCTCGACCCGAAGCTCGCCCGCGCCCTCGACATCTCCGCCGATCCGGGGCTGGAGCTCCGCCCCGCCCCGTCGCCGGAAAGCCGCGAGGTCCTGCGGCGCAAGATAGGCGGCGGCGAGCTGTCCGGCGCGGATTTCGAGCTGGTCATCGGCGACATGGTCGGCGGCCGCTATTCGCAGGCCGAGCTGGCCGGGTTCCTGGTCAGCGCCGCTGCCTCGCTGAGCACGCCCGAGGTGGTCTCTCTGGCGCGCTCGCGCGCGGCGCGCACCGAGAATGTCCGCTGGGATGCGCCGGTCGTGGTCGACAAGCATTCGATGGGCGGCATCCCCGGCAACCGGATCAGCCCGATCATCATCCCCATCGTCGCCGCGGCGGGCCTGATCATGCCCAAGACCTCGTCGCGGGCGATCACCTCCGCCTCGGGCACGGCCGACGCGATGGAGGTCCTGGCGCGGGTCGACCTGTCGCCGGACGAGCTGAGGCGCGCCGTCGGCGAGGCGGGCGGCTGCATCGCCTGGAACGGCAACCTAACGCATTCCCCGGTGGATGACGTGATGAACGCGATCAACCGCCCGCTCGGGCTGAAATCGGCGCGGCTCGACGTCTCGTCGATCCTGTCGAAGAAGCTGGCGGCCGGATCCACGCATGTCCTGATCGACATGCCGGTCGGCCCCGAAGCCAAGACCCGCGACCGCGCGGAGGCCGCCGAGCTCGAGGCTCTGTTCCGGACCGTCGCGGCCGAGCTCGGCATGTCGGCGCGGGTGATGGCGGTGGACGGCACCGGACCGGTCGGGCGCGGCATCGGTCCGTCGCTGGAGATGCGCGACGTGCTCGCCGTGCTGGGGAACGCGCCCGGCGCGCCGGCCGACCTGCGCGAGAAGGCGCTGCTCTATGCCGGAACCATCCTCGACTGGGCCGATCCGGACGCAACGCAGAGCGGCATGGACCGGGCCCGGCGGCTGCTGGCCGACGGCTCCGCCGCCGCCCGGTTCGAGCGCATTCTCGATGCCCAGGGCCGCGTCCCAGGCGGGCTCCCCGCGCCGGCGCCGCTGACCCGGGAGATCGCGGCCGAACGGGATTTCCGGCTGGAAGGCTTCGGGATCAAGATCGTCTCGGCCATCGCGCGCGCCGCCGGGGCGCCCCTGGTGCCGACCGCCGGGGTCGACCTGCTCTGCGGCCCGGGCGAGGAGGTCGCGGCCGGACAGCCGCTGCTGCGCATCCATGCCGCCACGAGCTACGCTCAGCAGCTGGCCTGCGGCATCGCCCTGAAGGCCCTGGCAGAAGGCACATTGGCGCGGGGCCAGGCCCTGGCCGGCAGCCCCGCACCGGGACCGAAGGCAGAAGAGACGACCTGACCCGGCCGCTCTCCGCAGCCCGCCGCACCGGTGCGGGCTGCGGGCGGCCCCGCCTCCGGCAGTGCCGGTCGCGCCTGCCCGTGCGGATCTGGACCCTCGATGCATGCCGTTCGGCGCGCGCCGTCCTGGCCGGCGCCATGGGATGGCCAACAGCAACCGGAGCAGCCAGCCGCAAATCTGCGGGACGAATGGCGCCGCGCTGCGGAACGCGCGGGGCCGCCTTGCGGTCGCCAAGACCGGACAGCGGCGGATCGCCATCGGCCGCGGCCCCCCTTGATGCGCGCTTGCGGGACCGCCGAGCGGTGCCAGCCGGAGCAGATCTCCCCCGGATCCGGCAACCGGGCATGGCCCTCCCGCCGGAAACTGCAGCATGACCGGCGCCAGAAGGCCGCTCGGGACCGGCCGCAGGAACCAGGCGTCCTCCCGGCGCCGACGGTCCACCGGCGCTGTCTCCATGCCTTCCGCCATGCGACCGGAGCGGGAACTGCCTCTCGGTTCCGTCGCTTCGGACGGCCATCGGCCCGGCGCGGAGGCGGCATCCCGCACATGTCGGCTTCCGGGTCCGCGCGAAGGTTCAGTGCCCCCCGAGAGGCAATGAGATCCGCTTGCGCGGCAAAGCCCGGACGGCGACCCGGGAAGGAGGTCCGGGCCCCCGGCGATGCGGCGCAGGACCGCCGCAAGAGGACAGACGGGGGTGCCGGCGTGTCCTGTTCCCTGCCTTCCGCGGCCACGCCGGGAAGGGCGGCGCCCGCATGCGGCTGCAGGCACGGCGGATTGCCCGCACGGGGCGCGACCCCACCATCGCCGCCTTGCGCCACCGACCATGTCCCGTCGTCCGCCAAAGGCCCGGCCCGGGCGCCTCCCCACCGCGGTCCGGACCAACGCAAAGGTGCGAATGGCGGAATTGAACGGAGGCGCCGGACCTCCTAATGTCGCCGCAGGATCAATTCCCTGCCGGGCAGCGGCCCGCGCAGGCACGGCGCCGGGCGCGGCAAGGATCCGGAAGGAGGAGAAAGATGGCACGGACAGGGCATGCGGAGATCGCAGCGGCGGCGGCAGAGCCGGGTCCGCCCCGCAGGCGGGCGGCGCGCGGCCTGCTGCTGGCCATGGCGCTGCTGCTGCCCCCGGCCGCATGGGCGGCCCCGGACCGCGTGGCGCTGGTCATCGGCATGGGGAAATACGCCGCGCTCAACCAGCTCGACAACCCGGTCCCGGATGCCACCGCGGTTGCCGACACGCTGGAAACCATCGGCTTCGACGTGACCCGCGCGCTCGACGTGCCGCTGGCGGACCTGCGCAAGACCATGCAGAGCTTTGCCTTCGAGTCCGAGACCGCCGATCTGGCGCTGATCTACTTCGCCGGACACGGCGTGCAGGTCGCAGGCGAGAATTTCCTGCTGCCGGTCGATGCCGATGCCCGGACCAATGCCGACGTGCAGCGGCAGTCGGTCTCGCTGAAGGATTTCCTGCAGACCGTGGACGGCGCGCGGCGGATGCGGATCGTCATCCTCGATTCCTGCCGCGACAACCCGCTGGGCGGCCTGATCAAGAACGAGGGCGCCGCGGAGCCCGAGCCGGGAGGGCTCGCCCCCGCCACGCCCGAGCGCGGCACGCTGGTGGCCTTCGCCGCCAAGGACGGGC
The DNA here is from genome assembly GCF_013184745.1 of Mangrovicoccus sp. HB161399. Taxonomy (GTDB): domain Bacteria; phylum Pseudomonadota; class Alphaproteobacteria; order Rhodobacterales; family Rhodobacteraceae; genus Mangrovicoccus. The sequence goes on from NZ_JAATVU010000008.1 coordinate 3,872, forward strand.
AGATCGCGCTGGACGGCAGCGGCGGCAACAGCCCCTTCGCCTCCGCGCTGGTCGACAAGCTGCCGATTGCGGGACTGGAGATCAGCCTGATGTTCCGGCAGGTCCGCGACGAGGTGCTCCAGCGCACCCACAACCTGCAGGAGCCGCATACCTACGGCTCGCTCTCCGGCGTGCCGTTCTACATCGCGGGTCCCGCCAAGGGCCAGGACCGCCTGCCCGAAAGCGACCCGGTCGCCGCCTGGGCCTCGCTGCGCCCGCAGGAAGAGGAGCAGCTGGCCGCGCTTGCCACCCAGGGCGACACGCGCTCGATGGTCGGGCTGGCCTACCGCAAGCTGAATGCCGCGGGCGGCGATTTCCGCCCGGCCGAGGCAGTGGACCTGTTCAGCCGCGCCGCGTCTGCCGGATCGCCGGTGGCGGAATTCGAGCTGGGCAAGCTCTACGAGAAGGGCATCGGCGTCGATCCCGACCCGCAGAAGGCGCTGGAGCTCTACCGCAAGTCCGCGGCGCAGGACTTTCCCGACGCGCTGAACGACCTGGGATACCTCTATTTCCAGGGCGGGCTCGGCCTGCCGGTCGACCGCAAGCAGGCGCTTGCCTATTTCGAGCGCGCCGCCGACCAGCGCCATCCCGAGGCGCAGTTCAACTTTGCCGCGCTGATCGATGACGGGCTGGTGCCGGGCAAGGGACCGCAAGACGCGGCGCACTACCTCTATGCGGCGCTGCGCTCGGGCAATTCCAGCGTGCTCGACATCCTCGAAACCCGCTCCGACATGTTCAAGCTCTCCACCCGCAAGGCGCTTCAGGAGCTGCTGCAGGAGAACAACTTCTACAGCCAGGGGATCGACGGCCAGTTCGGCGAGGGCACCAAGCGCGGGCTGCGCCGGGCCTATGGCCAGGAGGGCTGAGCCCGGCGGCGGGCCGGTGCAGCGATGCCGCGCTCCGCAGGTTTGTGCCGCGGGCCGCGAAACAGGCCGGGACAGGGACCGGCGCGATTGCTATCGTGGGGCGAAACAGGCAGGATTTCGACATGGATAAGTTGTTCCGGGGATGGCGCCCCGATCGGTCTTTTTCAATCTGTTCGGGCTGCGCCGCCCCGGTTCTCCTGGCGCTTGCTGCAACCGCGGCCCACGCGCAGGAATCCGCGTCGCTGCCCGCGGCGGTGCCGGACGTTTCGGATGCCTTCCGCAAGAACGTGACGCTGCTGGGCATTCCGCCGGCGACGGTGGCGCCGGACGGGATGGTATTCGCCGCGGTGTCCTGGACAGACCGCCGCGCGGGCGTGCATCCGCAGGACGACGCCTCTGGCGCGGTCGGCTTCGGCCTGGGGCTTGGCGACGGGCTGGTGGACCTGCAGTTCACCGCGAACGTCACCTCCTTCGAGGACGATTTCGGCGATTCCGGCTACTTCAGCGTCAAGGCCTCGCACCGGCTGGATGACGGCGGCATCCCCACCTTTGTCGCGCTCGGCGCGGACTTCCTCGGGGCCTGGGGCGATTCCGAGGACCGGGACGCCGGCTTCGACGCGTCGCTGACGCTCTTCCCGGTGATCGCGCTCGGCGGCGCCTCCTACCCGCTGATGATCACGGTCGGCGGCGGCGACTCGGTGAGCGACTACCGGACCGACCCCGGCATGTTCGCCGGCATCGGCATCGGCCTGACCGAGAATTTCGGCACCAGCATCGCCTTCAACGGCGACAATTACGATCTCGGCGGATCCTTCCGCTTCAAGGCGCTGAAGAACTGGGGCTTCACCGCTGCGGTGGGCGACGTCTTCGACCAGGACGACCAGCAGCGCGTCATTCTCTCCGTCAACTGGATTGCCGCCAATGTTTTCTGAGCCCCGGATTTCCGTCCTCCGCAGCGTCGCGCTCGCCCTGGCCTGCCTGGCGGGCCACGGCGCCGCCTTCGCCGGCGACCTGGCCGTCGCCCCCATGGGGCCGGTATACGGCCCGGTCTTCGTGCCCACTCCCCTCCCGCAGGCCGCCCCGGCCGCCGCGGCCGCCGCGTCCGGCACCATCGGCTACCAGGTCGCCGAGGAGCTGCGCTATGCCGCGAAATTCTGCGGCCAGCTCGGCGACCGCTACCAGGTCGACTGCGTGAGCGAGCGGATCGCCGCCGCGGCGGCGAAACTTCCCAAGACCGGCGACTATGCCGAAAGCTGGGCAGCGCTCGATTCCGCCTCGAAACAGCTCGAGGCCCTGGCGCAGGATGCCTGGGACCGGGACACGCCGCGGATCACCGCGCGGGCCGCGGGGACGACGCCGGTCCGGACCAGCCGCCCGCTGCGCGCGGTCGAGGCCGACAGGATGCCCGCCGTGCGGCAGCAGGCGGCCAGGGTCCTCGAGGAAACCCAGACGGTGCTGCTGCGCTCGGCGTCGCGCTCGGCCGAACGGCAGGGGCAGTTCCTCGAGATCGCCCAGGCGCTCGACTCGAACAAGGTGCTGCTGCGCTCCTGACCCGTGCGCCGGGGGAGTCCCCGGCCGCGGAGCAGCTTTCACGGAAAAGTCATGCCGGGCAGCTAGCTTGCCCGCGGCGGCAGCCGGGCCCCAGCCGCCCGGCGGCAGCCGCCGCCTCTTGACGCCGCCGCCCCGGAGCGGAAGATCGGGGCACAGACACCCTGGCCGTGGAAGAGGGCAGCCCTTTGAAGTTCCGTTTCCCCATCGTCATCATCGACGAGGATTTCCGTTCCGAGAACACCTCCGGACTTGGCATCCGCGCCCTCGCGGACGCGATCGAAAGCGAAGGGTTCGAAGTGCTCGGAGCCACGAGCTACGGCGACCTGTCGCAATTCGCCCAGCAGCAGAGCCGCGCCTCGGCCTTCGTGCTGTCCATCGACGACGAGGAATTCAGCCCCGGCCCGGATCTGGATCCGGCCGTGCTGAACCTGCGCACCTTCATCGAAGAGGTGCGCCGCAAGAATGCCGACGTGCCGATCTATGTCTACGGCGAGACCAAGACATCGCGGCACCTGCCCAATGACATCCTGCGCGAGCTGCACGGCTTCATCCACATGTTCGAGGACACGCCGGAATTCGTCGCCCGCCACATCATCCGCGAGGCCAAGAGCTATCTCGAGGGCATCCAGCCGCCCTTCTTCAAGGCACTGCTCGACTATGCCGAGGACGGCTCCTATTCGTGGCACTGCCCGGGCCATTCCGGCGGCGTCGCATTCCTGAAATCGCCCATCGGCCAGATGTACCACCAGTTCTACGGCGAGAACATGCTGCGCGCCGACGTGTGCAACTCTGTCGAGGAGCTGGGCCAGCTGCTGGACCACAACGGCGCGATCGGCGCCTCCGAACGCAACGCGGCGCGGATCTTCAATTCCGACCACTGCTTCTTCGTGACCAACGGCACCTCGACCTCCAACAAGATCGTCTGGCACCACACCGTCGCGCCCGGCGACGTGGTGGTCGTGGACCGCAACTGCCACAAGTCGATCCTGCACGCGATCATCATGACCGGCGCGATCCCGGTCTTCCTGCGGCCGACCCGCAACGCCTGGGGCATCATCGGCCCGATTCCCCGCGCCGAGTTCGAGCCGGAGGCGATCCGCGCCAAGATGCGCGACAACCCGCTGCTCGAGGGCGTCGATCCCGACACGGTCAAGCCCCGGATCATGACCCTGACCCAGTCGACCTATGACGGGGTGCTCTACAATACCGAGGTGATCAAGGCGGCGCTGGACGGATATGTCGAGAACCTGCATTTCGACGAGGCCTGGCTGCCGCATGCCGCCTTCCATCCGTTCTACGGCAGCTACCACGCGATGGGCCGCAAGCGGGCGCGGACCAGGCATTCGGTGACCTATGCCACCCAGTCGGTTCACAAGCTGCTGGCCGGGATCAGCCAGGCGAGCCACGTGCTGGTGCAGGATTCCGACGAGACCGGGCTCGACCGGCACCTCTTCAACGAATCCTACCTGATGCACACCTCGACCAGCCCGCAATACTCGATCATCGCCTCCTGCGACGTCGCCGCGGCGATGATGGAGCCGCCCGGCGGCACCGCGCTGGTGGAGGAAAGCCTGAACGAGGCGCTCGATTTCCGCCGCGCGATGCGCAAGGTCGACGAGGATTTCGGGCCCGACGAATGGTGGTTCCAGGTCTGGGGGCCCGACGAGCTGGCCGAAGAGGGCATCGGCCGCGCCCGCGCCTGGGAGCTGAAGAAGACCGATGCCGAGGCGGTGGAGACCACCAGCGGAGAGGATGCCTGGCACGGCTTCGGCGACATGGCGCCGGGCTTCAACATGCTCGACCCGATCAAGGCGACGATCATCACGCCCGGCCTGAACATCGACGGCCGCTTCGAGGAAACCGGCATCCCGGCCTCGATCGTGTCGAAATACCTTGCCGAGCATGGCGTCGTGGTCGAGAAGACGGGGCTATATTCCTTCTTCATCATGTTCACCATCGGCATCACCAAGGGCCGCTGGAACACGCTTTTGGCTGCACTGCAGCAGTTCAAGGACGACTATGACCGCAACCAGCCGCTCTGGCGGGTGATGCCGGAATTCTGCGCGGGCCAGCCCAGCTACGAACGCATGGGGCTGCGCGACCTCTGCCAGCATGTCCACGCGCTCTATGCCCGGTTCGACGTGGCGCGGCTGACCACCGAAATCTACCTCTCGGACCATCGTCCGGCGATGACCCCGACAGAGGCCTTCTCGCATATCGCCCGGCGCAAGACCGAGCGCGTGCCGGTCGACCAGCTGGAGGGCCGGATCACGACGAGCCTGGTGACGCCCTATCCGCCGGGCATCCCGCTGCTCATCCCGGGCGAGGTGTTCAACGCGAAGATCGTCGACTACCTGCGGTTCAACCGCGAATTCGCGCGCGACTGCCCCGGCTTCGAGACCGACATCCACGGGCTGGTGCAGGAGCCGGGCGAGGACGGGCAGATCCAGTTCTTCGCGGACTGCGTCGCCGAGTGAGCCAATCGCGGTTCTGCAAGCGGGACCGCATCCCCAAGCGGCAGTCCGGCATCCGGCTTGCCGGCCGGGCGCGGCGTGCCCGCAGCCGCCGGAGAGCCGGCAGCACGGCTCCGGCCCATGGCGGTCCTTCCGCAAAGCGCTCAGGATGACCCACGGCGAGGTCCCGGTGCACCGTCCGGCCAGCCGTTGCAGCCACCGGGTTCCGGGAACAGCCTTTTTGACCACCCATCATGGACAATGAGGCCAGTCGGATGGCGCTGCGCAGAATCGTGCCCAGTGCAGGCCTTTCCTGTGCCCCGCCCGGGCCGGCCACCGGCTTGCCTGGATAGCCCGGACCAAACCAGGCGGGCGCCGGTTCGGCCCGGCCCGGGACGAAGCTATCAGATTTGCATGCCCCGCGGGGCGCGTTCCCCGAGCGCGGGCGGCTCGAGGACACCGCTGCTGCCGCCCGCCGCCCCCTTACCTGCCAGCAGCGGTCTTTAATTGGCACTGCCAATGATTTGTTTGTACAATCATCTCATGCAGAGCGATTCATCTTCCCCGCGCGAGGCCTTCGGCTTCCGCTTCTCGACGACGGCCCGCAACTGGCGGCGCGCCGTCGACCAGCACCTGGCCGCAGAAGGCCTGACCGACACCTCCTGGACGCTGCTCATCCATCTCTCCGAAGGCGGCGACGGGATCTCCCAGACGGCGCTTGCCCAGCGGACGGGGGTGGACACCTCCTCGCTGGTGCGGCTGCTCGACGGGCTTGCCGCCTCGGGCTTCATCGAGCGCAGCATCGACCCGGCCGACCGCCGCGCGCGGCGCATCCACCTGACCGCGGAAGGACGGCACGAGATCGCCGCGATCCGGCGGCGGCTGGAGCCGATCGAGGCCCGGCTGACGGCGGATCTCGACGACGCCGCGCTGGCGCAGCTGGTCGCGGCGCTGGAGCGGATCGGCACGCGCATCGACGAGGTTCTGGGGACCGGCACAGGGGACGGGAAATGAGGGCCGCTCTCGCACGGATGGGCTTCGACCTGCCCCGGCTGGCCTATGCCGGACGCACCGCAGTGGCGGCCTGCATCGCGCTTCTGCTGGCCTGGGCGGCCGGACTCGAACATCCGCAATGGGCGGCGATGACGGTCTGGGCGGCATCGCAGCCGCTGCGCGGGCAGCTGCTGGAGAAGAGCCTGTTCCGCGTTCTCGGCACCATCGCCGGGACCGGTGCGGGGATCGCGCTGGTGCTGGGGATGCAGATCCACCCGGCCCTGCTGGTCGGCGGGCTGGCGCTCTGGGTCGCGGGCTGCACCGCCGCGGGCAACCTCCTGCGCGGCTTCGCGGCCTACGGCACGGTGCTGGCCGGCTATACCGCGGCGATGGTTTCGCTGCTCGACACCACCCATCCCGACCGGGTGCTGCTGCTGGGCGCCGACCGCCTGGCGACCGTGCTGACCGGCGTCCTGGTCGCCGCGGCGTTGGGGCTGGCCTTTGCCCCGGCGGCGGACGGACGGGCGCAGCGGCGGCGGGCCGAGGAACTTCTGGCCGACCTTGCCGCCCATCTCGCGGCGGGGGGCCGGGACGCGGAGACCGAGCGCGACCTGCTGGCGCGGCTTGCCGCGCTGGACGAGACGCTCGACCCGCATGCCGCCGGGAAGCGGGAGGCGAAGGCCGGGGCGCGGGCCATCCGTGCGGCGATGATGGCCGGCATGGCACTGCTCTTCTGGCGCCACGGCAATGACGGCGCGCTGCCCGCGGAGGCGCTCGGCCGGGCCGCGGCATCCCTGCGCGCCGGCGATGCCGGGGGTGCTGCCGCAGCCCTGCGGGACGGCGCGGAGACGCTCCAGCCCGGCACGGAGCGACGCGCGCGGCTCGCAGCTTTCGGCCATGCGCTCGCTACGCTCGGCGGAGCGCCCGCGGAAGGCACCACCCGGAGCCGGCCGCCGGTGGTCCTGCACCGCGACTGGTCCGGCGCCCGCGAGGCCGGGCTGCGCGCAGGGGGATCGATCCTGCTCTTCGGCGCGATCTGGCAGGTCACGGGCTGGAGCTACGGCGGCTTCCTGCTGCTCGGCCTGTCGGTGATGCTCTCCCTGTTCTCCACCTTCGAGAACCCGGCGGGCATGATGCGCAACGTCTGGCGCGGCCAGGTTCTGGGCGTCTGCGGCGCGCTGGCCTGCCGCTGGCTGGCCTGGCCGCTGGCGGGCAGCGAGCTGGACATGATCCTGCTGGTCCTGCCCTTCATCCTGATCGGCCCGCTTTTCGTCGGCCACCGCCGCACCGTCCTGGTCAGCTTCGACTACAACATGGTGATGCTGCTGCTCCTGCAGCCGCACTGGCCCTTGGAGGGCAGTTTCGCGGCCTCTCTCGGCGCGGGCTGCGCGGTGGTCGCCGCGCCCTTCGCGGCAATGGCAGCCTATCGCTGGGTCTATCCGCCGACCATGCGGCGCCGGACCGGGGCGCTGCGGGCGGCAATGCTGCGCAACATCGCGGCGCTGGCGGCCGATGCCGGCGGGCCGGGCCATGCTGGCGTCTGGCGGGCGCGGCTCTATCACCGGGTGCTGCGGCTGATGGCGGCGGCGCGGTCCTCGCGCCCGGCCGAGCTGGCTGCGCTTGAGACCGGCACCGCGCTGCTCGACCTGAACGAGGCGGTGATCCGCTGCCATGCCCTGTGCGACGATGGCGCGACGCCCGGCACGCTGCGCCGCGCGGCGGGACTGGCCCTCGCGCAGGCCTCCGCCTCCGGCACGGCCGGGGCCGCGCGGGCCTTCGCCGATCTCGGCCGCCAGCTGGGACGCGACGGCGGTCCCCTGATGGCGCGCGCGGCCGAGGCCGTCCGCTTCCTCGGAGAGGCGGAGGACAGCCCGCGGGCCGCAGGCTGATCCCGGCCGCGCCGCCTGCCGGCCGCCGACGGAAACCGTCGCAGGCGGGCAGGCCCCGCTTGCGCTTCGACGCGCGCTGGCGGACCCTTCCCGGCGCTCGCTCCAAAAACGAAAAGAATCGAAAGAAAACCGCTTGCGTTGCTGAGTGGTTTCAGCCAGCCTGTCAGCAAGCAGGCCTGGGGAGGATACCTGTGCACACCGGCGGAGAAAGCGAAACGGCCGATCTGTTCGTGATCGGCGGCGGCATCAACGGATGCGGCATTGCCCGCGACGCGGCAGGGCGGGGCATGAAAGTCGCGCTGGCGGAAATGAACGACCTGGCCTCGGCAACGTCCTCGGCCTCGACCAAGCTGTTCCACGGCGGGCTGCGCTATCTTGAGTTCTTCGAGTTCCGCCTCGTCCGCGAGGCCCTGATCGAGCGCGAGGTGCTCCTTCGCGCCATGCCGCATATCGCCTGGCCGATGCGCTTCGTGCTGCCCTACCACAGGGACATGCGCTTCGAGAGCCAGACGCCGACCTCGAAGCTGCTGTCGACCGTCATGCCCTGGATGAAGGGCCGCCGTCCGGCCTGGCTGATCCGCTTCGGCCTGTTCCTCTACGACCATCTCGGCGGGCGGAAGATACTGCCGGGCACGTCCACGCTGGCGCTGAAGGGCACGCCGGAAGGCGCACCGCTGCAGGACAGGTTCGAGACCGCCTATGAATATTCCGACTGCTGGGTCCAGGATTCGCGGCTGGTCGCGCTGAACGCGCGCGATGCCGCCGACCGCGGCGCGCGCATCATGACGCGCACGCGCGTCGTTTCGGCGGAACGCCGCGACGGGCTGTGGGAGATCGTCACCGAGGAGGCCGGGACCGGCGCAACCGCCACGCACCGGGCCCGCATGCTGGTCAATGCCGCCGGTCCCTGGGTCGGCGACATCCTGAAGGGCACGATCCGGCTGAACACCTCCGAAGGCGTCCGGCTGGTGCGCGGCAGCCATATCGTCACCGAGCGGCTGGCGGAGCACGACAAGTGCTATTTCTTCCAGGGCGAGGACGGGCGGATCATCTTCGCGATCCCCTACGAGACCGATTTCACGCTGATCGGCACCACGGACAAGGAGCATCGCGACCCGTCGGAGCGCCCGGTCTGCACGCCGGAGGAACAGCGCTACCTGATCGACTTCGCCAACCGCTATTTCAAGCGCCAGCTGACCGATGCGGATGTCGTCTGGACCTATTCCGGGGTGCGGCCGCTCTACGATGACGGCGCCAAGAGCGCGACGGCGGCGACGCGGGACTACACGCTGAAGGTCGATGCCGCGGGCGGCGCGCCCGTGCTGAACGTCTTCGGCGGCAAGATCACCACCTATCGCCGCCTGGCCGAAAGCGCGCTGGAGAAGATCGGCCGACATGTCGGCCCGGTCGCACCGCCCTGGACCGCGGGCGCGCCTCTGCCGGGCGGCAATTTCCCGGTCGGCGGGGTTCCGGCGCTGGTTGCGGATCTGAGGGCGGCCCACGGCTTCCTGACCGACCGCTGGGCACTGCGGCTGGTGCGGGCTTACGGCACGGAGGCGGCGGCAATCCTCGGGAACGCGACGTCACCTGAAGATCTGGGCCGGGATTTCGGCGCGAGCTTGACGGAAGCCGAAGTCCGGTGGCTGATGAGGAAGGAATACGCGCGCACCGCCGAAGACGTGGCGTGGCGCCGCTCCAAGCTCGGGCTGCATCTGTCGGAGGACCAGATGCAGGCACTCGATGCCTGGATGCAGGAGGAGCGCGCCGCATAGGAGGCGGCGCAGAAACGGGGGGAGACCTATGACGCTCGAACTCAGGGGCGTGACCAGGGTCGTGGAAGGACAGGTACATGTCCACCCGACCGACCTGGTGCTGGAAAAGGGCACGATGAATGTCCTGCTCGGCCCGACCACATCGGGCAAGACGTCGCTGATGCGGCTGATGGCCGGGCTCGACGCGCCGAGCGCCGGACAGGTGATCTGGGAGGGCGCGGACGTCACCGGCAAGCGCGTGCAGGACCGCGGCGTCGCCATGGTCTACCAGCAGTTCATCAACTACCCGTCGATGAGCGTCTACGACAACATCGCCTCGCCGATGCGGCTGCTCGGCCTGCCGAAGGACCAGATCGACGCCCGCGTGCGCGAGACAGCCGGGCTGATGAAGCTGGACGGCATGCTGGACCGGCGCCCGCTGGAACTGTCGGGCGGGCAGCAGCAGCGCTGCGCGCTGGCCCGCGCGCTGGTGAAGAATGCCGGGCTGGTGCTGCTCGACGAGCCGCTGGCCAATCTCGACTACAAGCTGCGCGAGGAGCTGCGGGTCGAGATCCCGCGCATCTTCGAGGCTTCGGGCAGCATCTTCGTCTATGCCACGACCGAACCCGAGGAGGCGCTGCTGCTGGGCGGCAACGTCGCGACGCTCTGGGAAGGGCGGATCACCCAGTTCGGCCCCACCCCGCAGGTCTACCGCCGTCCCGTCGACGCGACGACGGCGCGGGTCTTCTCCGATCCGCCGATGAACTTCCTGCCCATTTCGAAGCAGGGCAGCCGCCTCGCCTTCGGCGACGGCCAGGGCGCGGAGGCCAATGGCAGCCTCGCCGCCCTGCCCGACGGGCGCTACACCGCGGGCTTCCGGGCCAACCACCTGGAGATCCTGCAGCATGCCCCCGACGCGCTGAACTTCACCGCCACGCTGACCGTCACCGAGCTGACCGGGTCGGAGACCTTCGTCCATCTCGACCACCATGGCGAACGCTGGGTCGGGCTGGTCCATGGCGTGCACGACCTGCGGATCGGCGAGAGCCTGGGCGTCTGGCTCGATCCGCGGCATGTCTATGTTTTCGGCGAGGATGGCGGGCTGGTCGCGCCCGCCTCCTACGCCCTGGCCGCGTGAGGGACCCCATGGCGCGCATCACGCTCGACAACCTGGCGCACAGCTACAGGTCCGACCCCGCCTCCGAGGACGACTATGCGCTCAAGGAGCTGAACCATGTCTGGGAGGACGGCGCCGCCTATGCGCTGCTGGGCTCCTCGGGCTGCGGGAAATCCACGCTGCTGAACATCATCTCGGGGCTGCTGCAGCCATCGCAGGGCCGGATCCTGTTCGACGACCGCGACGTGACCCATGCCGAGACGGCGGAGCGCAACATCGCCCAGGTGTTCCAGTTCCCGGTAGTCTACGACACGATGACGGTGCGCGACAACCTGGCCTTCCCGCTGAGGAACCGCGGCCGCGACGAGGCCTATGTCGCCGAACGCGTGAATGAGATCGCCCGGATGATCGGCATGGAGGAGATGCTGGACCGCAAGGCGCGCGGGCTGACCGCGGATGCCAAGCAGAAGATCAGCCTCGGCCGCGGCATGGTCAGGAAGGACGTCAATGCGCTGCTCTTCGACGAGCCGCTGACGGTGATCGACCCGCACATGAAATGGGAGCTCCGGACCCAGCTGAAGAAGCTGCACCACGAATTCGGCCACACCATGATCTACGTGACCCACGACCAGACCGAGGCGCTGACCTTCGCCGACAAGGTGGTGGTGATGTATGACGGCCGCGTCGTGCAGATCGGCACGCCCGAAGAGCTGTTCGAGACGCCCGAGCATACCTTCGTGGGCTACTTCATCGGCTCGCCCGGCATGAACCTGCTTCCCGCCGAGGTGGAGGGCAGCATGGCGCGCGTCGGCGGTCAGCAGATCGGCCTCGGCCGCGGCTACGGCCCGCTGTCGGGCAAGGTGGAGATCGGCATCCGGCCCGAGCACGCGCGGCTGTCGCGCGACGAGGGGCTGCCGGTGACCATCCGCCGGATCGAGGATGTCGGCCGCCACCGGATCATCCGCGCCGATTTCGGAGGGCGCGAGATCAACGTCATCGCGGGCGAGGACGAAAGCGTCGGGCCCGGCATGTCGCGGGTCGCCTTCGACCCGGCGCGGATCAATGTCTATGCCGATGGCTGGCGGGTTCCCGGAACCGCCTGAGCCGGAGCGAACGAGGTCCGGGGCGGGGAGGCTCCGGGGGAGGAAAAGATGAACAAGACGCTGAACAACAAGGCGTGGTTCCTGGTGCTGCCGGTGCTGGTCCTGGTCGCCTTCTCGGCGGTGATCCCGCTGATGACGGTGGTGAACTACTCGGTACAGGACACGTTCGGCAACAACCAGTTCTTCTGGGCCGGGCTCGAATGGTTCGAGGAGATGCTGCACGAGGACCGGATGTGGAACGCGCTGCAGCGGCAGCTGCTGTTCTCGGCCATCATCCTGGCGATCGAGGTGCCGCTGGGCGTGATCGTGGCGCTGAACATGCCGAAATCCGGCATCTGGTCCAGCTTCTGCCTGGTGGTGATGTCGCTGCCCCTGCTGATCCCGTGGAACGTGGTCGGGACGATCTGGCAGATCTTCGGCCGGGTCGACATCGGCCTGCTCGGCCACACGCTGGAGGCCATGGGCATCGACTACAACTACACCCAGAACGTCGTGGACGCCTGGGTGACCATCATCGTGATGGATGTCTGGCACTGGACCTCGCTGGTGGCGCTGCTGGCCTTCGCCGGGCTGAAATCCATCCCCGACGCCTATTACCAGGCGGCGCGGATCGACCAGGCCAGCCGGTGGAAGGTGTTCCGCTACATCGAGCTGCCGAAGATGTCGGGCGTGCTGATGATCGCGGTGCTCCTGCGCTTCATGGACAGCTTCATGATCTATACCGAGCCCTTCGTGGTCACCGGCGGCGGGCCGGGCAACGCGACGACGCTGCTGTCCATCGACCTGGTGAAGATGGCGCTGGGACAGTTCGACCTCGGCCCCGCGGCGGCGTTCTCGCTGATGTACTTCCTGGTGATCCTCGCGATCAGCTGGGTGTTCTACACGGTGATGACCAATCTCGACAAGAAGGGGATGTGAGATGGCTGCTTCCGCCCCCCGCAGGCGCTCGGCGATCAATTCCCGCGCCTTGGTGATGACGCTCTACCTGCTGTTCCTGATGCTGCCGATCTACTGGCTGCTGACCATGAGCCTGAAGACCAATGCCGAGATCCTCGGCGACTTCACGCTCTGGCCGAAGCAGCTGACCTTCCAGAACTACGTGACGATCTTCACCGACCCGGCCTGGTACATGGGCTACGTCAACTCGCTGATCTACGTGGTGATGAACACGGCGATCTCGCTGTCGGTGGCGCTGCCTGCGGCCTATGCCTTCTCGCGCTACAGCTTCATGGGCGACAAGCACCTGTTCTTCTGGCTGCTCACCAACCGGATGGCGCCGCCGGCGGTCTTCGCCCTGCCCTTTTTCCAGCTCTACTCCTCGGTCGGGCTGTTCGACACCCATATTGCCGTGGCGCTGGCGCATTGCCTGTTCAACGTGCCGCTGGCGGTCTGGATCCTCGAGGGCTTCATGCGCGGCGTGCCGCGCGAGATCGACGAGACCGCCTATATCGACGGCTACGGCTTCGGCGCGTTCTTCGTGAAGATCTTCATGCCGCTGATCGCATCGGGCATCGGCGTCGCCGCCTTCTTCTGCTTCATGTTCTCCTGGGTGGAGCTGCTCCTGAGCCGCACCCTGACGACGGTCGACGCCAAGCCGATCGCGGCGATCATGACGCGGACGCAAGGAGCCAGCGGCATCGACTGGGGGCTGCTGGCCGCGGCGGGCATCCTGACCATCCTGCCCGGCGCGCTGGTGATCTGGTTCGTCCGCAACTACATCGCCAAGGGCTTCGCCCTGGGGAGGGTGTGATGACCTCTGCCGACCGCATCCCCATCGAGGCTGCGCTGGAGGTCCGCCCGCCGGGCGAATTCCGCCTGCCCGAGCTGCTCTCCGACTGGGACGGAAGGCCCATCGGCGAGAAGGTCCGGCTCGGAAACGCCTTCCTGCGCGAGGTGCGCAAGGGCGCCTTCGCGGGCATCCGCGATGCCGGCCGCAAGGCCGCAAGCGGCCATCTCTACTGCAAGGAGTCCTGACATGGCGTGGATGGCATGGACCTGGCCGACGGCGATCTTCTTCATGGTCATCGCGGCGCTTCTGGCGCTCTTCACGGTGCTCGCCGTCAAGTTCCCCGAGACCCCGCGCAGGGGCATCCTGCAGATCGAGACCACGCGGGGCGACCGTCTCTTCATCACTCTGCTGGGCTCGGCCTTCATCAATCTCGCCTGGCTCGGGATCATGGGGCCGGACAGCCAGCCCTGGGCGATGGCCGTCTGCCTAGCCTATGCCGCGGCGGTCTTCCGCTGGGTCTGAAACCGGGCGGAAAGCCCAGGCAGCAAGAACAACCAAGAACAACGACGACAAGTTCGAAAGGGAGGAAACTTATGAACTTGAGGAACACGACAGCCCTCGCGCTGGCCCTCGGCCTCATGGGCTCGGGCGCCTTTGCCGACATGGACGCGGCCAAGGCCTTTCTCGACGCCGAGATCGGCGATCTCAGCACGCTGAGCCGCGCCGACCAGGAGGCCGAGATGCAGTGGTTCATCGACGCCGCCAAGCCCTTCGCGGGCATGGACATCAAGGTGGTCTCGGAAACCATCACCACGCATGAATACGAAAGCCAGGTGCTGGCCAAGGCCTTCAGCGAGATCACCGGCATCAACCTGACCCATGACCTGATCGGCGAAGGCGATGTCGTCGAGAAGCTGCAGACCCAGATGCAGTCGGGCGAGAACATCTACGACGCCTATATCAACGACTCCGACCTGATCGGCACCCACTGGCGCTACCAGCAGGCGCGCAACCTGACCGACTGGATGGCGAACGAGGGCGCGGACGTGACCTCGCCGACGCTGGACCTCGCGGATTTCATCGGCACCCAGTTCACCACCGCGCCGGACGGCAAGCTCTACCAGCTGCCCGACCAGCAATTCGCGAACCTCTACTGGTTCCGGTACGACTGGTTCAACGACGAGAAGAACCAGGCCGATTTCAAGGAGAAATACGGCTATGACCTGGGTGTCCCGGTCAACTGGTCGGCCTACGAGGACATCGCCGAGTTCTTCACCGGCCGCGACATGTCCCACATGGGCGTGACCGACAAGGTCTACGGCAACATGGACTACGGCAAGAAGGACCCCTCGCTCGGCTGGCGCTACACCGATGCCTGGCTGTCGATGGCCGGCGTGGGCTCGAAGGGCGAGCCGAACGGCCTGCCGGTCGACGAATGGGGCATCCGGGTGAACGAGAACTCGCAGCCGGTGGGGTCCTGCGTCGCCCGCGGCGGCGCCACCAACGGCCCGGCCGCGGTCTATGCCGTGACCAAGGCGATCGACTGGCTGGAGAACTACGCGCCGCCCGCCGCGATGGGCATGACCTTCTCCGAGGCCGGCCCGGTGCCCGCCCAGGGCAATGTCGCGCAGCAGATGTTCTGGTACACCGCCTTCACCGCGGATATGGTCGGCGACGGCGCCGAGGCGGTGCTGGACGATGACGGCACGCCGAAATGGCGGATGGCCCCCTCGCCGCATGGCGCCTACTGGGAGGAAGGCACCAAGATCGGCTACCAGGACGTTGGCTCCTGGACGCTGATGAAGTCGACCCCCGAGGACCGCGCCAAGGCGGCCTGGCTCTATGCCCAGTTCGTCACCTCGAAGACGGTGGACGTGAAGAAATCCCATGTCGGGCTGACCTTCATCCGCGAATCCACCATCCAGGACGAGAGCTTCACCGAGCGCGCGCCGAAGCTCGGCGGCCTCGTGGAGTTCTACCGCTCGCCCGCCCGCGTGGCCTGGTCGCCGACCGGCACGAACGTCCCGGACTACCCGAAGCTGGCACAGCTCTGGTGGCAGAACATCGGCGACGCGATGTCCGGCGCGAAGACCCCGCAGGAGGCGCTCGACGCGCTCTGCGAGGACCAGGAGAAGGTCATGGAGCGGCTCGAAAGGGCAGGCATCCAGGGCGATATCGGGCCGAAGCTGAACGAGCCGCAGGATCCCGAGGTCTGGCTGGCAGAGGCCGGCTCGCCCAAGGCGAAGCTCGCCAGCGAGGACGAGGAACCCAAGACCATCGCCTATGACGACCTGATCAAGTCCTGGCAGTGACCGGGCCGGCCGGGGTCCCGTCGCGGGCCCCGGCACCTCGCGGCCGGACGGGATGCGGAACGCTTTGCGGATGGCTTCCCGCTGGGGTAGGACTTGCGGACCGAAGCAGAGGCTGCAGGCCCCGGACCCAGATGAAACCCAAGGCAGTGACCCTGAAGGACGTCGCGGCAGCGGCGAACGTCTCGCGCGCGACCGCCGCGCGGGCGCTCAACGGCTACGGCTATGTCGGCGGCGATGCCGCGGAACGGGTGCGCACCGTGGCGCGCGAGCTGGGCTACCGCGGCAACCGCATCGCCCAGGCGCTGCGCCAAGGCGAGCTGCCGCTGATCGGCTTCGTGCCGGGCGACATCCTGAACCCGTTCTTCTCGCAGATCGCCCATGATCTCGACATGGAGCTGCGCGGCAGCCGCCACAACCTGCTGATCGCCGCCAGCCAGGAAGACCCGGAGCAGGAGCGCCAGGTGATCGACAGCCTGCGCGCGCTGGCGCTTCGCGGGCTGATCATCGCCCCGGCCACGAGCGACCCGAACCCGCAGCTCGCGGCGATGCTGGAGGAAGGCTACCCGCTGGTGCTGATCGACCGGGTGCCCGAGGGGCTGGACTGCGACCAGATCACCGTCGACAACCGCGAGGGCGCGCGCAACGCGGTGGACTACCTGATCCGCAGCGGGCACCGCCGCATCGCGCTGATCCATGACGGTTCGCGCATTGGCACGGCACGCGAGCGCCTGGCGGGCTACAGCGAGGCGCTGGAAAGCCGCGGAATCGCCGCCGACCCGGCGCTCATCGCCGAATCGCCCTCGACCGTGTCGCATGCGATCGATGCCACGATCCGCCTGTTCCACCGGCAGGACCCGCCGACCGCGCTGTTCACCGTCGACAGCCTGATGACCCAGGGCGCGATGCTGGCCTTCCGCTCGCTCGGCCTGTCCATGCCGCATGACGTGTCGCTGGTCGGCTTCGACGACTTCGACATGGCGACCTTCTCCGACCCACAGATTACCGTTGTTTCACAGCCGATTAAGAAGATCGGACCGCTCGCGGTCGAGATGATCATGGCACGGATCCAAGGCAGCCGGGCCCCCGCCCGCCACGTGCAGTTCCCCACCCAGCTGACCGTCCGGGGCTCGGTTTCGCGGCCCCGCTCCGCCTGAAATTTTTTTCCCTCCGGGGATCGGAAAGTGCTTGCCAGACGGCACCTGCCTCGTCCTAGACTGCACATGAGACCGATCTCATCCCGCAGGCCGCCGGTGATCCGGCGGCCATTTGACGGCCCCATATGAGACCGGTCTCACAAGATGGACCGACAGCGTTTGCGGCCGCCGCAGGTGCCCTCAGGGCGCGTGCCCGGACAGGCTGCGCGCAGAGAACGAGGACAAGTCCCGATGCTGGACGACAACATGCTGAATTTCGACGGAGAGCGCTTCGTCCGGATCCAGGGCGGCGCGGTTGCGCTGGCCGAAACCGCCCGCCCGCTGATGCGCGGCTTTCTGGATGCCGGGGTGCAGCGCATCTTCTTCATGGGCACCGGCGGCGTCCAGCTGCTGACCCTGCCCGCGATCGAATTCGCGCAGCGCCACACCACCTTCCCGGTCTCCGCCTGCTTCCCGGCCCAGGTCGTGATCGCTCCGCCCGCCGGGCTGGACGAGACCGCGCTGGCCATCCTGCCCTCGCTGTCGGGCACGACCAAGGAAAGCGTCGCGCTGCTCGAGTTCCTCAAGGCGCGCGGCGTGAAGACGCTCAGCCTGACCGGCCATGCCGACACGCCGCTGGGCCAGGACGCCGACCGGACCTTCACCAACTTCGCCGAAGACGACACTTCCTCGGAAAGCTTCTACCTGCAGACGCTGATCCTGATGCTGGCGCTGCTCGAGGAGACCGGACAGGGGCTGGGCTATGACGCGGTGACGGCCGAGCTGGCGCTGCTGCCGGAACTGCTGGTCTCCGCCAAGGCCGCCTTCGAGCCCGAGGCCGCGCGGCTGGCCGCCGAGATCAAGGACGAGGGCTACCACATCTTCACCGGCGCCGGCTCGGTCTGGCCCGAGGCGCACTACTACGGCATGTGCATCCTCGAGGAGATGCAGTGGATCCGCACCCGCCCCGTCCACGCGGCCGATTTCTTCCACGGCACGCTGGAGCTGGTCGAGCCTGGGGTCAGCGTCTTCCTGTTCAAGGGCGAGGATGCCTACCGGCCGCTGGGCGACCGGGTCGAGGCCTTCGCGCGGCGCTACACCGACAAGTTGCGCATCCTCGACACCACCGACACCGCCCTGCCCGGCGTCTCGCCCGAGGTCCGCGCGATGATCTCGCCGGTCGTCCTGGCCACGCTGCTCGAGCGGCTGAGCGCACATCTCGAAGTGCTGCGCGACCACCCTCTGACCACCCGCCGCTACTACAAGCGCGTCGAATACTGAGAAAAACCGGACGCGCCTTTCCCGACAGGAGAAGCAAGATGACACGGAAGACGACGATCGCCGCCCTGCTTGCCGCAGGCACCGCCCTCGCCCCGGCCATGGTTCCGGCGCAAGCGGCCGACCCCGCGGCCGAGGTGGACTATTCGGGCACGCTGACCATCCTGACGAAGTTCGGGATGCAGCGGCTGCAGCCCTATTTCACCGATCTCGCGGCGCAGTACGAGGAGATGCATCCCGATGTCAGCATCGAGCTGATCCAGGAGGATGACGACAGCATCAAGGGCAAGACCAGCACGCTGGTGGCCTCGAACTCGATCCCCGACATCTTCTTCTCCTGGACCGGAACCTGGGGCGGCAATTTCGTGCGCGGCAACCGCGCTGCCGACCTGACCGCAGTGATCGGTCCGGATACCGACTGGGGCAGGACCTTCGCCCCGGCCGCCGTGGACGCCTTCGTCTACAACGGCAGGAACTACGGCATCCCGCTCTATCTCGACGCGAAGTTCATGGGCTACTCCAAGCCGATCTTCGACGCGGCGGGCGTCGGGGTGCCTGCAACCTTCGGCGAACTCCTCTCCGCCTGCGACGCGATCAAGGCGGCGGGCTACCTGCCGGTCTCCTTCGGCAACAAGGAACCCTGGGCCGGGCTGCACTACCTGGGCCAGCTGCTGGCCTACAACGTGCCGCGCGACGTGCTGGAGGCCGATTTCGACCCGGCCACCGCGACCTATGACGATCCCGGCTATGCCGCCGCCCTTGAGCAGTTCGCCGCCTTCGAGGACCGCTGCACCATAGGACCGGACGTCAACGGCGTCTCCTACCAGACCGCCATCCAGCAGCTCAGCGACGGCAAGTCGGCCATGTACTACCAGGAGATCATCGAGTTCGACAGCGCGGCCCGGCCCGATACGGCGCTGACCGCCGACCAGTTCGGCTTCTTCGCCCTGCCCGCCCCGGCAGATGCCGCAGGCGACCCGATGGCGCTGGAAGGCGCGCCGGAGGGCTACATGATCTCCTCGGCCTCGGACAACATCCCGCTGGCGATCGACTTCATGAAATTCGCCACCTCGCCCGGGCATGCCCGCACCCTGTCGGCCCCGCCCTACGGCCAGCCGAGCGCGGTGGTCGGCGGCGGCGACCCGGAGACGATGAACCCCTCGGTCGTGGCAGGTCTCGACGACATCGCAGAGGCGTCCTACCTGGTGCCGTGGCTCGACACGGTGAACCATCCGCGGGTGGCCGCGGCCTGGCTCTCCGAATTCCAGGGCTTCGCCGGCGGCACGTCCTCGGCCGAGGACGTGATGGAGGCCGTGCGCAAGGCGGCCGCCTCGGTGGCGAACTGATCGGCATGGCCCGGAGCAGTTCCCTGCAATTCGACGGAGCCGCGCCCGCCGGCTCCGCCGTCCCTGAGCTCCGCCTGCCGCGGCTGGCGGAACAGCTTCTCTCGTGGCGGTGGGTCGCGCTGGCCGTCCTGATCGTCGGGTGGTTCGTCTATTATCCGATCATCGACAATTTCCGCGTCAGCACGACCACGCAGGACATCTTCACCGGCGAGGTTCAGCATGTCGGGCTGGAGAACTACGCCCGCCTGGCCGGGGATCCGGTGGTGCTGACCGCCCTGTTCAACAATCTCGCCTATGCGGTCCTGTCGATCGTCTTCCAGGTCTTCGGCGCCTTCGTGCTGGCCTCGATCATCGAGGACATCGCCTCGCACCGGATGCGCAACCTGTGGCGGGCAATCTACTTCATCCCCTCGGCAATCTCGACCACGGTCACCGGCCTGCTGTTCTACTTCATCTACCAGCCGGACATCGGCATCCTCGACGGGCTGCTCACCGCCGCGGGCCTCGGCGGCTGGTCGCGGGCCTGGCTGGGCGACCAGTCGACGGCTATCTACGCGGTCATCGCGATGAGCCAGTGGCAGGGCTTCGGCTATTCGACGCTGCTCTTCACCATCGCGATCCAGAAGATCCCGCGGGACCTCTACGATGCCGCGCGGATGGACGGCGCCGGACCGCTGCGCCAGCTCTGGTCGGTGACCCTGCCGATGACCCGCGAGATGACCGGGATGATGATCATCGTGACCATCACAGGCGCCTTCCAGGTCTTCAACGAAGTCATGGTCATGACTTCGGGCGGGCCGAACAATTCCTCGCAGGTGCTAGGCACCTGGCTCTACCAGATGGGGTTCAGCCAGAACGAGATGGGCTATGCCGCCGCCATCGGCTCGCTGATCTTCGCGGTCACCATGGCCTGCGGGCTCGCGCAGCTCTGGCACACCCGCCGAAGGAGGGTCGCCGCATGACCGCCACTGCCGAACACGCGGCCGAGGACGGCATGGGCCCGGCCCCGCGCGCGCCCTGGGCGGTCATCGGCCGCGCGATGCTGCAGGCGCTGCTGGTCGCGATGGCCGTGCTGGTGCTCTATCCGCTGGCCTGGATGGCGCTCAACGGGTTCCGCAGCAACACCGAGATCTTCAACGATCCCTTCGCGCTGCCGCAGCACTGGTCCTTCGCCGCCTATGCCGCCGCCTGGCAGAACGGCGTCAGCCAGTTCGTCGCCTCCAGCCTGCTGGTGACCGGCGTGTCCATCGTGACCACGGTCTTCATCAGCGCCTGGGCGGCCTACGGGCTGACCCGCACCCGCATCCCCGGCCAGCCGCTCGTCACCGGCTTCATCCTCGGCGGCATGATGCTCAGCCCGACCGTGGCGCTGGTGCCCCTGGTGCGCATGATGCAGGATTTCGGCCTCTACAACACGCATTGGGCGCTGATCCTGCTCTACACCGCCTTCCGCGTGCCCTTCACCACCTTCCTGATCCGGGCCTACATGCTCGACCTGCCGCGCGACCTGGACGAGGCGGCGCGGATGGACGGCGCCAGCGAGGGCCAGATCTTCCGCCGGATCATCCTGCCGCTCTGCCGACCCATCCTGGTCTCCTGCGTGATCCTGCACATCCTCTTCGCCTGGAACGAATACCTCTTCGCCATGATCTTCACCAACTCGCCCTCGACCCAGACCCTGCCGGTCGGGCTGACTTCGCTGATGTCCAAGCACGGCACCGATTTCGCCCAGGTCTTCGCCGCGATGACCATCTCGGCCCTGCCGATCGTCATCGTGTTCTTCCTGACCCAGCGCTACTTCGTCCGCGGCCTGACCGAGGGGATCGGCAAATGACCCCGCACGGACAGTTCCGGCGGGACCCTCTGCTCGGGTCGAACTTCGCCTTCCAGCGCCTGCCCTTCGGCGAGTTCCTCGACTGCATGGCCCGCAGCGGCGTCGACCGGATCGAGCTCTGGGGGATCGCGCCCCATCTCGGCATCGCCGGGCCCGGCCCGGCCCGGGTCCGCGCCATCGCCCGGGAGATGGCCGATGCCGGGGTCGCGCTGCACTGCCTGACGCCCGAACAGGTCGCCTATCCGGTCAACATCGCCCCGGGCGACGCCGGGCTGCGGGCGGCGAGCCTGGCGCATTTCATCAAGGCGGCCGGGATCGCCGCCGATCTCGGCGGGCGCTGCCTGTTCCTCACCTGCGGGCGCGGCCACGAAACCGCCCCGGCGCAAGAGGCCTGGGACCGCGCGGCCGAGGCGCTGTCGCGGATTGTCGCGCACGCGGCAAGCCTCGGGCTGCACTGCCTGCTGGAGCCGCTGCAGCGGCGCGAGAGCAACATCGTCAGAACCGCCGCCGAGCTGGATCGGATGATCGCCACGGTCGGCCATCCCGCGCTCGGCGCAGTGCTGGATGTCTGCGCCATGGCCGCGGCGGGCGACGACGTGGCCGCCTATGCCGACCGCTTCGGGCCGCGCCAGTCGCATGTCCACCTCGCCGACGGGACGCCGGCCAGGCACCTGGCCTGGGGCGACGGCAGCCTGCCGCTCGATGCCATTCCGGGCGGACTTGCCGCTGCCGGATACGGGGGCACCTTCGCCTTCGCACCCTTCGGCGACGGCAGCTACGCGCTCTACCCGGTCGCCGCGTGGGACCGCAACCGCGGGGGCCTCGCGCCCTGGCTCGGCGGGGAAAGGCACGCGGCATGACGGACGGACGCAAGCCCCCCGCCCTGATCGCCGTCGGCGACAACTGCCTCGACGTCTACCTCTCCCACGGCAACATGGCGGTCGGCGGCAATGCCCTGAACGTCGCCGTCCAGTGGCGCCGCGCCGGGCGCGAGGCCGCGTATTTCGGCCGCGTCGGAGCGGATGCCGAGGCCGGGATCATCGCCGATGCGCTGCGCCGTGCCGGGCTCGACCCGGAGGATCTGGAAACCGGCGCCGCCGCCACCGCGGTGACGCTGCTCCTGGAGACCGCGGGCGAGCGGGAATTCCTGCTCGAAGACCTCGGGGCCGGGCTGGACTATGTCCCCTGCGCGGCGCGGTTCGAGCAGCTGGCCGCGGCGGGCTGGGTGCATCTGGGCACCAATTCCGCGCCGGAACTGCTGGCGCGCCTGAAGGACCGGGGCATCCCGTTCAGCGTCGACCTCTCCACCCGGCATGGCGAGCACGACCTCGCGGGCGTGCCGCTGGCCGTCGCCTCCGGCCTCCGCGGCGCAACCGCGGCGGAGGACGAGATCGCGGCCCTGAGATCGAAGGGCGCGGAGCAGGTGCTGCTGACCTGCGGCGCGGACGGCGCCTGGCTGCATGACGGCAAGGCGCTCCACAGGGCGGCGGCGCGGCCGATCGCGCCGGTCGACACCTGCGGCGCCGGGGACAGCTTCGTCGCCGCCTTCCTCGCCGCCCGGCTCCTCGACGGCGAAGGTGCCGCCGCGGCGCTGGCCCGGGCCACCGAAGCCGCGGCGGCCACCTGCCTGCACCGCGGCGGCTTCCCGCAGCCGCTCTCGCCGATCCCGGACTGGCTCCTGCGGAAATATTCAAGCTACATCTCCATGGCGGACCGCGCATGACCGAAATCCAACTGCAAATCCCCGTCCCCGCCTCTTCCGCCGAGCGGTCCTACTGGCTGCAGGAGGCCGGGGCCGCCCCGGCAACGCCGCCGCTCTCCGGCACCCACGAGGCCGACATCGCGATCATCGGCGGCGGGTTCTGCGGCCTCTGGACCGCGCTCCGGCTGCGCGAGGCCGATCCCGAACTGCGCATCGCCGTGCTGGAGGCCGATCACTGCGGCGCCGGAGCCTCGGGACGCAACGGCGGGCAGGTCCACAGCTGGTTCGCCGAGATCGACCTCCTGGAACGCGTCGTCGGCGCCGAAGAGGCGCTGTCGCTGTGCACGGCCACGGCGGAAGCGATCGGCGAGCTGGAGGCGCTGCAGGCCGCCGGCACCATCGACATGCAGCTGCGGCTCGACGGCTGGTACTGGACGGCCAGCTCCAAGGCGCAGGAAGGCGCCTGGGACGGCGCGATGGACGGCTGCCGGGCGCGGGGCACGATGCCGTTCGAGACGCTCGATGCCGCCCGCATCGCGGCGGGCACCGGCTCGGACGTTTCCTATGCCGGCATCGCCGAGACACGGGCGGGCACCGTGCATCCGGGGCGGCTGGCACTGGGTCTGCGCGACCTCGCCCTGGCGCGCGGCATCGCGATCCACGAGCGCAGCCCGGTCACCGCCATCGCGCCCGGTCGGCCCCTGGCCGTGAAGACCGCGGCTGGCAGCGTCACCGCGCCGAAAGTGGCGCTCTGCACCAATGCCTGGGCGGCCAGCCTCCCGGAACTGGCGCGCTACATGTATGTCGTCGAAAGCCAGGTCATCGCCACCGAACCCGCCGCCGGCACGCTCGACGCGATGGGCTGGAGCGACGGAAAGTCGATCTGCGACAGCCAGGCCAATGTGCTCTACTATCAGCGCACGACGGACGGACGGGTGATCTTCGGGCGCGGCAGCGGCCACATCGCCTATGCCAACCGCATCGGCAGCAGCTTCAACCGCAGCCCGGAGCGCGGCCGCGGCAACGTGCGGGAACTGGCGCGGGTCTATCCCGGCCTCGCCGGGGTTCCTGTGGCACATGACTGGTCCGGGCCGATCGACTGCACGGCCGAGCACCTGCCGGTCTTCGGCGAGAGCCGCGCCACGCCGGGCCTGTTCTACGGCGCGGGCTTCAACGGCACCGGCATCGCCCAGACGCCGGTCGGCGCGCGCATCCTGGCCAGCCTCCTGCTGGGGCGCGACGACCGCTGGAGCCGCAGCGGGCTGGTCGGGCTGGAGACCCGCACCGCGCTGCCTCCCGAACCGCTGCGCTATCTCGGCGCGCGCATCGTGCGAAGTGCCATCCGCCGCCGCAACGACCTGGAAATCGCCGGCCGGGAGCCGTCGCGCCTGCTGCGCGCGGTGTCCGATCTGAAGCCCGGCCGCTGACCGCAAGGAGTCCACAGGAATGGCACATCTCACGCTCCGCGACGTCCGCAAGACCTATGGCCACATGGAGGTTCTGCACGGCATCGACCTGGACATCCCCTCGGGCGAATTCGTGGTCTTCGTCGGCCCCTCGGGCTGCGGGAAGTCCACGCTCCTGCGCAGCATCGCCGGGCTGGAGGAGATCTCCTCGGGCGAGTTCCGCCTCGACGGGCGGCTGATGAACCGGGTCGCCCCGGCGCGGCGCGGCATCGCCATGGTGTTCCAGAGCTACGCGCTCTACCCGCACATGACGGTGTTCGACAACATGGCCTTCGGGCTAAAGATTGCCGGGCTGCCGCGCCGGGAGATCCGCGCGCGGATCGAACGCGCCGCCGAAAGCCTGCAGCTGGCCCCCTATCTGGACCGCTTCCCCAAGGCGCTCTCCGGCGGCCAGCGCCAGCGGGTCGCCATCGGCCGCGCCATCGTGCGCGATCCCAAGGTCTTCCTCTTCGACGAGCCCTTGTCGAATCTCGACGCGGCGCTGCGCGTGGCGACCCGGATCGAGATCGCGCGGCTCAAGCAGGCCATGCCCGGCACGACGATGATCTACGTTACCCATGACCAAGTGGAGGCGATGACGCTGGCCGACCGGATCGTGGTGATGAACGGCGGCTCGATCGAGCAGGTCGGCACGCCGCTGGAGCTGTACCGCACCCCGGCCAACCTGTTCGTCGCCCGATTCATCGGCTCGCCCGCGATGAACGTGATCGGCGCCGAGAGCCTCGGCGGCACCGCGGTCGCGCTGGACGGCGGCGGCATCACATCGGCCGCGGCTCCGCTGGCCCGGGGCGCCAGGGTGCAATTCGGCATCCGCCCCGAGGATCTGGTGCCCGCGCCCGCCGCCGGGGCGCCCTTCCGCGGCCGGATCGCGCTGGTCGAGCAGCTGGGAGAGGTGCAGATGGTGCATGTCGAGCTGGACGGCACCGGCGCGCCGCTGGTCGCGAAGCTGGCCGGCACGCTCGAACTCGCCGCAGGCGATGCGATCGCGCTCGGCCATGCGCCGGAGGCCGCGCATCTCTTCGGCGCGGACGGGGACAGGCTGCGCCCAGCGGCACGCTCGGCCGCCTGAGGCGCGGCTGCCCCGCCCGTCCGGCGGGGCGGCCGCTCAGAGCGCCAGCACCTGCTCCATCGCGCCGAAGAACACCAGCGCCTCGGCCTCGCCGAAGCACAGCGGCGGGCGGATCTTCAGCACGTTGCCATGCGGGCCCGTCGCGCCCACCAGGACGCCGCGCTCCTTCAGCCCGTTGATCACCTTGCGCGCCATCGCCGCGTCGGGCCGGTTGCTGCCCGGCTCGCTGATCTCGACGCCGAGGAAGCATCCCGCGCCGCGCACGTCGCCGATCGCGGAGCCGCTGCCCTGCATCGCGCGCAGGCCCTCCATCATCGTCTTGCCGGCCGCCCGCGCGTTCTCCAGAAGCCCTTCGCTGCGGATCGTGTCGAGCACGGCAAGCCCGGCCGCCGCCGCCAGCGGGTTGCCGCCGAAGGTGTTGAAATAGCCCGCATGCATCTCGCAGAAAGCGGTCAGCACGTCGGGGCGGGACACCACGCCGGACATCGGGAAGCCGTTGCCCATCGGCTTGCCCATCGTCACCATGTCGGGCATCGCGCCGTGCCGGGCGAAGCCCCACATCGCGTCGCCGGTGCGGGCGAAGCCGGGCTGGACCTCGTCGGCGATGTAGAGCCCGCCCGCCTCGTGCACCGCCGCGACAGCGCCGTCGACCAAGCCGGGCGGCCCCGCATAGACTCCGTCGCTGGAGAAGATCGTGTCGACGATGATCGCGGCGCAGCCATGGCCCTCGGCCTCGAGGCTGGCGATCGCGCCGCGGACCCGCGCGGCGAAGCTGCCGCCGGGATCGTTGTCGCCGGAGCGGAAAGCCTCGGGCGGGGCGACGGTGCGCACATGCGCCGGCACCGATCGGTCGGAGCGCGAGCCCGGCGAGATCGCCGTCGTCGAGGCGCTGTTGCCGTGATAGGCGAGGTCGGTGACGATCACGCCGCGCTTGCCGGTGAAGGCCTCGGCCATGCGCAGCGCCAGGTCGTTGCTTTCCGAGCCGGTGCAGGTCAGCACCACGTTGTCGAGACCGGCGGGATATTCCGCCAGCAGCCGCTCAGCGTAGTCGTGCACGATGTCGACCAGATAGCGGGTGTTGGTGTTCAGCACCGCCGCCTGCCGCCCGATCGCCTCGGCCACCGCCGGATGGGAATGGCCGATGCAGGGCACGTTGTTGTAGAGGTCGAGATAGCGCGTGCCGTCCGCCGCCTGCATCCAGGAGCCGCTGGCGCTGGCCATGTGGATGGGCTTGTCGTAGAACAGCACCGACGAGGCGCCGAAGGTCGCCTTGCGCCGCGCAAGCGCGCGGGCCAGGTCGGGATCATCGACCTGCGAGGTTTCGTCGAAGCGGTTCAGCTCGATGACTTCGCCGATTTCGGTCATGGGAGGTCCTTCCGGAATCTCAGGCATGTTGGGAGAGGAAGCGCTCGGCCAGGGCGAGCGTGTCTTGCGCGAAACCGCCCCCGGCCACCTGGCCGAAGGGCGTCTCGGAATGGGTGGCGGCCCAGGCGCTCAGCTGGATGCGGCGCAGCATGACGAAGGCCGGAATCATCGCCTCGTGTTCCGCCGCCAGCGGCGCGACGCGGCGGTAGCCGTCGAGCCAGGCGGCCAGGCACTCGCCGTAGCGCGGATCGGCTTCCAATGCGCTGACGGAACCGGCGAAATCGACCATGAACCATCCCTGGCCGCAATCGTCGAAATCGATCACCGCCAGGCGGTCCTCCTGCGCCAGCAGGTTGCCGGGCTTCATGTCGGAATGGATCAGCCCCCAGCGGTCAGGCGCGCGGCCATAGGCATCGGTGATCGCGCGCAGCCGCAGCACGGCACGCTCGAGCAGCGCGATGCCCTCGCGGCCGAGGCCGGGCGCGATCCGCCAGTCGCCCCAGTCGGCATCGGGACCGATGCAGCTGTCCCAGTCCCAGGTCCGCCGCGCGAACCCCGCCGGCGGGGTCCAGGCGCGCGCATGGAGATGCAACCGCGCGGTCACGCCGCCGAGCGCGCCGAACCACTGCACGAGATCGCCGGTCTCGTCGGGCGGCACGCCGGGAAAGTACTCGAAGGCCGTCACCAGCATCTCCGTGCCGTCCGCGGCGAAGCGCGACAGGGCCGCGCCCGAGCGGCAGGGAACCGGTGCCGGGGCATGGACCGCGCCGTCCGCGCGCAGGGCCGCGACCCAGGCCAGTTCCGACAGGATTTCCGCCTCGGAGTTGTAGCCCGGGCGCTGCACGCGGAAGACCAGCGGCGCCTCCGGCCGCTCCAGCAGGAACGTGGCGTTCTCGGAGACCGCAAGCAGCCGCACCGGCGCGTCGCCGGGCAGGTCCCAATCCGGCAGGCAGGTCCTCAGCCCCCGCTCCAGCAGCGCGATGTAGGCGGCATCATAGAGCATGGGCGGCGCCCCGGGGAATGCTGCGGGTGGTGGCGGGATCGAAGAGATGCAGCCGCGCCGTGTCGGCATGGAGCGTCACCGGCTGACCGGCCTCCCAGTCGCCGTCGGCAGGCAGGCGCGCGGCAATCTCGGGCCCGTTCCGCCCGAGGCGCAGGTTCAGGATGGTTTCCGGCCCCAGCGCCTCGACCGTCTCGACGGACAGCTGCAGCGCAGCCGGGGCCGGACCTTCGGGCGCTTCGGCAAGATGTTCGGGACGCAGCCCGATGATCACCTCGCGTCCCGCATGTCCGCCCCAGCCCGGCGCGGTTGCCGCCGGGACCGGGATCTCGGCGCCCTCCGCCACCAGCACGAGCGAGTCGCCGCGCGCCTCCAGCCGGCCGGGAAAGAGGTTCATCGGCGGGGTGGCGAGGAAGCCCGCGACGAAGGTGTCGGCGGGATTGCGGTAGACCTCCTGCGGGCGGCCGACCTGCACGATCTCGCCGCCGCGCATGATGCAGATGCGGGTGCCCATGGTCATCGCCTCCACCTGGTCATGGGTGACATGGACCATGGTGGTGCCGAGCTTGCGGTGCAGCTTGACCAGTTCGGTGCGCATCACCGAGCGCAGCTTGGCGTCGAGGTTGGACAGCGGCTCGTCCAGCAGGAAGGCGCGCGGCTCGCGCACCAGCGCCCGCCCCAGCGCGACGCGCTGGCGCTGCCCGCCCGACAGCTGCGCCGGGCGGCGGTTCAGCAGCGGCTCCACCGACAGCACGCGCGCCACGTCGGCGATGCGGGTGTCGATCTCGCTGCGGGGAAGCCCGCGCAGCTTCAGCCCGAAGGCCATGTTGGCCCGCACCGTCATGTGCGGATAGAGGGCGTAGTTCTGGAACACGATCGCCAGGTCGCGCTCGGCCGGATCGACATCGTTGACGCGCGCGCCGTCGATCAGCAGGTCGCCGCCGGAGACGGGTTCCAGCCCCGCGATCATCCTCAGCGTGGTGGACTTGCCGCAGCCCGAGGGGCCGAGGAAGATCATGAACTCGCCGTCCTCGATCTTCAGGTCGATCCCCTTCACGGCATGGACCGCCGAGGCGCCCGAGCCGTAGATGCGGGATACGGAGTTCAGTTCTATGGATGCCATGGTCAGTCGTCCTGGGCGGTGCGCATCGTCCGCCAGAGCAGCGCGGTCATCCCCGCGATGACGATCAGGAGCATGGCCGCCATGGCACAGGCTTCGCCCAGATCGAGGCTCACGAAGGCGCGCCGGTAGATGAAATAGCTGATGAGGTCGGTGGCGGTGCCGGGGCCGCCGCGGGTCATGATGTAGATGATGTCATAGGTCTTGATCGCGAAGATCATCCGGATCAGCAGCGTGATCGCGATGACCGGCTTCATCATCGGCAGGGTGATGTGCCAGAACCGCTGCAGCGCCGAGGCGCCGTCGACGCGCGCGGCCTCGTAGGGTTCGGCCGGCAGCGAGGACAGCCCGGCCAGCAGCAGAACCACCATGAAGGACACCTGGTGCCAGATGTCGACGAGAACGACGGTCCAGAACGCCATGTCCGGCGCGCCGAGCCAGTTCACCGGCTCGATGCCCACGGTCGAGAGCAGCCAGTTCACGATGCCCAGCGTCGGATGCAGGATCATCCGCCACATCAGGCCGACCACCACCGGGTTGATCAGCAGCGGGCACAGCAGGATCAGGTAGTAGACGCCCTTGCCGCGCTCGGTGTCGTTCAGCATCAGCGCGACCAGCAGGCCGATGGCGAACTGGATCGACACCACCGCCAGCACGAAAAGCACCGTGATCCAAGCCGCATGCAGGAACTCTCCGTCCCCTGCCGCCTTGGCATAGTTCCCGAAGCCCGCGAAATTGTCGTAGCCGGGCATGATCAGCGTGTAGTCGAAGAAGGAGGTGGTCCCGGCCCAGAGGATCGGGAACAGGACCACCGCCGCGAGAAGCGCGAGACCCGGCGCCGTCAGCATCCAGCCGAAGCGCCGGTCGCGCATCTCCATCGGAGTCGCAGCCGTCATCGCGTCACTTCTGCCGCCCGTCCTTGGCCGCCATCTCGTCGAATTCCGCCGCCGCGGTGTCGAGCGCCTCCTGCGCGGTCTTCTCGCCCGCAACCGCCAGAGACAGCTCGCGTCCCAGCACTTCGACGAATTGCGGCGTGTAGGTGAAGGTCGGGAAGTTGTGGCTGCCCAGCAGAAGCTCCTTCAGCGCGACGGTCTGCGGGTACTTGGCGATCACCTCCTCGTCGTCGAACACGTCGAGCCGGGTCGGCGAGCCGCCGAGCAGCGCGCGTTTCTTGGCGATCTCGGGGCTTTCGACCCATTGCAGGAATTTCCAGGCGGCATCCGGGTTCGGCGAGGATTTCGGGATCGCCCAGCCCCAGGCGCCGTTGAGCGATCCGCCCTCTTCCGGCGTCTGGCCCGGCACACCCATGATCTCGGCCTTGCCGACCACGGCCGAAGACGACGGATCGTCCACCGCGGCGCGGAAGAAGTTGTAGGTGATGTAGCTGTAGGCCTGGCCCTGGCTGAAGACGTTGAACGCCTCGTCGAAGGAGAAGCTCGCCGCGCCGACCGGACCATAGTCGTTGAGGTTCTTGATGTAGGTCTCCAGCGCGGCGACGCCTTCGGGGCTGTTGAAGGTGGCGTGCCAGCCCTCGTCCATGAAGCTGCCGCCAGAGGCGAAGAGGTAGTTCGACCATTCCATCGCGATCGGGTCGGGCCGCAGCCCCTGGTTGACCACGCCGTACTGGCCGTCCTTGGTGAAGAACGCGACCTGCCTGAGATACTCGTCCCAGGTCTCCGGCGCCTTCAGCTCGCTGCCGGTCGCCTCCAGATAGGCCGCCTTGTTCGCCTCGTCCTCCAGAAGGTCGGTGCGGTACAGGAGCCCCATCGCGTAGTTGTAGAAGGGCAGCATATAGGTCGTGCCCTCGACCTGGCCGACCAGGTCCATCATCGCAGGCACATAGACCGAGGTGTCGAACCCGTCTGCCTCGATCCGGTCGTCGAGCGGCTGCATCCAGCCGGCCTTGTAGAACTCGCCCACCCAGTAGAAATCGACCACGATGGCCGAATAGCTGCCCGAGCGCGCGACCAGCTGCGGCACCAGCTTGGTGTGCATCTCGGCATAGTTGACCACTTCGAGATTGACCTTGATGCCGGTCTCTTCCTCGAATTCGGGCAGGAGCTGCTGGATATAGGTCGTGTCGGGCACGGCCTCCATCAGGATGTTGACCTCTTCGGCCTGGGCCGCGGCCGCCAGGGCGAGACCGCTGAGGGAGGCAAGCAGGATGCGTTTCATGGGGATCTCCGTGCTGGGGGTGCCGGACTTGGCGTCGGCTATTTGAGGGCTCCGAGGGAAAGGCCCTTGATCAGGTATTTCTGCAGGAAGGGCAGCAGGACGAGCACCGGCGCCAGCGCCAGCAGCGTGGCCGCGGCCAGCGGCGCGATGTTCACCCCGGCATGGGTCTCCATGCTGGCCAGCCCGACGGCCAGGGTCTGGCTGCCGTGGTCGCCGAGGATCAGCGCGTAGAGGAACTCGTTCCAGCTCATGATGAAGCCCAGAAGGCCGGCTGCGATGATCCCGGGCATGGCGACCGGAACGGTGATCATCCGGAAGGCCTGCCAGCGGCTGGCCCCGTCGGAGCGCGCGGCCTCCTCCAGCGACCGGGTGTCGGCATCGAAGAAGCTGACCATGATCCAGGCCATGAAGGGCAGGTTGACGGCGACATGGGCGATGGTGATCGCCACGAGACCGGGCACGGGCAGGAGCGTCATGAAGACCAGGAACATCGGCAGCACCAGCACGATCGGCGGGATCATCTGGCTGGCCAGGACGCCCAGCAGCAGCGGCCAGCCGCCGGTGCGGTAGCGCGCCGAGGCATAG
This sequence comes from Mangrovicoccus sp. HB161399, assembly GCF_013184745.1. Taxonomy (GTDB): domain Bacteria; phylum Pseudomonadota; class Alphaproteobacteria; order Rhodobacterales; family Rhodobacteraceae; genus Mangrovicoccus. Next base: position 35,748 of record NZ_JAATVU010000008.1, read on the forward strand.
GCCATCATCGCGGCGGCAGGCAGCGAGACCAGCGTCGCGGCGACGGCGACCGCCACCGAGTTGCCGAACCACTTGCCGAAATCGTACTGCGTCAGCACCTCGGCATAGTTGTGCAGGCCGATCTGGCCGATCTCGGGCGGCAGCTTGTAGGCCGTCAGCTTGTCGGTCAGGCTGACGCGCAGCACCCAGAGCAGCGGCAGCGCGATCGCCGCCGAGAACCCGGCCAGCACCAGGTGCCGCGCGAGGACAGCCAGCTTCGGCCTCATCTCCCCTTCCCCGGAATTTGTTCGCCTTTGTTTGCCAAACCGTGGACTCCTTGCGGTTCAAGGCCATCCTTGCCGTCCGATGTGCTTATTGCAACAATTTTTTGTAAATCTTCTTGCTTGTTTGTTTGTTTTTGTGCGTATTGGATGGCAATGCCGCTTATCCGGGCATGGCGCCGGGCAGATTCCGGACATGCCCCAAGGACTTCCGCAGGACACGGCGCCTGCGGCCCAAGGAAAAGGAAGACATGATGGCCCTCGACTTCTTCGGATCCCGCCCGAAAGGCGTGATCGCCATGGCGCATATCGGCGCCCTGCCCGGCTCGCCGCTCTACGATGCCGACGGCGGCATGCACAAGCTGATCGACGATGTCGCCGAGGACATCGGGAACCTGCAGGCCGGCGGCGTCCATGCGATCATGTTCGGCAACGAGAACGACCGCCCCTACCAGCTGAAGGCCTGCCCGCAATCGCTGGCGGCGATGACCGCGATCGTGATGGCGGTGAAGCCGATGTTGAAGGTGCCCTTCGGCGTCAACTACCTGTGGGATCCGGCCGGCTCGGTCGCGATGGCCAACGCCACCGGCGCCTCCTTCGCGCGCGAGATCTTCACCGGGCTCTTCGCCTCGGACATGGGGCTGTGGGAACCCAATGCCGCCGAGGCGCTGCGGCTGCGGCGCAATCTCGGCTGCAAGGACCTCAAGCTGCTGTTCAACATCAACGCCGAATTCGCCTCCAGCCTCGACGCCCGCCCGATCGAGCTGCGCGCGAAAAGCGCGGTCTTCTCCTCGCTGGCCGACGCCATCCTGGTCTCGGGGCCGCTCACCGGCCAGTCGGCCGAGACCTCGGACCTGCGCAAGGTGCGCGAGGCGGTGCCGGACACGCCGGTCCTGGCCAATACCGGCGTGCGGCTCGACACCGTGAAGGAGATCATGTCGATCGCCGACGGCTGCGTCATCGGCACCCACTTCAAGATCGGCGGCGACACCTGGAACAAGGTTGATCCCGAGCGGGTGAAGCGCTTCATGGACGTGATCGACACCCTTGGATGAGCCTTCCATGACGCAGGATGCCTATGTCATCGGCCTCGATATCGGCACCACCAGCACCATCGCGGCGCTGGTGCGGCTGCCCTTCGAGGTGACCGCAACCGCCAGCCGTCCGGTGGCGCTGTCCTCGCCGAAGACCGGCTGGGCCGAGGAAGACCCGCACGAATGGTGGGACAACAGCTGCGCGGTGCTGGCTGAGATCATGGCCGCGCTGCCCGCCGGAGCGGAGCTGAAGGGCATCTGCGTCACCGGCATGCTGCCTGCCGTCGTGCTGCTCGACGGGGAGGGCCGCGTGCTGCGCCCCTCGATCCAGCAGAGCGACGGACGCTGCGGCGCCGAGGTACGGCAGCTGGCGTCCGAAACCGACGAGGCCACCTTCATCCGCCGCACCGGGAACGGCATCAACCAGCAGCTGGTCGCCGCCAAGCTGCGCTGGATCGAGACCCATGAGCCGCAGGTCTTCTCCCGCATCGCCACGGTGATGGGCGCCTATGACTACATCAACTGGCGGCTCTCGGGCCATCGCGGGGTGGAGCGGAACTGGGCGCTGGAGGCGGGCTTCATCGACCTCGCCGACCATTGCATCGCGCCGGATCTGGTGGCGCTGGCGCATCTGCCGCCCGGCGCCGTGCCCCCGGCCCATGCCGCCCACGAGGTGATCGGCAGCGTGACGGCAGAGGCCGCCGCCGCCACCGGCCTGCCCGCCGGCCTGCCGGTCTTCGGCGGGGCGGCGGACCACATCGCCTCGGCGCTCGCCGTCGGCCTGACCGCGCCGGGGGACGTGCTGCTGAAGTTCGGCGGGGCGGGCGACATCATCGTCATCACGCCCGAGGCGACCGGCGATCCGCGCATGTTCCTCGACTACCATCTGGTCCCCGGGCTCTACGCCCCGAATGGCTGCATGGCGGCGACCGGATCGGCGCTGAACTGGCTGGCGCGGGTCCTCGTGCCCGCGCCCGGCGGGAAGAAGCCGCATAAAACGCTGGACGCCGAGGCGGCCGCCATCCCAGCGGGAAGCGACGGGGTGATCTGCCTGCCCTATTTCCTGGGCGAGAAGACCCCGATCCACGATCCGCTGGCGCGCGGCACCTTCACCGGGCTGAGCCTCGGGCACACATCCGGCCATCTCTGGCGGGCGCTTCTGGAATCCGTGGCCTACGGCTTCCGCCACCATCTCGAGGTGCTGGCCGAGATGGGACAGCGGCCGGGGCGGATCTTTGCCTCCGATGGCGGCAGCGCCAGCCGCATCTGGATGCAGATCGCCGCCGAAGTCACCGGCCGTCCGGTCCAGGTGCTGGCGCGAGACTACGGCTCCGCAGCCGGGGCCGCCTGGGTCGCTTTCGTCGCCTCGGGCCAGCTCGGCTGGGAGGAGATCACCGCCCGCGTCGAGCTGGGCGAGACCTTCACTCCAGACCCGGCCAATATCGCCGTCTACGACAAGGGATATGCCGATTTCCGCGCGCTCTACGAGACGCTGAAACCCTTCTTCCACCGCGGCTGAGCGGAGACGCTCAGCCCACCGGATCGATCGCGGCGTCGTCGGCGCCGCAGATCAGCGTGCAGACGACCTCCTGCGGACCGAGCCGTACCAGGCCCCTGCGCAGCGCCGCGATGGCAGCCGCTGCCGACAGATCCGCGCGCAGCGAGAATTCCGTCCAAATCCAGCGCGCGGCCGCCGCCATGTCCTCGTCCTCGACCAGAACAACCTCGTCGACATTGCGCGAGACGATCTCGAAGATGCGCTCGTCGGTGCGCCCGCAGGACATGGTCGCGACCTGGGTCGTCACGCTGTCCAGCGTCACCACGTGCCCGGCCGCCAGGCTGGCCTGCAGCGTCGGGCATCCCGCGGGCTCCACGCCGATGATCCGCGCCTTCGGCTTCTTCGCGCGCAGCACCGTGGAAAGACCGGCGATCAGGCCGCCGCCGCCGATCGACACCAGGTAGACATCGGCCTCCGGCAGGTCGCGGACCAGTTCCAGCCCCAGCGTGCCCTGCCCCGCCACCACCGCCGGATCCTTGAACGGGTGGAAATAGGCCGCGCCCTCGCGCGCCGCATGCTCGGCCGCCGCGCGGTCCGCCTCGTCCCAGCGCGAACCGGTGACGCAGACCTGCGCGCCCCAGCCGGACAGCGCCCGGATCTTCGCCCGCGAGGCATTGGTCGGCAGGTAGACCGTGGCCGGAACGCCGGCGATCAGCCCGGCCCGCGCCACGGCCAGCCCGTGATTGCCGCCCGAGGCTGTGACGATGCCGCGCGCGATGTCCGCCTTGTCCGCGGTCAGCAGCCGGTTCATCGCGCCGCGGGTCTTGAAGGCGCCAGTCACCTGCAGGCATTCGAGCTTCAGGAACAGCGGGTTCGGCACGGGACGGTCGCGCACGCAGGCGACCTCGATCAGCGGCGTGGCGCGGATATAGGGTGCGATCCGCTCTGCCGCGGCCTCGATGCCGGCGAGCGTCACCATCGGCGCGGCGGTGTCCTGAACTGTCATGTCAGCCTCCGACATGGAATGTGATGGTCTTCAGATCCGACATGGCCAGCAGCGTGTGCCGCCCGCCGGTGCGCCCGTGGCCCGAGCGCGTGCCGGCAGCGCCGCCTGCGGGCATGTGCATCTCCCAGTAGCTGCTGGCCTCGTTCACGTTGACGCTGCCGCAGCGCAGACGTTCCGCCAGCCGGAAGGCGCGGGACAGGTCGCGGGTGAACAGCGCCGCGCTCAGCCCCATCGGGCTGAGCCCGGCCAGCCGGAACAGGTCGTCCTCGTCCTCGAAGGCGAGGATCGGGACCACCGGGCCGAAGGTCTCGTCGAGATGGAGCGCGCTTTCCGGCGGAACGCCGGTGATCACGGTCGGCCGGTAATAGAGTGGCGTCGGCATCCCCGCGGCCCGGCCGCCGCCCATGCGGATGGTGGCACCGCCCGCCACGGCCTCCGCCAGATGCGCGTCGACCTTGCAGGCATTCTCCTCGTTGTTGAGCGCGCCCACCCGGCTGGACTCCTCGGTGGACAGCCCGGGCACGTAGTCCGCCGCCTTCTCCAGCACCTTGCCGACCAGCGCATCATGGACGGAGACATGGACCAGCACCCGCTCGGTCGCCGTGCAGATCTGCCCGGCATTGGAGAAGGCACCGCGGGAGATGCAGTCGGCGGCGCGGTCCAGATCGGCATCCTCAAGCACGACGCTCGGCCCGTTGCCGCCCAGTTCCAGCAGCTGCGCCTTGCCGGCCGCGCGCTTGGCAATGCTGTCGCCCACGGCGGAAGAGCCGGTGAAGGCGATGCCCTGCAGCCGCTCCGACATCACGAGCGCGTCGCCGACGACCGGCCCCTCGCCGGTGACGAGGTTCACCGCGCCCTCGGGCACGCCGGCCTCGATCATGCACTCCATGACCAGCGCGGCCGCCAGCGAGGTGGTCGGCGCCGGGGTCCACACCAACGCGTTGCCGGTCGCTATGCCGGGACCCAGATAGTAGATGCAGGGCAGCGCCACCGGAAAGTTCCACGGCGTGATCACCCCGAAGGCACCCTTGGGCTGCAGGATCGACATTGCGCGCTTGGCACCGTCCTCGACCGGGAAGGCCGCCGTTTCCAGCCACTTGATCTGCTCTCCGGCATTGCGGAAGGCCGCGGCCGCGGCCGCGGCCTCGCCGCGCGCTTCGGTGATGGTCTTGCCCTGCTCGAGGCAGACCATGCGGGCGATCTCGGCGCCGCGGGCCTCGATCCGTGCGGCAATGGCCTGGCATAGCCCCGCGCGCTGCCAGACCGTCAGCCCGGCCAGCTTCGGCGCGGCGGCCACCGCGGCACCGATCGCGCGCTCGGCATCGGCGCGCGCGCCGAGCGGCAGGTAGCCCAGGTCCTCGCCGGTCGCCGGGCTCGCCACGCGCAGCCAGTCCCGCCCGGTGCCGTGCTCCCAGCGCCCGCCGATATGCATCCTCGCACGGACCGCGCCGGCGGGCGGCGCGTCGACCACATCCAGGCCCTTGAAGAGCCGGCGGAAGCCCGTAAGATTCAGCATCTTTCCATCCTTGAGGTTCTTTATGTTCGCTTATGTTTCTTTTCGATCCAACTGCACAGCCAACAACCAGCACCGCGCCCGTTCATCCCGGTGAACAGGTTTGTCCTGCGTAAAGATTGACAATCTCAACAAAATCGAACAGTTTTGAACGCCGGGAGAGCCGCGCGCCCCGGACGGCCGGACGGCATCCGCACGGCGCAGCGGCAGGCGAAGGAGACGGACGACCCCCATGGAGAAGGCATCGAGCAAGCACCGCGGCAAGCTGATGGGCCGGGTGCGCAAGGACCGGATCACCCAGATGGTCCACGAGAACGGATTCATGTCCTCGGCCGACCTGGCCGAAGCCTTCGACGTTTCCGAAATGACCGTCCGCCGCGACCTGGCGGAGCTGGAGATGCGCGGCGAGGTGCGGCGCACCCATGGCGGCGCGATTGCCGGGGATGGCGGAGAACCCGCCGCCGACGCGGTCAGCGAACCGGTCTTCGACGAGCGCCAGCGCCGCAATTCGGGCGCCAAGCAGCGCATCGCGCGGGCCGCCGCCAAGCTGATCCAGCCCGGGCAGATCACCGCGCTGGATGTCGGCACCACAACCTTCGAGCTGGGCCGCCTTCTGGTCAGCGATCCGTCGCGGCGCATCTTCACCAACAACCTGCGCATCGCCGCGCTCGACGCCAAGGCCGAGGTCTACCTGCTCGGCGGGCGGCTGCGCTCCAACGAGAAATCCCTGGTCGGCCCGGTCGCGCTGGAACAGGCGCGCAAGCTCTGGTTCGACCTGGTGTTCCTCGGCGTGTCCTCGATCTCCTCGAACGGGATCTTCGACTATTCGATCGAGGATACCGAGATCAAGAAGGCGCTGATCGGGCGCGCGACCACCCGCGTGGTGCTGGCCGACAGCTCCAAGTTCGACGAGATCTCGCTGGTCCAGATCGCCACGCTCAATCAATTCGACATCCTCGTGACGGACAGGGCGCCCGAAGCCGCGCTTGCCGCCGATCTTGCTGCAACAGGGGTGAAGGTGATCGTCGCCGAAGGCGACGGCTGAGCCGCGCCTAGCCGGGCGGCGCCAGGTACTGGTCGGGCACGACGGGCCGGCCGGTGCGCGCCGCCTCCTCGCAGGCGAAGAGGATGCGGTGCATCTCCCAGGCGGCATCGAAGCCGGAATAGGGCATCGGGGCGTCCTCGCGCAGGTTGGCGAGGATGCGGCCGAACATCGGGGTGAACATGTCCGGCGACAGCACCCCGGCATCGTTGATCGAGCGCGTGGCGAGTTCGGTCCAGCCCTGCGGCTCCAGCCCCTGCATCATCGTCCGCGACAGGATCCGCGTGTCGATCAGCGAACCTTCGTCTCCGATCAGCGAGTTGCGCCAGTAATAGGGGTGCAGGCTGTCGAGGCAGGAAGTGACCTTGCCGATCCGCCCGTCCTCGAAGCGGATCAGGTTGACCTGGGTCGCCTGCCATTCCAGCGCCTCGAAATCCCTGGCCGAGGAATGCGTGGAAAACGCCGAGACCTCGGCCACGCGGGTGTCCTTCATCAGGTTCATCAGCAGCATCAGCGGATGGCAGCCGCAGAACAGCATCGACGAGCCGCCGACGCGCTTGGTGCGCGCCCACCAATATTGCTGGACCGACGGGTTGATGCCGTTGAAATACTCGATCTCGGCCAGGTGGACACGGCCGAGATAGCCCTTTTCCACCGCCTCGATCGTCGCCTGCAGCTGGCCGTAATGGAATTCCTGGAAGCCGATGAAGACCCGCGTGCCCGCGGCCTTCACCGCCTTGCGGACCGCGATCAGATCCTCGGGCGTCAGGCAGATCGGCTTTTCCAGCAGCACGTGCAGCCCCCGCCCCACCGCCTCGATGATCTCGGCGGCATGGGTGTCGTGCAGCGTGCAGATCGACACGAAATCGCACTCCACCGCATCGAGCATCCCGGCAAAGCTGCCGAAGACCGGCACGTCCGGGCCGCACGCGGCCGCAACGGCCGGGGCCTCGGTCTCGGGGCGCAGCGAATGGACGCCCACCACATCGACGCCGTCCATGCCCGCCCAGGTTTCCGCGTGGCAGCGCCCGGCCATGCCGAAGCCCGCGATGCATACCCGCAGCGGGCGGCCTTGCTCGAGCACGGGCATCAGGCGGCCTCCCGGTCCTGCACCGCGAAGGGGCGCTGGGTTCCGGGATCGTAGAGCAGCGCATCGGCCGGGTCGAAGCGGGCATGCAGCACCGTCCCGACCTGCGCATGGAACCCTGCGGGCGCGACCGCCCGCACCCGCGCGCCCGAGGGCGTGTCGGCGATGACGATGGCCTCGTTGCCGAGCTGCTCGATCGCATAGACCTTCATCGGCAGCGCGCCGGGCCCGGAACCGGCCAGCTGCATCAGATAGGGGCGGATCCCCAGCACCGCCGCGCTGGCGGGCGCCATGCCCGCGAAGGCACCCGCCAGCGGCAGGCGGAAGTCCTTGCAGGCGAAAACCTTCATGCCGCCCTCGGCCACCACCTCGCCCTCGATCAGGTTCATCGGCGGCGAGCCGATGAAGCCGGCCGCGAACAGGGTCTCGGGACGGTTGTAGACCTCTTCCGGCGTGCCGATCTGCTCCAGCTTGCCGTTGCGCATTATGCCGATCCGGTCGCCCATGGTCATCGCCTCGACCTGGTCGTGGGTGACGAAGACCATCGTGGTGTTGAACCGCTTCTGCAGGTTGACCAGTTCCGCGCGCAAGCTCATCCGCAGCGCGGCGTCGAGCGCGGAAAGCGGCTCGTCGAGCAGGAAGCAGTCGGGCTCGCGCACGATCGCCTTGGCAGTGGCCACCCGCTGCCGCTCGCCGCCCGAGAGCTGGCCGGGCAGCTTGTCCAGCAGCCGCCGCACGTCCACCATCTCGGCGGCGCGCAAGATCCGCGCCTCGATCTCGTTCCTGGGCAGTCCCGAGCGCTTCAGCGACATGTAGATGTTCTGGTAGGCGGTCAGGTGCGGGTAGAGCAGCGAGGACTGGAACACCATCGCGATGTTGCGCTCGTGCGGCGAGGTGTCCGTGACGTCCTTGCCGTCGAACAGGATCCGGCCGCTGGTCGGCTCGGTCAGCCCGGCGATCATGTTCATTGTGGTGGACTTGCCGCAGCCCGACGGGCCGAGCAGCACCAGCAGCTCGCCGTCATGGATGGTCAGGTCCAGGCTGGAGACTGCGTCGTGGCTGCCGTAGCGCTTGACGATGTTCTGCAGGTCGATGCGGGCCATGGGGGTCTCCGGCGTCAGGCAAAGTTCATTTCGGCGACGTGCTTCTGGAGGAAGAACGCGATGAAGAAGGGCGGCAGAAGGCTGAGGAACAGGCTCGCGGCCAGCTGCGCGGGTTCGGGCACCTGGAAGAGGAAGCCGGACATCGCCGCGGGCAGGGTCACGGCATCCGATCCGGTCACCAGCACCTGGGCATAGACGTATTCGTTCCAGGAGAAGAGGAAGCCGATCACGCCCGCCACCAGGATGCCGGATTTCGCCATCGGCACGATGATCCGCACGAAGATGTAGAGCCGCGAGAACCCGTCGATCCGCCCCATCGCCTCGATCGGCGGGAGGTTCTTGAAGAAGCCGATCAGCAGCCAGGCGACGATCGGGATGGTGATGGTCAGCGTGATGATCACCAGCCCGCCCAGCGTGCCCACCAGCCCGAGCTGGACATAGAGCGTGTAGAACGGGATCAGCGTGGAGACCGGCGGCAGCGACACCGACAGCAGGACCGCGGCCAGCATCTTGCCCTTGAAGGGGAAATCCATGCGGGCGAAGACATAGGCCAGCGGCAGCACCACCACCATGGTGACGATGGTGACGATCGCCGAGACCAGCAGCGAGTTGCGCAGCCCCAGCATGATCTGGTTCGCCTGCCCCGAGGCCGGGAAGACCGTGCCGTCCGCGGCGGTGTAGTCGAAGCCGAAGATGTTGTAGAACGCGGCCAGCTGCGGCGCGTGCGGGTAGAGTTCGGGCGGGAAGCGCGCGATCTCGGATTTCGTCATGAAGGCGTATTTCACCACCCAGTACATGGGCAGGAAGGTCCAGAGCAGCGCCACGGCCACCGCGAGGATCAGCCAGACGGGATAGCGGGACCGGCTCATTTGCGCTCCTCCCTGCGGCCCCAGAGGGCATAGATCAGACCCGTCGTGCCGAGGATCAGCGCCAGCAGGAAGAAGGACATCGCGGCCCCGTAGCCGAGGTCGAGATTGACGAAGCTGATCTGGTAGAGGAGGTAGGTCAGCACCGTCGAGGAATTGCCCGGTCCGCCCTGGGTCTCGGTGAAAATGTAGTCGAAGGTCTTCAGCGCCAGAACGGTCGAGATGCAGGTGAAGACGAACAGAGTGAAGCGCAGCGGCGGCAGGGTGACGTGCCAGAAGGTTTCGTAGCTGCGCATCCGGTCGATCTTGGCCAGGTCGTAGAGCCGCTTCGGCGTGGTCAGCATGTTGGCCAGCAGGAAGAAGGCGACCAGCGGCGCCATGTTCCAGGCCGCGCCGAGAGCGAGATACTCGATCACCGCCGCCTGGGTGATCAGGTTCAGCGTGCCGTCGAAGCCGAAAGCCGAGATCAGCGCCGTGCCGATGCCGGTCTGGCCGCGGCCGAAATAGGCGAAGAAAATCCCCGCGCCATAGGGCGACACCGCCCAGGGCAGGATGATCATCGCCCGCAGCCAGCGCCAGCGCGGCTTCAGATCCCGCAGCACCAGCGCCAGCGCCAGGCCGATGCCGATTGTCAGCACCACGGTCTCCACCGTGAACCGCAGCGACAGGCCCAGCGACCGCCAGAACTTCGGATCGGCCAGCGCCGCCTTGTAGTTGGCGAGCCCGACGAATTCCGCCGAATAGCCGCCGAAGAAGCGGATCTCGTGGAAGGACAGGTAGAGCGCGTAGCCGAGCGGATAGGCGACCACGACGAGAAGGAAGAGGAGCACCGGCACCGTCACCACGAGGGCAAACTGCAGGTTGCTCAGCTCCTTTCGGCGCGGCGGGCGGGCCGCTGCGGCGGCGGCGGCCGGATCGGCGCCTGCGGTTTGGGGGAGGCTAGGCAAGGCGATGGCTTTCCTTCGGCATCGGCAGGGGGCGGGCGGCCCGGGAGCCGCCAGCAGGGCTGTCCGGCCGGAAGGGACCGGCCGGAGCGGGGCGATCAGATGTTGTAGCGCTTGTTCAGCCGTTCCATCTCGGCATTGGCGGCGTCGATGACGTCTTCCGGAGCCAAGTCGTTCTGCAGGAACTCGAACAGCTTGTCGCGCAGCCAGAAGTTGAATTCCTCCGACCAGACGACGTTCCAGATGCTCTTGGGATAGGGCGCGCTGGCATAGACGTCGAGAACGGTGTCGTAATCCTCGGGCTTCATCAGCGACTTGGAGACGCTGTCGCGCGCCGCGTCGCTTTCCATCACCGGCTTGTAGGCCGAGAACAGCATGTTCTCCTCCAGCCAGCGGTTCGCCACCGCGAAGGTGCCGTCCTGGTCCTTGTAGCCGTACCAGCTGACGAATTTCTCGACATCCGACTCCAGCGCCGCGGACCGCTTGCGGTTGGTCATGACGTAGAGCGCGCTGTCGATCAGGCCCCAGCTCTGCTTCTCCGCCGAGAGCAGCGTCACAGACCCGGCGATGTCCGCCGACTGGGCCGGATCGTTGAAGGTCTTGATGTCGTAGAGCTGCTGCGGGCTGAAGGCATAGCGGCCGGAACGGAAGGCGTCGATATAGCCGGCCTCGTTGTAGGACAGCACCTCTTCGGGGATGATCCCGGATTTCCACAGCTTCTTCCACGCGCGCAGCGTGTCGCCGGCAGGTCCGTCGGCGGTCAGCACCGGCGCATGGGTCTCCGGATCCGCGACCTGGCCGCCGCGGTTCATGACCTCGAAGACGAAGCCCCAGCTCACCCCGAAATACTCGGCGAACCAGTGCGGCAGGAACGGGTTCTCGATCCCGGCCTCGTGCATCTTGTAGACGGCGTCGTAGAACTCGTCCCAGGTGGTGGGCAGGTCGGCCGCGGTCATGCCGGCCTTCTCGACGGCCTTCATGTTGACCAGCATCGCGCCCCGGGTCGTCACGAAGTAGCTGAGCCCCAGGAGCTTGCCATCGACGGACCAGGCCTCGCGGATGTTGGGATACATCGCGTCGGCGATTTCCTGGCCGTTGGGCAGTTCGGAAGCGGGTTTCACCCAGCCGCCGCCCATGTAGCGCACCGCGCTCGACGGGTTGGCGTAGAGCACGTCGAGATCGCCCTTGGCAATCAGGGTCTTCTCCATGATGGACGGATAGTCGCCCGTGACGGTGGCATAGTCGACATTGCCGCCCATCTCGGAATTGTAGCGGTCGACATTGCCCTGGACCACGTCGGTCCGGAACTGCCAGCCGCGGAAATACACCGTCTCGCCGGAGGAGGCCGCCAGATCCTCGGCGCGCGCCGGAAGCCCGCCCGCAGCCAGCGCGGTCGCGCCCAGCAGCATGGCGACCGCCTGCCGCCTCGTGGTCTTGATCCCTGTCATCTTCTTCGTCCGTCCTCTCTGGTTGCCGTGCATGCCGGGGCCGGCGGAGAGCGCTCCGCGATGGTCCGTGTCGTGACGTGTTTGATTTTTGTTTGTATGTGTTCGATTGAGACGTCTCGAACTGTTCGGGTCAAGAAAATTTCGATCACCTTTACGCAAAAAATTCATGATCCCGACATGCAGCTTAAGATCTGGGCAAAGCGCATTCTGCGCTGAAATGATGGAAAACGGTACGAATTCAGGCCATTTCAATGAATTTATCTGATTTTCCGGCGGAAACTGAGCAGATGGCGCATACCCCCGCAGCCCGTCTCCGGGATGCAGGGTTGCGCGCCACATTCGTGCGTTTTTGTTCGATGCAGCCGCCGGTCCCGGCCCCGTCAGAGGCCCCGGGCCAGCTCGGCCAGCATCACGGCCGCCTCGACCACCTGGGCGACCTCGACATGCTCGTCGACCGCATGGGCCTGCGCGATGTTGCCCGGCCCGAAGACGATGGTCGGCACGCCCGCGACATTGACCATCTTGGTGGCGTCCGAACCGTAGGGCACGCCCAGGGCCGGACCGGACCGTCCATGCGCCGCGCAGATCGCGCCCATCCGGGTGACGATCTCCGCCGTCTCCGGGACATCCATCGCCGAGGAATCGACGAAGGGCTCGGACACCTCGACCCCGAGGCCGGGCATCTCCGCGGCCAGCCCCCCGGCCAGCGCGCGGAAGGCCGCATGGACGGCCCGGCTGTCCTCGGACGGCAGGTAGCGGTAGTCGAAGCGCAGCCGCGCCGAAGACGGCACCGTGTTCGGCCCTTCCCCCGACTCGAAGCCGGTGCAGACAAGCGTGGCCGCGCCCAGCAGCGGATGGGCCTCCGTGCGCCGCGCCATTTCGGCGTCGCAGAGCGCGAGGAAGCGCCGCCCCGCCTCGATCGCGTTCAGCCCCTCATGCGGCTTCGAGGTATGGGCCGGGCGCCCGCGGAAAGTGACGGTCCAGCGCAGGCAGCCCTTGCAGGCGCGAACCACCTGGCAATCGGTCGGCTCGCCGGCGACGCCGAGCGCGTAGCTCTCGCCGCGGGCGAGATGGTGCAGCACGCCGACATAGTTGTATTCCTCGTCGACGGCGAGGACGACATCGACATCGCCGGGCGGCGGATCGGCCGCCAGCGCGCGCGCCGCCAGCAGGAAGGCCGCCACCGAGGCACCGTCATCCACCGCGCCGCGCCCGTAGAGCCGCCCGTCCTGCAGCCGCGGCGCGAAGGGATCGGCCATGCCGGTGACCTGCACCGTGTCGAGATGGCCCTCCCACATCATCCGCGGCCCGGCCGAGGCCCCCTTCACCCGGACGACCAGGTTCGGCCGCCCCGGCTCCACCTCGTCAAGCTCCGCCGCCAGTCCCTGCGTTTCCGCCCAGTCCTTCAGCGCCAGCGCCAGCGCCGCCTCGCCGAAGATCTCCGGCGGATCGGCGGCAGTGCGGAAGGCGGGATTGACGGAGGGCACCGACACGATCAGGCGCAGCAACGCCTCCGCCGCCTCCGCGGCGATGGCGCCGGTCATGTCGTGTAGACCCCGCCGGTGACGTTGATCCCCTGCCCGGTCATGAAGCCCGAGGCGCCGGAGCAGAGGAACACGGCGAGCCCGGCAATGTCCTCGGGCTCTTCCAGCCGGCCCAGCGGGGTCTGGCTGACATAGTCGGCGATCACCGCTTCGGGGGAGATGCCGCGCAGCTCCGCCTCCCAGCCGACCTCGCGCTCCTGCATGCCGGTGCGCACGAAGCCCGGGCAGACCGCGTTCACCCGGATGCCCGCCGGTGCCAGCTCGCGCGCCAGCCCCTGGGTCCAGCCGAGCACGGCGAATTTCGAGGCCGAGTAATGCGCCAGCAAGGGCGCACCGACCTTGGCAGCCAGCGAGGCGGTGTTGACGATCACCCCCTTGCCCGTGGACAGGAAATGCCGCGCCGCGACCTGGTTGGTCAGGAACACGCCGCGGGTATTGACGTCGAAGTTGAAGTCCCATTCCTCGTCGGTCAGATCGACCGCGCGGTTCATGGTCGAGACCCCGGCATTGGCGCAGAGGATGTCGTAGCCGCCCATCGCCTCCGCCGCCGCTTCCATCGCGGCCTCGACGCTCTCGCGTTTCCGGACGTCGATGCCGATCCCGGAATGCTCCGGCCCCAATGCCGCGGCCGCGGCCTTCGCCGCCTCCGCGTCCAGATCGGCGATGGTCACGGTGACGCCATGGGCGGCCAGTGCCGCCGCGATGGCCCCGCCGATGCCGCGCGCGCCGCCCGTCACGATGGCCTTGCGTCCCTTGAGATCACTGCCGATCAGTGCCTGCTCCGTCATGCCTGTCCGTCCTTGCCGAGGGGCGCGGTCGGGAACGGTGCCGGGTCCAGGAACCGCTTCAGCACGTTGCCGGTAATCCGCGACACGTTGTTGTCATAGCCATTATGCGACAGCGATCCGCACCAGGCGATCGAGGCGGTGGCGAAGATCGCGCCGCCCGCGGGGGTCTCGCCGAAGGCCATGTCGGCGCGCACCTGCATGTTCTGGTCGCCGCCAAGCGCCGGGGGCACCACGCCGAACTCCTCGTTGACCAGCAGCATCATCGAGCCATGCAACTCAGAGGTTGCCAGCCGCAGCATGTTCGGCGGCGAGCCCAGATCGGTGTTGATGCAGTCGAGCTCGATCCCCGCCGCACCGCCGCCGACCAGGCCGAAATCGCCGATGATCTCGTCCGGCACGCCCTCGAAGATGAAGGCCGCCCGCGGATTGTCCGCATCGGGCGCGCGCCGGTAATAGGAGGAAAAGTCGAAGCCCTGCGCGACGAAGCCGACCCCTGCCATGACGTTCGGCGCCCGGCCGATCCGCCGCCAGAGCCCGCCATATTCGCCGGTGAAGCTGTGGTAGTACTCGCCCGGCTCGGAGATCCAGGGCCGGATGCCGTCCTCGGCACGGCGCAGCTCGATCGCGCCGGGATAGTGGTCCGAGAAGGCAACGCGCCAGTACCAGCCGTTGCCGCCCATGTACATCAGCCGCCCGCCGCGGTCGATCCAGGCCTTCATCGCGTCCCACATCCGGGTGGAGTGGTATTCCGGATGGGTGCCGGTCATCACCACGTCATAGGGGGCGAGCAGGTCGAGCCCGCCCTCGTGCAGGTCCTCGTCGGTGATGACGTCGTAGTCGTAGCCCATCTGCTCCAGCCAGTCGAAGAGATGGGTATCGGCATTGTACTGGTAGACCGCCGAGCCGTGCCCGCCCAGCCAGGAATGGTACTGCGCGGTGAAGTTCAGGATCGGCCGCAGCCGCGAGGAATAGGCGACGCCCGAGCCGTCCAGATGGGTGTCGTAGAGCGAGCCCCCCAGTTCGGGATGGTCGTACATGTAGAGGTCGGAATGGCCGAAATGCACCATGCGGTTCATCTGCAGCTCGACGCCGCGGGCGGTGATATGCTCGCCATGGTTGGCATAGGCCATGTAGGAACAGGTCGGCGCGAGGAAGAGGAGCCGCGGCCGCTCGCCCCGCTTCGCCCCTTTCGGCGGGGTGACGAAGAAGGACAGGTAGTCCTCGCGCGTCGCCTCCCGGTCACTCGGTCCGCAGCTGACATGCAGCGCATAGGGGCCGGAGGGCAGGTCCGCGGGCAGCTCCAGAGCCACCGAGGGCGTCCAGCCCGCGTCGTAGACATCGTCGGAATGGAAATGCACCGCGCCGTAATGCTCGGGCTTCTCTCTCCAGGAATGGCTTTCTCCGGTCCAGTTCCAGCCCTTCATCCCGCGGGTCGGCAGGTTCTCCAGCCGCCCGTGCCGGGCGAAGGGGCCGATATCGACAGCCTCGGGCGTGTCGATCTTCTTCGAGAAGTCGTATTGCGCGATGACTGCGCGGCGCAGCGACGGGTCGCCCGGGCGGGTCATCATCCGGTCGTGCAGATCGGGGCCATGGCGTCCCGCGATCAGGGCCGGACCGTCGATCTTGCCGTCGAAATGCGCGCCGACCGTGCCGTCGGGCATCGCCAGCCCGGCCATCGCCAGCCCGGGAACCGGGGCGGCCGGAACCAGCTGGGCCTGCACCGACACGGTGTCATCCGCCAGCGCGTAGGGCACGACCGGCGCCTGGTCCAGCACGGCGAGCCCCGAGACCGGGTCGACATGGATGCACAGCGCGTACCACTGCCGCTCCACCATCGGCCGGCTGCCGGTCAGCGTCTTCACCCCGCCGGGTCCGCCCAGCGTCACGCTCACCGCCCCGCCCTTCTCCATGGCGACGCGCCAGCCCGACTGGCTTGCCTCGTCCCATTGTGCCGCGATGGTCTGGTTGCCGAGGCGCAGCAGCGTCGGCCAGATCATCGTGTAGAAGGTGAAGGGACCCGTCGCGGCCGGCACCGACGGCGCGCTCATGTAGCTGCCCGCGTCGATGCGCTGCGGCCCGCCCGGATGGCTGCCATCGGCATTCGACGGCACATGCCGGAATTTCAGCCCCGGCCCCTCGGGATTGCAGTCGCCATGGATGACGCGCACCAGCCGCGCGTCGAAGCGCTCGCCCTCCTCGAGGGACACCATGAAATTGACCGTCTCGCCGGCGGCGGCGCTCAGGCGATCGGGATAGCCCGTGATCTTCAGCATGGCTCAGGCTTCGTCCTTCAGCGGCATGTTCAGGCTTTCGCCGGTGTGTTGCTTCCAGCGGCGGCAGAAGAGCTCCCACTCGGCCTCCTCGCGGGTGGCGAAGACCATGTCCTCCTCCACCACGATCGGGTCCTCGCGGTGCTCGGGCATGCGTCCGATGACGAACTCGGCGAATTCGACCCGGGCGATCAGGATGTACTGGTCGCCGCCCGTCCAGGTCCGCATGATGTTCAGCATCCGCTGCAATCCGGGCGAATGCGGCGCGATCGGGTTGGCGCGGAATTCCTCGATATGCTGGCGGTCCGCCTCGGCGGTGATCCTGTAGACCATGTCAGGCCTCCGCCGGCATCAGCCCGAGATGCCCCGGCAGGGCCCCGAGCGATGTCATGGTGGCGCGCGTGCCGGGCACCGTGCCGCCTTCGGGCAGGATCCCGTAAACGGCAAGTCCCGCCGCGCCCGCTGAGGCGGCACCGGTCGCGCTGTCCTCGACCGCCGCCATCTCGCCGGGCTGCAGGCCCAGCCGCGCCGCGGCCGACGCGTAGGGTTCGGGGTCGGGCTTGCCCGCGGCCACGTCGTCGAGGCTGATGGAGAAGCCGACGAAGCGGGCGATGCCGAGCGCGGCGATGTTCGCATCGACCACGCGCCGTCCGGAATTCGACACGCAGACCTGCGCGATCCCCGCCGCGTCGAGCGCCGCCATCGTCTCGGCCGCGCCGGGCAGCGGCTGCAGTTCGGCCGCCCGCGCGCAATAGAGATCGACGATCTGCTCCGCCCAGACCGCCTCGGCGAGCTCCGGCGGGCGCCGCTGCGCGAGCCCGGTCCACACGTCGCGCAGATGCACGCCGCGGAAATGGCCCTGGTCCAGCCCGGACAGGTCGATGCCCGTCGCGGCGCAGACCGTTTCCAGCACGTCGAGATGCAGGGGTTCGCTGTCCACCAGCGTGCCGTCGATATCCCAGGCAACGGCCTTCACGGGATCACTCATCATGCGCGTCTCCATACTCACCCAGCCGATGATGAACGGACCTCCGCACAGTTTCAAACATTTTAGATCATTTTACACCAAAAAGACACATCCTGACCGAAAATCGGGCAGGCCGGCGCGGCATCCGCACCGGCCCGTCGCGTCAGGCCAGCGCCACGGCGGTCATCTCCACGCGCAGGTCGGGATCGGCCAGCCGCGCCTCGACGCAGGCGCGCGCCGGTGCTGCGCCGGGCACGATCCAAGCGTCGTAGACCGCGTTCATCGCATCGAAATCCGAGATGTTCGGCAGGAAGACATTGACCGCCACCAGCCTGTCCTTGGAGGTGCCGGCCTCTTCCAGCAGCGCCTCGATCTTCGCCAGCACGGACCGGGTCTGGTCCTCCAGCGGGGCCTTCGGGTCATCGGCGACCTGGCCCGCGACATGGACCATGCCGCCGGCCTTCACCGCCATGCTCATGCGGCTGTTCTGCTTGATGCGTTCGATCATGGGAAACCTTCTTCTGATCTTGGGGGGAATGCGTGGCTCAGCCGAAAGAGGTCGGAAGCGCCGCGGCCACCCGCCCGTCCCCGTCGAGGCACCAGACCAGCGCATGCCGGTCGAGATTGGTGCAGGGATGGGAGAGGCCGAATTCCAGCACGTCGCCGACGCGCAGCGGACTGCCCGGCGCCACGGACAGGAATCCGTGCTGGTCGTTGAACTTTTCGAGCGCGATCCCGCCGGCGCGCGCCAGCCGCTCGCCGCCGCGCCAGACATGCAGCGGCACCGGCAGGCCCTGGTCGGAGGCGGCGTCGCGCATGCCGAGCCCGCAGACCGCCAGCCCCGGCTCTGGGCAGGACAGCACCTCGGCCCAGAGCCGCAGGGCCGGAGAGAAACTGCCCGCGGACAGCGCCCCGCGCGCGGCCATTGCCGCCAGGCCGCGCTCGTACACGCCGTGATCGTGGAAGAACACCGCGCCCGAGCGCAGGATCAGCCGCGTGCGCCCGTCCGCCGCCGCGACCGGCGCGAGAATCTCCAGCACCCGGTCGAACCACAGCGACCCGCCTGCCGTCAGGATCAGCGGCTGCGCCGGGCCGGTCCGCGACCGGATCGCCGCATGCAGCGCCGCCATGCGCTGCATCAGCGCATCGACCCGCATCAGCGACTGCGCCCCGTCCGCCACCGTCGCGGCGCCCTCATAGGCGGCCACGCCGCTGAGGAACAGGCCGCCTTGCGGATCGAGCGCCAGAACCTCGCCGACCAGCTCCGCCGCGGCGCCATCCGTGCGCAGCCCGCCGCGCCCGGTGCCCAGCTCCGCCAGCAGCCCCAGCGGCGGCATCGTCCCGGCAATGGCCGCCTCCGCCGCCCAGGCCGCCGCCAGCTCGCGCACCGCAACGGCCGAGTCGACGAAGACATGCAGCTCGGCCCGGCGGTGATGGCGCATCAGCCGCGCCAGCCGCCGCGCGCCGCCGCGCCCGCCGACGCCGTTGGCCAGCAGGATCCGCTGCAGCCCGCCCTCCAGCATGACCGAGGCCTGGCGCGCATCCGCCACAGTTGCCCCCCAGGCGCCCGCCTCTTCCAGCCGACGCGCCAGGTCGACCGACATCGGCGTCTTGGCATGCGGCGCGATCAGCCCGCCCTCGGCCGCCAGCAGATCCATCATCGCCGCGGCATTCGCATCGAAATCCGGCAGCGACATCGACAGCAGCGGCAGCGCCATCGCCCCGTCGGCCGGATACCAGCCGCGCCCGCCGATCGCATTGGCCGGCATCGGGTCGTGGCCGGAGGGAAAGCCGCGGTAGCGGTCGTCGAGCCAGCCGTCCCAGCCGGTAGCGAACTCCCTGCGCATGTCAGGCCTCCTGCGCTTCGGGCGCGATCCGGTAGATCCGCACCGCGGTGTCGTGGAAGAAGGCCCGCTGGTCCGCCTCCGGCAGCACGGACAGCCGCGAACGGTAGACATCGAGCAGCGCCCCGAACTCCGCCTGCAGCCCCGACACCGGCAGGTCCGAACCGAAGAGCGACCGCTGCGGCCCGAAGGCATCGAGGCAGGTGCCGATCACCGCGCCAAGGCTCTCCCCGGTCCAGTCATGGTCATAGGCGACCGGGTTCGATATCTTCAGGCAGACATTCGGACAGGCGCCGAGCCGCGCGAGGCCCGCGGCCCAGTCCGCCATGCCCGCCGCGCTGCGATCGGCCGGACTGCCGCAATGGTTCAGCACGAAGGTCAGATCCGGAAAGTCGCGCGCCAGCGCCTCCGCCTCCGCCATCTGCGGCGGGTAGAGCATCAGCTCGAAGACCAGCCCGGTTTCCGCCAGCGCGGCGAGGCCGCGGCGCCAGGCCGGATCGGACATCCGTCCGGCCGCGGCCGCGAAGGACCGCGCCGGATCGGGGTGCCAGGCGACGATGTCGCGCAGCCCGGCCGCGCGGGGATGCGCCGCCTCGGCCCGCACCAGTTCGGCCGCCTCCGGCAGCCCCAGATCGACGCGGAAGACATGGCGGCGCGCCACCGCCGAGCGGTCGAGCGTGTCGAGCCACGCCGTCTCGCTGCCCGGCGGGCCGTCCCAGCCTGCCTCGACATGGACCGTCGCCACCACGCCCTGCCCGGCCGTCTCGGCCAGGTAGCCGGCGACCAGATAGTCGCGCCGCAGCGGCGCCAGGCTGCCCATCGGCAGGCCGTCGCCATCGCCGCCGTCCGAGCCGAGCCAGCCATGCCGCCCCATCCCGTAGGCCCACAGGTGATGATGCGCATCGATGATCGGCCCGGAATATCGGCTCATGGCGGTCCCCAGTTCAGTCGGCATCCGTGAAACAGGTATTGTCCGCTATAACGGACATGTGTACCTTATACCGGAATTGATAGACGGGACTCGGCGGAATGATCAAGGGCGAAGACGCGCCGAAGCGGCGCGAGCACGGGCTGGACCGCGCCATGGACCTGATGGAGGCCCTGCGGCGCGCCCGCGAACCGATGCGGCCCAACGAGCTGGCAACCCTGCTGGGGGCGCCGCGGTCTTCGGTGCACGAGATGGTGGGGCGGATGCTGGCGCTGGGGCTGCTCGACGCCGCCGACGGCGACGGCCGGGTGTTCCTCGGGCGCAAGCTCTATCTCTTCGGCATCGCCTACCTGGAATCGAGCCGCGGCCTGCGGCTGGCGGAGGCCGCGCTGGAACGGATCACCGCCGAGACCCGCGAGCTGTCGCAGTTCTGCGCGCTCGACGGCAACCGCTACGTGGTTCTGCGCCAGCGCGAGAGCGCCCGTCCGTTCCGCATCTCCGCCGATACCGGCCAGCCGATCCCGATTCCGCAGACCGCCTCGGGGCGGCTGCTGGTCTCCGATCTGGGCGACGACGAGATCCGCGCGCTGATCCCGCCGGAGGATTTCCGCACGCCCGCGGGCGCGCCGATCGACCCGGACGGCTTCATCGCAGAAGTCCGCGCCGCGCGGCAGGCAGGCGTCTTCTCCTTCGACAGCATGGCCGACACCTTCACCCACTGCTTCGCCGTGCCGGTGGAGGACGCCTCGGGCCGCGTGGCGGCGACGCTGTGCATCGTGGCGCCGATCGACGACGCGAATGCCAACCGCGACGCCTATGTCGCCTGCCTGAAGGCCGCCGCGGAACCGCTGCACGGGCGCATCTGAAGGGAAGGACAGCGCATGTATCTGGGACTCGACATCGGCACCTCGGTGATAAAGGCGGCGCTGTTCGGCACCGACGGCCGCGAAATCGCCGAGGCGGCCCGCCGCGCCGCGCTGGCCCCGGCGCCGCCCGGCTGGTCCGAGGTCGAGGCAGAGGATGTCTGGCAGGCGGCCTGCGCCGTGCTGTCGGAACTGCTCGCCGGGCGGGACACGTCGCAGCTGCGCGGGATCGGCCTGACCGGCGTGATGGTCGGCGCCTGGCTGACCGGCGGCGACGGCGCAGTGCTGCGGCGGCCGATCCTGTGGAACGACGCCCGCGCCCAGGGGCTGATCGACCGCAAGCTCAGGGAAATGCCGGATCTCTATCCTGCGGTCTTCTCGGAGTCGGGTTCGGTCATGCAGCTCGGCTGCACGCTGCCGGTGCTGGCCTGGCTGGCCGAGAACGAGCCCGAGACGCTGGCGCGGGCGCGCCATGCGCTCCCGGCCAAGGACTACATCCGCTTCCGCCTGACCGGCGAGATCGCCACCGACGAATCCGAAAGCGCGATGGCGCCCGGATCCGCGCGGGACCGCGGATTTTCCGCCGCCCAGGCGGAGCGGCTCGGCGTCGGCGGCCTGACCGGCCTGCTGGCGCCCGTGCGCCGCGGCGAGACCCTGGCCGGGCATGTCACCCGCGCCGCCGCCAAGGCGACCGGCCTGCCCGAGGGCCTGCCCGTCGCCATCGGCACCGGCGACACCTCGGCCTGCGTGCTGGGCGCGGGCTGCCATGCGGCGGGACAGGCGGCCAGCGTGCTGGGCACCACCTGCCTGAACGGCGTGCTCTCCGACAGGCCGCTGTTCGAACCCGAACAGGGGCTGCTCTTCATCGTGCCGGGCGGGCTGTGGATGCGGACCATGGTGAATGTCGCCGGGACCACGGTGCTCGACTGGGCGCTTGCGACCCTCTGCAGCGAGCTGGCGCAGGGCCCCCGCCCCTACGAGGCGATGGAGGCGCTGGCCCGCTCCGCGCCCGCCCATGCCGGCGGGCTGGTCTTCGTGCCCTATCTCTCCGCCTCGGGCGTGATCGCGCCGCGGATCGAACCAGGAGCCAGGGCCGGCTTCATGGGGCTGGCGCCGCAGCATGGCCGCCCGGAGATGCTGCGCGCGGTCTACGAGGGGATCGCCCATGCCATCGCCCATTGCTTCGGGGACATCGCCCTGCCGCTGAGCGAGATCCGGCTGTCGGGGGGCGGTGCGCGCTCGGCCTTCTGGTCGCAGATGATCGCAGACGCCACCGGCACGCCGGTTCTGGTGCCTGAGGGCAGCCAGTTCGGCGCCAAGGGCGCGGCGCTGTGCCTGGCCACGGCGATCGGCGATTTCGCGTCCGTGCGCGAGGCATCTGCCGCGACCTCGCGGGTGCTGCGCACCCATCTGCCAGATCCCGCGGCCGCAGCACTGTTCCGCGAGGCCGCCGGCACCTACCGGATCGCGGCCGATGCGGCGCTCGGCCCGCTGGCCGGGATGCAGCCGCCCGGGGCTCACCCGGCATAGAGCGCCGCCGCAACCGCCGCCATCCGCGCGATCACCGGAGCGAGGATCGCCGCGCCCTTCTCCGCGGTGGCGGCGCGCGCGTCGCCCATCACCGGCGAGGCGGAGAACTCCGTCCAGCGATAGGGCAGTTCGCCGAAATCCGCCGGGAAATCCGGATAGTTGCGGATCGCCAGTTCCATCCGCACGGCCCCCGGCGCGAGATGCAGCATGTAGGAGGTCTCGATCTCGCAGGCATGCATGTAGGCACGGTGCGCCTCGGGCGTCTCGCGCAGCCGCGCCACCTCTGCCGCCGCGCCGGGATAGAAGAGATGCGCCATCGCGAAGCCCTCTTCCTTGAGCGCGCGCTGCGCCTCGCGGACGAAGGGCGCGTTGCCGAGATGCGCATTGACCACGGCCAGCCCCGGAAGCCCCTTCGCCGCGCAGCCGCGGCCGATCTCGCAGAGCAGCCGCACCAGCGTCTCCCCGCCGATGCCCAGCGAGGCGGGCGCATGCTCCAGCGACCAGACCTGGCCATAGGGCAGCAGCGGCAGCCGGTAGAGCGGCACCTCCGCGGCACCCTCCAGCAGATCGCAGAGCCGCTCCGCAAGGATGTTGTCGGTGCCCGCCGGCAGGTGATCGCCATGCGCCTCCAGCGCGCCGAGCGGCAGAACCGCCACCGGGCGCCGCGCCAGCAGCGCGGCCGTCTCCGCATCGTTCAGGGCGGCGGCGCGCATCACTCGCTCCAGGAGAAGGCGCGCGCCGGGTTGGCGACGAAGAACTTCTCGACCAGCGCGGCGCCGTCGAACCCGGCCTCGCCCGCCTCCTCGGCGAAGCGCGGCACCCAGGAGCGCAGGATGTAGCCCAGGCCCAGCCCGCCCTTGCCGTAATGGGCGAACATGGTCCGCCGGGCGATGTCGCCGCCGACGACGATCTGGTCCTCGTGCCCGGCCTCCACCAGCTTCAGGATGCAGTCGATCAGCACGCTCTCGGGATGGTACTTCACCCGCGAGATCCCGTCGAAGCACATGAAGACCCCGGTCTCCGCCGCCTTGCGGTGCACCCAGGGATCGGGGTTGCGGTCCATGTGTGCGATGGTCAGCCGGGACGGATCAACGCCCTCGGCCCTGACGATGTCGAGCTGCTCCAGGATCAGCGTCCCCAGCTCGGTATGCGAATGCAGCGGACAGCCGGTCTGCTTGTGCGCGTCGAGCGCCGCCAGCATGCATTTCCGCTCCGCCTCCGAGATCGTGTTGTAGCCGGTGCCGAACTTGGCAACCCCGCCCTTCAGATCGGTGCCGTCCATGCCCTCGGTCAGCTCGGCCACCACATGCGCAGCCACTTCCGCGCGGCCGCGCGCGTCGATCCACTGCTGGATGGTGCAGTCCGCGCCGGGCATCTGGCCGGGGAACATCACCCCCTTGTTGAACCCGGCCGTGGCGATGATGCGGATCCCGCCCCGGACCGAGATCTCGTGCAGCTTCGCCGCGTCGCGGCCGTAATCGATCGCGGTGGCGTCATAGACCGCCTCGCCGCCCGCCGCGGCGAATTCGGCGACATCGGCCAGCGTGCTGTCCACGCTGTCGATCATGAAATCCTCGATGCCCTCTTCCTGCCAGCGCTGCGGGATGCAGTAGAGGTGATCGTGCGAATACGTGCGCCCCAGCTCTGCGGGGGCGATATCCCCGGTCAGCGTGCGGATGAAGGCCATGACTCGGCTCCCTGGCTGGCAAACGAACACAAACCGGGCGAACGCTCGCACAAAAAGAAAAACTTCTTGATCAGTTTCGAACAATTATTGACACCGGTCAACCGCCTTCCCACGGATGGGGAAACACCATCGCGGAGACATGACATGGGCACGGGCGAGGCCATCGGGGCGGATGTGGTGATCGTGGGCGGCGGATCGGCGGGCTGCGTGCTGGCCTCCCGGATCAGCGAGGACAGCCGCTGCCGGGTGCTGCTGATCGAGGCGGGCGGCGACGCGCGGCGCGAGGACCATCCGGCGCTGGCCGCCGCCTATCCGGGCAAGGCCTATTCCAACCCCGCCTATACCTGGCGCGGGCTGCGCGCGACCTATCCCTGGTCCGGCTCCAACCGCCCCGAGGCCCGCGCCGCAAATTACGAGCAGGCCCGCGTTCTGGGCGGCGGCTCGGCGATCAACGGCGTCGGCGCCAACCGCGGCGCGCCCTCGGATTACGACGAATGGGCAGCGATGGGGCTGGAGGGCTGGAGCTTCGGCGACTGCCTGCCCTATTTCCGCAAGCTAGAGCGCGATCTCGACATCGGCGGCGAGCTGCACGGCAAGGACGGTCCCTTTCCGATCCGCCGCCGCGGGCGCGAGATCTGGACGCCCTTCATCGACACCATGCTGGAGATGACCGCCGACCGCGGCATCCCCTTCCTGCCCGACCAGAACGGCGCCTGGCAGGACGGCGCCTTCGAGATGGCGGTGAACATGGACGAGAACAAGGAGCGCGTGACCACCGCCTGGGCCTGGCTCGGCGACAGCGTCCGCGCCAGGCCGAACCTGTCCATCCGCACCGGCGCAACCGTCGCCGGGCTGACCTTCGACGGCTGCCGCGTCACCGGGCTGACGCTCGGCACCGGCGAGACCGTGGCGGCGGGCCGGGTGATCCTCTCGGCCGGGGCGCTGGCGAGCCCGGCCATCCTGATGCGCGCGGGCATCGGACCTGCGGCGCATCTGGCCGATTGCGGGATTGCGCCGCTGGTGGATCTGCCGGGCGTCGGCCAGAACCTGATGGAACACCCCTCGGCCGGGCTCGTCGCCCATCTGAGGCCGCATGCAAGGCAGAAGCGGCTCGACTACCACATCCCGATCGGCGTGCGCTTCTCATCGGGCATCCCGGGCGCGCCGGAGGGCGACATGCACATGAACTACGTCACCCGCGCCGCCTGGCACGCGGTCGGGCATCAGCTGGCCTCGATCTTCTTCTGGGTGAACAAGAGCTATTCCCGCGGCCAGCTGATGCTGGACCCCGCCGATCCGGGCGGCTTCCCGCGGATCGATTTCCGCATGCTCTCGGACCGGCGCGACCTGACGCGGCTGGCAGATGCATTCGAGCGCGCGGTGCTGCTGGCCTCGGATCCCAAGCTGGCCCGCGTGGTGACCGGCATCTATGCCGGCGGCATGTCCGAGCAGGGCCGCAAGTATGCCGCCCCCACCGCGCGCAACGGGCTGGCGACCCGCGCCGCGGCGCTCGGCCTCGACCTGCTGGGACCGCTGCGCGACAGGGCCTTTCCCTACCTGCTGGCGAACCATGCCGATCCGGCCGAGCTGGCCGCGGACCGCGCGGCGCTCGAGGCCTATATCGGCGAAACCGTCGGCGGCGTCTGGCATCCCTCGGGCACCTGCCGGATGGGACCGGCGGGCGACGCGATGGCGGTGACCGACGGGATGGGCAAGGTGCGCGGCACCGAGGGGCTCTATGTCTGCGACGCCTCGCTGATGCCGACCATCCCCTGCGCCAACACCAATGTGCCGACGATCATGATGGCCGAGAAGATCGCCGATGCCCACAGGGCCCTTGCCTGAGGCCGCCCGGATGGAACCGTCCGCACCCCTCGACATGGACATTCTCGGCCGGGACATTGCCGGGCTCGCCGCGATGATGGCCGACGGCCGGCTGACCGCGGTGGAGCTGGCCGCGCTCTGCCTCAACCGCATCGCCGCTTTCGACCGCGCGGGTCCCGGGCTGAACGCGGTGCCGGTGCTGAACCCGCAGGCGCTGGAGGACGCGGCGAAACTGGATGCCGAGCGCCGCGCCGACCGGGTCCGCGGACCGCTCCACGGCATTCCCGTGGTGGTCAAGGACAGCTTCAAGGTCAAGGGTCTGACCGTCGCCGCGGGCTCGCCCGCATTCGCCGGGCTGATCGCCTCGGACGATGCCGCCTCGGTCGCGCGGCTGCGCGAGGCGGGCGCGGTGATCCTCGGCAAGACCAACATGCCGCCCATGGCGATCGGCGGCGGGCAGCGCGGGCTCTACGGGCGCACGCTGAGCCCCTGGAACCCGGACTGGCTGGCGGCCGCCTGGCATTCGGGCTCCTCGATCGGCTCTGGCGTGGCGGTGGCCGCGGGCTTCGCCCCGCTCGCGCTGGCCGAGGAAACCGTGTCCTCGGGGCGCTCGCCCGCCTCGAACAACGGGCTGGCCGCCTACACGCCGTCGCGCGGAGTGGTGCCGATCCGCGGGAACTGGCCGCTCTTCGCGCTGCGCGACGTGGTCGTGCCCTATGCCCGCGGCACCGCCGACCTGGCGCTGGCCATCCGCGAGCTGATCCGCCCCGACCCGGAGACGGAAGGCGACCTGTGGCGGGCACAGTCCCATGTCGCCCTGCCCGGGCCGGCGGCCGCCTGGCCCGTTGATCCGGCGGCGCCCTGCAGCGGCCGCCCGCTGGAGGGCAAGCGCATCGGCATCCCGCGCATGTATGCCGGCCGCGATGCCGGGCTGCGCCGCCCGACCCCGCTGCGCCCCTCCATCGCCCGGCTCTGGGAGGAGACCGAGGCGCGGCTGCGCGCGCTCGGCGCCGAGCTTGCCGATGTCGATTTCCCGGCGGTCTCCGAGTACGAGGGCGACCGAGACGGCGCGGGCACGGCCGTGTCGAACGGCTACCTTCCCGCCGATTGGGACGCGGCCGAGATCGGCGGTCTGGTCGCCAGCGGGTGGACCGAATTCCTGCGGCTGAACGGCGATCCGGACGGCGCGCGCCTGGCCGGGACACCGCCCGCGATGATCCATCCGGACCCGCCCGAAGCCGTGGACACCCGCCGCCGCAGCGCCGCCCATGAGGGACGCGACGCCTTCGACTATGCCGCAATCTGCGCCTTCGCCGCGGCCAGTCCCGGCCGTCCGCTGGAGGAGTTTCCGCAGCTTGCCGGGATCATGCAGGGGCTGGAACGGGCCCGGCGCGAGCTTTTCGAGGACTGGATGGCGCGGGAGGGGCTCGACCTCGTCGCCTTCCCGGCGAATTGCGATGTCTCGCGGGCGGATGCGGAGGCCGATCCGGCCTCGTCGGACCAGGCCTGGACCAACGGCACCGTCTTCTCGAACATGAACCACGTCATGCGGCATCTCGGGATCCCGTCGGTCTCGGTGCCGATGGGGGTGATGGAAGATACCGGGCTGCCGGCCAACCTGACCGTATGCGGCCCCGGCTGGTCGGACCATGCGCTGCTGGCCGCCGCGGCGGCCGTCGAGGCGGCCGCCCCGCCGCTGCCGCGCCCGCCGATGGCGCCGCCCCTGACCTGGATCCGTCCGGCCGCCCCGCCCGCCGCTGCGGCTGGGCCCGTCATCCTCCGCCTCGACGCCCATGCGCTGCTGCGATCCGATGGCAGCGTGCTGGTCGAGGGCCGCGCGACGGCCCGGCAGGGAGACGCAGCGCTCCGCCCGGTGCTGCGCCTCGACGGGCACGAGATTGCCGTCGAGGCGGACGGGACGTTCCGGACGGTGCTGTCCCGCGGCGACCGCTCCGGCCGATTCCGCGCGCTCCTTCTGGTCCTCGCCCGCGGCGCCGGCGGCGCGGCCGCGGCGGAGCTGGCCGACCTGCGCTTCGGGGATGCCGCGGGTCCGGGCGGTGCCTGAGCCCCGGCAGGCCGGGAACGCGTCCCGCCTGGCAGGCCCCGCCTCCACTGCCTCCGCGCAGGAGGAGTCCGCGGCGCATGCGGGCCGCCGGACCGCCTGGGACCCGGCAAGGCCGGGCGGGGGCAGATCCCCCCTCCCGGACCCTCCCCCGCCGCCAGGATCAAAGGACAGGAACATTTGAGCTGCCGGTCGCAGGGACCTGCAAGCGGCAAGCTCCGACGGGCAAGGCATCGTCATGTCAGGGCCCTCGCAAATGATATCCGGCAAGACGAAGCTGATCGTGCCTCCGGGCCACCCGGCGGAAAACGTCCGAGACCGGTGATCTGCGCCCGCTCTTTCGGGACATCAGGAATTGTTGGACCGGACTGCCGGACTGCGCGACTTTGGTCCAGACCGCGATCAGCCGCGCGCCGGGCGCCATCCCGGATAGGTTCGCCATGCTGAAGATCGCCGATGCCGTCTCCACCGTGGCCAGGTCGCAGGATCCTGCGATGCGCGGCTTCCCCGCCGACCGTCGGCCGGTTCGACGGCAAGGCCTGCGCGAGCGGGTCCATGAGCAAGGGTCCCGCCCTCCGGTGCGCGCACGTGTCAGCGGCAGCGGCAGGGCTGGATTGGCCGGCGCCTTCCTGGCCAAGGCACGCATGGCGTGGATCGTGCCCGGCAACCCGTCCCGACCGGCCATGGACGCACTCGCGGACCCGCTGCCATGGGCCATCACAACCTGCCGGAGGGCTGCGGCCGCGGCCTTCCTGCAGGCATCGGCTAGGCAGTGGCCCCACCGACGCCCCGCGCAAAGGAGGGCGACCCGCTGCCACCCGGCATCGGCCGGATTGGCCAGGGGGCCTTCGGCGGCAAGGTTGCGATGAGGCCAGAGAAGACGCCGCTGCTCGGAGCGACAGCTGCAACGGCCTGCCTCTGCCGGTCCTGCTGCGACATGCTGCCGGAGGAGGTCCGGCCCGTCCGGAATTCTCCCATTTCCGCTGCGCACCGCGCAGAGAGGTTCGCGCCGTCATCCGCACCCGCCATTAGGGCGCGCGCCGGATATCCATGACATTCCCAAGATTGGCTGCCGTTTGCATGCTGTCCGCCAGGCGGGCTTTCCCTGTTGCCCGGCACCGCCGCGCGGATGCCTCAAGCCTTCGCAGGGCACAGGCCCGAGCAGGCGTCGCGTGTGCAGTCCAATACCGGCTACGGGACCGGAAATGACCCTATGCCCGATGCGATCGGGAAGGGGCAGGCGCTGGAAAGCCAGTGCCGTCCTGCCGCCCGATGCCGCTGCCAGTTCCGCATGGCCGACCTCGCGGTCAACCTGCCCTGCTGCGGCGCCAAACATTGCCCGGGACCGGCCGGGGAGCCACGCGCTTCTCGATCTCGGCCGCACCGGCCGGGCGGCGGTCAAGCGCGCGGGCGATCGCATGCGCTCCGCCGAGGCCCATCCCTTCGCCGAAGCCCGGCTCTCCGCAGAGGCACGGACCGGCGCCTTCTGCCCCCGCGCCCGCATCCTAGGGTCAGGACTCATAGCCCGGACAGGGCCGCGGCGCGCATCCGGACGGGCCCGGCATCGGCGGGCGGAGCTGCGCCTTCCCCGGCGGCGCGGGCCGAACGTGCTACGGCGCGGAGAGTGGCGTTCACGCTGGCCCCGCCGCCCGGCGGGCCACCAAACCGTAACATCTCCGTCAGACGGACTTTACGTTCCGGTTCCATGACGGGCGCGCACATATCCCGATCTTGCACGCCCTGGGGGGACGTCATGCAGCCGAGACCTCAGAGACCCTGTCCTTCGGGACGGAAGCCGCCTTCACGCTCCGGCTCTTCCACGTCTCCGACCCGGAGGCCAACGCCAATTCCGTCGGCACGATCCCGAGCTTCTCCGCCGTCCCGAACTAACTGATGGCCGGGGATGCCGACGGCGACGGGGCGGACGGCGACGGCGAGACGCTGTTCCTCAGCTCCGGCGATGCCTGGATCCCGGGCCTGTTCTACGATGCCTCCGAGACGGTCTACGGACAGGGCGGCGCGGCGGAACTGCTGATCCAGAACCTGCTGGGCGTGCAGGCCATCGCCTTCGGCAACCACGAATTCGACAAGGGCAACACGGCCATCGCGAACATCCTGCGGGGCCTGGCCGACGACGGCACGGCCGCCTTCGATGCCGCCGCCTTACCGTATCTTTCGGGCAATATCGAGCTTTCCGCCGACCCCTCGCTCTCGGGCCTCGTCGCCGCGGACGGGCAGGCCGTCGTGGATATTGCGGGCCAGATCGCGGGCAGCACCGTGGTCTCGACCGAAAACGGCACCCGGATCGGCGTCGTCGCGGCGACCACGCCGACGCTGCCGGTGATCTCCAGCCCCCCGGACGATACTGTCGTCACTCCGGCGGATTTCGACGGCTCGCCGACCGCAGAAGCCTCGACGCGCTGCTGGCCGCGAACCCGGATCCCGGCAAGGTCGTCCTGCTGGCACAGATGCAGGACATCCGCATCCAAGAGGCGCTGGCGGCGCGCCTGTCCGGCGTCGACATCATTGTCGCGGGCGGCTCGCGCACGCGGCTTTTCGACGGGGATGACACCGGCGACCAGGGCGGCGCGGCCCAGGGCGAATATCCCTGTTTCGCCACCGATGCGGACGGGCTGCCGGTCGCGGTGGCGAACGCCGACTGCCAGTACAAGCATGCCGGCCGCCTCGTCATCGATTTCGACGCGAACGGCAACATCATCCCCGGCAGCTACGACGCGGCAATCTCGGGCGCCTATGCCGCCGATGACGCCAATGTCGCCGCGCTCGGCGCCACCGGCATGGAAGACCCGGAGATCGTCGCCATCGCGCAAGCCATCCGCGACGTGATCGTCCAGGGCGAAAGCGAACGGTTCGCCGCCGCGACCGTGTTCCTGGACGGCAACCGCACCGGCGGCGGCACCGACGGCGTGCGCACGCAGGAAACCAACCTGGGCAACCTCACGGCGGACGTGAACCTGGCCTATGCGCAGGGCTACGACGACACCGTGCCGGTCTCGATCAGGAATGGGGGCGGCATCGGCGCCTTGATCGGCCGGACGGTCGTGCTGGGCGGCTCCGCTGGCGGAGTCTCGCGCCTGCCGAACGAGGAAGTCCCCGGCCCCAAGCCCGGGGGCGCCATCAGCGCGAACGACATCGGCAACGTGCCGGCCTTCGACAACGGACTGACGCTGGTCAGCCTGACCACCGCGGAACTCGCCGCAGTGATCGAGCATGCCGGGTCGAACGACCCCTTCACGCAGGAGGCTGGTGCCGGCAGCTTCGGCCAGTTCGGCGGGCGGCGCTTCAGCTTCGATCGCGATGCCGCGCCGGGCAGCCGCGTGCAGAACGCGGTGATCGTCGGAGACGGCGGCGAGGTGCTGCATGAGATCGTCCGCGACGGCGAAATCGTCGACAATGGCGACATGAGCTTCCGCGCGGTGACGCTGGACTATCTCGCAGGCGGCGGCGACGGCTATCCATTCGGCAACCTGTCGAACCCCGACATGGTCAATCGCTACGACCTCGATCCCGCGGCCGCCCATGACGCGGTGGACAGCTTCGGCGCGGGCCGCGAACAGGACGCCCTGGCCGACCACCTCCTTGCCGGATGAGGCACGGACGAGGACAGCTATACTTTCGACGCGGCCGACACCGTGCCGGAGCTCGAGACCCGCATCCAGAACCTCGGCTACCGCGCGATCGACACGTCCTTCCACGACACCTCGGGCAAGAACGGCCAGACGAACCTCTTGACCAACGATGACGGCTACGCGGCCGAGGGCATCAACGTCATGTACGAGGCGCTGACCGGGGCGGGCCACACGGTCTATCTGGTGGCGCTGAAGGGGCAGAATTCCGGCGGCGGCTCGACGCTGGGCGGCACCGATGCGCTGCTGTCGGAAATCGGCATCCTGGAATGCGGGGACGGCAAGTGGCGGGTCGACGGCACGCCGACCACCGCCGTCATGGCTGCGCTCGTCGGAATCTTCGCGGGCGAGCAGATCGACCTGGTGATCTCGGGCACCAACGAGGGCGAGAATGTCGGCGCCTTCGCCAACATCTCCGGCACGCTGGGCGCCGCGGTCGAGGCGATTTCGCGCGGGATCCCCACCATTGCCTTCTCGGCCGGAAGCAGCGTCGACGGCAGCTACGGCGGCGCGTACGAGCGCGCGGGCAGCCATGCCACCGGGCTGATCGCCGACCTGATGGAAGCACGGGAGGGCGAGACCCTGCTGCCCGCGGGCACCGGCCTGACGGTCAACGTGCCCTCTGCCGATCCGGCAGGCGCGGCCTATGCCGAGGTCACCGCGGAAGCGCCCTTTGTGCTGGGCGTGCAGGAATACGTGCCCGGCAACCCGGCGACCTAAGGGCTGGCCGCCACGGCAGGCACCGCAACTGGGGACGCCACCTCCGAAGTGTCCATTTTCCTGCAGAACTACCTCACGGTTTCGGCGCTCGACGGCAACTGGACCGCGGACGAAGACACGCGCGACGCGCTGGAGACCGCCTGCCACGCGTCGAACCAGCTTCAGGAATTGCGCGGCATGGCGAACGTCCCGCCGCTGAAGATCGTCCCGACCAATGACGACGGCGTCAGATCGGCCGGGACCGCAGCGCTCTACGAGGCGCTGGTCGCTGCCAGGCACGAGGTCGCCGTCGTCGCGCCGATGATCAGCCAGGAGGGCGCGGGCACCGGGCTGACCCTGTCGAGCTTCATGATCACCGGATACTCGGAAGGCTGGTTCGCCGATGCGACACCGTCTTCGGTGATCGGCACTGCGCTCGGCGCGCTGATGACAGGCGGGGACGCGCCGGATCTGGTGGTCTCGGGCATCAATGACGGGCTGCTCACGGGGTCCGACCTGCGCCATTCCGGCACGGCCGGGGCGATCCAGTCGGTGCTGACGGGCTCGGCACCGGCATCATCTCGGTCGCGGCCGAAAGCAGCGACGGCGCCGGCTTCGCCTCGGAGTTCGCGCTCGACCTGATCAACGACCTCGCGCTGGCCCATGGCGGGGACGGCCTCCTGCCCGACGGGATCGGCCTGTCGGTCAACATCCCCGACGGCGCCTCCTTCGCATCGGACGTGGTCTTAACCGAGAACGACCAGGCTTCGGAGTCGCGGCTGGTCGTGGACGAGCTCTGCGACGGCGGCTACGGATTCACCCGCGAGGCCGGGCTGTCGTCGTCGGATGCGGCGTTCGAGGGCGAGGCGCCGGCGGGCGGCGCGGTCGCCATCACCGGTCTCGACGCGAATTACGGTGCGGATGGCAGGACCAAGGACGAGATCGGCGGCCTCCTGGGCATGGAGCCGGGCGAGTTCGACGAGGGCACGGCCCGCGTGGCGACCTGCAACGTCTCGACGAACCGCTCGGCCGAAGGCGGGCTGATCGAGGACCTGGCCACCGGCAACGACCCGCAGGCGCAGAATGTCGCCCAGATCATCCAGACCGAGCGTCCCGTGATCGTCCTGCTCAACGAGTTCGACCACGATGCCGAAGGCCAGGGCGTCGACCTGCTCCTGCAGAACTACCTGAATGGCGGCCAGAACGGCGCGGCGCCGATCGGCTACCCCTATGTCTATGCCGCGCCTTCCAATGTCGGCATCGACAGCGGCTTCGACCTCAACCATGACGGCAGCTTCGGCACGGCGGATGACGCCTATGGCTACGACGCCTTCGAGGGGTAGTACTGCTTCGACATCCTCAGCCGGCACCCGATCATCGAGGAAGGCATCCGCAGCTTCCGGGACTTCCTTTGGTCCGGCATGCCCGGCAGCATGCTGACCGAGCGCTTCGCGGACGGACAGACGCTGTGGGATCCGGTCGATCCGGAAGGGTCCTACCATTCGTAGGAAGAGGCCGCCGTCCTGCGCCTCAGTTCCAAGACCCACGTCGACGTTCCGGTGGAGATCGACGGCCAGATCGTCCACATTCTCGCCGCCCATCCGACCCCGCCGGCCTTCGACGGCGACGAGGACCGAAACGGCAAGCGCAACCATGACGAAATCCGCTTCTGGGCGGATTGCATCGAGGGCACGGACTACATCTGCGACGACGCGGGCAGCTATGGCGGGTTCGGCGCAGAGGCGCGCCATGTCATCCTCGGCGACTGCAATGCCGATCCGCTGGACGGCGACAGCCGCGGCGGCGCGATCGGCCAGCTTCTGGAAAGCCCGCTGCTGACCGCCTCGGCCACCGATGCGGAGATCACCCCGGACGGCGAGGACAGCCCCGGCAACCTGGGCGGCGCCAATGCCGACCACGAGGGCAACCCGGGTTTCGACACCGCCGATTTTGGCTGCAACCCGTCCGATCCGTCGGCGGGTGCGGAGCCGGGCAACCTGCGGGCCGACTAAGTCCTGCCGTCGGCAAACGGCATCGACCATGTCGGCGGCAAGGTGGCCTGGCCTTCCGACGGGGCGGACTATGCGGCCGTCACCAGCTATCCGACCTCGGACCACCGCATGGTCAGGGCCGACCTGAAGCTGGTCCCGGGCGAAGGCGCGGCGGTGGAGCACACGCCGATCCTCGCGGAAGCGGAAGACGGAAAGAAGTACTTCGCCGACAGCGGGACCGGCGAGATCGCCGCGGGCTTCGGCCGGGCGGATTTCTCGATCCTCGCCATTTCCGGCCTGGACGGCGACGGGGCGAAGGACCTGCTGGCGCGGAACGGTGCCGATGGCTGGCTGAACGCGTTCTCCGTCGGCGGAAACTGGACCATCCTCGGCCACAGGGCGAACGGGTTCGTCTCCACGCTCGACAGCAACGGCGACGGGGTGCCGAAGCAGCTGATGCGGACGGCGAACGGCAACTGCTTCCTCGCCGACGGCACGACCGGCGCGAAAATCGGCGGACTCCTGCGCGCGGGCCACCGCATGTTCGCCACCGCCGACATGAACGGCGGCGGGATGGATGACATCCTGGCGATCCGCCCGGACGGCACGCTGGTCCGGCTCGACCTTGCCGGCGGCAAGGGCCACGGTTTCGGCGCGGCACGGGCGCCGCGGCGCTCGGGCTCGCGGATGCCGATGGCGGCGGCAAGACGGACCTGATCGTGGAAACCGGCATCGGCCGCACCGTCGCGCTGGATGCCGGGGGCATGAAGGTGGCCGATTGCGGCGGACAGGGCATGAAGGTGGCCGCAGGCAATCTGGTCTTGGGCGGCGGCGGCGAGCTGGTCTTCGAAACGGAAACCGGCATCGCCACCCATGACGGCGCGACCGGCGCGCTGCTGGCCGCGGCCGGGGCGCGTTCGCCGGGCTCTGCCGCGGCGACGAGGGGGTCGTCGACGAGCTGGTCTTCGCCCCCGGAACGGGCCATGCCAAGGCCAACATCCAGACCGGCGAGACGGTCGATCTGGGGCTCGGGGA
The DNA here is from genome assembly GCF_013184745.1 of Mangrovicoccus sp. HB161399. Lineage (GTDB taxonomy): Bacteria > Pseudomonadota > Alphaproteobacteria > Rhodobacterales > Rhodobacteraceae > Mangrovicoccus. Next base: position 71,228 of record NZ_JAATVU010000008.1, read on the forward strand.
CATCGCCCTGATCCTGGAAAACCCGCTGGGCTTCGGCGGCGTGTCCCAGTTCGACGGGATCGCCTGACCTGTCCCCGCCCGCGCCCGGCCGGGCGCGGGTCCCCGGAAACGCAAGGCCCGCTGCGGCGGGGCGGGACGGCAGCCGGTTCAGCGGCGCGGATACCAGGGCTGCTGCGGCGTTCCGATGCCGGTGGGCTGGTCCTGGTCCACCTTCCGCCAGACCGTGGCGTCGAGCGGCGCCAGCGTCGCGTCGCGGCCCAGATCGAAGCTCTGCTCCCGCACGATCATCCGGTAGGCGGCGTTGAGCGCGCGGGCGCGTTCCGCATCCGGGCGGATCAGCGGCGCGACATCCTCCCGGAGCGCATCGGCCCGCCCGTCCGGCAAATCGCCATCCTCCAGCCAGCTGCGGATCAGCGCCTCGTTGGCGCGGAATTCGTCGCCCGCGCCGTTGGTGCGCAGGTAATGCGCGTAGTCGCCCTCGCCATCGGCGCGCACCAGATCCGGCAGCCCGCCGAGCCCCTTCTGGTCCCAATGGTACCAGCCGCCCCGGAAGGCATCGGCCGGAAGCTTGCGCGGGAAGGCGAAGGTGGAGTCGTCCGTCGCCCCGATCGAGCCGTGGCAGCCCATGCAGAAGGCGGTCTCCTCGAAGCTCTGCGGCCTCAGGCGGCCCTGCGCGTCCTCGATGAAGCCCTGCAGCCGCCAGCCGGTGCCGTTCGGGATGCCGGTCTCGGCATTGCCCAGGAACTGCTTGGTGCGGTCGGGGAAGTCGGCGTCCTCCTTCTTCTCGGCCAGCGCGGATTCCTCCAGATCGGCATATGTCTGCCAGCGGGTCTTGCGCATGTAGCGCAGCTCCTTCATCCGCGGCGCCAGCGTCACGCCGCCGGGCTGCGGATCGAGATAGCGCACCGAATGCAGGAACTCGGTGCCGAGCGGATAGAGCCCGGCCGCCAGCGGCGCGTCCTCTGCCCCTGCCCGCCCCGCCCAGTGCATCGTCACGCCGTTCCTCGGATCGAAGGCGTAGGCGACATGGTCCGCCGTGCCCAGCACGCCGTCGCGGTCGAGATCGGCGCCCATCGCCGCCTCGTCCGCGGGCGCGATGGCCACGCCCGCACGGCGGATCAGCGCCTCGGCGATGGCGAGGTTGACCTTGTAGACCTCCCTGTCAGGCGTGCCGTCTGCGCGCTGGCGATAGGCTTCGGGCAGGCGGATCAGCACGTCGTCGCCCGAGCCGTTCACCGGCCAGAACGTGCCCGGCAGCGGCTGGTAGGCGAAGGCGCGCCAGCCGGTCGGCCGGCCGTCCGGCATGCGGTCGAACCCGTCCGCGTCGAAATCGAAGCCCGCATCCGGGACATAGCCCGACCATCTGCCGTCGCCGTCCACGTCCCATGCGGCGGGAAGCTCTGCCAGCTTTCCGGCCAGCGCCGGGCGGCCGTCCGGGCCGCGGTAGTTGTCCTGCCGCACCCATGCATCGATCTCGGCCGGGTCGGTTGCCGCCACCGCGGCGCGGCGGTCCACGAAGAGGTTGGTCCAGGGATTGGCCAGCGCCGGGCCGGGCATCGCATAGCTTTGCTGCAGGTCGGCATCGACCACGTAATTCGGGCGGCGCGGATAGGTGTGGCAGGTCTGGCAGGGGTTATGCGCCCCGTCCGCATCGTCGATCGTCCTGGTGTAGCATTGCGGCGGGATATAGGCGGTCTGGTTCCGCGGGATCGCCGCCCTCAGGTCCGCGGCAAGCGCGGGAGCGAGCGACGCGCCGAGGGCCAGGAGCGACAGGACAGTCGGACGGAACATGGCATCTCCGGAAGGCAGGGGAAAAGGACACGGAGGCCCGGGACGGGCCCGGACCTCCGCAGCATCGCGTCGCCGATCCGCTTGCGTGGGATCAGTTGCCCGCCTGGGCCAGCGGCGGGAACGGGCCGATATAGCCGACATAGGCGCGGGCATCCGCGGCATCGGCCAGCTTGTCCTCGTCGGACTCGCCGTAGGGATGCTGAACGACGGCCATCAGGTAGCCGTGGCCGTTGATGTCCGGATACCAGTAGGGCGAGGTCGTCTCGGACCCGTAGGGGGTCGAGAAGATGCGGGTCAGCTCGCCGGTGCCGACATTCATCGCCCAGATGGCGTCGTTCTGGTGGCCCGAACCGGTATCCTCGCCGATCACCAGCGTGCCGTAGCCCGGCAGGTAGGTGATGTTGTCGGGATTGGCGATGCCGTCGATATCGCAGGTGTTCACCTCGGCCGCGGCACCGCACATGTTGTGTGTGGGATCGCAGGACGGGTCGGCGGCGGCAGCTGTCTGTTCGTCGGTCAGCGGCTTGCCCGCGACCAGGCCCTTCATCGTGGTCGCGGCGAAGCTGTCGTCGAGACCCAGCTCGTAGACCGCGCCGCAGCTGTTCTTGGACAGCTGGATGTCGTTTCGGCCGCCCCGATCGTACTTGTTGTCCTTCGCGCCGCTCTCCATGCCGTTGGAGACTTCGGACATCGACAGGTAGAGCACGTGCTTGTCGGGGTTGTAGGTCGAGCCCTCCATCTTGCGGAACTCGGTGGTCGCGCCCATCATCGAGGCGAAGCGGCGGGTTTCGAGGCGCGAGGCCACGGCTTCCATGCCCGGCTTGACCTTCAGGCACTCGGCGGCGCCTTCGGCGTTGGAGCTCAGGAAGCCCTCGGGGCAGGTGCCGCCGGCATTGAACTCGGCAGTCTCGAAGATGTCGGAGAACTTGGTGCCCTTCTCGATCGCCGCCTGGATGGAGGCGTCGTCGGCATGGCCCAGATCGACCCAGTCCAGATCGGCGGCGCCGGCGCCTTCGGCCGAGGTCTGCACCCATTTGGCGGCATAGAGCGTTCCGGCCGAGAGGTCGCCCGCGGTGTCGGCGACGAAGCGGAAGAGGCCGACATTGGTGCCGTCATCGGAAATGTAGGCGGTCTTGCCGTCGGGCATGACATTGGCCAGCTCGACCGCGACGCGGCCCATCGAGAAATGCTTCGACGCGGTGGCATCGCCCTCGTCCGAGATCGCGATCTCGGTCGGGTAGCCGTAGCGGTAGGGATTGTAGGCGGCGCGGAACTCGTCGAGCGTCATGGCCGACGGATCGAGCCCCTCGTAGCGCGCCATCGGGAAATCGTAGTCGTCGATGTCGTCAAGCGAGGCCGCGGCCTCGAGCGCGCGGGCGTCGGCCGGGTACTCCTCGCCGCCCAGATGCGTCTCCCAAGGGGTCACAGACCCGGCGCAGGGCACCCAGAGGCCGCCGAAGGCCGAAAAGTCGACCGGCTTGGTCGAGACCGCCGTGAGGTGGCCGTCGGCATCCTGCGCGAGCTCGCTGACATACATCGCGCCGGGCCGGGATTCGAAATGGGTGACCGAGTAGAGCTTGCCGCCCTTCGGGATCAGCGAGGTAAAGTCGGCGTCGGCCGAGATGTGCTCGGAGCCGTCAGCTGAGGTCACGACCTTGCCGTCCCGGCCGGTGAGCGCGGCGAAGGTGCCGGTGCCGATCCTGTCGCCCGAGCGGGCCAGCACGTGATAGGCGATCGGGTAGTCGGTGCCGTCGATGGTGACCGACTCGGCGGCGATGACCTGGCGCTTGGCGGCATCGTCGGAAGCGTAGGGAATTCCCTTGAACTGGATGTCGCCGGCATGGGCGGCAAAGGGGATCAGGGCGAGCGCGGTCATGCGCAGGAGCTGGCTACGAAGGGTCATGGCTGGTTCCTCAGGTTGAGACCGGAACTTCGCTACGCCCGCGACAAGACGCTTTTGTGACGCTCAGCATTTCGTGAACTGCATTTTCCGTCCGCTCCCCCCGCGCCGCCCCCTCCCCGGCCGCCCGCGGCCTGGTCCGGCGCAGCCCTGGCGCGGGAGGAAGACGGGCCGTTCATTTTGTGTGCAGAAGTTCTGCAAACCTTTTGACGACAGCTCTTTCAGACCACTTCAAATTCGAATGATTCATTTCAGGAGGCTGCTTCGATCAGAACCCTTCCCCGCTTGTCGACCGTCCCGGTCGCTGTCCTTTCCCTGGCTGCCTGCGAAGACAGGCCCCGGCCGGGTCTTCCGGAAGCAAGACGGAAGAGGATCTGGCGCTCGGGCTCCAGACCCGCTCGCTCCGGGCCCAGAACAACCGCATCGTCGCCGGCAATGCCGTCCAGGACGCCGCGGCCGGGGCTTTCATCGCGGGCGGGCTTACCGTGCTGCTCTGCGGCAGCCCCGGGGACGCGCTGCGCAAAGCCGCGATCGGCAATGCCGCCGCGAATTCCGCTTCCGTCCGGGCCAGGCAGAACGAGCGGAATGCCCAGACAAAGGAGACCGGCGGCAAGCTGCGCGGCCTGCAGGCCAACCTGAACTCTTCGACTGCCAAGCAGAATGCCGAGCTGAAGCAGATCCGCGGCCAGCAGGCCTCCTCCGCCATGTCCGAGCGGGACTGCCAGGCCCGGGCCGCCGCGTTCGGCTCGAACCGCAGCGCGGTGAACAGCAACTTGGAACGGATGGACAGCAAGCTGTCCGGATCGAAGCCCGGCCTGCAGAAGGTCCCGCAGGACTCGGGCGTCAGCACCGCGGCCGCTCAGGATTCGCCCGTCTCGATGCAGACCCGCATCGCCGGCATGCAGTCCAAGACCGTGACTGTCCGCGGCAGCAGCTAGACCGGAACCCGCCATGATCCGCAGCCCCTCCATCCGGGCAGGCGCCGCGATGTGCGCGCTCGGCCATGACCGGGGATCCCGCCGCGCTCGTCGACCGCGGCCGCTGCAGCATGGTGGCGGGCGACTGCTGGTCTTCGCCTCGGACGGGCTCGACACCCTGCCGCCCCCCGAGCTGCAGCAGGGGCAGCGGCTGAAACCCGCGGCCGCGGTGGAACATGTGCTCGAGGCGGTCGAGGCCAGGGGCGATCCGCGCCTAGACAACGTCACCGTCATCCTCTTCCGGCCCGACCCGGCCGCCCCGGGGCAGGCCAGCAGCTGGACGCGCGCCGGCCGCCGCGGGTTCCCCGGACCGCTGCTGGGCTGGACGCCCTCGGCGCGGCAGCCGGCCGGGCTGGGGCTGCTGGCGCTGGTGGCGTACTTCGGCGCGATGCTGGCCCTGCGCCCGGCCGCGCCGCCGCCTCCCGCGGAGGCCCCTGCCGGGCAGGCCCCGGTCGCCGAAAGCGTCCGCGGCGACATCCGCAGCGAACCGGTGCCCGAAGCCCCCCGCACCGGGACCTGCGCCGGCACCGCCATCCGGCCAGCCGGATGCCGCCGTCCCGCCTTCTCGTGCCCCCGATCCATCCGGCGCGCCCGGCGGCGCGGCGCAGTAGCCCGGTGCGCGCGATGCAGGGACAGCCCTTGCCGGGAGCCGAACTTGGCAGGCTGAGGGTCGAGAAGAACCTCGGCGCAGGCGGATTCGGCAGGAGCGACCTGGCGGAGCGCCGCGCCGACGGCGGGCTGAGCTGCCTCGGCGGCCAGAAGAAGATGTTTGCCCGGGCACTGGAGGAATTCGGCAAGAAGGCCAACCTGCTCCAGAGGCTGCCCACCCATCCCAACCAGCTGCACGTGCCGGAGCTGTTCCGCCGCAACGACACCTCCTGCAACGTCACGGAATTCATCGGCCGCGAGGCGCTGCCTGCCTGGATCGGCCAGCACCGCCGCGACGGGCGCGCCCCGCCCGATCCCATGGCCAGCGAGATCGCCGCCGACGTGGCCGCGGGGCTGGCCGTGGTCAATGGCAGGGGCCTTGTTGTGCAAATGCGGCTGGGGATTCACGACGCGAATCCAGCATGATAGTTGGCGGCCACGAGCAGACCGGCGAAGACCACGCACAAGACCACCGACGGCGCCTATGACACCCGCGCCTGCCAATGACGCCATCGCTGCCCGAGGTGCGGCGGCGGTCATTCCGCCGAGGCGGACTGCGAGGTCCTGGAAGCCGGACACGGCCGGAGCCGGGGCACGCAACGAGATCCTGCGGGCATCGAAGCACCTGGGTCGGGCGCTCTGGCGGAACTGGTGCGGGTACCACCGGCGCAGCAGGGTCGAAACGAAAATGAACTGCGCGAAGCTGCGCGGCCAGCAGCTGATGTCCCGGGATTTCGGCCGCAAGGGGGCGGAGGTCCAGATCCGTGCGGCGGTCATGAACCGCGTCACGGCCCTTGGCATCCCGGTCACCGTGGCCCTGGGACAAGTGTGTCCGGGGAAAGGGGAACTGCGGTCACCAGCTCATTTGCGCAGCAGCGCCCTTATGACATGCTGTTCGTCGTGCTGGTCACCGATGCCGGACCGCGCGGCGCCGACGGTCCGCCGGGCGGCACCGGGCCGGAACCGGCCGGAATCGCGGCGATCGCAATGGAACGGGCCGAAGCGGCCTGCGCTGTGCTGCACCTGAAGACGGCGGCCGGGGCGGCCGGCCATGCCGGGGCCTAACCGGGAGCTGGCGCGGCGCCCGAACGAGGGGTCGCTCTGCTTCCCGGTGGGGACGGCACGCCCGGCGCCCATGCCGCTGCCGCCGGGGCGCTGTCGGACGCGATCATCGCCCAGGTCTCCGGTTTCGACAGTGCCGCGCCCGCCGGGGCGGGGCGCAAGATGCAGCTGGCCTATCTCGGCCGGCTGCGCGGCGCGGACGCCCCGGATGCTGTCGAGTGCCATGTGGCCGACCGGGACTTCGCCCGCCCCGACCTGAAGCCGGTATCGATCCGGCTGCTGGTCGACAAGGCGCGGCCGAGCGGCCTGGAGACCGCGCTGGCCCGGATCGCCGAACGGGCCCGATCCCCCCGGACAGCATATTCCCGCAGCAGGCCGCGGCCTCCGACGCAATGAGCCGGACCCCCGACGCGGCGGCCGCCCTGCTGGGGGAAGCGCTGGCCGTTGCGGTGCTGCTGGCGGAATGCCCGGAGGACCTGCCCTGCCGCTCGCGCATCATCGCGGTCACCCGGAGCGGCTGGATCAGCATGTCCTTCTCCGAGCAGCAGCTGATCGCCAACGCGCAGCACGACAAGCTGGAGCGCTGCCGCCGCCGCAACTCCGCCACCGACCAGCGGGCCGACATCGACGGATCGGGCAACGGCAATGCGATGGTCTGTCCGATGCGGCTCGGCGACCTGCCCTGACGGCGGCTAGGCGGATCCCGGCCCGGCCGCCAGCGCGGCCAGCCCGGCAAGGAAGACCTTCAGATGGCGGCGCAGCGCGGCCTCGCGCCCGGGCTCCGGCCCCGAGGTGATCAGCGCCGGATGCAGGAAGGCCGCCATCGAGTCTTCCAGCATCTCCGCCTCGTCGCGCCCGCCGAGGCCGGCCTCGGCCAGAAGCTCCGCCAGCGCGGCAGTCATCAGCTCCAGATGCGCCCGGACCACCGGCCGGTCGCCGGTCGTGGCTGCCATGAAGCCGTAGAACACCTCCGGATCGGATTTCGCCCGCGCGCTCTTGAGGCGGTAGCGCTCCAGGAACCAGGCTTCGATCCGCGCCTCCGCCGGTCCCGGTCCCGCGCCGGCCGCCGCCATGCGCAGGCGCGCCTCGGCCAGCCAGTTTCCCGTGACGGCGTCCAGGAGCGCCGCCTTGTTGCTGAAATGCGCGTAGAGCGCGGCATGGCTGACCCCCATGTCCCGCGCGACATCCGCCAGCCGCAGCTTGGCGAAGCCATGCGTCCGGATGCGCTCGACTGCGATGTCGAGCGCGCGCTGGCGGGCCGCTTCCGGCGTCAGTCCTGTCCTCGGCACCTCGCTCCTCCTTGACGCTCCGGTCGCGACGGGTTACAGAATCGTGAAAATGTAATCAAGTGCCCGCAGGCTCCGGTTCCGACAGATTGGACCGGCTGCGGGCTTTCCAATGCCGACATCCCCGCAAGGCCCCGCACCGGCGCATGACGCCCGGCGCCGCAGGCGGCATCGCGGGGGCGCCGTCCAACCAAGAGACCGTACCATGCTGACCCTGATCAAGGATCCCCGGGCCATCGCGCTGCTGCTGGCCGCTTCGCTGACGATCCTGTCCAACAGCCTGATCAGCCCCGCCCTGCCGGGCATCGAGGCGCGCTTCGCCGGCGAGGAGGATGCCGCGCTGCTGACCCGGCTGCTGGTGACCGCGCCGTCGCTGATGGTGGCGATCCTTGCGCCCTTCGCGGGCGCCATGGCCGACCGCTTCGGCCGCCGCCCGCAGCTGCTGATCGGCGTGGCGCTCTTCGCCATCGCCGGCACCGCCGGGCTCTACCTGCCCTCTCTGCACTACGTCCTGGCAAGCCGGCTGTTGCTCGGCGTCTCGGTCGCGATGATCATGACGGCCCAGACCGCGCTGATCGGCGACTATTTCTCCGGCCAGGCGCGCGGCGCCTTCATGGGGCTGCAGATCGCCGCGACCAATTTCGGCGGGCTGATCTTCCTCGTGCTGGCCGGATGGCTGGCGGCGCTGTCTCCGCTCGGGCCGTTCGTGATCTACGGGATCGCGCTGGTCTACCTGCCCGTCATGCTGCTGGCGCTGAAGCGTCCCGGCGAGGCCGCGGCCGGACCGCACCATGCCGTCGCCGACGGCGAGGCGGGCTGGATCGCCACGCTTGCGCTGGTCGTGCTGCTGGCGGGCATGTGCTTCGTCTGCTTCTACCTGCTGCCGACCCAGGCACCCTATTTCCTCGCCACGCTGGGCCATCCCGAGCCGCAGGCGGCAGGTGTGCTGATGGGCTCGATGACCCTTGCGGGCGGCATCGTCTCGCTGTTCTTCGCCCGGATCCGCATGCGGCTGGGCCGTGCGGGAACGCCGGCGCTGGGATTCCTGTTCTTCGCCAGCGGGTTCCTGCTCTTCTCGCAGGCTTCCGGGCTGGGCCTGGCGCTGGTCGGCAGCGCCTTCATCGGCGCGGGCGGCGGCATGCTGATGCCGACCTTCCTGGGCCTCGCGGTCGAGGTGGCGCCGGCTCACCGGCGCGGCCTGGCCGCGGGTGCCATCACCACCAGCGTCTTCACCGGCCAGTTCCTGTCGCCCTTCGCCTCGACGCCGCTGATCACCTCCCTGGGCTATCCGGCGACATTCGCCCTGACCGGCGGGCTGCTGATCCTGTTGGCCCTGGTCGCACTGGCCGGGCTCCGCCCGCGCCGGGGCGCGGCGGCAGAGCCGATCCAACTGGCAGCCTGACCGTCCGGGCCGGCCCAAGCGCAAGTCCGGTCCCTGCATCCATCCGGCACACGCGGTTCCGGACGGGTGCAGGGACCGCGAATTCGTCCCGGACGGCACCTTGGCACGGTCCGCCAGTGAGGTCGCCGCGCGAAAGAACGCGGCGGCAGCGCCGGCCCGGGCATCCCGCCGATCCGCGAGCTCATTTCGACGCGGTGCCTGCCTGTGCCAGCCGCCATCTCCGACCCTGCCCGATGCCTGGGCGGGACTGGCCGCGGCCGGGAATTCGCATTGGCACAGTCCCGGCCGCGGAGCACCGGTCCAGCATGGACATGCGCGCCGCAGGACACCGGCAGAGACCGATCCGCCCTGCCCCCCGTGCAGCCGCACCGCTGACAGCTCCGGCCTACCCAAGAACATCCTGGCCGCCGCCAATGGCTTCGTGCCCCAGCGCGCCGGAGGGCGTTGTTCCATTCCATATGGACCGGCTGGCCGCGACCCTAGCCCGGGCATTGACCTGCACGAGACGTTTGACGCGGTCCTTCTTCTGCGTGCCCAGCTCCGCAAGCCAATCAAGACACGGGCTGAGGACGGACGGGCGCTGGGGGGACGGCCTCCCAGCGCCTTTTCCGCGCCGCCGCTCCATGGCGGCAAGCGACACCGCCCGGCGCCTGCCCGCGCAGCCTCGACCGCAGCCCCCGGCGCAGGTCGTCACCAGCTTCGGCGGCAACCATGGAGTCGTCCGGATTTTCCGCCGCTTCCCCGTCCGGGCGGACCGTATCGGCGGCGGAACCCCGCAATGGCCCGCCTCCCGCCGCAGTTAAGCCTGAGGATCCGGCGCTCCGCGAATGGAAGTTCCTGACGCGCTGCCGCAAGGAGCGGAACGCCATGGACCGCGGCGGTCCCTTGCCCTGTCCGTGGTGCATAACCCCGTCAGCTGCTCGATGACCTTGCCACCGCCCGTAGCTCCCTGCGCATCTCCGGCGGCCGCGACATGCTGGTGATCGGCCGCGCCCCCTTCGCCAGCCTGCCCGGCAGGGTCGGAACGCGGCTGGCTCCGCTTGGCCACGTCCAGCGGACAAACCAGACTGGCACGTTCCGGACTCTGCCCAGACCGGCCCTGCGCGGCGGCTAGCTGATCGCCGCGCCCGGAACCAGCCAGCCGCTGGCCGACCTGAAATGGTCCCCCACGGTCTCCAACTCCTCTCCAGCGGAGCGGCTGGCGGCCTCCCCGGCGCCCGGGTCCGGCATCGAGCCGCTCGGCGCGCCAGGAATCCAGCCGGGAGCGCCGAGACGGTCCAGGGCGCAAGAACCTGGAGGCGTCGCGCGCGGCCGCCCGGCAGCTCATTCTCGTCGTCCCCGGCGGCCCATGCGGTCCCGCCCCGGACAGGGGCGGACAAGCCGCAGCCTAATCAACGGCACCCGCTTCCTGCGCGGCCAGCACCGGACCGGCCGCGCAGGACACGGATCAGACCGGCAGCACCAGCGCGTTCGGCACCAGCAGCGTGTCATAGACCGCGATCCGCGACGACAGGAGCAGCCCGCCGCCCGGCTGCGGCACGAAGCGGTCGATCATCCGGCCTGCCTGATGCAGCCGTCCCTCGGGCAGCTCGGCCAGCGTCTCGATCAGGATGTAGTTGACCGTGGCGCAGATCGTGCCATCGGCCTCGATGCCGGTCACGCGGGTATTGGTCAGATAGTGGCGCAGGTAGCGCGGCCCGAACATCGAGGTCTTGGCAATCGCCAGCGCCCGGTCCTTCAGCATGCCGCGACCCTCGCAATAGACCAGCCCGACCGGCCGTCCATGGTCGAAATTCTCGCGGCTGGTGATGTTGTAGAAGGCGTCCTCGGTGAAGAAATCCGGCCAGTCCATCAGGTCGCCGTCGTCAAGCACCGCGCAGTAATCGGCGTTGAACTCCTCCACCGCCACGCAGGCCTCGCGCCGTGCCGCGCGGCTGTCGCCGTCGAAGACGGGCGCGTCCTTGGTCATCGTGCTCACAGCCCCATCTCCTGCCGCCAGTGCCTGTACATCGCCCGGATCGCCGCCTCGGAGATCAGGGTGTTCGAGGTGCCCGCAGGCACTTTCGGATCGAGCGCCACCAGATGCTCGCCGCCCGTCGAGTTCAGCATGCCGTCCTGCACGAACTTGATCGCCTCGTTATCCTCGAGCCCGAGGAAGCCCGCGGGCCCCATCAGGTTGCCCTGGCGCAACCGGTGGCGGGTCATCTCCTCGTCATCGTCCTCATAGCCGAACATCGTCCAGACCATGGTGAACTCGTTCGGGCCGTTCGGCACGATCTGGCGCACGCCCAGCGTGTTCATCTCGCGCTGCACGATCAGCCCCGGCCAGACCACCTGCATCGTCACCGACCAGGGGCTGTCGAATTCCTCGTAGAATTCCATCAGCCGCGGGTCTTCCAGCACCATGCCGTCGCGATAGGCGCGCATCTCTGCCTTGTTCTCGGCCGAGACCGTGGCGCCGTCGCTCTTCGCCGAGGCCATGGTGGAATGCCGTCCGCGCGGATCGACGATCATCGCCGACTTGTTGCCCGCGACCAGCAGCCCGAAGGTGACGAGGAAGGTATGCAGCAGCGTCGCGTGATAGGGATCCTTGAGGTTCTCGGGATAGAGCTTCCAGTTGCCCATCAGCGTATGGCGGTAATGGCCGAGCACCCTGAGCTTGCGCCCCGAGAACACCGTGTCGAAATCGGTCAGCATCTCCTCGCCCATGTAGTCCTCGAAGCTCTCCACCTCTTCCGAGAAGGAAGCGAAGACCGCGCCGTTGCGCTGGGTCACCGTCAGCTTGCGCACGCCATGGTTCTCGGGATTGAAATCCGGACCCATGCCGCCCTCGCCATTGACGCCGCGGCGGAACGGAACCCCGGCGAGGTTGCCTTTCAGGTCATAGCTCCACTGGTGATAGGGGCAGACGAATTCCTCGGCATTGCCGCGCAGTTCGCGGCAGAACTCGGCGGCGCGGTGCGAGCAGCGGTTCTCGAAGACGTTGATGCCGCCATCGTGGTCGCGCACCATCACCACCGGGGTCGGGCCGACATTGGTGCGGATATAATCGCCCGCCTCCGGCACTTCGGCGGCGAGACCCACATAGTTCCAGGTCGGACCGTGGAAGATCCGCTCGATCTCGCGGTCGTAGATTTCCCGGCTGGTATAGACCCAGTCCGGCACGCGGTCGAGACCGGAGGCCGGCCAGGTGAACCGCTTCTCGATGGGCAGCATTTTCATGTCGTCGTCCTCGATCAGGGAAAGCTCGATATCGGGATCGCCGAGCCGCGCCGGGTCGACCGGCTGTCCGGAGGCGATCAGGCGGCGGCCGAGGCGCAGAAGCTCGGGATCGCCGAACTCGATGACGGCAGCCACCCGGCCGGCGGCATCGAGGCAGAAGAAGGCGGGCGCCTCGCCGTCGCGGCGCACCGTGGCCAGATCCGGCCCAGGGGTTCCGGCAATCTGCAGCGTGCCGCCGAAGAGGTCGGACCAGAACCAGGGCGTCTCGGCTGCCTCCAGCGGCAGGCCCAGCATCGAGCGCGCGGCGCGCAGGGCGGAGAGACGGGCATTCTGCCAGCTCTCGGTGCGCGCCTCGGCGCCGGTGATCTCGTCGCAGGAGGCCGCCACGTCGCCGACCGCATAGATCGCCGGATCGGCGGTGCGGTTCTGCGCATTCACGCGGATGCCGCCCGCCCGGCCGAGCGGCAGGCCGGCCTCGCGGGCCAGCGCGTCATTCGGGCTGGCGCCGATCCCGGCAAGGATCAGATCGGCCGCAACAAGCGTGCCATCGCCCAGCGTGACGCCTTCGGACGAGACCGCAGCGACACCGGTGCCCTGATGCAGGGCGACATCGTTCTGCGCCGCCACCCAGGCGAGGAACTCGCCGGCCTCCGCGGGCAGGAGCCGCGTCAGCAGCCGGTCCTGCGCCTCGATCACCGTGACCCTTTTGCCGAGCGCGCGGGCGGCGGAGGCGATCTCCAGCCCGATGAAGCCGCCGCCGATCACCGCCACCTGCCGGGCCGCCCGGAGCGCCGGGCCGAGCCGTTCGGCATCGTCGGCATCGCGCAGATAATGGACCGGCGTGTCTTCCGTGCCGGGCAGCTTCAGCCGCCGCGCGCCCGCCCCGGTGGCCAGCACCAGCAGATCGTAGTCCAGCTCGCTGCCATCGCCGAGCGTGACGCGCTGCGCCTCCCGGTCGATGGCGGTGACGGCGGTGCCGAGCCTCAGCGCAATGCCCAGACGCTCCGCCTCGCCCGGCTCGAAGACATGCGCCTCGGCCAGCGTGGTGCGCCCGAGCAGCAGGTCCTTCGACAGCGGCGGCCGTTCATAGGGCGGATGGCGCTCCGCCCCGATCAGCACGATCTCGCCGCCGAAGCCCTCGGCGCGGGCCGCCCGCGCGGTCTCGGCCCCGGCCTGCCCGGCACCCGCAATCACCAGACGGCGGCTGTCGCTGCGCTGAGCGATCACCGCGGCGGCGGCAGGAGCCTCGGCGGCCATGGCCCGAGCTTCGGTGTCGACCCAGACGATGCCGTCCTCGACCTTCGCCGGATAGGTGGCGAGGTCCTTGGTGACCGGCGCGCCCTGCGCCTTGCCGGTGCGGATGTCGAAGAGGCCCTGATGCAGCGGGCACTCGACGCAGCCGCCCTCGACATGGCCCTCGCTCAGGAGCGCAAAGGCATGGGTGCAGATATTGGCGGTGGCAAAGACCTCGCCCTCGAGCGCATAGAGCGCGATCCGCAGCCCGTCGATCTCGACCCCGGCCACGCCCTTCGCCAGAAGCTCGGCCTCGGTTATGGAGGAATGCCAGCTCATGGCCGCCTCACGCCGCTTCGGCCAGGAGCGGCAGCCCGAGGAGCCGCGCCGCATTGTCATGGCAGACCATCGCGCGGGTCGCGGCATCCATCGGCGCGCTCTCGATGAACTCCGCCGCGGTGGCTGTGTCCTCATAGGGATAGTCGATCGAGAACATCACGCCCTCGGGCCCCATCTCGCCGAGCGCGCCGATCAGCGCGGCATGCGAGCAGACCCCGGTCGTGGTGATCAGGATGTTGCGGGTGAAGTACTGCGACGGCTTCAGCTTCAGCTCCACCCCCATCGGATAGGCCCCGAACCGCGAGTCGAAGCGCCAGCGCAGATAGGGCAGCGCCTCGCCCATATGGCCGAGCACCAGCTTGACCCCCGGAAAGCGGTCGAAGACCCCGGAGAAGAGCAGGCGCAGCGCATGGCTGCCGGTATCGACACCCCAGCCCCAAGTCGCGCCCTGCAGCACCGGCATGTCGGCAAAGACCGGCGGCGCAGCGCGGGCATTCGAGGGATGCAGGTAGAAGGGCACGCCGAGCGCCTCCACCTCGGCCCAGAACGCGTCATATTCCGGCGCATCGAAATAGCGGCCATGGACCGGGCTGTTGGCCAGGCAGCCGAGAAAGCCCAGTTCCGTCACGGCGCGGCGCAGCTCGGCGGCGGCCAGCTCGGGGTCGTGCATCGGCAGCGCCGCAAGCCCCGAGAGCCGCGAGGACAGCGGCGCGATCTTCTCCGCGAGGAAGTCGTTCGCGCCCTTTGCGGCCTCGGCGGCCAGTTCCGGCAGCTCGCCCTGCGGCCCCGGCCCGGTCAGCGACAGCACCGAACGGGTGATGCCGTAGCGGTCCATCAGCTCGATCCGCTCGCCGCCGAAATCATCGAGGCGCCGGGTCAGCTCGCGGGCATGTGCCTCGGGGATGAGCTTGAGGAAGGCGGCCGAGTGCTTCTCGAAGCCGGGCGCCATGAAATGTTCCTCGAAGGTGATCTTGGGTATCATTGAACCCTCCTGTCGTCTGCCGGCCGTGCTGGCCGGATTGTCTTGTGTCTTGGTCAGGCGCCCTGCCCGCTCAGAGCAGCAGCGAGGGCGCCAGCGTTGCGATCCCGGGGACGTAGGTGACGAGCATCAGCACCACGAGGTTGACCAGGATGAAGGGCCAGATCCCCGCGATGATCTCGGTCACCGGCGTCTGCAGCGTCGAGGAGGCCACGAAGAGGTCGAGCCCGAAGGGCGGCGTCACCATGCCGAGCGTCACGTTGACCGCGACGATCATGCCGAAATGCACCGGGTCGATGCCGAGGCTCGTGGCCACCGGAAAGAGCGCGGGCACCAGGATCAGCTGGATCGAGTTCGGATCGACGAACATGCCCGCGATGATGAAGGCGATATTGGCGGCCATCAGGAACAGCACCGGCCCGGCATGGAGGCTGTCGAGCCCGGCGATCAGCAGGTTCGGGATCTGCGCCAGCGTGATGAAATAGGACAGCACCGTGCCGAGCGCGAGCAAGAGGAAGATGACCGCGTTCTGCACCGCGGATTTCTCGGCGATGGCGATCAGCCCCTTCAGGTCGAGGCTGCGATAGACGCACATCTCGATGGCGATGGCATAGACGACGCTGACAACGGCGGCTTCGGTCGCGGTGAAGAGCCCGCTATAGATGCCGCCCATGATCACCACCGGCAGCCCCAGCGCCCAGCCCGCGCGGCGGAAGGCAAGGCCGATCTCGGCCAGGCTGGCGCGCGGATCGCCCATGACGCCGGTGCGGCGCGCCTCGACGGCGGTCAGGATGGCGAAGGCCAGCCCCATGACGATGCCGACGGACAGCCCGGCGGCGAAAAGCGCGGTGATCGAGGTGCCGGTGATCCAGCCATAGACGATCAGCGTGATCGAGGGCGGGATCAGGAGCGCGGTCTCCGCCGAGGACACGATCAGCCCCAGCGAAAAGCGGTCGCGGAACTTCGCACGGCGGAGCTCCGGATAGAGGATATGGCCCATGGCGGCGACCGTGGCCGGGGCCGAGCCCGAGACCGCGCCGAAGCCCATGGCGCCGCCGATCGTGGTATAGCCGATGCCGCCGCGGGCATGGCCGACCAGCGCGCGCACCAGCCCGGTCAGCCGCCCGGCGATCTGGCCATGGCCCATGAGTTCCGCGGCGAAAAGGAAGAACGGGATCGCCAGCAGGAGCGACTGGTTGATGCCGCCGGTCAGCTTCTGGGCGATGACCATGTCGGGCATGCGCTCGAAGAAGCCGGCCTTGATGGCGAGCGTGGGGATGCCGAGCACCATCAGCATCTCGAAGCCCGAGACCAGCAGCAGGACGGCCAGCAGGCCGATGGCAAGCGCGAGGATCATTCGCCCGCCTCCCCGGCCGCGGCAAAGCGGTCGATGCTGCCCATGAGGCTCGCGCCATAGCGCAGCGCCAGCAGAAGGAAGCCCGCGCAGGGCGCCACGTAGATCCAGCCGATGGCCAGGCCCAGCGTCGCGCTTTTCTGCCCGGTGCCGAAGACGAACTGCGCCATGCCATGCGCCAGCCAGGCCATCCAGAGCGAGAAGCAGAGCCCGGCGAGGTCGATGATCCGCGTCAGCGGCAGATGCAGCCGCGCCGCGATCTGGTCGCGCCAGCTATCCACCGCGACCTGCTTGCCGCGCTCCAGCGCGAGGCCCGCGGCAAGGAAGACAAGGTAGATGTTCATTAGCCGGACCACTTCGTCGATCCAGCCGAAGGACGAGGCCAGCGACCCGCCGAAGAGGCGGATCGCGACGTTGAAGGCGAAGAGCACCGTCATGCCGAGAAGCAGCGCCACGAGGCAGCCGCGCTCGATCAGGCGGATGATGCGGAGAAAGGCGGACATGACGGTCTCTCGCGGGCTCCGGCTCAGTTCATGACCGAGGCATAGGCGGCCTGATAGGCGTCGAAGAGCGCCTGGCCCTCATCGCCCGAGCGCGCCAGGAAGGCATCCCGCGCCGCCGGGAACATGATCTCGCGCAGCGCGGCGATCTCTTCGGCGGAAGGTTCGGTCACGGTCACCCCGGCGTCGCGAATCGCCGCCAGCGAGCGCTCGCCGGCCGCGGCCTTGTGGGCGATCATCTCGGGGATGATCTCGTGCAGCGAGGAGGTGATCGCCTCGCGCCATTCCGGCTTCAGCCCTTCCCAGACGGCCGGGTTGAACAGCACGACATTCTCGATGGCGCCGTGGCTGGTCAGCGTCAGGTTCTTCTGAACCTCGTAGAACTTCATGTTGAAGATGGTGTCGAGCGGGTTTTCCTCGCCATCGACGACGCCAGTCTGCAGCGCGGTGTAGAGCTCGCCAAAGGGGATCGGCACGGCGGTGACGTCGATGGATTTCAGCGAGTCGACCAGCACGGCGGAGTCCATCACGCGGAAGGTCTGGCCGGAGAAATCGCCGATCTCGGCGATCGGCTTGTTCGAGGTGAACTGCTTGGTACCGTTGGGATAGAGCGACACGCAGGTGACGCCGCGGCTGTTGAAGCTGTCGCAGAACGCGTCGCCGAAGCCGCCGTCGCGGATCGCCTGCGCCTTGTCCGGATCGGCCGGGTAGAGGAACGGGATGTCCATGATCGAGGCCAGCGGGTTGAAACCGCCCATGAAGGCGACCGGCCCGGCCGTGGCATCGAGCGCGCCGAACTGCACGGCCTCGGTCATCTCGCGCTGGCCGCCGAGCTGGCTCTGCGGGAAGATCTGGATCTCGACGGCGCCGCCGGTCTTCTCCGAGACCATCTCGGCGACCTTTTCCAGCATGACATGGGTGGTGGAGGCCGCGGCCTCGACATGGCCGAGGCGCAGCGAGACCTCCTGGGCGGCGCCGAGCTGCGGCAGCAGGGCGAGAAGCAGGGCAGCGCCCAGCGGGCGGAACATGGCGGACATGGGAAAACCTTCCTGTCGGCTGTAGCTTGCGGGAACTCGTGACGCAGGCCGCCCGCCCCGGGACGGGCGGCCCGGCGGGATCACTCGAAGGCGGAGGCGGGCAGGAACTTCTCGTCCGCCCAGGCGCCGTCCTCGGCCTTCTTGATCATGTAGGCCCCGGCGGGCGTGCCGCTTTCGTCCAGCGTCAGCGGGCCCGAGGCGCCCTCGTAGTCGATGTCCTTGCCCTCGGCGAGCGCCGCCTTGGCCCCGGCGAAGGTGGTGACCTTCTCGCCGCCCTCGGTGACATCGCGCAGCACG
Organism: Mangrovicoccus sp. HB161399; assembly: GCF_013184745.1. GTDB lineage: Bacteria > Pseudomonadota > Alphaproteobacteria > Rhodobacterales > Rhodobacteraceae > Mangrovicoccus. The sequence goes on from NZ_JAATVU010000008.1 coordinate 89,255, forward strand.
GCATTGATCGCCTCGCCGGTGCAGGCCTCGGCCGCCTCGAGCGAGATCGCCGAAAGCATCGCCATGTCGTAGGAATTCGCCGCGAAGGGACCGGGGGCCGCGCCGGTTTTCTCCTGGGCCAACTCGGCGAAGGCCTTGAACTCGGGCAGCGAGCTGTCGGCCTCGGCCAGTTCGACATAGGCGCGGCCGTTGAGGATGCGCGGATCGACGGCATCGAAGATCTCGGGCACGGCGAGGTCGGCGGTCAGCAGCCATTCGCCTTCGTAGCCGCCGGCCGCGGCTTCCTTCAGCACGGTGACGCCGGACTCCTGCCCGCCGGCAAGGTAGATGGCGTCCGGATTGTGCGACAGGACCGAGATCAGCTCGGCCTGGTAGGACGGCTGGCCGGGATTGTAGATGATCATGTCGGTCAGCTCGATCCCCGCTGCGGTCACCGCCTCGCGAGCAACCTGGGCCGGGGAAATGGTAGATTCCTCGTTCTGGATCAGGAAGGCCACCGACTTGTAGCCCTTCTCGGACAGCCACATGCCCGAGGCCGCGCCGTCGCCGAGATCCGAGGATACGGTGCGGTAGACGTAGTCGCCGCCGATCTCGTTGAGGGTGATCGTGCCGGCATAGGGCGACATCATCACTGTCTTCTTGCGCTTGGCGAGGTCGACCAGCGCCACCATTTCGCCGGATGCAGGGCCGAGGATCGCCACCGCGCCCTCGCTGTCGATCATCTTGTTGGCCTCGCGGATCGCCTGTTCGGCCGAGCCGCCGGTATCGGCCACGACGGTGCGCAGCGGGCCGCATTTGGTGCCCCCGGCCGCGTTGACCTCGTCGACGCCCAGCTGCACGGCATCGGCGACGATCTTGCCGAATTCTCCGAGCTCGCCGGTCAGCGGCACGAGCACGCCCAGCGTCACCCCGTCGGCTTGCGCGAAGGCAGGCTGGACGGCGGTCAGGGCAGTGGTCAGGGCGGCAAGCGCCGCCCCGGATCTTGCAAATGTCATCGTCTGTCTTCCTGTTGGCTTGCGTTTCTTTTGTCTTGGCGCGCCGCCCCCGTCCGCGGATGGCGCAGGGGCGGAGATCAGTGCTCCTGCAGGAGCATCTCCTCCAGCCGGCCGGGCTCCAGCAGGTCGCGGCTCGGCAGGGTCTCGCGGTTGCGCCCGGCATCGAGCATCCAGGTGGTCCGCGAAATCTTCAGGATCTTCTCGGGGTTCTGCTCGACGACCCAGACCACGCTCATGCCCTTCTGCGAGAGCTCGGTGATCCAGGCGATGATCTGGTCGACGAAGATCGGCGCCAGCCCGGCGGTCGGCTCGTCGAGGATCAGAAGCCGCGGCGAGGCCAGCAGCGCATTGGCGATGGCCAGCGTCTGGCGCTCGCCGCCTGAGAGCGTGGAGGCCAGCTGGTACGAGCGCTCCTTGAGGATCGGAAAGCGCCGGTAGGTCTCGGCGATCAGCGCATCGGTGCCCTCGAAGGCCAGCGCCGAGGCCAGGAGGTTGTCGCGCACCGACATCTTGGCGAAGGTGTTCTGCTCCTGCGCGACATAGCCGATCCCGGCCCGCACCGTGTCCAGCGGCCCCAGCGCCGCGACCGACCGGCCATCGAGCAGGACATCGCCGCCCGAGACCGGCAGATGGCCGGCGATGGTCTTCATCAGCGTCGATTTCCCGGCGCCGTTCGGCCCCAGCACGCAGGTGATCTCGCCCGGTTCCGCGACCAGATCGACCCCGTGCAGGATCGTGACCTTGCCGTAGCCCGATTGCAGCCCCTTGACCTCAAGCTTCATGGTCCGCCCCCAGATAGGCCGCGATCACGGCAGGATCGCGGCGGATGTCGTCGGGCGTGCCCTCGGCCAGCAGCGCCCCGTTCTGCAGGACCACCACGCTGTCGGCCAGCGACATCAGGAAGCCCAGGTTGTGCTCCACCACGACCAGCGTGGTGCCCGCGGCATGCAGCCCGGCGAGGATCTCCGACAGCTTGCCCTGCAGCGCCGGATCCACCCCGGCGGTCGGCTCGTCGAGCAGCAGGATCCGCGGCTCGCGCACCAGCTGGCGGGCGACTTCCAGCATCCGCAGCTCGCCCCCCGACAGGTTCGAGACGCTGTCATGGCGCCGCTGGATCAGCCCGACCCGCTCCAGCGCCGCCTCGGCGCGGCCGATCAGCTGCTTCTCGGCGGATTTCCAGCGGCCCAGCAGCGCCGCCAGCGGGCTTTCCTCGGGATGCGCGAGGCCCACCATGACGTTGTCGATCACGCTGAGGCTGCCGAAGGCCCGCGGCGTCTGGAAGGTGCGTCCCAGCCCCAGCGCCGCAATCCCGGCCGTTGGCAGCGCGGAAATGTCTGTGCCGTCCAGCGTCACGCGGCCCATCGTCGGGGGCATCACGCCCGAGATCAGGTTGAAGGTGGTGGACTTGCCCGCGCCGTTCGGCCCGATCAGCCCGAGAAAGCCGCCGCGACGCACGCCGAAGCTCAGCCCGCCGGGGCCGCCCACCGCGCGGAACCCGGCGAATTCCTTCACCACGCCGTCGAGTTTCAGGATCGTGTCGGTCATGAGCCTGCCTTCCGCGACAGCCGGTCCCAGGGCTGCCAGCGCAGCACGAGGATGAAGAGAATGCCGGTGATCACCTCCTCGGCCGAGGCCGCGATCTGGGCGCCGCGCACGGTCTCGAAGGGGATCGCCCGCACGAGTTCCTGGAAGAAGACCAGCGCCAAGGTTCCGAGGATCGCGCCCGGGATGGTGCGCTCGCCGCCGAGCGCCAGGGCGATCCAGACGAAGAAGGTGACCTCGGCGGTGAAGAGCGCGGGCGCGACCAGCGTGGTGATCATCGCGTAGAGCGCCCCGGCGAAGCCGATCGGGATGGCCGAGATGACGAAGATCTGCAGCCGCACCCGGGCGGTGTCCTTGCCGACGGATTCCGCGGCGATCTCGTCGTCGCGGGTGGCATCGACCAGGCGGCCATAGGGCGAGGCCAGCAGCCGGTGGAACAGCCAGGCGGTCAGCAGCATCAGCGCGCAGGCCGCCAGCGTGTAGCCCAGCGTGTCGTCCAGTCCGATGGAGGCCGGGTCGGGGCGTTCGACATTGGCCATGCCGACGCTGCCATTGCCGATGCGGCGCTCGTTCAGCAGGATCGAGTGGAACACCTCGGCGAAGGCGAAGGTGGTCAGCGCCAGGTACTCGCCGCGCAGCCGCAGCGTCGGCCAGCCGGTGACGAGCGCGAAGAGCATCGCGGCGAGGCCCGCCGCCAGGAAGCCGACCCACCAGGGCAGATCGAAGCCGAAAGCATACTGGTCGAGCCCCGAAGGCGGCTCCTGGGTGAAGATCGCATAGGCATAGGCGCCAGCCGCGAAATAGGCGACGGTGCCGAAATTGATCATGCCGCCGCGGGCATATTGCAGGTTCAGCGACACGGTCAGGACCGAGAACATCGCGCCGAACATCAGCGTTGAGAGGATCAGGGACTGGATCATTTTCCGGAGGCGCTCCCTGCGATGCCCTGCGGGCGGAAGAGGAGGACGAGGATGACCACGGCGAAGGCGACGAGGGGCCGGTAGCCTGCCGGGATCCAGAAGACGGAGACGTCCATGGCGACGCCGACGATCAGCCCCGAGACGATCACCGCGTAGAGCGAGCCCAGCCCGGCCAGGATCGCCACGGCGAGGATCTGCAGGATCTGGTGGAAGGCAATGTCGGTGGAGAGCGTGGCGATCACGCCCAGCATCACCCCCGCCACCCCGGCCAGGCCCGAGGAGATCAGCCAGGTCGCGCGGCTGGTCTTCTTCACGTCGATCCCGCGCGAGGCTGCGAGTTCGGGATTGGCGGACATGGCGCGGATCGCCAGGCCGGTCTTCGTGCGGTTGAGAAAGAGCGCCAGCGAGGCGCTGCACAGGATGGCGAGCACGACGACGATCAGCTGGTAGTCGGTGATCCGCAGGCCCCAGAAGCGGATGCTCGTGGCCAGCGGGATGTCGAGCGTGCGGATGCCGGTCCCGATCAGCGCATCGATGGTGCCGCCGATCGCATAGGCGACGCCGACCGAGGTGATCAGCATGACCGAGGGGCCGAGCCTGCGGATCGGGTCGTAGACGATCCGGCCGATCGCCAGCCCGGCGAAGGCGGTCACCACGATGCCGACCGCGGCGGAGGGCAGGATGTGCCAGCCGAGCAGCTTGTTGCAGCCCCAGGTCGCGAAGGCGGAAACGCCCAGCAGCTCGGCATGGGCAATGTTCAGGAACCCCTCCACCCGGCGGGTGAAGGAGAAGCCGATCGTCGCGAGGATCAGGAAGCAGCCGGTCACCAGCCCGGTCAGGACGAATTGCAGGAACAGGGTCATGTCCGCGGCTCCGGGCTCGCAGCAAGTCCCTGCCGGCAAAGAGATTCCGGTCGGCCGCAGAAACTGCGGCCGTCGATGCCTGGGTAGGTCATTGTCACTCCGTGTCTTATTTTATGGAGTATGCTTCCCTTTTTTTCGCGACTCAAAGGGATATCTGCGATTCAGCTTCCGCGACTTCCGATTCCCGGGCCGCTGCCGAAAAAATATGCAGTAGGCTCCCTAATTTTGGCGGCCCTGCTGCGGACCGCCCGGCCGGACGGCCGACGCTATTTCATCGGCGCGCGGGAATGCTCGTTATTGGCTTCGATCAGCTTGCGCAGCAGCTGGAGAAAGATGTCATGCTCCTCCTCGTCCAGCGGCGAGACCAGCCGGTCTTGCGCCTCTTCCATCATCGGCCGCACCCTCCGGACGAACCGGCGGCCTTCGTCGGTGATGCGCACGACGCGGGCGCGGCGGTCCTCCACCGAGGGTTCGCGGGTCGCCAGTCCGCGGCGCACCAGACGCTTGATGACGTCCGCGCCGCTGGTGCGGTCGATCCCCACGGCCTTGGACAGGGACAGCTGGTCGAACCCCCCGCCGGAATAGAGCACGGAGAGCACCGCATACTGCACCGCCGTCAGATCCAGCCCGTCGCAGGCCTCGGCGAACAGTCCCATGTGGATCTGGTGCAGCCGGCGCACCAGATAGCCCGGACGCCCCCACAGATCGTCGTATTTCGCCTGGCCGAAGGGGCTGTCGTCATCGTCAGCCTGCGTCGTCTGGTCGGGCGTGTCCTGCACCATGGAAATCTCCGTCAATGGAAGCTCAATGTCTGGCCTTTCGCAAGGCAAAGGCAATGCCCATGCACCGCGACCCTTGCTCCGCCAAAGTTAAGACGTATACTTCCCATTAAAGCGGGAATGCGCGGGAACACGCAATGGCAAAACCCGCGCCTCCAGAACAGCAACAGGGAACAGGCGACATGACGTCCGGAATAGGCGCGCGCGTTCCGCGCAAGGAAGACGCCCGGCATCTGAACGGGAAGGCCCAGTTCGTCGGGGACATCAAGATTGCGGGCTGCTGGGAGGCTGCCTTCGTGCGCAGCCCCCTCGCCCATGCGCGGCTGCGCGGGATCGCCAAGCCCGCAGGGTTCGAGGACCGGGTCTTCACCGCCGAGGACATGGCGGATCTGCGGCCGATCCGCTGCGAGTCGACGCTGCCGAGCTACAAGGTGTCCGACTATCCGGCGCTGGCCAGCGGCAAGGTCCGCCATGTCGGCGAATGCATCGCCATCTGCATCGCTCCCACCCGCGCCGAGGCCGAGGACCTCGCCGAAGCCGTCGCCGTCGACCTGGAGCCGCTGGTGCCGATCGCGGGCATCGACACGGCGCTCGGCCCGGACGCGCCGCGGGTCCACGAGGACTGGGACGACAACCTGTTCCTGACCACCCGCCATGACGGCGACCTCTCCGGGGCGAAGGCCCGCGCCGCGGTGGTGATCGAGCGCAGCTACGAAACTGCGCGCCAGGCAATGAACCCGATGGAGGGCAAGGGCGTGCTCGCCCATTGGGACCACCGCGCGGACCAGCTGGTCGTGCATACCTCGACGCAGGTACCGCACCTTATCCGCACCGGCCTGTCGGACTGCCTCGGGCTCGACCAGGCGCAGGTGCGGGTGATCGCCCCCGATGTCGGCGGCGGCTTCGGCTACAAATGCGTGCTGCAGCCCGAAGAGCTCTCGGTGTCCTGGGTCGCGCGCAGGACCGGACGGGCGATCCGCTGGACCGAGGACCGGCGCGAGCACCTGACCGCAGGCGCAAACACCCGGCAGCACCGCTACAAGCTGACCGCCTATGCCGATGGCGAAGGCCGCCTGCTGGGGCTCGATGCGGACATCTGGGTCGATGTTGGCGCCTATTCGGTCTGGCCCTTCACCGCCTGCCTCGAAGCCGCGCAGGCCGGGGGCAACCTGCCCGGCCCCTACGATCTGGGCGCCTATGCCTGCCGCACCTATTCGGTGGCCACCAACAAGCCCGGTTTCACGCCCTATCGCGGCGTGGCACGGCCCGGCGTCTGCTTCGCGATGGAGCTGACCTTGGACGCCATCGCCCGCGCCGTCGGCAAGGACCCGCTGGAGGTGCGCTGCCTCAACCTCGTGCAGGGCGCCGCCATGCCCTACACCAATGTCACCGGCAAGTACTACGACTCCGGCGACTACCCCGCTGCCGCCCGCGCCGCGGGGGAGATGATCGGCGCGGACACCTTTCGCGCCCGCAAGGAAGCCGCCGCCGCCGAGGGCCGCCTGATCGGCCTGGGCTATGCCTGCTTCACCGAGCAGTCGGCCCACGGCACCAAGGTCTTCGCCGCCTGGGGCCTGCCGATGGTGCCGGGCTACGAGCAGGCGATGGTCAAGCTCGCCCCCTCCGGCGCGGTGGAGATCCGCTCCGGCAACCATTCCTTCGGCCAGGGGCTGGAGACCACCATCGCCCAGGTCGCCTGCGACTGGCTGAAGCTCGACATCTCGCGGGTCAAGGTGACGATGGGCGATACCGGCCTGACCCCCTATTCCACCGGAGCCTATGCCTCGCGCGGCATGGTGATGGCCGGGGGCGCGGTGTCGAAGGCCTCCGAGGAGCTGGCCCGCAGGCTGCGCCTCCACGGCGCGCACCTGCTGCAATGCGAGCCCGAGGAAACCGAGATCCGCGACGGCGCCGTCTGGAAGGGCCAAGCCTCCGCCAGCTTCGCCGAGATCGCCGATGCCTGGTACCTGCATCCCGACCGGCTGCCCGAGGATGTCGACACCGCCGGGCTGGAGGTGACCGAAGGCTACAAGCCCGACATCGACACCGGGCTCTTCACCTATGCCACCCATGCCGCGATCGTCGAAGTCGATCCGGAAAGCGGCCGCACGCAGATCCTCGACTACGTCATCTTCGAGGATTGCGGCCGCCGGGTGAACCCGATGATCCTCGAGGGCCAGTCCTATGGCGGCGCCGCCCAGGGCATCGGTTCCGCGCTGTTCGAGGAGACGCTCTATGACGGCGCGGCCCAGCCGCTGACCTCGACGCTGGCCGACTACATCCTGCCCGGCCCGGCCGAGCTGCCGCATTTCCGGCTCGGCCATTCCGAGACGCCCTCGCCCCATTCACGCCACGGCATAAAGGGGGTCGGCGAAGGCGCCGCCATCGCGCCCGCGGGCGCCATCGTCAACGCGATCAACGACGCGCTCGCCCCCCTCGGCGCGGAGCTGACCCGCATCCCCGCCACGCCGCACCGCGTCCTCGGCGCGATCCTCGACGCCAGCGCCGCAAGGGAGGCCGCCGAATGAAACCCGCCGCTTTCGAGCATCTGCGCCCCGACACTGCCGACGCCGTGGCGGGCCTGCTCTCGCCCGAGGCCAAGGTCATCGCCGGCGGCCAGTCGCTGGGTCCGATGCTGAACCTGCGCCTCGCCCGCCCGGCCAGGCTGGTCGGGCTCGGCGCCGTCGCGTCGCTCCGGGACATCCGCGAGGAAAACGGGATGATCGTGCTCGGTGCCGCCGTCAGCCATGCCCGGATCGAGGATGGCGACAGCCCGGTGGCCCTGCCGCCGATGCTGCGCCATGTCGCCCGCGGCATCGCCTACCGCGCCGTCCGCAACCGCGGCACCATCGGCGGCTCGCTCGCCCATGCCGATCCCGCTGCCGACTGGATCGCCGCTCTGACCGCGCTCGGCGCGCAGATCGTGCTTCGTTCCGCCGCGGGCACGGACCGCCGGGTCGCCATGCCGGGATTCGTCCAGGGGGCCTACCGCACCGCGCTCGGCCCGGACGAGATCATCGCCGCGGTCGAGGTTCCGGCAGCCATGCGGGACGCGCTCTGGGGCTATGACAAGCTCTGCCGCAAGGTCGGCGAATTCGCCGACGCGATCGGCGCCGTCGCGCTGCATCCCGCATCCGGCCATGTCCGTCTGGTCTCGGGCGCGACCGGCGCCGGGCCGTTGGTGCTGGCGGAGGCCGGGGCGGACCTGGCCCGTAGCGCCCGCCATCCCGGCAGTCCGGCCCTCCGCGACGCGCTGGCCGCCGCCCTGCCCGGCACCGATCCGGTCAAGCTCCGACTTCTCGCCACCGCGCTTTCGCGCGCCATCGCAAAGGTCCTTCCCGCATGAACGCCCTGAGCCCTGCCGCCGATGCCGGCACCCCCACGCCGCCGCGCGCCATCCCGGTCCGCCTGACCGTCAACGGCGCCCCGGCCGAGGTCCTAGTGCCCCCGCGCACCCAGCTGGCCGAGATCCTGCGCGACCGGCTCGACCTGACCGCGACCCATCTGGCCTGCGAACAGGGCGTCTGCGGCGCCTGCACCGTGATGGTCGACGGCCGGCCGGTGCGGTCCTGCCTGACCTTCGCCGCCGATTGCGACGGCGCCGAGGTCGAAACGCTGGAGGGCTGGCAGGGCGATGCGCTGATGGAGAAGCTGCGCGCCGCCTTCGCCCGCAACCACGCGCTGCAATGCGGCTTCTGCACGCCCGGGATGCTGGCCACCGCGCGCGATCTGGTGGCCCGGCTCGACAGCGATGACGAGACCCGCATCCGCAACGAGCTCTCGGGCAATCTCTGCCGCTGCACCGGCTATGTCGGCATCGTCGCGGCGATCCGCGAGGTGATCTCCGAGCGCGATGCCGCCGGGATCGCGCCTTCGGGCCGCGCCCTGCCTGCCCTGCACGCCGCCGCGGGCTTCGCCCCTTTCGAACCCGCCGCCGCGCCCGCCATGGCCGAGGCTGCCGCCGCGCCTGCGGGCGAGACCACCGTCGAGGACGGCTGGTCCGTGGTCCGCCGCCACGTGGCGGTCGCCCATCCCCCGTCCGCGGTCTGGGCGCATTTCGCCGACCTGCCCTCCGTCGTCCGCTGCCTGCCCGGCGCCGAGCTGGCCGAAACCGACGGGACGCGCTTTGCCGGCCATGTCGCGGTCCGATTCGGGCCGATCACCGCGCGGTTCGAGGGCGAAGGCCGGTTCGAGACCGATGCCGCCGCGCGCAGCGGCAGCGTCCGCGGCACGGGCAAGGACCGCGGCGGCCAGTCGAACGTCACCGGCGGGCTGGATTTCGCCGTCGCGCAGGGCGCCTCGCCCGAGGCGTCCGACGTCGATGTCGCGCTGCGCTTCCGCATCGAGGGGCGGCTCGGCCAGTTCAACCGCCCCGAACTGGTCAGCGGTCTCGTCGACCACCTGCTGGGCGAGTTCGTGCAGAACTGCAATGCCGTTCTGGACGGCGGCACGGTGCGCGACAGCGGCGGCCTCAGCGTCTGGAGCCTGCTCCGCGCGCTGGCCGGCGGGCTCTTCCGGCGGCGCTGACCGCCGCCCGCCCGCAGGCCCGGGGCCTGCGGGTCCCTGCATCCGCCGCCCCGCCGCGCCGGGAACGGCAACAGCCACCTGTGCGCCTGCGCACGCCCGACAGGCACTTCGGGCCCTTGCGCGCCCTCCCCGTCCCTGAAATGTACCGCAACGTACAATAGAGTCGGATGCAGATCCGGCCGTACTGCCTCCATTTCAAAGTCACGGGACAGAAGATGACCGGACCCTCCTCCCCCCTTCCACGGCCATTGACATGGCTGATGATCCTGCTCGGTGCGCTGCTGGCGCTCGCCGGGATCGGACTCGCCGCCGGCGGCATCGTGCTGATCGCGCGCGGCGGCAGCTGGTACTACCTCCTCATGGGCGCCGCCCTCGCCCTGTCCGGCGTGCAGATCGCCCGCGGCAGGCCCTCGGGCACCGCGCTGTATGCCGCGGCCTTCGCCGCGACCGTCGCCTGGGCCTTCTTCGAGGCCGGACTGGATTTCTGGGCTCTGCATGCCCGCATCTTCGCCTGGCTCGTTGCCCTCGCGGCCGTCCTCGCGCTGCATCCGCTGACGCTGATCCGCGCCGGGCGCCAGCCGCGCGCCAAGACGTTCCTCGGCCTCGCCGCCGTGGCGGCGGCGGCGATCCTCGGCATGGGCTGGGGCATGTTCCAGCCGCATGGCCAGCACAATTTCCGCATCGCCTCCGCCGCGCCAGCCGCCGCCCCGCAGGACTGGCAAAGCTACGGCGCGACGCCCGCGGCCACCCGTTTCGCCGCCGCCGCGCAGATCACCCCCGCGACCGTCAAGGATCTGGAGGTCGCCTGGACCTTCCGCACCGGCGACATCCCCGAAAGCCCCAATGGCGGCGGCGCCGAGGACCAGGCCACGCCCCTGATGGCGCGCGGCGACATCTTCACCTGCACGCCGCACAACACGGTCATCTCGATCGACGCGGCCACCGGCGAAGAGAACTGGCGCCATGACTTCCCGACCGACACGCGGACCTGGGTGCGTTGCCGCGGCCTCGCCTATTTCGACGCCGACCAGCCCCTTCCCGCGCCGACCGCCGCGGGCGCAACGCCGGTCGCCCCGGTCTCCATTCCTGCGGACGCGGCCTGCCGACAGCGCATCTTCATGAACACGATCGACGCCGTGCTGGTGGCGCTCGACGCGGAAACCGGCGAGCTGTGCGAAGATTTCGGCACCGGCGGCAAGGTCGATCTCAAGCAGGGGCTGGGCGATGCGCAGGCGCCGCTCTATTCGCTGACCTCGCCGCCGCTTCTGGCAGGCACCACCGTGGTCGTCGGCGGCCGCGTGGCCGACAACGTCGCGCTCGACATGCCGGGCGGCGTGATGCGCGGCTTCGATGTCGTCACCGGCGGGATGAAATGGGCCTTCGACCCGGGCAACCCGCAGGACCGCAGCGCCCCCGCGCCGGGCAGCGCCTTCACCCGCTCGACCCCGAATGTCTGGGCGCCGATGACCTATGATGCGGCGTCGAACACCGTGTTCATGCCGGTCGGCAACGCCGCCATCGACCTCTGGGGCGTGGAGCGCACGCCGGAGGACGAGAAATACGGCGCCTCGATGCTGGCCCTGGACGCCACCACCGGCAACGAGAAATGGGTTTACCAGACCGTGCATCACGACCTGTGGGACTTCGACGTGCCGATGCAGCCGACGCTGATCGACTTCGAGGGCACGCCCGCGCTGGTCTTCGGCACCAAGGCGGGGCAGATCTTCGTGCTCGACCGCGCCACCGGCCGGCCGCTGACCGAGGTGACGGATGTCGATGTCAGGCCCGCCACGATCCCGGACGAGCGCTATGCGCTGAAGCAGCCGAAATCGGTGGGCATGCCGCAGATCGGCGCGCAGACCCTGACCGAAGCCGACATGTGGGGCATGACCCCCTTCGACCAGCTTATGTGCCGCATCATCTTCAAGGGCTACCGCTACGAAGGGCTCTTCACCGCGCCCGACACGGATTACTCGCTCAGCTTCCCCGGCTCGCTCGGCGGCATGAACTGGGGCGGGCTCAGCTACGATCCGGGCACGGACACGCTCTTCGTCAACGACATGCGGCTGGGCCTCTATGTCCACATGGTGCCGCAGGACCGCAGCGCCGCCGCCTCGAACGGCTCCGAGGCGGTGAATGCCGGCATGGGTGCCGTGCCGCTGAAGGGCACGCCCTATTCGGTGGTCAAGGACCGCTTCCTGTCGCCGCTCGGCGTGCCCTGCCAGGAGCCGCCCTTCGGCACGCTGACCGCGATCGACATGAAGACCCAGTCGGTCGCCTGGGAGGCGCCGCTGGGCACCGTGCAGGATACCGTGCTGTTCGGCCAGAAGATGCACCTGCCGATGCCCGTCGGCATGCCGACCATCGGCGGCTCGCTGTCGACCGGCGGCGGCCTGGTGTTCTTCGCCGCGACCCAGGACAACTACCTGCGCGCCTTCGACCGCGCCACCGGCAAGGAGGTCTGGAAGGCCCGCCTGCCCGTGGGCAGCCAGGGGACGCCGATCTCCTATGTCTCGCCGGAAGACGGGCGGCAGTATGTCGTCATCTCCGCGGGCGGCGCACGCCAGTCGCCTGACCGCGGCGACTACCTGATCGCCTACGCCCTGCCGGAAGGCTGAGCCGCGGCCGACCGAGGCGGACCACGGTCCGCCGGGCGGCCCTCCGGGCATCCGGGGGGCCGTTTGCCTTTGCGGGAGATCGCCTGCTAGCTGCCGAAATCGAACGCCCCCGCATCGCGGATGAAGGCCTCGAAGAACTCGGTGAAGGTCGCGACCAAGGGCGGCAGCGCCTCGTAGGGCGGGTAGTAGAGCATCAGGTGCAGCGGCGCGACCTCCCAGTCCGGCAGCACCTCCACGACCTCGCCGCGCGACAGCGCCTCCTGCACCAGGAAGCGCGGCAGGCAGACCATCCCGTCGCCCGCCGCCGCCAGCGCCAGCAGCAGCTCGCCGTTGTTCGTGACCACCTCCGTGCCCGCCCGCACGCTGCGGCTGGCGCCCGCGCGGCTCAGCGCCCAGGTCTCCGGCGCGGCGCCGGTGCCGTAGGACAGGCAATGCGCCGGGTCGAGCCCGTCCGGCCCCTGCGGCGCCGGGATCCGCTCGAACAGCGCCGGGGCGGCCACCACCGCGCGCGGCACCAGGCAGATCCGCCGCCAGATCGTCGACTTGTCTGCGGGCGGTCCGGAAATCCGGATCGCCAGGTCGCAGCTGCCCGCCACGATGTCCACCAGCGCATCGGTCAGCTGCAGCTCGAGCTGGATGCGCGGATAGGCCAGGCGGAACCGGTGCAGCAGCCCCGGCAGCAGCCGCATGCCCAGCGACAGCGGCGCGTTGACCGAAAGCCGCCCCTGGTCGGGACGGGCCGCGCGGCTGATCTCCTCGGTGATGCGGTCGAAATCCTCCACCACCGGACGGTATCGCGCCGCCACCACCGCCCCCGCCCCGGTCAGCGAGACCTGCCGCGTGGTGCGCAGGAGCAGCTGCTGGCCCAGATCCTCTTCCAGCTGGGCGACGATGCGGGTGATCGAGGCGGGCGTCATCCGCAGGCTCCGCGCCGCCCCGGCGAAGCTGCCCCGCTCCACCACCTCGAGAAAGACGCGGACGGGCTTCAGGCTCTGCATGGCGCCTCATTATGTCGATCTATATTAACAGTAAATGCCATAATCTTTCTATTTTTTGCAAGTCTTGTTGCCACTATCTTGGGTCCAAGACAGCCACCATGGCGATGGAGAACAAGATGATCAACCAAATCAAGGGCCTGCACCACGTCACCTCGATGGCGGCGGATGCCGGGCAGAACAACGCCTTCTTCACCGGAACGCTCGGCCTGCGCCGCGTGAAGAAAACCGTCAACTTCGACGCGCCCGAGGTCTACCACCTCTATTACGGCGACGAGACCGGCACCCCGGGCTCGGTGATGACCTATTTCCCCTTCGGCCGGATGCCCCGCGGCCGCCGCGGCACCGGCGAGGTCGGCGTGACCGAATTCGCCGTGCCCGAGGGCGCGCTGCCCTGGTGGAAGGAGCGGCTCGCCGCGCAGGGCGTCTCCGGGCTGGCCGAAGGCCGCAGCTTCGGCGAGGCACGGCTTGACTTCGCGGGTCCCGACGGCGACAGCTTCGCGCTCGTCGAATCCGCGGCGCGCGGACGCACGCCCTGGACCGGGGCCGGCGTGCCGGAAGATGCCGGAGTCCTCGGCTTCCGCGGCGCCCGCATGCGGCTGCGCGATGCCGGAGCCACGGCCGAGCTGCTGGGCTTCATGGGCTACAGCCGGGACGACAGCGACGGTGCGGTCACCCGCTACCGGATCGAGGGCGGCAACGCGGCCGACACGATCGACATCGAGGAACTGCCCGGGGCAGGCGCCGCCGCGCAGGGCGCGGGCTCGGTGCACCACATCGCCTTCGCGGTGGAGAACCGCGCGGCCCAGCTCGAGGTGCGCAAGGCGCTGATGGATACCGGCTACCAGGTGACCCCGGTGATCGACCGCGACTATTTCTGGGCGATCTACTTCCGCACCCCCGGCGGCGTGCTGTTCGAGATCGCCACCAACGAGCCCGGCTTCGACCGCGACGAGGACACCGCGCATCTCGGCGAGGCGCTGAAGCTGCCCACCCGCTACGAGCCCCTGCGCGGGAAGATCGAGGCGCTGCTGCCCGAGATCGCCGCCTGAGGAGAGCTGCCATGACCGCAACAGGCTATCACGCAAGAACCAGCGCCCCCGCGGAGGGGGCGCCGCTGATCTTCGCCTTCCACGGCACCGGCGGCGACGAGTCCCAGCTCTTCGGGCTCGCGCAGCAGCTGGTTCCCGGAGCGGGCGTGGTCTCGCCGCGCGGCGACGTCTCCGAACACGGCGCCGCGCGGTTCTTCCGCCGCACCGGCGAGGGCGTCTACGACATGGAGGACCTCGCGCTGCGCACCGGGCGGATGGCGGCCTTCATCGCCGCCCGCAAGGCGGAGCATCCCGGCGCACCCGCCTATGGCTTCGGCTATTCCAACGGCGCCAACATCCTCGCCTCGGTGATGATGGCCCATCCCGGGCTGTTCGAGCGGGTCGGACTGCTGCACCCGCTGATCCCCTGGAGCCCGGCGCCCGCGGCGCTGGACGGCCGCCGGGTCCTGATCACTGCCGGGCGGCGCGACCCGATCGGCCCCTGGCCACTCACCGAAGCGCTGATCGGATGGGCGCAGGGCCAGGGCGCGCATGTCGAGACCGAGATCCATGACGGCGGGCACGAACTGCGCCCCTCCGAGATCGCGGCGCTGTCGCGGCTGATGGCCGACTGAACGGCGCGCCGGGCGCCCCTGCCCGGCGCGCGGATCTTGCCGGCCCGCGATGGCTTCGCGGCCGGCCTGTGCCCCGCGGACCCGTCAATGGGCTCCGCCGGCACAGGCATCCTGCCCGGAGCCAAGGCCGGCCTGCACCCGGCGCCGCCCGCAGGTCACGCCGCCGCAGCACAGCATGAGGCCTCCCGGCAATGCCCAGAGTTCTTCGCGCCGAGACGGCGGCGGGCACGGCCTTGCCCAGGAAAGCAGGGCGCAGGAGGGCGGCCCCGGCATGGCGCCGCAACCCGCCGTTCCGCCCTGCGCCCCAGGTGCCGCGCGGCAGAGCGGTGCCCAGCTTGCGCCGAGGCGTCCCTGCGGCCGCCGGACCGGCCCGGGCGGCCCTGCTAGTCGAGATGGAACACCTCTTCCATCGCGGCCCACCATTCGCCCTCGGCACGGCTTTCCAGCGGGCGCTGCATCGGACCGCAGAGCTTCCACCAGTCGCGGGTCACAGGGTCGGCGGCAATCGCGGCATTGTCCGCCCCGAAATCCGAGCCGCGGTATTCCCAGTAGCCGAACAGCAGCATCTCGGGCTCGCGCAGGAAGATCGTGTAATTCGCGATGTGCGAGGCACGCAGCCGCTCCAGCACGCCCGGCCAGGCCTCGGCATGGAGCCGCCGGTATTCCTCCACATGCTCCGGCGCGAGGCCGATCACCATCCCCATCCTCTGCATCTCAGTCCTCCCCGATGCCGTAGAACCGTGCCGCCGTGCCGCCGAACAGCGCAGCGCGCTCGTCCGGGCCGAGCCCGGATGCCAGATCTGCCGCTGCGGCATGCCAATCCGCGTAGCCGCCGGCCAGTTCCAGCACCGGCCAGTCGCTGCCCCACATCACCCGCTCGGCGCCGAAACAGCCGAGCACATGGGAGAAGACCTCGCGGAAGCTCCCGGCCGACCAGCCAGGCCCCCATTCCGTCGCCAGACCCGAGAGCTTGCAGAAGACCTGGGGATGCGCGGCCAGCGCCGCCATGCCCGCGCGCCAGTCCGCACCCGGGTCGCTGCCGTCGAAGACCGGCTTGGCGCAGTGGTCGATCACCAGCGGCAGCTCCGGCAGGCGCTGCGCCAGCTCGCCGATCGCGCCGAGATGGCGCGGCGTGACCAGCGCATCCATCCGCAGCCCCGCCGCCACGGCATGGGCCAGACCGGCCAGAACCTCCGGGCGCAGGATCCACTCCGTCTCGGCAATGTCCTGCAGCATCGGCCGGATGCCCCTGAGCCGCGGATGCGCCAGCCGGGCCAGCTGCGCCGGCACGTCGCCCCCGAGATCGATCCAGCCGACCACGGCGCGGATCGACGGGCAGCCATCGGCCAGCGACAGCAGGAATTCCGTCTCCGCCAGCGTCGGCGCCGCCTGCACCGCCACGGTCCCGGTCACGCCAGCGGCGCGGGCCAGCGGCGCCAGGTCCTCGGGCAGGAAGTCCCGCCGGATCGCGGCGACGCTGTCATCCATCCAGGAATAATCCCCGCGGCCGATCCGCCAGAAATGCTGATGTGCGTCGATCACCGCGGAATCCCCTCTTGCCAGCGATTTGTACTAAATAATAACGTACACCGCAGAGACGCCGTCAACCGGCAATTCCGCCGGGAGGGCGCAGGGAGGCCGACATGAAGACCCGCCGCATCGGACGGACCGGGCTGGAGGTGACCGAGATCGCCTTCGGCTGCGCCAGCATCGGAAATCTCTACCGCGAGACCACGGAGGCGGAGGCCGCCGCCGTGCTCGACGCCGCCTGGGGGGCCGGCATCCGCTATTTCGACACTGCGCCGCATTACGGCCGCGGCCTCTCGGAACTGCGGCTGGGCCGGTTCCTCGCCGGCAGGCCCGGCACCGTGGTCTCCACCAAGGCCGGACGGCTGCTGTCGCCCGCAAGGGCGCCGATCGACGAGGCCGACGGCTATGTCCGTCCGGCGCAGAACGACATGCGCTACGACTATTCCGGCGACGGGATCGAGGAGAGCCTGGAGCAGAGCTGCGAACGGCTCGGGCGGAGCGGCATCGACATCCTCTATGTCCACGACATCGGCGAGTACACCCATGGCCCGGCCAATGCCGCGCATATGGAGGCCTTCCTCGGCTCGGGCTATGCGCGGCTGCGGCGGCTGAAGGAGCAGGGGCGGATCCATGCCTTCGGGCTGGGCGTGAACGAGAACGAGATCTGCCTCGCGGTGATGCGCGAAGCCGGGCCGCTCGACGTCATCCTGCTGGCCGGGCGGCTGACCCTGCTCGACCGCTCCGCGGAGGCCGGACTAGTCCCGGCCTGCCGCGAGGCCGGCACCAGCCTGGTGCTGGGCGGCGTGTTCAATTCGGGCATCCTCGCCACAGGCCCGGTGCCGGGGGCCACCTACGACTACGGGCCTGCGCCGCAGGAGGTGCTGGACCGCGTGGCGGCGCTGCAGGCGCGGGCCGAAGCGGAGGGGCTGCCGCTGGCCACCGCCGCGCTGCATTTCGCGCTGCGCCATCCGGCGGCAGCCTCCGTGCTGCTCGGAACGGCGAAACCGTCGAGCCTGCAGCGCAATCTCGACGCGCTGGCGGCGGCCTTTCCGGCGGATGCGGAGGCGCTGCTGGCCTGAGCGTCAGGCCAGCTCGTGATGGCGCAGCGAGGACAGCAGCGTCGTCTTCGAGGTGCGCAGGTGGCGTTTCGCGGCCTCCTGCGCTGCCTCGGCATCGCGCGCCTCCAGCGCGTCGATGATCGCCAGGTGCTCGCCGATGGCGGCGGCGTTGCGGGCCTTCTCCTCGGTCTTGTCCCACATGTAGTGGTAGTGGAAGATCAGCGAGATGACCTTCTGGAACTCCGCGGTGAAGCGGTTCTTCACCACCGAGCTGATCGCCTGGTGGAAGCGTTCGTCGAGCTTCGAGAACTCGTGGAAATCGGTCTCGATCTCGCGCTGCAGCCGCAGATGGGCCTCGCGCAGCGCGGCCAGCGCCGCCCAGACCGGGTGATCCACAGGCGCCTCGGCCACCCGCGCCACGGCGTTCAGCTCCAGCACGCAGCGGAAATCCGACAGCTCGATGGCGAAGTCGCGGGTGAAGCCCAGCAGCATCCACCCCCCCTGCGGCCGCCGCGACACCAGGCCGAAACGGCTGAGCCCGGCGAGGAACTCCTTCAGCTCGTGCTGCGGGACGCCGAAATTGCGCGACAGTTCCGCCACCGAAAGCGGCGTTCCCGCCGGCACGTCGAAGCGCAGCACCCAGTCCAGGAAGCGCTGCTCCAGGTCGCCCGTGCCGCCCGCCTGCTTCTGCACGTCGATCCGGTCCGAGGCCCGCGGCGCGCGCAGCAGCAGCTTCTCCCGGCCCGACCAGGCCAGCAGCTCCTCTTCCTCCATCCGCGCCAGGCAGCGGCGGATGATCGTGCGGCTGACCCCGGCAAGCTCCGCCAGGCGGGTTTCGGACGGCATGGCGGCAGAGGGCGGCAGCGTCCCGCAATAATCGAGGATTTGGTTGTAGGCCTCGCGGAACCGCGTGTCGCTGCGTGCCATGGTCGTCTCCTTCTGCTGTCCCGCGGAGCCCCGCGGAACGGTATTTGTACGAAATCATAAAAAACCATTGACGGGAATCAAAGAGCCTTTTTATGTTTCAAATAATAAAAAACAGCATGCGAAAGGGAGGCGCATGACCTTGGCATTCAGACCCGCCGCAATGACCGGCGCGCGCGGCCCCGCGGCCGTCGCCCGCGTGCTGCCCGATGCGGCGAAGCTCCACCGCCTGTCCGCACTCGCGACGCTGTTCCTGCTGGTCATCGGCTTCGCGCTGGCCAGCCCGGCCTTCTTCTCGGTGAACAACGGGCTGACGATCCTCTTGCAGACCTCGGTGATCGGGCTTCTGGGCATCGGCATGACCATGGTGATCATCACCGGCGGCATCGACCTGTCGGTGGGCTCGGTCCTGGCGCTGTCCGGGGTGGCCTCAGGCATGGCGATCAAGGCGGGCGTCCCGGTTGCGCCCGGCATGGCCTTCGGGGTGCTCGTCGGCGCGGCCTGCGGCGCGGTCAACGGGCTGATCGTCACGAAGATGCGCATCCCGCCCTTCGTCGCCACGCTCGGCATGATGCTGATGGCGCGCGGGCTGGCGCTTCAGCTGACCGGCGCGGCGCCGATCTCGCAGCTGGGCGAGGCCTTCGGACGGCTCGGCAACGGCGCGCTCTTCCGCATCGTCGAGATGCGCCCGAACGGCTTTCCCAAGGTGGTCTTCCCCGGCATCCCCTACCCGGCGATCGTCCTGCTGGTCGTCGCCATCGCGGCCGCCTACATCCTGCGCCGCCGCCAGATCGGCCGCCACATCTATGCCACCGGCTCCAACGAGGAGGCCGCCCGGCTGTCCGGCGTGCGGGTCGACCGGGCCAAGCTCTATGCCTATGCCATGTCGGGCGCGCTCGCCGGGCTTGCAGGCATCGTGCTGATGTCGCGGCTCGTCACCGCGCAGCCCAGCGAGGGCGTGATGTACGAGCTCGACGCCATCGCGGCGGCGGTGATCGGCGGCGCGTCGCTCTCGGGCGGGGTCGGCACCGTTCCCGGCACGATGATCGGCGCCTTCATCATCGGCATCCTGCGCAACGGCCTGAACATGGCCGGCGTCTCGGCCTTCATCCAGCAGATCGTCATCGGCGCCGTCGTGATCGCCGCGGTCTGGATCGACCATATCCGCAACCGGCCCTGAGGCTGCGGAAGAACCGCGCCGGGACGCAGAAGCCCGGGCGCGGCGGAACAGGGAACCGTTTCCAAGGAGGAGAAACACATGCATCCGGTCAAGCTTGGACTTCTTGCATCATCGCTGGCCCTCTCGGCGGGACTGGCCCAGGCGGGCGAGATCGCGGTGATCGTCAAGACCACCAGCTCGAACTTCTGGCAGAACGTCAACCGCGGCGCCGAAGCGGCCATCGCGGCCCAGTCCGAGCACACGTTCACCTTCGACGGCCCCGCCACCGAAAGCGCGGTCGCCGACCAGGTGAACCTGGTGGAGAACGCGATCAACCGCGGCGTCTCGGGCATCGTGCTGGCGCCGTCGGATCCCGAGGCCCTGGCCCCGGCCGTCAAGCGCGCCTACGAG
Organism: Mangrovicoccus sp. HB161399; assembly: GCF_013184745.1. Lineage (GTDB taxonomy): Bacteria > Pseudomonadota > Alphaproteobacteria > Rhodobacterales > Rhodobacteraceae > Mangrovicoccus. Next base: position 109,242 of record NZ_JAATVU010000008.1, read on the forward strand.
GCCGCGATCCCGGTCGTGATCATCGACAGCAAGCTGGCCGACAGCGCCGAGGGCACCTACCAGTCCTTCCTGTCGACCGACAACTGCGCCGCCGGCGAGCAGGTCGCGCAGCGGATGATCGAGAAGGCCGGGACCGAGGGCAAGATCGCCATCATGTCCTATGTCGCGGGCGTCGGGTCCGAGATCGGCCGAGTCGGCTGCTTCTCCGACTACATCAAGGCCAATTCCAGCCTCGAGATCGTCGGCCCGCTCTATTCGCAGAGCCAGATGGCCAACGCGCTGAACCAGACCACCGACCTGCTGGCCGCGAACCCTGATCTGGTCGGCATCTTCGGCGCCAACGAGCCGACCGCGGTCGGCATGGGCCGCGCCATCGTCCAGGCCGGGAAGGCCGGCCAGCTCGTCGCGCTCGGCTTCGACGGCAACGAGGACCTGCAGCAATTCGTCCGCGACGGCGTGCTCGATGCGACCGCGGTGCAGGGCTCCTTCGCGATGGGCGAGAAGGGGATCGAGACCGTGATCAGCATCCTCAACGACGATCCGGTCGAGTCCTTCGTCAATACCGGCGTGGTGCTGGTCGACAAGTCGAACATCGACACCGACACCGCGCAGAACGTCCTCTACTGAGCTCTCCCCCGGAGCAGGCAGGGGGCACCGCGTCCCCTGCCCTTGTCCCCTTGCGGCAGAAAGGCAGACCATGGCCCGCCCTCCCCTCGTGGAACTGATCGACATCGAGAAGCATTTCGGCGGCGTGCGCGCGGTGGACCGCGTGTCGCTCGACCTCTGGCCGGGCGAAGTGGTCGGCGTGCTCGGCCACAACGGCGCGGGCAAGTCCTGCCTGATGCGCATCCTCTCCGGCGCGATGATGCCCTCGGCGGGCGAGATCCGGGTGAACGGCACGTCCACCGTCTTCGACAGCCCCAATGACGCCCGGGATGCCGGGATCGAGACGATCTACCAGACGCTGGCGCTGGCCGACCACCTGGACGCCGCTGCGAACCTCTTCCTCGGGCGCGAGCTGAAGACCCGGTTCGGCAATCTCGACGACGCGCGGATGCTGGCGGAGGCCAGGACCGTGCTGGCCCGGCTCAACCCGAACTTCAAGAACCTGCGCGACCCGGTCTCGTCCCTGTCGGGCGGCCAGCGGCAGGTCATCGCCATCGCCCGCGCAATCTATTTCGACACCAAGATCCTGATCATGGACGAACCCACCGCCGCGCTCGGCCCCTCCGAGACCGCGATGGTCGCCGACCTGATCCGGCAGCTGCGCGACGAGGGCATCGGCATCTTCCTCGTCAGCCACGACATGCATGACGTGTTCGAGCTCTGCGACCGCGTGGTGGTGATGAACAAGGGCCGGCTTGTCGGCGCGCATGCCATCCACGAGGTCTCGAAGGACGACGTGCTGAGCCTGATCGTCAAGGGCGAGCTGCCCGCCGACTGGTCGGCGCGCAACCTGGCGGAGGCGGCGCAATGAAGGATCTTGCAAGCGGCCTGATGGACTGCGGCCTCTGCGCGGCGCCGGGCCGGTTCGAGCTGGCCGCCCGCCCGCTTCCCGAGACCGCGCCGCCCGGATGGCGTCTGGTCGACATCGCCGCGATCGGCATATGCGGCACGGACTACCACATCTTCGAGGGCAAGCACCCGTTCCTCGACTATCCGCGGGTGATCGGCCACGAGCTGTCGGGCCATCTGGCCGACGGGCCGGATGCCGGGACGCTGGTCGTGGTGAACCCCTATCTCTCCTGCGGCAGCTGCCGGGCCTGCCGGAAGGGCAAGCCGAATTGCTGCGCGGCGATCGAAGTGCTGGGCGTGCACCGCGACGGCGGCATGTGCGCCCGCATCGCGGTGCCCGAGGGCAATCTCTACCCGGCCGGAGGCCTGACTGCGGTACAGGCGGCGATGGTCGAGTTCCTCGCCATCGGCGCCCATGCCGTGGCGCGGTCGGGCATCGGCGAGGGCGACCGGGTGCTGGTCACCGGCGCCGGCCCGATCGGACTCGGCACGGCGCTCTTCGCCCGCATCGCCGGGGCGGAGGTGCACCTGATGGACCTTTCGGAGCAGCGCCTTGCCACGGCGGAGCGGCTCTTCGGCTTCGGCCGGCTCCACCGCGCGGGCACGGACATCCTGAAAGGCGAGCTGGCCGAGGGCTTCGACACGGTCTTCGATGCCACCGGCAGCGCGAAGGCGATCGAGGCGGGCTTCCCGCTGGTCGCGCATGGCGGCTCCACCGTGCTGGTCAGCGTGGTGAAGGACGACATCGCCTTCTCCGACGCCGAGTTCCACAAGCGCGAGTCCCGCATCATCGGCAGCCGCAACGCGCTGCGCGCCGATTTCGACCGGGTGATGGCGGCGATCCGCGGCGGGCAGATCCCGACGGAGGCCATCGCCTCGGAAATCCTGCCGCTTGCCGACCTGCCCTCCCGCTTCGCCGCGCTGGCCGCCGACCGCGGGGAGATCGTCAAGGTGCTGGTGACGCCATGAAGGACCTGTCCGAACGCCCCTATGCACTGCATCTCCACTCCGGGGACAACGTGCTCGTCGCGCTGCGCGCCGTCCCCGCGGGAATGGCCCTGCCGGGAGGGCTGTCCGCGGCAGAGCCCATTCCCGCGGGGCACAAGATCGCCCGCACGGCAATCGCCCCCGGCGAGGCCGTGCGCAAGTACGGCCAGATCATCGGCGCCGCGACGCAGCCGATCGCGCCGGGCGCCCATGTGCATGTCCAGAACCTCGGCATGGGCGCGCACAAGCAGGATTACGGCTTCGGCTCCGCCGCCCGCGCGCTGCCCCCGGCCGAGTCCGCGGCGGGCTTCTTCGGCTACCGCCGCCCCTCCGGCCGGATCGGCACGCGCAACTACATCGGCATCCTGACGACGGTGAACTGCGCGGGTTCGGTCGCCCGCTTCATCGCCGAGGCGGCGGCGCGCGCGGGGCTGCTCGACGCCTTCCCGAATGTCGACGGCATCGTGCCCGTCGTGCACGGCTCGGGCTGCGGCATGTCCGGCAAGGGCGAGGGCTACGACACGCTGTTCCGCACGCTGGCGGGCTACGGGCGCAACCCGAATTTCGGCGCGATCCTGATGGTCGGGCTCGGCTGCGAGGTGATGCAGATCCCCGATCTCGTCGACCGCGAGGCGATGAAGGACAGCGACCGCTTCCGGTTCATGACGATCCAGCACGAGGGCGGCACCCGTGCCACGGTGGAGCGCGGCCTCGCCATCCTGCGGGAGCTTGCCGCCGCGGCGGACCAGGCCCGCCGCGCGCCCGCCCCAGCCTCGGCGCTGGTGCTGGGCATGCAATGCGGCGGCTCGGACGGCTATTCCGGCATCACAGCCAACCCGGCGCTCGGCCATGCCTCGGACCTGCTGGTGCGCCAGGGCGGCATCTCGATCCTGTCGGAAACCTCGGAAATCTACGGCGCCGAGCACCTGCTGACCCGCCGCGCCGCCGACGAGGCCACCGGGCGCAAGCTGGTCGATCTCATCGACTGGTGGGAGGACTACACCGCGCGGAATTTCGGAGAGATGGACAACAACCCCTCGCCCGGCAACAAGCGCGGCGGGCTGACCACGATCCTGGAAAAGTCGCTCGGCGCCGTCGCCAAGGGCGGCACCGCGCCGCTTTCGGGCGTCTACAAATATGCCGAGCCGATCGGCAGCCCCGGCTTCGCCTTCATGGACAGCCCCGGCTACGACCCCTGCTCGGTCACCGGGCAGACGGCCTCGGGCGCCAACCTGATCGCCTTCACCACCGGCCGCGGCAGCGTCTCGGGCTACCAGCCGGTGCCCTGCCTGAAGATCGCCTCGAACACCCTGCTGTGGAAGCGGATGGAACCCGACATGGACGTCAATTGCGGCGACATCCTCGACGGCACCGGCATCGAGGAGAAGGGGCAGGAAATCTTCGCCGCGCTGCTGCGCGTCGCCTCGGGCGAGCGCACCAAGAGCGAGGCGCAGGGCTTCGGCGCGGTGGAATTCGTGCCTTGGCAGATCGGCGCGGTGATGTAGCCCCCCGCCGCGGCGGCTCAGGGCAGGTTCTCGGCGAAATAGATGTCGAGCTTCAGCGGCTTCGGCGCTCCGCCGGGCGCGGCGATGCAGTCGATGGCGCGCGACAGCAGCATGTCCGGGTCCTGGTCGAAGATCGCGTCCATCGTTCCCTCCAGAACGGCGCGGCGCGTGTCGGCCGTCAGCCCGTGGCCGATCAGCACGACATCCTCGCGGCCGCGCTCCTTCAATGCCCGGGTGATCCCGCCGGAAGAACCGCCGACATTGTAGATCCCCGCCAGGTCCGGCGCCTGGCCGAGCAGCGCCAGCGTGTGGCGGTAGTTCTCGCCGGCATCGTCATGGCCCTCGCGCAGCCCCACCAGCCGCAGCTGCGGGAACAGCTCCTCGCGGATGCTGAGGAAGCCCGCCTCGCGCTCGGAATGCGCGCGGTAGTGGCGCGAGCCCGCCACCAGCGCCACCGCCCCCTCGCGCCGCTGCGCCAGCCGCCCGATCAGCAGCCCCGCCGTGCGCCCGGCGGCGCGGTTGTCCATGCCGACATGCGGGATCCCCGGCAGGCTGCCCAGATCCGACACGATGGTCACCAGCCGCGTCCCCGCCGCCGCCAGCTCCGCGGCCGCCTCGCGCACCACCGGATGCTCGATCGCGAAGAAGGCGATCCCGTCCGCCCAGCCCGCATTGCGCCGCAGCGCCGCCGCCAGCGCCCGCGCGTCGAAGCTCTCGATGAAGAAGCAGCGCAGCACCGGGTCGTTGCTGCCGCGCCGCTCCGCCAGGGCGCGCAGCCGCCCGCCCAGCAGGCGCAGGTAGGGGTTGGTGCCCGCAGGCAGCAGGACCACGATGTTGGGCGGCCGCGCGCCCTCCAGCTCGGCTTCCTCGCCCGCCGCGAGGAAGCCGAGCTCTCGCGCCGCCTCCAGCACGCGGCGGCGCGTCCGCTCCTTGACGCCCTTGCGGCGGTTCAGCACCCGGTCGACCGTCGCCAGCGACACCCCGGCCCGGGCCGCGACATCGGCCTGCTGCGGGCGGGCACCGTCCGGCACATCCCCATCCTTTTCCATCAAACCCATCAAAACCCGTCATGCCGTTTTCTTTGACGGATGCTGCTCCGGAACGATAGCTTCCGTCAACAACAACATGCGAAGAAAGACGGCGCGCAGGACATCGCGCGCGACACATCGGAACGCATCAATTCTCAGGGAGGAGATCAGATGCCGAAGCTCCATCACATGACCCGCCGCACGCTGCTGGCGGCCGGCGCGGGCGCGCTGGCGGCCCCGCTGGTTGCGCGCCGCGCCGCCGCCGCCTCGACGCTGCGCTACGGCCACAACAACGAGACCGCCTCGGTCGCCGGCGCCCAGGCCGACTGGTTCGCCGAGGCGCTGGGAACCAGCTCGGGCGGCGAAATCGCGGTGCAGGTCTTCCCCAACAGCCAGCTCGGCAAGCTGCAGGAACTGGCCGAGGCGGTCTCGCTCGGCACCATCGCCTTCTCGCACAATACCGCCGGTGCGCTCGGCTCGCTCTACCCGCCCTTCGCTGCGCTCGACACGCCCTATCTGTACCGCGATGTCGGCCATCTGATGGCAGTGACCGATGTGGAGAGCCCGGTGATGCAGGAGCTGAACCAGGGGCTGATCGCCGCCGCCAATGTCCGGGTGATCTACGCGCACTACTTCGGCCGCCGGAACCTGACCTGCTCGAAGCCGGTGCTGTCGCCCGCCGATCTCGCCGGCACCAAGATCCGCGCCGTGCCCTTCCCGATCTACACCGCCGCGGTCGAGGGCATGGGCGCCGTCGCCGTGCCGGTCGACTGGTCCGAGGTCCCGACCGCGCTGGCCACCGGCGTCGTGCAGGGCCAGGAGAACCCGGTCAACGTCGTGCTGAACGTCAAGCTCTACGAGGTGCAGTCGCACCTGATGCTGACCGGACACATGTCGAATGCCGAGGTCGTGGTGATGAACGAGGATGCCTGGCAGGCGCTCGGCCCGGCCGGGCAGGACGCCGTGCGCGAGGCTGCCGCAGCCACCCGCGAGAAGGCCACCAACGCGATCCTCGACAACGAGGCCGCCGAGACCCAGCAGCTGCGCGACCTCGGCATGACCGTGATCGGCGAGGAGGACGGGCTCGACATCGGCGCCTTCCGCGCCTCGGTGGGCAAGCTCGTCTCGGACCGCTTCGGCGACGATTACGGCGACCTCTACGCCAAGATCGCGGCGGTCGGCTGATGGTCCGCGCCCTGCCCGGCCGCGCGGCGCTCGCGCGGCTGCTCTCGCTCGGCGCCGGCGCCGGGATGGCGCTGCTGGCGGCGATGGCCGGGCTGGTCATCCTGCAGGTGGCGGCGCGCAACTTCGCCGATGCGGGCCTGCCCTGGGCAGACGAGGCGGCGCGGTTCTGCGGCATCGGCCTGGTCTTCCTGGCAGTGCCGCTGCTGGCGCTGCGCCAGGTGCTGGTGGCGGTGACGCTTGGGCCCGACCTGATGCCCCTGCCGCTGCGCCGCGCGGCAGGGCTGGTCTCCGATCTCGCCACGCTGGCCTTCGCGGGGCTGATGCTGTGGAGCTTCGCCGCCTTCCTGCCGCGGGCGGGCAAGTTCCTGACCCCGGCGATCGGCCTGCCCAACTGGATCTACTACAGCCTCGCGCTTGCAGGCTGCCTGCTGCTTGCCGCGGCGGCCGCCTTCCGCACCGCGGCCGCGCTGGCGGGCCGCAGCGCCTGCCCTGCCGCCGCCGAGCGGAACGCCGGAACGCCCGCCGCCGCCACGGGAGCCGCGCCATGAGCCTGCTGCTGATCGCCCTCTTCGCCGGGCTCCTCGCCATCGGCGCGCCGGTCGCCGTCTGCCTGGGCCTGTCGGCCGGCGTGGTGATCGTCACCCAGGGCCTGCCGGTCTCGGTTCTGGCGCAGCGCAGCGTCAATGCGCTGGACAGCACGCCGCTCCTGGCGGTGCCGCTCTTCATCCTGGCCGCCAGCCTGCTGAACGCCACCGGCGTCACCACCCATCTCTTCGACCTCGTGCGCATGGTCTTCGGCCGCATCCGCGGCGCCGTCGCCCAGGTCAGCGTCTTCGTCTCGCTGATCTTCTCGGGCGTCTCCGGCGCGGCGCTGGCCGATATCGGCGCGCTCGGCGCGATCCAGATCAACCAGATGAAGGCCCAGGGCTACCGCGAGGATTTCGCCGCCGGGCTGACCGTCGCGGCCGCCACGATCGGCCCGATCTTCCCGCCGTCGATCCCGCTGATCATCTATGCCTCGGTCGCCAACGTCTCGGCGGTCAAGCTGCTGCTGGCGGGGATCGTCCCGGCGCTGCTGCTGACGCTGCTGCTGATGGCGCAGGTAGCGCTGGTCGCCCGGATGAAGGGCCTGCCCCGCGACACCCTGCGCCCGGCCCGCCGCGAGGTGGCCCGCAAGGCGGCCGTCTCCCTGCCCGCGCTGCTCGCCCCTGCGCTGCTGATCGGCGGGCTGATGAGCGGCTGGTTCGGCCCGACCGAGGTGGCCGGCGTCACCGTGGCCTATGCGCTGTTCATCGGCTTCGCCGTCTACCGCAGCCTGACGGTCCGGGCAGTGCTCGGCGCGCTGCGCGAGACGGTAGAGGCCACGGCGAACATCCTCTTCGTGGTTGCCGCCGCGGCGCTCTTCGCCTGGGTGCTGACCCTCGACCAGGTGCCGATGAAGGCCTCCGCCTTCCTGCTCGGCCTGTCGGAGAACCCGCTGGTGCTGCTGCTGATCGTCAATGTCTTCCTTCTGGCGGTGGGGATGGTGCTGGAAAGCATCGCCGCCATCCTGATCATCGCCCCGATCGTCGCGCCGGCGCTGGCCGCCGCCGGAGTCGATCCGCTGCAGCTGGGCATCGTCTTCGTGCTGAACCTGATGATCGGGCTGCTGACGCCGCCCGTGGGCATGAGCCTCTACATGATCACCGTGATCACCGGCATGCCGGTGGCGCGGGTGATCGCCGGGGTGATGCCCTTCTTCCTGCCGCTCTTGCTGTCGCTGCTGGTGGTTTCCGCCGTGCCGGCGCTCTCGACCTGGCTTCCCGAACTCCTGATGAACTGAGGTATCCGATGAGCACTCTCCTGGGCCCCATCCGCCAGCTCGGCTACGTGGTCGACGACATCGAGGCCGCCATGGCGCACTGGTCGGACGCGATGGGCGTCGGGCCGTGGTTCTACAACCCGCAGGTCCCGATCGAGGACTATGTCTTCGAGGGCGAAAGCTACCGCCCGCACAACTCGGTGGCGCTGGCCAATTCCGGCGGCATGCAGGTCGAGCTGATCCAGACCCGCAACGACGTGCCCTCCTGCTACCGCGACTTCATGCAGAAGGGGCTGCGCGGGCTGCAGCATGTCGCCTTCTGGACCCGCGACTACGATGCCGACCTGGCGCGGATGGAGGCGCAGGGCTTCACCGTCAGGATGTCCGGCTGCGTCGGGCGCAACGGCCGCTTCGCCTATTTCGCCGAGGAGCACCATCCCGGCACCTGCATCGAGCTGTCGGAGGTGCTCGGCCCCAAGGGCACGATGTTCGACCTGATCCGCGATGCCTCCGAGGGATGGGACGGCAGCGACCCGGTCCGGCCCTTCCCCGACCTTTCCGCGCTCTGAGGCCAAGATGGACCGGATCACCGCCGACTACCTGCTGGAGACCCCCTTCCCGCCCGCCGAGGTCGCCGCCATGATGGCGGGCGAGCAATCCTCGGGCACCTTCGTGCGGGTCGCGGGCGAGACCGACGCGCTGCGCGCCCGCACCGCCGCCGAGGTGGTCTCGCTCGAGGAGCTGGAGCCCGCCCCCGCCGCCTCGCTCCACTCCGCCTATGCCGCGCGCAAGGGCGCCGCCGCGCCGTTCCGACGGGCGAAGGTGCGCATCGCCTACCCGGCCGCCAATGTCGGGCCCAACCTGCCGACCCTGGCCGCCACGGTAGCGGGAAATCTCTACGACCTCGGCGAGGTCACCGGGCTGCGGCTGCTGTCGGTCGGCCTGCCTGCCGCCGTCCGCGCGGGATTTCCCCTGCCGCTGCAGGGCATCGCCGGCACCCGCGCCTCGGCAGGCGTGGCCGCGGGACCGCTCTTCGGCACGATCATCAAGCCCAATGTCGGGCTCGGCCCGGCCGAGATCGCCGCCCTGGTCGACCAGCTCTGCGCCGCAGGGGTGGATTTCATCAAGGATGACGAGATCTGCGCCGATCCCGCGAGCGCGCCCCTGGCCGAGCGCGTGCCGGCCGTCATGGCGGTGATCCGCAAATGGCGCGACCGCACCGGGCGGCTGGTGATGATGGCCTTCAACATCACCGGCGAGACCGACGCGATGCGCCGCCATGCCGATCTGGTCGAGGCCGAGGGCGGCAGCTGCGTCATGGCCAGCCTCAACTGGTGCGGACTTTCGGGGATGGAGACGCTGCGACGCCACACGCCACTGGCGATCCACGGCCACCGCAACGGCTACGGCGCGATGGGTCGGCACCCGGCGCTCGGCATCGGCTTCGCGGCCTACCAGGCGCTATACCGGCTCGCCGGGATCGACCACATGCATGTCCACGGCATCGGCGGCAAGTTCGCCGACACGGCGGAGGAGGTGGCCGAGGCCGCCCGGCTCTGTCTCGCCCCGCTCTGCCCGGAGGGGCCGGACGACCGCGTGATGCCCGCCTTCTCCTCTGGGCAATGGGCCGGGACGCTGCCGCAGACGCTGGACGCGGCCGGATCGCCGGACTTCATGTTCATGTGCGGCGGCGGCATCCTCGCCCATCCCGGCGGCCCGGCGGCGGGCATCGCCTCGCTGCGCGAGGCGCATGACGTGCTCGCCTCGGGCGGGTCGCTGGCCGCGGCAGCGGCGCGGCGGCCGGCGCTGCAGGCCGCGCTCGACTTCTTCGGGGCGCGCTGAGATGGCGGTGCAGACCGTCTTTCTCGGCGACGACTTCACCGGCGCCTCGGACAGCCTCGCCACCTATGCGCGCGCCGGGCTGCGGGCGCGGCTCGACCTCTCGGGCGCTGCGCAAGGCACGGCCGGGCTCGACGTGCTGGGCCTGGCCACCGACCTGCGTTCGCTTGCGCCCTCGGAAGCGGAGGCGGCCGTTGCCCGGCTCTGGCCCCGCATCGCTGCCGCTGCGCCGCGGGCGCTGCACCTCAAGGTCTGCTCCACCTTCGACTCCGCGCCGCAGACCGGGTCGATCGGCGCCGTGGCGCGGGCGCTCGCCGCCCGCTTCCGTCCCGACGTGCTGGCGGTGATCGGCGGACAGCCGGATCTGGGACGCCACTGCGCCTTCGGCACGCTCTTCGCCCGCGGCCCGGACGGCGCGGTGCACCGCATCGACCGGCACCCGGTGATGAGCCGCCACCCCGTCACCCCGATGCTGGAGGCCGACCTGCGCCGCCATCTGGCCCTGCAGGGACTCGATGGCCTCGGCCTCGTTGCCCTGCCCGCCCTCGCCGACACGGCGGCAGCGGCCGCGCGGCTGCAGGCTGGGCCGGTTCTGGTCGATGCAGCCTGCGACGGCGACCTCGTGCTGATCGCCGCCGCGCTGCGCCGCGCGGGCGGCAGGCAGCTGCTGGTCGGCGCCAGTTCGGTGGCCCGCATCCTCGGCGGCGGCGGCAGTGCCGGCGTGGCCCCGCCATGCGCCGCGCCGACGTCGCCGGGGATCTTCGCCTTCGCGGGCAGCCGCTCGTCCGTCACGGCTGCGCAGGTCGCCGGGGCCACCGCCTATGCGCGCCTGCCGCTTCCGCCCGGCGCGCTCGGCGACGGCGCTTCGGCGGCCGAGGCCGCCGCCCTGCTGCGCGGCGGCACGCCGGTGCTGGCCCATCTGCTGCCCGATGCAGGCTACGGCCTCTCCCCCGGCGCATTGGCGGACCGCTGCAGCGACTTTGTCTGCGCCGTGATGGAACAGGCCGGGGCGGGCTGGCTCGGACTGGCGGGCGGCGACACTTCGAGCCGCATCTGCGCGAGGCTGGGCTTTTCCTCGCTGGCCTACCGGCGCAGCCTCGGCCCCGGCGTACCGGTCTGCGCCGCCAGCCATGCCGATCCGCGCCTTCACCGCATGCGGATCATGCTGAAGGGCGGCCAGATGGGCGCGCCCGGACTGTTCGACGCCTTCGCTTCCATGGCTGCCGCGACCCGGCCGCACCCCGCGGAGCAACCGCTCCGAAGCGATGCCACCCGCAACCGTGGCGGCGCTTTCATCTGAAACGCGAATGACAACCGCCGCATCGCGGCGCCACCTCCCATGTCCGGTAAGTCCGCCGCAACGACACGCGGCCTCATGGGACCGGTCCAAAACCGCGGGCCGCCTAGTTCTCGGTGGTGAGGATGGCCGTGTCGATGCGGTAGCCGCCGAGCCCGCCCCGGGCCTGCACTGCGGCGAGCGCGTCGGCATAGCTTTCGGCGGATTCCGTCACCGGCCGGAATTCGTCGAAGATCCGGTCCCTGGTAAACAGCACGAGGATCTTCGACTTGCCCAGGACGCTGTCATCCACGGTGAAGGCGATCACCCCCTCGGCCGCCCGCGCGGCCGGATAGGCGACGCGGACCCAGCCGTCCTCCGCTTCCGCGCGCAGCGCGGAAACCGCGTTGTCCGGACGCAGCCGGTTCGGCAGCATGTGGAACACCACGCCCTTCACGTCGACGATCGACACCCAGAGATAGCCGTCGCCCAGATCCTCCGGCAGGCGGATGTCGATCACCGGGTTGTCGCCGACGTGGTAGACCGCCGACGGGTTGTCCGCCCCGCTGCCGCCATCGCCGAAGCGGATCGCGACATTTCCCGGCGCCGCTTCCGGCAGGACCGCATCCACCCGGCAGAGGCTGTCATTGAGGATCGCGGCATCGACCCGCACCGGACGGTCGCCCGCCACGCCCTGCAGCGCCGCCTCCAGCGCGGTCCGGCTGTCCGTACCGGCCAGCTGGCCGGTCACCGCCACGGCATCGTTCAGGCCGTAGCCGCCGGCGGGCGGCGCCTCCAGCTGCAGCGGACCGCAATCGGCATTGGCTGCCAGGACCGGGTCCAGCGCAGCGGCTGGCAGCAGCCGCGGCCCGAGGCCGATCCGCGCCGAAACTTCCAGCCCGGCGGGCGCGCCCGCGCCGAACGCGGCCTCGGCCTCGGATTGCGCCTGCCGCGTCGGGGCGAGCCCGGCCACGTTCACCCGCGGTCCCAGCGCCGAGATGCGGAATTCCTCCAGCGGGCCGGCATCGGCCAGAAGCGCCAGCATGCCCTCGCCCCAGCCATCGGGAATGTCGCCGGAGGCCAGAGTCAGGTCGGAGGTGCCGCCGAGCTCCTGCATCTGCACCGCGAGCGCCTGGAGCATCTCTTCGGAGGGAACATTGCCGACCGCACGGGTTTCGCCGTCCGGGCGCCGCTCGATGATCAGCGCATAGGGATCGGCAACCGGATAGGCGGGGCCGGTCAGCCCGTCGAGCAGGCCGCCGTACCAGGCGCCCGCCCCGGCCGCAGCCAGCAGCAGGGCCAGCCCCGCCGCAGCCAGCCCGCCGCGGCCCCTGCGCGGCGCGGGACCAGCGGAAGCGGGCGCCGCCGACGGCTCCGGGGCAGGCGCGGCCATGGCCGGGGCGATCACGGTGGCGTCGCCGGACAAAAGCTCGTCCAGCAGGTCCGGCTCCGGTTCGGGCAGAGGCGGCACGCTGTCCGGATCGCGGAAGGCGGACAGAAGCTCCTCGGCGCTCTGGAACCGGTCCTCCGGATCGGGCGCGGTCATCTTGCCCAGCAGGCGCCGCAGCGGTTCCGGCACGCCCTCCAGATCCAGCGGCGCGCGCTTCCTCTCCAGCACTTCCATCGGGTTGCGGCCGATCTCGGGCTTGCGGCCCCGGAAGGTGGCCAGCAGCAGCGCGCCCAGCGAATAGATGTCGGTCCGCGGATCGGCCTTGCCGGCCAGCTGCTCGGGCGCGGCATAGGCGTATTTCCCGGCGAACTTGTCGCCGACGATCGTCTCGGCGCCCGGATTGGTGTCCTTGGCGATGCCGAAATCGATGATCACCGCCTCGGCGGGCGATCCGCCCTTGAGGATGATGTTGTCCGGCGACAGGTCGCGATGGACGATGTTGCGCGCGTGCGCCGCGGCGAGCCCGCCCGCGATCCGCTGCCCGGCGGTCATCAGCTCGTCCGCCGTCATGCCGCCCGAGGCCAGCCGGGAATCCATCCCGGGGCCCTCGACGTAGTCCATGACAAGGTAGACGACGCCATCCGCCATCCGCTGGGCATCGAAATAGCGCACCACCGCGTCATGGCGGATTTCGCGGACATCCTCCTCGCGGGTCATCAGCGACAGGAAATCCTCGTCGCGGGCGAATTCCGCCCGCAGCGCCTTCACCGCGACGACGCGGCCGGAGATTTCCGAGCGCGCCTTGTAGACTTCCGAGACGCCCCCCCGACCGAGCAGCGCCTCGATGCGGTAGGTGTTGTTCAGGAGGTCGCCTGGCTGGAAGATATCGCCGGAGTCCCGGCCGGTCGTGGACACGCCTGACGGCTCCCTCTAGCTCACCGGGCTCAGCTGAGCGCCTGGAATTCCACCCGGCGGTTCTCGTCCGCGTTGGGGTCGAGATTTTCGAGCGGGAAGCCCTCGCCGACGCCCACCGCCTCGAGCCGCTCCGGCGCGATGCCGCAATCGTTGACCAGATGGCGCTTCACCTCCGCCGCGCGCAGCTGCGAGAGCTGCTCGTTGTAGCTGGCCGAGCCCGAGGCATCGGTATGGCCGACCACGCGGAAGGACACGCTGTCCATCTTCTGCATCACTTCGCAGAGGGTCGAGAGCTTGGGCTTCTGGTCGTCGCGCAGGGCGGCGCTGTCGAAGTCGAAGCGGATCTGGATGTTGACCTGCTCCTCAGGGGCGAGCGCCACATAGGTCGGGGTCTCTTCGGCAGCAGGCCCCGGCGCCGCTTCGGGGGCGGCCTCCGGCGCGGCGGTCACGGTGGTGCCGCCGGGCGCCGCCGCTTCGGCCGCGGCCTCCTCGCCGGGCTGCACCAGCACCAGTCCGCGGGTCTTCTGCTTCTGGAAGATCGCCTCCAGCTCGTCCGCGCTCAGGCTGCTGGCATCGGATTGCTGCGCCCGGACCGGACCGGCCGCGGCAAGCGCGGCACACAGCACGATCCCCAGTCCATGAAATGCATATCTCGGCATCTGGGACCTCCCTCCCTGCTTCGCCGGAATCGTATATCAGGCAACGTTGCGGAACAACGGCCTTGCCTGGAACGGCGTTACCCGCCCTCGACGGAAAACTCGATGCGGCGGTTGCGCAGCCGCCCCTCCGGCGTGCCGTTGCCGGCCACCGGCCGGGCCTCGCCGTAGCCGACGGAGGTCATGCGCCCCTGCCCGACGCCCTTGCCCAGCAGGTAGTCCACCACCGCCGCCGCGCGCAGCTCGGACAGCTTTTGGTTGTAGCCGGGGTCACCCACGCTGTCGGTATGGCCCGCGATCACGATGTCGAGACCCGGGCAGCGGTTGACGATGTCGGCCACCTGGTCGAGCAGCGGAAACGAAGCGGAGCGCAGCCGCGCCGAGCCCGACTCGAAAGAGATGTTGTCGGTGCGCGACAGGATCTCGAACCGCCCGACGCAGGCCTCCAGCGAGAAATCGCCCTGTGCCTCCAGCGCCGCGCTGGCCGGGGCCGGAACCGGCGCCGGCGCTGCGGGCGCGGCAGCGGCGGCAGGCTGCGGGGTCCCGGCCGCATCGGCGCGGAAGATGAAGTTGAAATTCACCGTGGTCGCCGGAACGATGGTGACGTTGGCGGTTTCCTCCAGCTTCTTCAGCCCGGCGGCGAGGTTGAAATCCGCGACCTGGATGGTCACCGGCTCGGCCGTCGCCACCGAGACCAGGTCGTCGCCGATCAGCGTCAGCGCCACCTGCGCCTCCAGCTCCCTGGTGACGCCGTGCAGCTCCATCGCGAAGGGCAGCGCGAGCGTCTTGCGCCGCGTCTCCGCCAAGTCCGCCACCATGTCCGGCGGGATCGTCGCCGTGATCTTCGCCTGCGGGTATTCGAAGGTCTCGAAGAACAGGAAGCGCATCCGCACGTTGCGCAGGTCGACCTTGGTGTCGACGCTGTCGAGCAGCACGGTCAGCTCGGCATGGCCGGACGGATCGATCGTGCCGGAATAGGTCGCGAAGGAGGAAATCTCGATCTTCGAGCCGTTCTTGATCGACTGGAACTGAAGCGACGACGCCCCGCCGTCAAGCGTCCAGCCATTGCCGAACGGACCGGCATGGGCCGCGGGGGCAAGCAGGGCGGAGAGAAGGGCGAAGAGGCGGGCGGTCCGGCGGGTCACGGCAATTCCAATCACGTTTTTTCGCGACAAGATCATTTGTTGTTCAAGTTCACTGGCAAGACTATGCCGCGAAGCTACGCGACCGGCGGACGTGTCCGCAACAGGTTTCGGGGCGTTTCCGCGGACCGTTGGCCTCCGCCCTGCGGTGGTCTAGGCTCGCGCCAGTCGTGACGGGAAGACAGCAATGCGTTTCTTTATTTTCTTGGCTGTGGCAGCCACCGCGGCGCTGGCCGCAGCGGCACGGGCGGAGGAGCGGATCGCGCTGGTGATCGGCAATTCCGGCTATGCCGCGGTGCCGTCGCTGGAGAATGCCGGCAATGACGCGCGGCTGGTGGCCGGCGCGCTGGAGGCGACCGGCTTCGCGGTCACGCTGATGGAGGACGCCACCCAGGCCGCGCTGAAGCGCGCGGTGGCCGAATTCGGCCAGGCGCTGCGCGCGGGCGGGGCCGACACGGTCGGGCTGTTCTACTATGCCGGGCACGGCGTGCAGTCCTTCGGCGCGAACTACCTGCTGCCGGTCGACGCGAAGCTGACCGATGCCGCCGACCTGGACCTGGTCGCGATCGACGCGGCCTCGGTGCTGCGCCAGATGGCCTCGGCGCGCAACCGCACCAACATCGTCATCCTCGACGCCTGCCGCAACAACCCGTTCGAGGCGATCCGCGATCTCAACGACAACGGCCTGGCCGAGATGAAGGCGCCGACCGGCACTTTCCTGGCCTATGCCACGGCGCCGGGCGCGGTGGCGCTGGACGGCACCGGCGCGAACAGCCCGTTCTCCTCGGCGCTGGCGGCCGCGATGCAGACCGAGGGCGTGCCGGTGGAGCAGATGTTCAAGACGGTGCGCAACGAGGTGATCGCGGCGACCGGCGGGCTGCAGACGCCCTGGGACACGTCTTCGCTGACCCAGGACTTCGCCTTCCTGCCGGCCCGGCAGCTCAGTCCCGAGGAGGCCGCCGAGGCACAGGTCTGGGAGTCGGTGCGCACGACCACCGACCCGCTGCAGGTGATGCTGTTCCTGCGCTCCTTCCCCGAGGGCGCCAAGGCCGCCGAGGCGCGGGCACTGCTGGCGAAGCTGCTGTCCGAGGAGATGGGCGTCGATGCCGTGGCCCCGGCAGGGCAGGACGCGCCGCCCCCGCCCAGGCCGGCCGCCGCCGCGCCGCAGGACCGCGAGGTCGCGCTGATGGATGCCGCGCGCGCCTCCGGCAGGCTGGAGGATTACCGCGCCTATCTGGAGGCCTTCCCGCAGGGCGTCTTCGCCGAATTGGCGAAGATCGAGATTGCCGGGATCGAGGCGAAGGCTGCCACCGATCCCGATCCGAAGCCCTCGGCCGCCGCGGCGACTCCTGCCCCTGGGGCGCCCGCGGCGGAGCCCGAGGCCGAGCCCGCCCCGGTCTTCTTCGACCGGCCGATGACCGAGGGCGCGCCCGAGATCGTCGGCCGCACGATCATGGAGGTGACCGGGCTCTCGCCGCTCTACCCGCCGATCGAGGGCCTGCCGGAAGAGATCTGGAAGGACAAGCAATGCTCCAGCTGCCACAGCTGGACGCGCGAGGCGCTCTGCACCCAGGCGCAGGTCTATCTCGGCGAGAGCATGACGCGGGCGGTGGCGAAGGAGCATCCGCTGGGCGGATCGTTCAAGCGCAACCTGCGGGCCTGGGCGGCCAACGACTGCCGCTAGGCTCCGGCCCGGCGGCCGGCAGCGCGGCATCCGCGGCGGCCTGAGATCGGGCTCCGGAACGGATCGGCGGCCTCGGCTTCCCGGAAGAACAGGAGGCCGAGGCGCCCGAACCGCATCGGACATCGGCGTTCCGGAGCGGTGCGGACGCTGCCCGCGATCCGTTGGCCTGACGAAAAGCGTCCGGCGTCCCGCCGTGGCGGACATGGCCTGCGGGCGCCCTCGGACCATTGCGCAGGAATGGCCGGATGCGCTCCGCCGGCCGGCGGTCAGATCAGCCCTTCGGCGCGCCATTCGACCAGCTGCTTCTGGCTGACCTCGAAATGCATGCTGTCCTCGCGGCGGAATCCCGCGCCCCAGACCCAGCCTTCCTCGTGGAAATAGTCGGCGATCAGGATCAGCCCCAGCTGGGTCCGCCCGTCGGCGAAATTGTCGAGCTGCCCGGCGATGTTGACATCCAACGCCAGTCCGAAGGCATGGGTCGAGGTGCGCCCCACCGTGCCGCGGATCTGGCGCACGCAGAGCGATCCCGAGGTGTCGATCAGCCCGTAGAGATCCGGGTCCGAAGCCTCGATCCGGGCGAAGACGCGCTTCAGGCTCTCGATCGCGGGCTCCAGCATGTTCACGCGGATCGGTCCGACCTGCTCCACCCGCAGCTTGTCCTTCAGCGCCGGGTTGGTCATCGGCTCGCAATCGTCGCTGAGCACCTCGCGCGGCTTGCCGAGGAAGTCCTGCAGGAAATCCGGCGAGGCGACGGTGATGCCCTTGTTGACGTTCAGCCGGTCGGCGATCAGCACGACCTTGGCATAGGCGTCGAGGATCGGGTTCGGCCCGCCCTGCCGGAAGCCGCCCGCGCCGGGTCCGGCGCCCTGGCCGCCCGGCACCGGCTGCACCGGCCGGCGCAGGCGGCTTTCCTCCAGGCTCTTCAGCCGGCCCTCCAGCTCGTCGATGCGCTGCTGCTGGTTCTCCAGCTGGAAGCGCATCCGCTCGATGTCGATCCGCGCGCCGCTGTCGATGCCGCCGCCGCCGCCCACGGTTCCGACCGGAAGCTGCAGCCGCGGCAGCAGCAGGAGCCCGGCGAGCCCCAGCGCCAGGACGACGATGGCCGCGATCAGCCAGGGAACGGCGCGCATGGACCCTCCTTCCGCCTACAGGATGTCGACGACGATGGCCGAGACATTGTCCGTCCCCCCCGCCTTCAGCGCGCGCGAGATCAGCGCCTCGGCCACGGTTTCCATCGGCTCGCGGTCCAGCACCTCGGCCAGCTCGCGGGGGCCGACATGCTTGGTCAGCCCGTCGGTGCACAGCAGGAAGCGGTCGCCCGGGCGCACCTCGCCGCGGATCTTGTCGAGCTCCAGCGCCTCGCCGACGCCCACCGCGCGGGTGATCACATTGGCATGCGGCATCAGTTCGGCCTCTTCCCAGGTGACGGTGCCGCCCGCCACCAGCTCGGCCACCATCGAATGGTCGGCGGTCAGCATGTCGAGATGCCGCTCGCGGTAGCTGTAGAGCCGGCTGTCCCCGGCCCAGAAGGCCGCGAAATGGTCGTTGGCCAGGATCAGCGCCACAACCGTCGCGCCGATCGGCCCGCGGCCGCGGCGCGCGGCCTCGGCCAGGATCTGGGCATGGGCGTCGAGGATCGCGCGGCGCAGCGCCGCCATCATCTCGCCCGGCCCCAGCCCCGGCGGCAGCGCCGCGACCGATGCCGTCACCGTCTGGCTGGCGAAATCGCCTGCCTCGTGCCCGCCCATGCCGTCGGCGACCACCCAGATGCGGTGCTCCGGCAGGGCGAGGATCGCGTCCTCGTTGATCTTGCGCACGCGGCCGACATGGGTCGCCGCGCTGTGCCTGATGACCGTCACCCGTCCCTCCCTTCCGGCGCCGCCCGGCTCCCCTCCCGGAGCGCGGGGTCGAACAGCGCCGCCGCCGTCTCCGCCCGCGGCATCTCCGGCAGCACCATCAGCCGGTGCCCGCCGCCGCCGGCGATGCAAGACCAGTAGCCGGGCAGAGCCCCGTGGCGCAAGGTCAGTGCGCAGGCGAGCCCGGCAGCGAGGCCCGCCGCATCCGCGGCCGACACGTCGAGCCAGCCGGACGGCGCCGCGAAGCCGATGCCCTGCGGCACCGCAGGCGGAGCGATTGCGGCCAGCCGCTCCGCCAGCATCGCCGCGTCCATGCCGTCTTCCAGCGCGTCGAGCGCCGCCGCCTCCAGCGCCGCGAAGACCGGCCCCGCACCGAGATGCAGGGCCGGCAGGAGCTCCGGCGGACAATCCGCGGCAGCCGCCAGCGCCAGCGGGAACTGCCGCCCGACCCGGTCGACCGAGGGCATCATCACGCCGGTCGCCGCCGCCTCCCCCGCCATGCCCGCAGGCAGGGTGAAGCGCCAGATCGGCGCCGACATGTAGCAGCCGGTCCAGCGGTCCCCGAGCCGCGCGCGCGCCTCCGTCATCGCCGCCTGCAGCCAGCCATCCCAGGCCCGCACGAAGCCCGGCGGCATTCCGAGCCGCAGGAAATCGCCCAGGCCGGGGATCTTGCCGTAGGCGCCGAAGCCCGCCGCCATCAGAAGCTCTGCGGGCAGCTGAACCGCGCGAGGCTCGGCAACGTGAAGGGGTTGGCGAGCGACCCCGCCTGGATCTCGAAGATCGCGATCCGCCCGCCCACGTTGAAGGTCACCCGCGTCCGGTCCGCCGCGGTCGTGCCGCGCAGCGCCGCCGCGTCGAGGATGCGGAACAGCGCCCACGGCCCGGTCTGGGAGATGTCGTTGACCGAGTTGCGCTTCGGCCGTTCCAGCACTACCTGGCTCAGCCCGACGCTGCCCGGCCAGGTGATTGCCGCCGGGCGCGGGCTGTCGCCCTGGCTGAACGCGATGGTCTGGCCGTCGATTTCCCAGGACACGGCGCGCGCATCGGGGTCGAGCGCCTGCGGATTGACCTGGAAGCGGATCTGCGGCGCGGGACCGCCGGCGAAGAACGCCTCGCGGATCGCGGCGGCATGCTGCATCTCGATCAGGACGTTCTGCGAGATCCCCAGATCCTCGCCGTTGACGGGCTTCCAGCTCCACGGATTGGTCGAGGTGTCGACGAAGGGCGCCAGCGTCTGGGTGAAGAACCCGTCGATCAGCCCGCCCGGCCCGAAGAGCCGCCCGAAATCCTGAAGGGGCACGTCGGTGCGCGAGCCGCGCTTGAACGGATAGGTGTTGCCGGTGACCTGCAGGCAGGCCGGCAGCACCTCAGCCTGCCACTTGGCGGAGATCGCCGCGCGGGTGCCGCCCGCGGCGACGCCGCTGGATCCGACCGCGATCTGCGCCGCCCAGCGTTTCATCGGCCCTTCCAGCCGTCCGGCGGCGGCGCGGAAATTGGTCAGCGCCACGCTGCCGGAGCCCAGGTCGGTGACCCCGCCGGCGATGCTCATCCGATTGAGGTCGTCATAGACCGAGCCGAGAAGCGAGATCATCGCGTCCAGATCCGAGGGCTGGCCGCCCTCGCTGGCCACCAGCTTGTGAAGCCAGGCGAATTCCTCCTGCACGTAGCTGCCGGGCGGCGGCGGCAGCCCGTCCGGCCCCGGCGGGCGGGTCTTCTGCACCTCCTCCAGGAACAGCCGGCTGTCGCTTCCCAGCCGCAGCGTGGCCGCCCGCCCCGCCACCGCGCCGGCCGCGGAGAGCACGCCGCCCGCCGCGGCAGGGACCGCCGGTTCGCTGCTTGCGGGCGGTTCGGCCAGCCGGGTCTCGGCATCGACTGCGGTCAGGATGTTGGCGATCGGCGAGGACGGGCCCGAGAGGATCTGGGTGACCTCGACGGCACGCGACAGGCTCTCGATCGGGATGATGTCGACATCGGCCAGCAGCTGGTCATAGGCCAGCTTGTAGTCGTTGAAATACTGGTCCAGCACGTCGCGGCTGAGTGCCACCAGCGCCTGCTCGCTCTGCTGCTCCTCCGCGGTCGCGCCCAGGACCCAGCTTTCCGCCTGCACGCGCGCCACCACGTTTACCGCCTCGCCGAGGAAGAAATCGTAGAAGCCGCGCTTGGTGAAGATGCCCGGCACCCCCGCGTTCAGCGGCTTGCCCGAAGGCCGGATCATCGCGCTGGCGATCTTCGGCCCGCCGATGTCGGTGAGGCGGAATTCCGGCAGGGCCTGGGCCTCCTCGCTGGCCAGGATGCCGCTATAGACCCGCTCGGCCAGCGGCATGGCGGTCAGCACGTCCTGCACCTGCCCGACCAGGTCGCTGTTCAGTTCGATCCTGTCCATCGGCTGCGCCAGCAGGGCGGCCAGATGGACGTTCAGCGCCGCGCGCTCGGCCTCGAAGGACGCGCCGGGGAAGCTCGCCGCCCAGTCCTGCGCCAGCCAGGAGGCAACATAGTCGCGGTCCATCGGCCCCAGCTGGCCCAGCATCAGATAGGTCTTGAGCGCGTCGTAGAGGAAATCCGGATCGTTGATCGACCGGCTCATCTGCTCTTCGAGGCCCAGCAGGATCCGCGGCAGGAAATGCCGGTTCAGCGCCGCGCGGTAGCTCAGCCGCGCCTGGTTGCCGATCGCATAGCCCTGGTAGAGCCCCCAGCCCAGCCCGGCAGGCACCGGCTGTCCGGTCTCCTGCCCCGGAAATCCGGCGGCAATCTCCAGCGCGGGCAGCACCGACAGCACGTCGCTGTCGGCTACCGGACCGGGCGGGATGCCGGCGCCGGAACAGCCCGCCTGCGTGGCCGCCTCCACCGCGCCCGGCGCTTCCTCCGAAACCGCGCCGCCGGCGCCCTGCGCCCCCGGCACGCCCTCGATGCAGAAACGGTAGGCGGCAATCTGGGTCTCCGCCTCGGCAGTCAGCGCGCGGTTGCCCAGATAGCTGCGGGTCCATGCCCCGCCCAGGCCCGCCGCGGCCAGCACCGCCGCGGCGACGGCAAGGCGGCGGCTCCAGCGGTAGCGGCGCTCCACCTTGTCATCGGCGCTGACGAGGCCGGCCTCGGGGAAGATCACGTCCGAGAAGACCCGCGTCAGGAAATAGGACAGCCCCGAGCCGCGGCCCGAACCGATCGCCTGCCGCCCGATCCCGAAGGTGCGCGCCATGCCCTGCATCAGCCGGTCGATCGGCGTGCCCTCCTGCGTGCCGGAAGTGAAATAGACCCCGCGCAGCAGCTGCCGGTGCTCGTAGCTGTTCTCCTGGAAGAGCTCGGACAGGAATTCCTCGGCGACCGGCTTCAGCGAGGCGACCTGCGCCGGGAAGGCGGCGATCAGCGCGCGGCGCTGCGGGTCCTGCTCCTCCTGCATGCGCCCGATCAGCCCCTCGTTCAGCCGCGCCAGCAGCGCGTCGAATTCCGGCGCCAGCCGGTCCCAGGCCGGGGTCTTGTCGCGCGGATCGCCCAAGGGCAGCGTCATGCCCCAGACCTGCGCCAGCCCGTCCTTGCCGAGCCGGCCGAAGGTTTCCTCGAAGCCCGCCACGAGATCGGCCTTGGTGAAGAGCACGTAGACCGGGAAGCGGATGCCCAGCCGCGTGCGCAGCTCGTGCAGGCGGCGGCGGATCGCCTGGGCATGGGCCCTGCGGGTGATCTCGTCCTGGTTCGACAGGTCGGCAAGGCTGATCGCCACCAGCGCGCCGTTGACCGGCTGGCGCGGGCGCTGGCGCTTCAGCATGCCGAGGAACCCCAGCCAGGCGGCATTGTCCGAGGCCGCGTCGCTGTCCTGCGTGGTGTATCGCCCGGCAGTGTCGATCAGCACCGCCTGGTCGGTGAACCACCAGTCGCAGTTGCGCGTGCCGCCCACCCCCGCCAGCGCCGCCTTGCCGAATTCGTCCTCCAGCGGGAAGTTCAGCTTCGAATTGGCGATGGCCGTCGTCTTGCCCGCGCCGGGCGGGCCGATGATCACGTACCAGGGCAGGTCATAGAGCCGCTTGCGCCCGCCCTTGGCGCCGCGCAGCACCTTCAGCGCGCGCTTGAGCTTCCCGCGCATCTCGGCCACGTCCTCGGCGGCATATCCGTCGGGCGGAAGGTCGTCCGCTGCCTGCGCGGTCACTTCCTCGACGATGGCCTCGTCGCGCTTGCGTCCGGTGACCAGCACCAGCAGGATCAGCAGCAGCGTCAGCAGCCAGAGCACGGCAAGGCCGATCAGCCGGCCCGTCACGGTGTCGAAGGGGCGCGCCTCGCCGATCGCCAGGAGCGGCCCGACCAGCCAGATGATGCCGGAGAAGACCAGCGCGACGATGACGAGGATGCCGACCGCAGACGTCAGCGCATTCCAGACCTGCTTCACTGGCCGGTCCCTCCCTGTTCGACGCCCTCGCGCAGGAGGATGATCTCGATCCGCCGGTTCTTGGCCTTGCCCTCGCGGGTCGCGTTGTCGGCGATCGGCTCGCGGTCGGAGCGGCCTTCCGCCCGGAGCCGCGAGGGATCGCCGACCAGCTTGGCGAGCCGCGCCCGCACCGCCTCGGCGCGCGCCAACGACAGCGCCATGTTGTCGGGGAAGCGCGCAGTGCGGATCGGGTCGCTGTCGGAATGCCCGGCGATCAGCACCGGGCCGGTGGTGCTTTCGTTCAGCGCCTGCGCCACCGCGGCCAGCGGACCCTCGAATTGCGGCTGCAGCCGGTCGGAGGCGGAGGCGAACATGTTGGCCCCGGCAAAGCGCACGGTGATGGTGTTGGCATCCTGGAACGCGGTGACCAGCCCGGCCTCGATCGCCTCGGTCAGGAAGCCCTGCACCTCTTCGAGCTGCCGCGTGTCGTCGGGAAGGGGCAGCGCGGGCGGCGCCGGGCGGTCGAGCTTCGCCACGCCCGGCGGGTCGAGCACGGCAAGCTGCCCGGCGATGCCGCGGGTGGACAGCCCCAGCAGGTAGCTCAGGCCCAGGAATCCGGCGAGCAGCACGAGGCCGAGAAGCCCGGCGGAAATCCAGACCGGCTTCCACGCCGAGAGCGGCCGGTGGGGCTTCTTCACGCCTTCCCAATGCGGCGACAGCGGCTCGGGCGCCGCGCCGCGCTGCGCGGCGACGATGCGCTGCAGCCCCAGCCGGATCTCGGCATGGCGGTCGCGGCCCGACTGTTCGACGCGCAGCCGCCCCTCGAAGCCCAGCGACAGGCAGACATATAGGAATTCCAGCAGGTGCAGGTTCTTGGCCGGGTCCTGCTCCAGCCGCGCCAGCAGGTCGTAGAAGCGGTCGCCGCCGACCGTCTCGCGGTGGAAGGTGGCGACCATGCTCTGCTGCGCCCAGGCGGAGTCCGACGCCCAGGGCGTGTTCAGCACCACGTCATCCACCGTCGCGCAGATCGCGTAGCGCGCCACACGCACCGTCTGCTGGTCGACGCCGGATTGCAGCGCGCGGTCCTCGAAGGCGCGGATCTCGGCCACCACCGCGCGGCGCAGCTCTTCGGGATCGGCATGCTGGGCGCGGTTGCGGATGCGGCCCACTAGCGCGAACAGGCTGGAGGCCGCGGCATTGACCGGGTTCGGCCCGGTCATCGCCACCGCCGCCCCGCCCGGCAGCGGCGCCTGCGCCGGCTGGGATGCGGCCGCGGCGGGACGCGCCGCCGGGGCCTCGGGGGCAAGCGACGGCCGCCGCCCGCCCGGATTGGGCCGGATCACCGTGCGGTCGGTATCGCCGGGCTCCGCGAACGGATCGTCGTCTGACATCTGCCCCTCCCTTCACTCGGGCCGGCCGGGCCTAGCCCTGCCGGATCGCCCAAAGTTCCATCGTCAGCCCCGGATATTCGCCGGCCACGTGCACGGCGATGCCCCCCGAGGTCGTCATCTTGCCCCAGTAGGGGCTGGCCGCGTCGAGCTGGAAATACACCTTGCCCGCCTCGTAGGGGATCTGGCGCGGCACCACCGGCAGCGGCGTCAGCTCGATCCCCGGCAGGGCGGAATTGACCAGCGTACGGATCTCCTCGACCGGGCCGATCTTGGCCTGGCCCGCGAAATGGCGGCGCAGCGTCTCCTCCGCCATGTCGGCGCCGACGGCCAGCACGAAGCCCGCGGAGCCGATCAGCTTGCGGTCGGCGATCAGACCGACGGAGATGCCGTATTTCCGCGGGTCGAGCGGGATCGCCACCGCGTTCGATTCCAGCACTGCCGAGAGGTAGCTGCGCAGCTCGCGGATCACCGCGCCGTAGCAGACTGTCAGGTCGTGATGCTGGTAGGCCAGGAATTGCGGCGGGTGGCGGTCGCGCGCCATGAAGGTGGCCAGCTCGCCCGCCAGCGCCAGCAGGAAGGCATAGAGCCTCTCGGGATGCAGGTTCTCCACCTGGGTGAAATGCCGGACCACCGGCAGCGCGCGGTTGATCGCCTGCAGCAGCAGGAAATCCTGGATCTCGGCCGTCGCCTTGACCGTGCCCGACTGGGTCAGCCGCCCCGACAGGGCAGTCATGCGGTGCGCCAGCAACCCTTCCAGTTCCGTCAGGAAGCCCGACAGCACGGCGGAGGCGCGGCAATCCATGACCGAGGGCACGAAGCTGCCGTCCAGCAGCACCTCGCTGTCGGGGCGCACCTCGATGATGCGGGCGACGGGGATCCGGACCTTGTCCGAGAGGTCGTCGACCGCCAGCCCGAATTGCAGGCGCAGCTTGCCTATGCCCAGCGTGACCGGCGTGCGGGACGTGCCCATCGTGTCGGTCACCTGCTGCTCGCCCGGGCGCAGCCGCGCCGCGGACAGTTCCGCGCCCGACATGTCGACCTCCATCGCGCCCTGCCGCCGCGACGGCACGGTCAGGTAGACGATGCAGTCCTTGACCTGCGCGGGCACGTCCAGCGCCGGCGGATGGTCCTCGGCGTCCGGCACGCGGAAAAGGCTGCCGTCGGGCGTGATCCCGGCGCAGGACTTCACCGCGAACTGGCCGATCTTCAGCGCCTCGCGGTCGATCTCGAAGGACGAGACCCCCCAGGCATAGGGCGCGATCCGCTGCGCCAGGCCCGCGGCCAGCGCCGCGGTATGGCGGTCCTGCTGCTGGAAATGCTGCGGCTGCAGGAACAGCCCCTCGCTCCACAGAACCCTGCTGTCCCAGGACATCTAGCTCCCCCTGCTCCTGTCTTCCTTCAGCCGCCTCAGCTGCGCCTGGTAGGCCTTGCCGAATTCCCGCGCGAAAACCTCGTGGAAATCGGTCTCGGCCTGCCCCGCGATCTCGCCGTAGAGCTGTTCGTAGGCTTCCCAGTAGCGCGCCTTCTTGCCCTTGAACATCGAGCCGAGCCCGCCCGAGGCGGCGATCCTGCCCTCGAGCTTCGCCGGATCGAGCTCGGCCAGCACGCCCTTCAGCGCCGCCTCCATCCCGGTCACCATGGCGACCTGGTGGGCGGTAATGTCGTCGATCGCCTCGCGCGCCGCCTCTTCGGGGTCGAGGAAGCCGCGCGACGGGCTGATCATCCCCTCCACCGCCGTCTCCGGCGTGACCGAAAATTTCAGAGGGTTGTTGCCGCGCGGCGAGATCATCGTGGTCTCGATGCGGAACTCGCTCTTCAGCATGGTCCGCGCCATCAGCGTCTCGCGCAGACCTTCGACCAGCCCGCGGAACACCCGGCCGACCCGGGCCATGACCTTGGGCGCCTCGTCCGCAGGGACCGCCAGGCCCTCCATCCCCGCGCCGGCGAGGAAGGAGGCCAGGAGCGCGTCGCCCCCGGCCGGGGCCGCGGCGGGCGCAGGGACCTCCTGCGGCGGTTCGGGCGCGCGCTCCGGCCGCTCCGGAACCGGCGGCGGCGCCGGCAGCGGATCGCCGGTCGAGGTGTCTTCGGGGATCCCGGGGGCGGCGGGCGGCGGCGCGGCGTCCTCCCCGGGTTCGAGGAACTTGTCCCAGTCGTCGGGAATCTGCGGCGCCTCGCGCTGCGGCAGGCGCATCGCGTCGCTTCCGGCCGGGCCGTGCTGGGGCATGGCCGGACCCGCGGGACCGGGCGGCGGCGCGAACAGCTCGTCGGGGTCGAGCGGCGGAAGGATGTCACCCGCGCCCTCGTCCGGCCCCGGGCGCGAGACGCTGCCATGGCCCCGGGGCTTGGCGGACTCGCCCAGCAGGTCGTCGAGGAAATCGCCGCCATCCTCCTCCGGCTGCCAGCCGGCGGCAGTGCTGCGCGCGGCGGGCGGCGGGGCGTCCTCCAGCGGCGGCAGCGCGGCGGGACCGGGCGCCGCGTCGGCGGCGATCTCGATCACCAGCTCGTAGCTGCCGATGCACAGGATGTCGCCGTCGTTGAGCGGCGTCGGCGCGGGGCCCAGCCGCACCTTGCCGTAGTTGAGGAACGTGCCGTTGGTGGAGAAATCGACCACGACGAGATTGCCGTTCTGATCCTCGATCGCGCAGTGGCGGCCCGAGATCATCCGGTCAGGATCGGGCAGGACGACATCGTTCTCGGCGCCGCGGCCGATGGTCAGCGAGCCGCCCCTCATCTCGACCGGGCGGCCATCTCCGGGCACCGTGCCCGTGGACTGGAACTTGACGGTTACCGGCATGCGTCCTCAGCCACCCGTGATGACCGTGGGGGCGCCCATGATGATCGTCCCGCCCATCGCGCAGAGATCGCCCATCCGCGCCGCAGGCAGCTTCTGGATCATCACCGTGAACGACCCCTTGGCGATCGGATGCGGCACCGGCGGCGCGGGCGGCGTGATCGACATCGACATGTCGGTCACCCGCGCGGCCGGCAGCGAGCAGACCAGCACGGTCAGCGCGCAGGGCGGCAGGATCGGGCTCGGCGCGCCCATCGTGCAGGGCCCGGCATGGGGGTCGGTCATCCTTGCCTGGGGGGGCATGTCAGCTCTCCTCCTTCTGCCGCGGCCGGCCCGAACCGCCGCGGGCGATGTCCAGCGCGCGGTCGATCAGCGCCGCCGCCGCGTCCTCCAGCGCCATGTCCGGCCGGTCGAGCGCCATGACGTTGACCCCGAAGGCCGCCGCCGCCGCGCCGCCCGGCGGCGCCGCCATCCCGGCATAGTCCCCGGCGCCGAGCCGCCCGCCGGCATAGAGCGCAGCCATCGCGCAGAGCGTCAGGTCGTCATCGGCATCCGCCGCCTCCAGCGCCTGCTGCACGGCGGCCAGCGTCTCCTCGCCGGGGCGGTAGACCCAGGCCTCGGCCGCCAGCAGCGTCGCCGGCGGTTCTTCGCCCCTTGCCGCGCAGACATCGCGCCCGGCGAGGCAGGCCCACCAGCTGCGCTCCCGCCCCGGCAGCGCCACGGAGAGAAGCCGCAGCATGTCGACCTGCGCGCCCGCCGCCTGCAGCCCCGCCAGCACATCCGGAACCGACGCGCTCGCAGGCAGCGGCAGTTTCGTCGCCAGCTTGGCATTCGCCCCCGCCAGCAGGCGCACCGCCGGCTCCGCCGGGATCTTCTTCAGCTCTGCAAACCGTCCGTCCATCGCCATTGCCTCAGTTGATCAGCGTCATGCCGCCCTTGAGGATCAGCAGCCCGTCGCCCTTCACGGTGCTCATCGGCGCCTTCGCCTCCAGCATGGCGGTCCCCTCGATCTTGATCATCGGCCCCTTGATCGTCACCCCCGTGGGATCGATCTTGATCGAGCTCGGCCCCACCTTCATCTCGATGCTCTGCATCGCCTCTTCCTCGATCTTGCCCGCGGAGCATTTCAGCGAATAGTTCCCGGCATTCAGCGTCGTCGTCATGTTGCCCGTCTTGACCGTGCGGGTGACATTGCCCTG
The DNA here is from genome assembly GCF_013184745.1 of Mangrovicoccus sp. HB161399. Taxonomy (GTDB): domain Bacteria; phylum Pseudomonadota; class Alphaproteobacteria; order Rhodobacterales; family Rhodobacteraceae; genus Mangrovicoccus. The sequence goes on from NZ_JAATVU010000008.1 coordinate 137,753, forward strand.
CTTCACCGTCAGCGCGACATCGCCCTGCACCGTCTCGGTCTGCTTGCCCTGCGTGACCTCCATCGTCTGGTCTCCCTTGGAGACGGTGAAGGAATGGTTGCCGTCGGTCACCGTCTCGGTCAGGTCGTTATGCACCGTCAGCGTCATGTTGCCGGGGTCCTTCTTGTCGGAGCCCACGGTGATGGTTGCGTCGTTCTTGACGATCTGCTCGTAATCCGTCTCGGCCTGGAAGCGGACCAGCTCCTCGTCCTTCTTGTCCTCGAACATCAGTTCGTTGTAGCCGCCGCCGCCCTTCGAGGAATTCGTCTTGATCCCCGACTGGGTCTTGGCGCCGTCGAGCCCCCAGGGCGGCATCGTGTCGGCATTGTAGAGCATCCCCGTCACCAGCGGCCGGTCGGGATCGCCCTCCTCGAACTGCACGACCACCTCCTGGCCGATCCGGGGGATGTGGATCATCCCCCAGTTCTTGCCCGACCAGGGCGTCATGTGGCGCACCCAGCAGGTGGAGGTCTCGTCCGAGCCGCCCAGCCGGTCCCAGTGGAACTGGATGCGGATGCGGCCGTACTTGTCGGTATGGATCTCCTCGCCCGAGGGGCCGGTCACCACGGCGGTCTGCACCCCGGCGATCGCCGGGCGCGGCGTCGATTGCGGCGCGCGGTAGGGCACGGCTTTCGGCAGCGCGCGGAACTCCACGGCCAGGTGGTCGTCCTGCGGATTGCCCTGGACCCGCGCAATGCGCCGCCCCGCGCCCAGCCCGCTGCCCGCCGTCGGGTCCGAGTCCTCTCCCATGATGACGGTATGGGTCACGCCGATCACCACGAATTCCTCGGATTTCTGCGTGCGCTCGTGGCGGTCGAGCTTCATCGTGCCGCCGCAGGTCACCGCAGCCACGTTCGCCCCGGCCGCGAAGGTGCGGTGCTTCCAGGCGCGGCTCTCCATCTTGATCCGGGCGTAGCGGTCGCCGTCGCCGGTTTCGGCATAGAGCCCGGGATAGTCGTAGACCTCGACATCCTTCAGCGAATGCTTGCCCTTCGGGATCGCCTTGGCCGCGGTCAGGTCGGCGCGCGGCTTCTCGAAATCGAAATCCGCCAGCGTCACCTTGCCGGAGGGCGCGAATTCCGCCTCGTCCCAGGCATAGACATGCTCGGACTGGATGTTCGCGGCGACGTCCTTGAATTCCAGCGGCAGCGCGGCCGGGATGGCCGAATGCGCCGAGGCGCTGTCGGCGAGGATCATCTTGGTGCTGCCGCCTCCGTGCTCGAAGAAGTAGTAGATCCCCTCCTCCTCCATCAGCCGCGAGACGAAATCGAGGTCGCTCTCGCGGTACTGCACGCAGATCGTGCGGGTGGGGAAGCTTTCCGAGGTCCGGTCGGTCAGGTCGCCCGAGAAGCCGTATTCCGAGATCACCTCCTTGACGATCTCCAGCGCGGTCTTCTCCTGGAAGATCCGGCAATCGGCGCCGCGGGACAGGAACCACAGCCAGGGCCGCAGCTCCAGCGCGTAGAGCGCGTTGCCCTCGTGGCTGCCGAGCGCCTCGGCGGTGATGACGTGGCCGCTGAACTGCTTTTCCGCGCCCTCGGTCCGCGGCAGCGTCACGCCGACCGCGGTGCCCACCAGATCCTCGAGCTTCACCCCCTTGTCGGGATGGACGAAGTCCAGGCGCATCTCGCCGAGGGTGCTGAACCCTTCCGTCATGACAAGCGCCACCGGCAGGGCCTTGTCGCCCAGCACGCTGGTCATGGTCATCGGCGGCGTGATTTCGGCCATGGGACCTTTCCTTTCCGTGTTCCGCTCCCGCGGGCCATGCCCGCGGAACGCCCGTTCCGGCACCGGGGCGGCAACGCCCCGGCGCATGTCGCGCCTATTCGAAGGCGTAGGTGAACTCGCTGCCGCTGACGTCGATGGCCACCTTGCTGACCTCCTCTCCCGCGATCATCCGCATGAGGAATTCGCGGCTGATATCGGGCAGCATGGTGTTCGTGACGATAGCATCGATCATGCGCCCGCCCGAGTCCAGTTCCTGGCAGCGCGAGACGATGGTCTCCACCACGTCCTCGCTATAGGCGAAGGGCACGCCATGGGTGGCCTCGACGCGCTTCTTGATGCGGTTCAGCTGCAGCTTGGTGATCTCGCCCAGCATCGAGGGGCTGAGCGGATAGTAGGGAATGGTGACGATCCGGCCCAGCAGCGCCGCCGGGAAGACCTTCAGCATCGGGTCGCGCAGCGCCTTGGCGATGCCCTCGGGCGCGGGCATCAGCTCGGGGTCCGAACACATGTCCATGATCAGCTCCGACCCGACATTCGAGGTCAGGAGGATCAGCGTGTTGCGGAAATCGATCTGCCGTCCCTCGCCGTCCTCCATCACGCCCTTGTCGAAGACCTGGAAGAACAGCTCGTGCACGTCGGGATGCGCCTTCTCCACCTCGTCGAGCAGCACCACCGAATAGGGCTTGCGCCGCACCGCCTCGGTCAGCACGCCGCCCTCGCCGTAGCCGACATAGCCCGGCGGCGCGCCCTTCAGGCTGGAGACGGTATGCGCCTCCTGGTACTCGCTCATGTTGATGGTGATGACGTTCTGCTCGCCGCCGTAGAGCACCTCGGCCAGCGCCAGCGCGGTCTCGGTCTTGCCGACCCCCGACGTGCCCGCCAGCATGAAGACCCCGATCGGCTTCGACGGGTTGTCTAGGCCGGCGCGGCTGGTCTGGATGCGCTTTGCGATCATCTGCATCGCGTGGTCCTGGCCGATGACGCGCTTGGCCAGATGGGTGTCGAGATCCAGCACTGTCTGCATCTCGTCGCGCATCATCCGCCCGACCGGGATGCCGGTCCAGTCGCCGACCACCGAGGCCACCGCCTGCGCGTCCACGATCGGCAGGATCAGCGGGCTCTCGTCCTGCAGCCCGGCCAGCTCGGCATTGGCGGCGCGCAGCTCCGCCAGCGCCGCCTCGCGCTCCCCGGCGCTCATCGGCGATCCCTCGGCCTCGGCCTCCTCGACCGGCGCGCCGCCCTCGCGCAGCTTCGCCCGCAGCTCGAGGATCCGCGCCACGACGGCCTTCTCCGCCTCCCAGCGCGCCTCCAGCCCGGCCAGCCGCGCGGTCTCCTCCTCCAGCGCGTGGCCGATCGCCTCGCGCCGCTCGCCGACTTCCTCGCCCGCAGTCTCGTCGCGCGCGATGATCTCCAGCTCGGTCTGGAAGGCCTCGATGCGCTTGCGCGCGTCGTCCACCTCGGCAGGCACCGCGTGCTGGCTGACCGCGACGCGGGCGCAGGCGGTGTCGAGCACGCTGACCGACTTGTCGGGCAGCTGCCGCGCCGGGATGTAGCGCGCCGACAGGCTGACCGCCGCCTCCAGCCCCTCGTCGAGGATCTGCACCTTGTGATGGCTCTCCAGCATCGAGGCGATGCCGCGCATCATCATCACCGCCTTGGCGATGTCCGGCTCCTCGACCTGCACCACCTGGAACCGCCGGGTCAGCGCCGGGTCCTTCTCGATGTGCTTCTTGTACTCCGCCCAGGTGGTCGCGCCGATGGTGCGGAGCGTGCCGCGCGCCAGCGCGGGCTTCAGCAGGTTCGCCGCGTCGCCGGTCCCGGCCGCGCCGCCGGCGCCGACCAGCGTATGGGTCTCGTCGACGAACATGACGATCGGCACCGGGCTGGCCTGCACCTCCTCGATCACCTGGCGCAGGCGGTTCTCGAACTCGCCCTTCATCGAGGCCCCGGCCTGCAGCAGCCCGACGTCCAGCGACAGGAGCCGCGCATCCTTCAGCGCGGGCGGCACGTCGCCCCGCGCGATCCTGAGCGCGAAGCCCTCGACCACCGCGGTCTTGCCGACCCCGGCCTCGCCGGTGAGGATCGGGTTGTTCTGGCGGCGGCGCATCAGGATGTCGACGATCTGGCGGATTTCCGCGTCGCGCCCGACGATCCGGTCGATCTTGCCCTCGCGCGCCGCCTGGGTCAGGTCGGTGCAGAACTGCGCCAGCGCCTCCTGCTTGCCCAGCTGCGCCGAATGCATCGCCCCCGAGGCCGCGCCGGGATCGTCGCCCAGCGAGGACCCGTCCTGCGCGCGCAGGCTTTCCTCGGGCGAGCCCGAGGTGACGGACGCGAAATTCTCCACCAGGTCGTCGACCTTGATCTTGGCGAATTCGCGGCTGATGCCGAGCAGGATGTTGCGCAGCCCCGGCGTCTTCATCAGGCCGATCGCCAGATGCCCGGTGCGGACATGCGCCGTGCCGAACTGCAGCGAGCCGAAGAGCCAGCCCCATTGCACCGCATCCTCGATATGGGCGCTGAGATCGCTGATCGAGGCCGCGCCGCGCGGCAGCTTGTCGAGCGCCGCGGTCATGTCGCGGGCCACCGCCGAGGGGTCGAGCCTGTAGTGCTCCATGATGCGGTGCAGGTCGCTGTCGGGCTGCTGCACGATCTGGAACAGCCAGTGGACCAGTTCCACATAGGGGTTGCCCCTGAGCTTGCAGAACACCGTCGCCTCGTCAATGGTCTTGTAGCCCAGGGTGTTGAGCTTGCCGAATAGTGCCGCCCGGCTGATTTCCGCCATGGATCCCTCCCTAGATCGCGCCGATGGGACCGGACCCGGCCCCTGCCGGGGGCGTCAGGACAAGATCCCCGGCATCTCCGCCCCCCTGCCGCGCCCCCAGCCAGCTGGTCTGGCCGAGCCGCGTGTCCCGCCCCAGCCTGGCGGCGGGAACGTCCCCGCCGCGCAGCACCAGGTTCACGTCGAAATCCAGTTCCAGCCCGGCATAGCTGCGCACCAGCGCCGCCAGCTGCGCCAGAGCCTGCCCGCCCGGCAGCATCCGCTCGTAGGCCGCCAGATCCAGCGGCCCCAGGCGGATGCGGATCTTGGCGCTGCGGCTCCAGACCCGGGCCCCGATCACGGTGCCGCGGCCCAGCCCCGCCCGGCCCAGCTGCCAGCGGTCGTCGGGCGACAGCTCCAGCCAGCTGCCCTGGAATTCCAGCACCTCCGCCGGGGCGGCCAGATAGGCCGACAGCAGCTGCCGCAGCCCGTCGGCATTCTTCGGCCCCTGCCCCAGCAGCCCGGCGAAGAAGCGCTTGGCCAGATCCGGCAGCGCGTCGCGGTCCTGCATGCCCTTGCCCGCCACCCCGGCCAGCGCGGCGACGCGCCGCTCGAAGCCGCCGCCGCGGCCGCGGTCGAGCCCGGGCGCGGGCTGCGCCTCGGCCCAGGCGCGGTAGAACAGGCTGGCCATCCGGTGCGTCAGCATGTCGGCGAAGGCCACCAGCGTCGGATCGCGCCGGTCGCGCTGCCTTTCGCGCGCGTATTCCGTCAGGTGCAGCGGCATCGGCCCCTGCGGCCCCCAGAAGCCGAAGGCCATGTTGCGCAGCGCGCCCGGGCGCCCGTCGCGCGGCGGCACGAAGCCCGAGATCGCGCTGGCGGGAAAGGCCAGCTCGGGGTCCTGCCCCAGCCGCACCCGGTCCTGCGACGGCTGCCGCGTGCGTCCCAGCGGCGCCTCCTGCTGCAGCTCGGCCTCGAGAATGCGCAGCGCCAGCAGGATATGGTAGCTCTTCGGATCGGCCCGGAACTGCGCGTAATGCGTCAGATCAGCCGCGCCTTCCCTGCTCTCGGGCGCCATCTGGCCACCTCTCCCCTTGTTTCCGTGCGCAGCACGGTTTCCGTGAAACTGTTCATCGTGACGTATTTGGCGAAGAAGCGCTCCAGCACCGCGCCCAGCAGATAGGCGCTGGAGCCTTCGAAGAAGCTCTCGTCGCAGGTCAGCTCGATTTCCAGGCCGCGCACCGCCGTCGACAGCACCTCGTCGACCAGCCGCCGGGCCCGCGGCCGCGCCGCGACCCGGACGATGCCCTCCAGCTGCTTCTGCACCACCCGGTCGCCCGGCGGGGCATGCACGCCCAGCATCTCGCGCAGCGCATCCGCCGCGGCGCCGCCCTCGGTATCGACCAGCGACAGGTAGTTCAGGCTCAGCTGCGAGATCAGCCGCCAGGCGGTCTCGCCGTCGGAAATCCCCGGCCGCGGCCGGGTCGGCGGCACCGGCGTGGCGATCCGCGCCACCGGCCCGCCATCGGTCAGCTGGAAGATCTCCGTCCCGCCGGTCGCCAGCAGGAGCGGCAGGTCGCGGTTGGTGACCAGCGCCCGCACCGCCAGCTGGGCGAGGTTCGCAGGCCAGGGCGCGGCGGCGGCATCGACGAGATCCAGGTAGATCTCCGCCCCCAGATAGGAGGAGCGCGTCCCCTGCAGCTTCTCCTTGCGGCTGCGCTGACGCATCCGCCGCCGCTGGGTGTAGTAGGCCGGCCCGCCCGCGCGCAGCGGGGTGAACTCGCCCGCGGCGAAGAACGGCAGGAATTCGGTGTCCTGCTCGCCCTCGCTGCTGTAGCCCTTCACCGAGCTGACGGCATAGATCTCGTGGTCCATCGGCGCGGTGCGGTCGACGACGACATGCTGCTCTACATCGGCGCGGGTCACCTGCACCCGGTCGCAGCGGCGCTCGAACAGGTTGATGGCCGGCGCGCAGTGCAGCGCGAAATTGTCCGGCGACAGCGTGCCCTCGGCCGCCGGGTTGCCGTGGCGCAGCAGCACGTAGATGTCGACCGCGCTGCCGTCGGCCCGGCCGAGCGCCGGGGCCAGCCCCGACAGCTCGACGAAGCGGTAGCGCTGCGGCAGCGCGAAATACTCCTGCAGCAGCCGGTAGCCGTCGAAGCTCCGGTCCGGCACCGGCAGCAGCGCCTCGCCGCGCTCGAAGCCCAGGGGCGCGATGCCGCCGCGCAGCGGCTGCACCCAGTCGGCGCGGCGGTCGGTCGAGCGCCCGGCAAGGCCGAGGGACTCGTTGCACAGCAGCTCGTGCAGCATCCAGGCCGTGCTGCCGGTGCCCGACAGGTGCACCTGCAGGCGGTCGAGGCTGAGCTCCGAGAGCGGCGCGCCGCCATGGCGCTCCAGCCGCAGCCGCAGCCCGGCGCGCGCCTCGCCCGCGGCATCCGCCGGGGCCAGCCCCGCCGCCACCAGCGCGCCGCGCCCTTCGATGTATTCCGCCTCGGCGACCCGCAGCGGCCACAGCGTCACGTCCTGCGCCGTTCGGTACTCGCAGCGCGTGGCCGAGCCTTCGGCCGGCAGCGCGCTCAGCCGCGTGCCGCGCGCCAGCAGGTGGCCGTCGGCCAGCGCGGCATTCTCCATGTCCGGCACGAACTGCGCGATCATCATCGACGGCACCGGCGCCAGGAACTGCGGGTAGACGATCTCGAACAGGTGGCTGGCAAAGGCCGGGTACTGCAGCTCCAGCTCCAGCTGGACCCGCGCGGCCAGGAAGGCCGAGCCCTCCAGCAGCCGCTCGACATAGGGGTCGAGCACCTCGGTCCCCTCCATCCCCAGCCGCCCGGCGATCTTGGGATAGGCCTCGGCGAATTCCGCGCCCATCCTGCGCAGGTAGGACAGTTCGGCTTCGTAATGGCGCAGCAGCCTGGTATCCATCGCGTCTCAGCCCACGGTATCGATCTTCAGCGCGCCGGTGGTCACGTCGACCTCGGTGCGCAGGTACAGGTTCAGCGGCAGCGGCTGGGCCCACATGTCGGCGCGGATGTCGTAGCTGATCACCGTTTCGCGCGCATGTTCCTCGCTGCGCTGCAGCACGGTCAGCGTCGAGGCGTCGATGCGCGGCTCGAAGGCGGCGATCGCCCGGCGGATCGCGTCGCGGATCAGCCCCGCGCGGGTCTGCACGGAATAGGCCCCGGCCACGTCGGACACGCCGTAGTTCAGCACCGAGGCCGCCGCCTGCGGCCAGGCCTCGGCATCGATCTGGTCCTCCAGGTTGCAGGTGTTCAGCAGCCAGGCCAGGTCGCGCTGCAGGATCTCGCGCAGCCGCCGCGCGTCGATCGCGCGGGTGCCGCGCGCTTCCGTGCGCTCGCCCGGCGCCTCGTCGGTCAGACGGTCGAGCAGCGAGGGCTGCAGCCGGTCCTGCAGGCGGCGGTCACTCATCGGCCGCAGCCCCGCCGGAGCCTTCGATCGCCAGCTCGCGCAGCTCCAGCAGCGGCAGCTCCTCGGCATCGGTCGCCAGCAGCCGCTGGCCGAGCCCGGCGAAGGTGTCCGCCCCGGCATCCTCCCAGGCGGTGGCGCGGCCCAGCTTCTGCGCGTCGCTGCCGCGCGCGGCAGTGCCGGCGTAGCGCGCCGGGATCAGCGCCACGAATTCGCCGCCGTTCCGAAGCGTCAGGTTGCAGGGCGTCCAGACCGCGTCGCGCAGGTCGGCGGGCGCCTCGGCCACCAGCCGGTGGATCGCCGCGAAGGGCAGCCAGTAATACTTGCCGTTGACCACCGCCTCCAGGATCGGGCCCAGCCGCGGGTCGGCATCGGCAATCCATTCGAAGGGGCGGCCGTTCAGCGTGCCGCGGCTGGCGGGCGCCGCCTCGAAGGCGCGCGCGCGCAGGTCGGCAGCGGCGGCGGCATCGCCCGCGGCCAGCAGGCGCAGCGCCTCGACCATCTGGGCGATCCAGTCCTGCGGCTCGCCGAAGACCAGGGGCTGCTTCTCGCCGGCGAAGACCTTCTCGCGGAAGACCTCGCAGATGATCGCCTCGCGGTAGGCCTGCGCCATCGGCAGCGCGGCCGGGTCGAGCTGGGCGGACATCTTCGCCTGCGCCACCGCGCGGCTCCAGTCGCCGGTCAGGCACAGCAGCTGGAACAGGAAGATCCGCAGCTTGGGATTGGACGGGTCGGCGCGCACCGCGTCCTGCAGCGCGGCAAGCCCGGCGGCGAGGTCGCCGTTGCGGACCAGCGTTTCGGCATCTGAAAGGACGGTCAAGGAAGGTTCCTCCGGGTCGCGTCGGCAAGGGCGGCACGGCCCCCGCGGGGGGACCGTGCCGGCATCGGCATCACTTCGTCTTCATCTTGGCGATGTCGTACTTGAACTCGATGGGCTTGCCCTTCTTGCCCTTCTCGTCCTGCGGCGTGTACTTGTACTCGACCTCGGCGAAGTTCAGCGAGACGTTCTCGGTCAGACGGTCCTCTCCGCCCGATCCGCCGGTCGAGACCGAGGTGATCAGCACCTTGGTGAACGTGTACTCCATGTACTCGTTCTGCGCGGTGCCGGCCTTGCGCACGACCAGGTAGGCCTTGTCGAAATGGTCGCCCACGGCGCAGGCGTACTGCAGGATGGGCGACATCGTGTCGACCCACTTGGTCACCGAAAGGTCCTGGAAATTGGCCTTGCCGGCACCGCCGCCGCCGCCGCTGTGGAACGTGCCCGACTGGGAAATCCCCCAGGACCAGGCCAGCACGTCGCAGGCCTTCTTCTTGGAATAGGTGTCGTCCTGGGTTTCGCCCTCGGCCTTCTGGGTGCCGCCTTCGAAATACAGATACATGTCAACGGCCATGGAGCCTCTCCTTCAGATTTGTCAGATATGCGGGTTGTCCCCCGGGCGGCACGCGGCCGGCGCCGGGGCGGGAATCCGGGCGGCTCCTCTTCCGCCCGGACAGGGATCGATGGCTCAGCTCTTCTCGGAAGGGAGCTTCGACACCAGCCGGAGCGAGACCGTCAGGCCCTCCAGCTGGTAATGCGGGCGCAGGAAGAACTGCGACCGGTAATAGCCGGGATTGGACTCGTCCTCCTGCACCACCACCTCGGCGGCGGCCAGCGGCTTGCGGGCCTTCTCCTCCTCGCTCGACACCGCGGCGGTGTAGTCGACGTAGTTCTCGATCCAGGCCTGCAGCCAGGTCTGCATGTCGTCGCGGCTCTTGAAGGAGCCGATCTTGTCGCGGACCATGCATTTCAGGTAGTGCGCGAAGCGGCAGGTCGCGAACAGATAGGGCAGCCGCGCGCCGAGCTGGGCATTGGCGGTCGCGTCCGGATCGTCGTATTCGGCGGGCTTGTGCAGCGACTGCGCGCCGATGAAGGCCGCAAGGTTGGTGTTCTTGCGGTGCACCAGCGGCATCAGCCCCAGCTTGGCCAGCTCCGCCTCGCGGCGGTCCGAGATGGCGATCTCGGTCGGGCATTTCATGTCCACCCCGCCGTCGTCGGTCGGGAAGGTATGGGTCGGCAGGTTCTCCACCGCGCCGCCCGACTCCACGCCCCGGATGCGCGAGCACCAGCCGTATTCCTTGAAGGAGCGGTTGATGTTCACCGCCATCGCATAGGCGGCGTTGATCCAGGCGAAGTTCGACGATTCCGCGTTGCCGGTATCCTCCTCGAAGGCGAATTCCTCCACCGGGTCGGATTTCGCGCCATAGGGCTGGCGGCCGAGGAAGCGCGGCATGGCCAGGCCGATGTACTTGCTGTCCTCGCTTTCGCGCAGGGCGTTCCAGCCGGCGTATTCCGGGGTCGACACGACCTTGGTCAGGTCGCGCGGATTGGCCATCTCCTGCCAGCTGTCGAACTGCAGCAGCGACGGCTCCGCGCCGGTGATGAAGGGCGAATGCATCGCCGCGGACACCTTGGCGATCTCGCCGAGCAGCTCCACGTCGGGCGGGCTCTGGTCGAAGAAGTAGTCGCCGACGAGGCAGCCATAGGGCTCTCCGCCGAACTGGCCGTACTCCTCCTCGTAGAGCTTCTTGAAGATCGGCGACTGGTCCCAGGCCGTGCCCTTGAACTTCTTGAGCGTCTTGTGGAGATCCTTCTTGGAGATGTTCATCACCCGGATCTTCAGCATCTCGTCGGTTTCGGTGTTGTTCACCAGGTGGTGCAGCCCGCGCCAGGCGCTCTCGAGCTTCTGGAACTCCTCGTTGTGCAGCACCAGGCTCATCTGCTCGCTGAGCTTGCGGTCGATCTCGGCGATCATGCTCTCGATCGAGGCCAGCGCGTCATCCGAGACCAGCGCCGCGTTCTCCAGCGCCTGGGCGGCCAGCGTCTTCACCGCCCCCTCGATCGCGGTCTGCGCCGCCTCGGTGCGCGGGCGGAACTCCTTCTGCAGCAGCGCGGAGAAGTCGGATCCGGTTTCCTCGGCGACGGCCGCGCCGCCCTGGGCTTCGGTTGCCTCTTCGGCCATGCTCACTCCTCCCCGGATTCGTCTGCAGGCTTCGCGGCCGCGGCGAGCGACTTGAGAAGCTCGGGATTGCTGATCGCCTCGGAGATCAGGTTCTCCGCGCCCGGCTTGCCGTCCATGTAGGACATCAGGTTCGACAGCGACTCGCGCGCCTCCAGCAGCTCGCGCAGCGGCTCGACCTTGCGGGCGATCGCGGCGGGCGAGAAATCGTCCATGCTCTCGAAGGTCAGGTCGACCGCCAGGTTGCCCTCGCCGGTCAGCGTGTTCTTGACCGTGAACTGGGCCCGCGGCTTCATCGCCTTCATGCGGTCGTCGAAATTGTCGACGTCGATCTCCAGGAACTTGCGGTCGGCAATGCCCGGCTGCGGCACCTCGGACTTGCCCGCGAGATCGGACATCACGCCCATCACGAAAGGCAGCTGGACCTTCTTCTCGGCACCGTAGAGTTCCACGTCATACTCGATCTGCACCCGTGGCGCCCGGTTGCGGGCGATGAATTTCTGCGAACTTCCCATGCGGTTCTCCCTGACTGGCCTGCGCCGCGCCCCCTTTGCGGAGCAGGGCGGTTTCCTGTTCGTCGCTGCGGTCCCGATGCCGGTTCAATCTTTTTTCCGCCGGCCGCGCATCGGGGCGGCAGCGGCTAATCCTCGTCCTCTTCGATGCCGCCGATGAGGTAGACATTCTCCACCCCCTGGGGCGCCATGTCCTTCATGATGGTCACGAAATCTGCCCCGATCAGGCGGCGCGCGCGCTCCAGCAGGATCGGCAGCGGGCTGGAGGGCTCGTGCTTGCGGTAGTAGTCCATGATCCGCTCCAGCGCCTTCTTGGCGTCGGCGGGCGAATTGATCGTCCCCGGCGGGGCCGCAGCCGCGGCGGCGGCAGGCGCGCCCGCGGCCGGGCCCTCCGCCGCAGCCTCCCCGGCCGCCTCCTCCGGCGCCCCGGGGCTGCCCGCCGCCTCGCCGAGCCGCTGCACCGCCTTGTAGAGCAGCCGGGCCAGCGGCGACAGGTCGGGACCCTGCCCCGGCACCTTGTCGTCGAACACCGCCTCGATCGCGCGGGCATCCTCCAGCGCCTGGCGCGCCGAGGCGGCCAGCACCGCCAGCGTCTCCGGATCGGTGTCCTGGAAGGCCGCGGCGATCGCCGCCGGATCCGAGATCGCCGAGCCGTCCTCGGGCGGCTCGCGCTCGCCGTCGGCAACCTCGAGGTCGCGCAGCGTCACCCGCCCGAAGGCCTGCGACTGGGTCATCGGCGCCGAGCGCACCGCACGCAGCAGCGTCGCGCCGTCGACCAGCCCGCGCAGCGTGTTCACCCGGAACAGCGCCATGTCGTCGGGATCGTCGGGATCCAGCTCGGGATGGCAGCTATCCCAGAAGCCCTCCAGCGCCCCGCGGATATAGGCCAGCCCCTCCGCCAGCCCGGGATAGCCCTCCGTCGCGGCGGCGGCATGGGTGTAGTGGACAGCCGCCCTCAGGTCGTGGCAGCGCTCCAGGATCTGTTCCGACAGCCGCGCCACCTCGCGGTAGTCGGGCGCCTCGGCGGCGAGGATCTCGCTGCCGGCCTGGCGTTCCTCGCCCGGCCTGGCGGCGCGTTCCAGGGACTGGAAATCGTCGTCATATTCGGGGTCCGCGCCGCTGGGCGCCTCGCCGGAGAACGCATTCAGATGATCGTGTATCGACATAATGACGATCTCTTAGTCGATTCGAACGGAACTAAATGTGACTTAGGACACTGAACCGGAAACAAACCTGCGGCACGGAAGAAACGCAGAACAGGCTCCGCGCCGTCCGGGAACCCTGCCCCAAGCATCGGATTCCCGCAAGGCGTATCGCGCGGAGCTTGAAACGCGGAAGCCGGGCCGTCACCGTGGGTTGCGGGAAGAGGAGTATGATCGATGGAACAGCAGGAGACCGGCGCCGCGGCGCCGCCCGCGCCGGACGGCGCATCGCAGATGCGCGGACGCCTCGACAGGCTGCGGCAGGATCTGGAGTCCCAGGTCGCCGAGATGAGCGCCATTCTCGCGCCGCGCCGCCGGATCGACGGCGCAAGGCTGAACATGCACCTGCTGGCGACCGGCCAGCTGGTCCATGACGGCCACCGCATGCTGGCCGACAGCATCCGGCTGCGCAGCAGCGATGCCGAGGCCGCCGGCGAGGACCGCGCCGCCCAGGACCGCAGCCAGCGCGCCTGGACCGCGCTCGGGATCCCGCTCGGCCAGATGAGGCTGGAGCTGAACAAGTGGCCGATGGTGGAAAGCGCGCTGCGCCCGCAGGTCACGCCGCGGCGCACGCCGCTGTTCGAGGACCCGGCACTCGCCACCCCCGCCGCCGCCGCCCGCGAGGAAATCACCGACCTGCTCTTCGAGCAGCTCCACGGCCTGCTCAATGCCGGCGGCCAGGACGAGGCGGCGCTCGCCCATGGCTGCTATGCCGACATCCCGCTCGACCAGAGCGTCTTCCTGCGCCAGGTCCATGCCGCGCGGCGCTGCCTCAAGGTGCTGCGGCCGGACCGGCCCAGCAGCTTCATCGATGTCGGCTGCGGCGCCGGGCTGAAGGTGATTTCCGCCGCCCCCTATTTCGACCGCTGCACCGGGCTGGAATACGATTCCGGCTATGCCGCGCTGGCCAGGGAGCATTTCCTCGCCCTGCCGCATGGCCGCTGCCGCGCGATCGAGGGCGACGCCCTGGAATTCGCGGGCTACGGCGACCACGACGTGATCTATTTCTACCAGCCGATCCGGGAAACCGAGCGGCTCGCGCAGATGGAGCGCCGGATCATCGCCCAGGCCGGGCCCCGCACGCTGCTGATCGCGCCCTACCGCAGCTTCGGCCAGCGCGCCGACGGCTACGACGGCTGCGTCCATGTCGCCGGGCACATCTGGATGACCGGCAGCAGCGCCGCCGAAGCCGCCGAGCTCTGCAGCGAGGCCGAGCATATCGGCACCGACATCCTGCAGTCGGGCGACGGCAACGTGCCGCTGATCTGGGATCCGCTGACCGACATGTCGCGCAACCGCGGCTACGAACCGATGCAGCGCGAGACCCCGCGGCCGCGCTGACGCCCCTCCCCCGTGCCGTCGGCCCGATCGTCCCGGCCGGCGGCTCCGCCTCCGGGACGGCCGGGCCCAGCAGCCGGGCCGAACACCGGCGTCCCCGGCCTCCTTCAGCCGGGCAACGGCACATGCCCCCTGTCCGGGACCCGCTGGCCGGCATGCCGCGCAACCGCGGCGGCGAACCGATGCAGCGCGAGACCCCGAGGCGGCGCCGACGCCCCTCCCCCGTGCCGCGGACCCTGTCCTACCGGCAGGCGTCCACACCTCCGGGCGACCGGGCGATGCAGCCGGACCGCACAGGGGCGGACCGGAAACCCGCAGCCGTCCGGCGTCACCATGCTCTTTGCTCTCGGCCGGGCGCCGCCGTCCGCCATATCTTGCAGCCACGTCAGGGAACCGAAGCAGCGCGGGACTCCGCGACCGCGCGGACGTTCCTCCGCCCGGGACGCCAGCCCGACCTCCCCGGCCGGCGGCAGTGCCTCCGGGTACGGCCGGTCTCTCCAGCCGGGCCGAACAGGGGCGGCTCGGGCATCCACCGCGGAACCGAAGAGGGCGTCCCCGGCCCCGCAGCGGGGCTCCGGCAAATCCCCCCTGGCCGGGATCTGCCGGCCGGCATGTCGCGCAGCCACGTCTGCAAATCGATGCAGCGCAGGATCCCCAGGGCGCGCTGACGCCAATCCGCCGCTTGCCGCCGATCCCGATCTTCCCGGCCGACGGCAGTGCCTCGGGGAGGCCGGCCCCTGCAGCCGCGCCGAACAGGAACGCCCTTGGCCTCCCGCAGCCGTCAAACGTCACCATGGCTCCGGTGCGGGATCCGCCACCCGCCATGCCGCGCAGCCGCGGCGGCGAACTGGTGCAGAGCAGGAACCAAGGCCGCGCTGACGCTGCCTGCGCAGGCGCGGGTGCCTCCGGATTGCGCGTCCGGACCTCCGCGGACCGCCGCCGCGGGAAAAGCCCTGGGCGCCGCGGCGGCGACCCGTGCTAGCCTCCTGCCGAAGCGGAAAGGAGATCGCGATGCAGGCAAACCGGGCGCAGGCCGACTACTGGAACTCTCCGGCAGGGATGAAATGGATCGAGCACGAGCATGCGCTCGACACCGCGATGCAGGGCATGCTGGACGGCATGCTCGATGCCGCCGCGATCGCGCCGGGCGACCGCCTGCTCGACATCGGCTGCGGCACCGGGGCCAGCACCCTGGCTGCCGCCGCGCGCGCGCCGGACGGCGCCGCGCTCGGGCTCGACATCTCGGCGCCGCTGCTGGACCGGGCGCAGGACCGCTGCCGCAGCGCCGGGACCCGCAATGCGGCGTTCCTGCTGGCCGATGCCCAGACCCACCGCTTCGCGCCGGCCGGACGGGACGGGCTGGTGTCGCGGCTGGGGATGAGCTTCTTCGCCGACCCGGTGGCCGGGCTGCGGAACCTGGCCGCGGCACTGCGCAGCGGCGGCCGGATGACCTTCGCCTGCTGGGCCGCAACCGCCCTCAACCCGTGGTTCTCGATCCCGGCCGAGGCCGCCCGCGCGCGGCTGGGCCCGGCGCCCGCCGCCGCGCCGCATGCCCCGGGGCCGACCGCCTTCGCCGATGCCGCGCATGTCGCCGGACTGATGGCGCAGGCCGGGCTGCGCAGCATAGAGGCCGGCCCGGCGGAGATCGAGCTGACCCCGCCGGACGGGACGGCCGGCGCCGCCCGCGCCGCCAGCCGGGTGGGACCGGCAGCGCGGATCATGAAGGCCCATGGCGGCAGCGCCGCAGATGCGGCCGCGATCGAGGAGGCGGTCCACGCGGCCTTCGGCCAGTTCGGCGGCCCGGACGGGGTGCGCGTGCCCGCCGTGGTCAATCTCTTCTCCTGCCGCGTCTGACGTCCCGGGCGGCACGGCCCGCCGCAGGACCGGCCAAGCGCAGGCACGGTGCCGCCAGTTCGGGGTCCGACGGCCGACAGGTCCTGCAACCGCGTCTGCGCACCGACTCTGCGTGGCACCCCCGGGCCGCGCCGGCGTCCATCCGCCCATTCTGCCGACCCGAATTTCCCGGCCGGCCGCACGGCTCCCCGCGGCCGACCGTCCTTCGCCCGGCCGGCCGCTGCCTCGGTCCCGCCCCTTCCGGAGGGCCCTGCCGCCAGGCCGTGATCGCGCCCCAAGCCATGCCGGGCGCTCCTGCAGGCCGGGCTCCGTTCCCGCCGCGCCGGAACTCGTCCGCCACGCTGGCCGCGCAGCGGATTCCGCCATGCGGCTGGGCCCCCGCCCTGCGCGCCTGCGCAGGCCTCTGCCGCGGAAATCCCCCGCTCCGCCGGGCCGGACCGAAGCACCCGGCCCTCTCAATGGCCGTCCCGTGCCCGCCCGGACCTGTCCGGGAGCCGCGTCCGATCCAGCCCGTCCGCCGCCAATCCGCCACCGGCCCCGAGGTCCGGGCCACCTGTCGCGACCAGTCCCTACCGTACCGACATGCCCAATGCAGCCGCGCTCCCCGCCGGATACCGGATCAGGGGGCTCCGGAACATCGGCCTCCGCTTCGGCGCCGGGTGTTCCGGTCCGGGTCCGCAACAGGCCGCGTGCCCCATGCGGCGCGATGCCCGGCCGGGTCCCCTGCAAGCCACGCCCGCGCGCGCCGGGAGCGGCACCATCCGCTCCGCCGGGGCGCTGCGCCCCGGCACGGCGGGCCGCAAGGCGCCAAGGGAACGTCCGGCACGCCCGAGCGGAGGGAGGCCGGACCGGCGGTTTCTGCAGGGTCCGGCCCGGAACTGCTGCCCGCCCCGGCCGGACGGGCGCCGCCTTGCGGGCAGGTCCGAATGCCGCCCCGGACCGTCCCTCAGCCGGGCGGCGGGCCCCAATCGGCCGGTCCCATCGCCTCGACCGGGCTGGCGGCGAGCCCCGGCACCTTGCTGCAGAACACCACCGCGTTCAGCGCGCCGGAGCGCGCCGAAGGCACGATCAGCCCGTCGAAATCGAGGAAATGCGCCGCCTCGCCGATCTCCTGGGTGCGCGGGTATTCCGCCTGCCGCCCGGCATAGGACAGCCGCCCGTAGCTTTCCGTGCGCAGCCCCGCCGCCGCCAGCGCCGCAAGATCGAGGAAGCGCAGCGCCCGCTCCAGCACCAGGCCGATCCGGTGCATCGAGTAGCGCACCTTGCTCGGCATCACCGGCTGGCCGCGCATCAGGTGGAACCGCATCTCCTCCAGCGCGCCGCGCTCGGTCAGCGAGGTGTAGAGCACCGCGAAGCTACCGTCGTCCCAGCGCCCGCCCGAGGCGCTGCATTGCAGCGGGTCGCGGCCCTCGCGCACCAGGCGCCAGACCGGGCCGTCATGCAGGACCGGAGGGATCGCCTCCAGCGCGTCCAGCAGATCGGGGTCGCGGCGCATCGGCTAGAGATAGACGTCGTTGTCGAGACGGTCGATCACCGCCAGAACCTCCAGGCTCTGGCCGTCATGGATCAGGTCGATCGCCCGCCGCCCCTCCAGCTGGGGATGGCGCGCATGCAGCCAGGCGCGCACCTCCTCGGGCTCGTAATACTCGCTCAGCCGCCCGACGACGTAGTAGAGATCCGACAGGATCAGCCCGTTCCGCGGCTGCGGCCGCATCTCGCCGGCCTTCCAGCGCGACACGGTCGCCTTGGAGACGTCGGTGATGTTGGCGATGTCGGTGCCCTTCAGCGCGCCGAACTGCGCCAGCTCGCCGATATAGCGGGAGACCGGACTCTGCATCTGCGGCCCTTCCGGAGGTTGCGTTGCGGTTTCACGGAATGAGATGGTGAAACACAGGGGCAGAGTCAAGCGTCCCGCCGGCCACGCCGCAGATGCCAACTGTGGAAAACTCTTGCACGAATCCGGATCCTTGCCCAATAGTCACGGAAAAGGATCCAAGAACGTCAAATTCCGTGAACACGGACGCGGGCAGGAAGCAGATGGACACAATAGACGCTCGGGCGCATCTGAATGCCGTCATCCGCGGGCATTCCGAGACTCTCGCCGTGCAGCTGCATGCGCTGCGCGAGGGACTCTTCCCGCCCGATGCCGCCAAGGCTATGCGGAAATTCACCTCCGGGGAAGCGGCGCAGCTGCTCGGAATCAACGATTCCTACCTGCGCAAGCTGCATCTCGACGGCAAGGGCCCGACGCCCGAGGTCACCGGCGGCAACCGCAGGCACTATTCGGTGCAGGATCTGCGCGATCTCCGCGAGCTGCTGGAGAAGACCGCGCGCAAGCCCGGCGACTACCTGCCCGGCCGCCGCGAGGGCGACCACCTGCAGGTCATCGGCGTGATGAACTTCAAGGGCGGCTCCGGCAAGACCACCACCTCGGCGCATCTGGCGCAGTACCTGGCGCTGAACGGCTACCGGGTGCTGGCCATCGACCTCGACCCGCAGGCCTCGATGACCGCGCTGCACGGGGTGCAGCCGGAATACGACCTGCCCGACGGCGGCACGCTCTACGACGCGATCCGCTATGCCGATCCGGTGCCGATCCGCGACGTGATCCGGCCCAGCTACATTCCCGGGCTCGACCTGATCCCCGGCAATCTCGAGCTGATGGAATTCGAGCACGAGACCCCGCGCGCACTGGCCCAGGGCAATGCCGGGCTGTTCTTCTTCCGCGTCAAGGAGGCCCTGGCCCAGGTCGATGCCGATTACGACGTCGTGGTGATCGACTGCCCGCCGCAGCTGGGCTTCCTCACCATGTCGGCGCTGTCGGCGGCGACCGGCGTGCTGGTCACCATCCATCCCGAGATGCTCGACGTCATGTCGATGTCGCAGTTCCTGCGGATGACCGCCGACCTGATGGACGTGATCGCCGAATCCGGCGCCGACATGTCCCACGACTGGATGCGCTACCTGCTGACCCGCTACGAGCCGACCGACGCGCCGCAGAACCGCATCGTCGCCTTCCTGCGCACCATGTACGGCGACAACGTGCTGAACTCGCCGATGCTGAAATCCACCGCGATTTCCGACGCGGGCCTGACCAAGCAGACGCTCTACGAAGTCTCGCGCTCGTCCTTCACCCGCGCCACCTACGACCGCGCGATCGAAAGCCTGAACGCCGTCAACGGCGAGATCGCGGACCTCATCCAGAAGACCTGGGGACGGAAATGACCGACCAGAAGAAACGCCGCATGTCGATGCTGGACGGGCTGGCCAAGGCCGGCACGGCCGCGCCGCCGCCCTCCTCGATGATGGGCGCGAACCGGGCGCTGCGCTCGGCGCGGGACGCGGTGGACAGCCACCATGTCTGGGAACTCGACCCTGCCGCGATCACCGACACGCGGATCGCCGACCGGCTGGATCCCGAGGACGTGGCCGACCTGCGCGAGGCGATCGAGACGAACGGGCAGGCGGTGCCGATCCTGGTGCGCCGCCACCCCTCCGAGCCCGAGCGCTACCTGCTGGTCTACGGCCGCCGCAGGCTGGAGGCGATCCGCTCCTCCGACAAGGTCCAGAAGGTCCGCGCGCTGGTCGCCAATCTCGACGAGGGGGCGGCACTGAAGTCGCAGATCTCCGAGAACATGGCGCGGCGCGACCTGTCCTTCATCGAGAAGGCGCTGTTCGCCCAGTCGCTGGTCGAATCGGGCTTCGGCACCCAGGCCAAGGTGGCCGAGGTGCTGACCGTCACGAAATCGGCAATCTCCATGGGCATCGCGGTGGCCGAATCGGTGGGACGCGACCTCGCTGCCGCCATCGGCCCGGCCCATGGCATCGGCCGCCCCCGCTGGGAGGCGCTGGCCCAGGGCATCGACGCCTCCGGCATCGACCGCGAGCGGCTGATCGGCATCGCCGCCGACGTGCATGACCGCGCTGCCGTGGCGGTCTTCGACGAAAACGCCCCTGGCCAGGCCGAGGATCCCTCGGTTCTGGCCTTCAACGCCGTGATGAAGGCCGTGGGCACGCCCCCGGCCCGGCCGCGCGCCGCCCCCGCCGCCAAGGCCGGGGCCAGGCCGCTTTCGGTCGACGGCACGCGCATCGGATCGCTGCGCCGCTCCGCCAAGGGGGTCAGCATAGACCTCGGCGGCGGCGCATTCGCGGATTGGGTCGAGGCAGAGGCGCCCGGCCTGATCAGGGAGCTTCACGCGCGCTGGAAGGCGCACGGCGGAGACTGAGGCAGAAAAGAAGACAGGCAGGAACAGGAGGCACGACAGAGACAAAGAAAAGGTCCCGCAAAGCCGGAGCTCCACGAGACCCTCACTTGTTTTTCGCACTCTCAAGCTAGAGGTCCCAGCCCCGCGCCGCAAGTCCGAACGGATTCGCGGGACAGGTATTTTTTGTCTTCGTGACAGAAATCATGAGCTACATGCCGATAACGCCCTTCCGGCGAAGGGTGGATGCTGTCCTTTTGGACACTCATCGCAAGGCCACGGCCGCGCGCAGCGGGGAAGCCGTGGACAAATGGGAAGCGCTGCGCACGCTCGCCGCTGCCCGGACCGAATACGGGCTGTCAGACCGCGACCTCTCCGTGCTGCAGGCGCTGGTCAGCTTCCACCCTTCCGCGATTCTCGGCGGCGGCGCCGGAGACCCGGTGGTCTTCCCGTCGAACCGCACGCTCTGCGAGCGGTTGAACGGCATGGCCTGCTCGACCATGCGCCGCCATCTGGGCAAGCTGGTCTCCGCCGGGGTGATCCTCCGCCGCGACAGCCCGAACGGCAAGCGCTATGCCCGCCGCTTCGGCGCGGAGAAGATCGCCTTCGGTTTCGATCTCTCGCCGCTCCAGAACCGCCTGCCCGAGTTCCGCGACGCCTCCGCCCGTCTCGCCGCCGAGGCCGAAGCGCTGGAACGTCTCCGCCAGACCGTCAGCCTGATGCGCCGCGACGCCGCCGAGCTGGCCGCCTACGGTCCCACCGTGCGCCCCGCTCCGCTCTGGGCCGAGCTCGCCGCCCTTGCCGCAGACGCCGCCAAGCTGCTCCGCCGCAAGCCCGAGACCACCTTCCTCCGCGCGCTGGAGCGGCGCCTGGCGACCGCTCTGGCCCGTGCCGCCGCCCTGCTGGACCCGTCCCGAACAGAAGAAACGAGCACCAGCGCAGCCCCGGATGAGCAGCACATAGAACCCCAAGATAAAATTCAGATAGACCCGCAGCCGCGCCCGGTCGATCCCCCTCGGGAAGATGCCGGAACCGGTTTTGCAGGGAACCCGAAGAAGCCTGAAGCCAATCCCCGAACGGCACCGCCCGCGCCGCCCATAGTGTCGCTGGGAGACGTCCTGGCAGCCTCGCCCGGCATGGAAACCTATTGCCGGGATCCGATACGGGACTGGCACGATCTGGTCCGCGCCTCGGAAGCGATCCGGCCGATGCTGGGAATTCCGCAGGCAACCTGGAACACGGCAAGATCGGTGATCGGCGAGATCGGCGCGGCCATCTGCATCGCGGCCATCCTGAAGAGGTTTGCCTCGATCCGCAGCCACGGGGCCTATCTGGCAAGGCTCTGCGTGAATGCGTCCAAGGGCGAACTGTGCCTGGAGCAGATGGTGATTTCGCTGCTGCCGGACGGAAAGAGGGCGGGTTCACAGCTGTGAACCCGCCCCCGTTTCGATCCATGCGGCGGATGCGCCGCGGAGTTCACAACTGTGAACGCACCGTCTATGCAGCGTGCGCTCCCCGGCGCGACAGCCGGACGATCAGCGCGACGATCGCCGCCGCCACGAGCAGTGCAGCGGCGATCCCGGCCCAGGTCAGCCAGGCCGCATTGCGGACCAGCCAGGGCGTCCCGCCGCCCGAGCGGATCGTCGCGACCTCCGCCTCGCCGACGGTTGCATCCGACCCGCTGAAGGTGGCGGTGACATAGCTGGCCAGCGCCGCGATCTGGGCGTTGCCGAGGTCCTTCGAAAAGCCCGGCATAACCGTGTAGCCTGCCGCGTCATGGCGGCTGATGCCCTCGGCGATCGTCATCACCAGGTTCGAGGGGTCCTTCGAGGTCACGGAGGACACGGCCGACAGGGACGGGAAATGGCCGTCCGGCGCCCCCTGCCCGTCCACGCCATGGCAGGCCGCGCAGGCCGCGTTGTAGAGCGTCGCGCCATCGGTCGTGCCATGCTCCGCAAGCGCGGAGGCGTGGTCCGGATTGCCCTGCCAGTCCGTCGTCTCGTAGCTGGCCAGCCCGACCGGAAGTGGCTCCGCGGCACCGGCGCGGTCGACCGGCGACGACACGGCCGGAACGGTCTTCAGATAGGCCGCGATGGCCTGGAGGTCGCTGTCCTCCAGATGGCTCAGCGAATGCTCCACGGCCTCGGCCATCGGACCCGCAGCGGAGCCCTTGCCGATGGCGATGCCGTCCCTGAGATAGGAGACGATCTCGTTCCTGGACCAGCTGCCGATGCCGGTGGCCATGTCCGGGGTGATGTTCGGCGCGCGCCAGCTGCCCAGGGAACCGCCGCCGAGATAGCGTGCCCCCTGCTCGTTCATCAGCACCCCGCGCGGCGTGTGGCAGGTGCTGCAATGCTCCAGCGCATCGGCCAGATAGGCGCCGCGCGCCTCCTCTTCCGAAAGGCCCGCAGGCGCGGTCCAGCCGGGTTCCGGAGCGAAGAGCAGGTTCCATCCGATCATCAGCGCGCGCTGGCTGAACGGGAACGGAAGCTCGGTCTGCGCGGCGGGCGCTTCCTCCACCGGGGCGACGGCTTGCGTGAAATAGGCGTAGAGCGCCTTCACGTCGGCATCGGCCATCTTCGCATAGGACGGGTACGGCATCGCCGGATAGAGATGCGCGCCGCCCGGCGCGACGCCCCGGCGCAGCGCGCGGCCGAACTCTTCCTCGGTCCAGCCGCCGATGCCGAACGTCTTCGACGGGGTGATGTTGGTGGCGATGATCGGCCCCATCGGCGAAGCGATGGCATAGCCCCCGGCGAAGGGCTCTCCCCCGGCCGGGTCGGTGTGGCAGGCGCTGCAATCGGCGGCGCGGGCGATGTATGCGCCGCGGGCCGCGAGGTCGTCGGCGGATTGCGCGGCGGCGGCCGAGGCAAGGCCTAGGGCCAGCGCCGCGAGCGGTGCGATATGGCGGGCCATGCTCAGACCTCCTTCGCGATGGTGTCGGCGGCGCGGATGCCGAGGGCGACCGCGGTCAGGGTCGGGTTGACCACCGAGGAGGACGGCAGGTTGCCGGTGCCGACGACGAACAGGTTGTCGTGGTCCCAGCTGCGGCAGTCGCCGTCGACCACCGAGTCCGTGGGGTCGTTGCCCATGATGGTGGTCCCCATGATGTGGTCGTGGTTGGCCAGCTCGCGCGACATGTTCAGCGTCTCGCCGTCCATCGCCTGCACGAAGGCGGTGAAGTCGGCGATGCAGGGATCGATCGCCCCGCGGCAGTAGCCGTCCGCGGCATAGGTCAGGCGGATGTTGGGATTGCCGAGCGCGTCCTTCAGCGGCCCGGGCTGCACCCGGTTGGCCGGATCGGGCAGCGTCTCGAACATCGAGTAGAGGCTCATGTAGCGGGCGCTGTCATGGCGGATGCGCCGGTCCAGCTCCGAGCCCAGAACGCCCTGCGACAGCAGCCGCTTGGTCATCGCCTCGTTCGGGACGAAGTTGTTGACCGCGTGCTTGATGCCGGAATGGCGGGCGCGGCTGGCGCCGTCGCGGTGGCTGAAGATCGCGCCCTGCTGGATCGGCCCCCTGCCCGGCCAGACCGCCTCGGCCGCGAAGAAATCGACGCCCAGCCCGAGATGCGGCATCAGGTTGCGTCCGACCATGTCGCTGGAATTGCCGACCTCGGACATGATCATCAGCTTGGGGCTTTCATAGCCATGCGCGGCCAGCACGAAGGCCTTGGCCGAGAGCCGCCCCTCGGTGCCGTCGGAGGACTTGTAGCGGACCGATGCGATGCGGCCGTCCGGGCCCTTCTCGATCCGGTCGACGGTCGCGCCGGTGATCAATTGGCAGCCCGCCTCGACGGCCAGGTCGGCATGGAACACGCCGGAGTAGTTGGCGCCGATCGGGCAGACCGGGGCGCAGTTGTTGTTGCCGACGCATCCCGGGCGGCCGCGGTAGCTGCCGCTCATCATCGCCGAGGGCTCGGCGACGACCTCGTAGCCCATCGGCCCGATCGCCTTGGCGAAGGTGTCGAGCATGTAGCTGTTCTTCTGCGCGGGCATCGGGAAATCGCGCGAGCGCGGCGGCCAGGTCTCGCCGGGGCGGGTGCCGGACTGGTCCTCGTGCAGGTTGCCCGCGACGCCGATCTCGTATTCGGCCCGGTCGTACCAGGGTTCGAGATCGTCATAGGAGATCGGCCAGTCGCGGCCGACGCCGTAGGTCGACTTCATCTTGAAGTCGTCGGGGATGAAGCGCCAGGTCGCGCCGCCCCAGTGCCAGGTGGAGCCGCCGACCAGCTTGAGGAAGTTGGCCACCATGGCGAAGTCGCCGTCATTCTGGACATAGGCATGGGAGGCGGAGGTATGGGCCCAGGGCTCGTCGGGATAGGGGCCGTTGTAGTCGGTGCGGCGCGGCGAGTTGCGGAAGGACTGGATCAGCTTCCAGCGCGGGATGCGGACGCCCGCCTCGAGGATGATGACGGACTTGCCTTGCTGGGCCAGCTCGTAGGCGGCGTTGCTTCCGACGGTGCCGGAGCCGATGACGATGACGTCGGCGTCGTGGTCTTGTGCCATTGGGGGATGCTCGTATCGGGAAAAGGGGAGGGGATCAGTCGGCGTCGATGCCGGAGGGCGGCTCGGCCCAGTAGTTCTGCCGGTGCTGCGAATATGTGGGGATCGGCGTGGCGCTGCCGGTCGGTTCCCACATCAGCGCGCCGCGGTAGGTGACCAGCGTCGCGTCGTCGGATTCCTTCGACGGGTCCGCGGTGCCGGTATAGCCGAGATACCAGGTGGCGGTGATGGTGGTCAGGGTTTCGCGCTCCGCGGCGCCGGGGCCGGTGGCGAGGAAGGCGTCGATGTCCGCCGCGCCGGAGGCGTCGACTGCGGATTGCAGCGCGCCGAGCTTGGCGCCGAAATCCGGGTCGAGCGCCATGAGCTGGGCGAGGGCTCGCTCCGCGAGGGCGGGGTCCGGCGCGCCGCGGCCGGTCGCGAAGGCGGAGAGCGCCGAGAAGCGCGGCGAAGGTCCGGCGGCGGCGGGGCCGGGCCGCAGGCCCGCGGCGGCGGCGAGGCCGGCCAGGGCGGAGGTCGCGAGCATGTCGCGGCGGCTGAGGCGGCCGGGTCCGGCGGCAGGGCTGCGGCCTTCCGTCCGGGGGGGGGTGGGATGGCATTGGCTGGGCTCCATTCTCTGGCGGATCGAGGGCCGGAGCGCTGCACCGCGGGCGCGGAAGGGCGGAGACCCGGTGCGGTTCCGGCTGGGCGGCATGATGATGCCGGGCGCGGCACTGGCCAGCCGCGGGGGGCAGAAGACACTCTTCGGAAATTTCGAACAATTCGGCAAAACAGATGCATGAAATTCGATTTCAGAGAAGGAAGGCTGCGCCGCCCGCGCCGGTGGCAGCGGCACGGCCGACCGGGGGCGCGGGAGGCAGCGAGGCGGGGCTGGAGGCGCTCCGGTTGGCCAGGGCGTGTCGTTCCTGACAGGCAGCCTTGCTGCGCGTCACGGGGGCTCTCCGGGTCTCTGGCACGGCGTTCCGGCCGGAGGCTGGCCAGCGGGCGGGTCCGGAACGGGGCAGGGGCCGCCTGTGCGTTTCAGGGGAGGGCGAAGGGCGGCCAGGCTCGGATGGCCGGGAGCGGCGCCTGTCCCGGCGCCGCCGGTCGGCATCAGCGCGGCCTGGCGGGACCGCCCTGATGCCGGGGTCCGCGACGTCATCGCCGCTCCCGGCAGGCTGCGGCGGGCGAAGCACCCAACGCCGTGCGGCTGGCGGCTGGCCGCCGGGAAGCCGGGCGCTTCCGTGCAGCGATGCGGCCCCTGCTTTGCGATGGGGCCATCGTGCCTGTCCGCATGTCCTCGCGCGGCTGCAGGCGCGGCCTGCGCACATCGGCCGGGGCCACCCTTCCGCCGGTCCGTCCCGATGGAAAGTGCGGGCCGGCTGCAGGCAGCGTGCCGGGTCCGGGAGCTTCTGAGCCGTGGCGGGTCGGCCGCGTGCCCGCCATGCGGCCGCTCATCGCCCGAAGGATGGCTTGGCGTCCGGCCGCTGGGTGCTGCTGCGGCGCGGTTCGGGCCGCGGTTCCGCGCTACCGGACGTCCGCTCGGGCCCAGGCCAACCCAAGCTGTCCTCTGCTCCGGCAGGGAGCGGCCCGGCGCGGGGCTGGCCGATTTGGATCGACGCCCGTTCCGGCAGCGGATGTGCTGGCCCGCCGTCGTGGCTGCGCTGTCGATGCGCCGGGCAGCCCTCCGGCAACCGCAGGCCCGCGATCCGGCTGTCGGTCTGCGGCAAGCGGGCAGGGGGGACGGCCGGGACATTGCGACGGGGCCTCGGCCCGTGCCGCCGCTGGACAGGGGGACGGTTCCGCGGTTCCATGCCGCCGTCGTCCGGTTCCGCTTCGGGGTGGCCGGCGGCGGTCCTGTCCGGTTTCCGGTCGCGGGGCTGCCCAGGCATCGGGCTTCGCCGTCCTGCGGCTGCTGTGGTGCTGCAGTGCCGTGCCGGAGCCAGGTGGCCAGGATCCCGGGACGGCCCCTGCGGGGCTGCGGTTTGCCATGCTTCCCGGCGGCCGGGATCGCGCGACAGTCATCCCGACGGGAAACCGTGCCGTGCCCTTGCGGCTTCGGCTTCCGGGCCGCGTCATCTTTCCGGGGCCGTCCTGCCGTGCTGTCTGCTCCTGTTGCCAAGATGGCTTGCCGGGCAGGGGCCGAGGGCGGCGCGCTGCGACCTGCAGCAGCCGGGCCATCCGGAGGCGCGCGGCGTTTCGATGCCTTGGCATGGGCATTTGCGCTGCAGATGGCCCGGCCACGCGCGGTCCGGGCTGCCTCCGCCGATCGGCGTCGCGGCATCTTGCCCGGTCCGGAGGAGCCGCCTGCGGCGCCGGCCCTCCCGGCTGCAGAGGCAGATTCATGCGTCCGGCAGAACGGATCGGGCAGGAGGAAACTTACCGGACATAGGCAATACGGTCATGTCGCGGCGGTAACAATTCAAAATGGCCACAAAAGCGCCGACAATGAATCTGGAAGGTCACAGCCGGCAGAACGTTTCCGGGCCGTTTCCCGCTTCATGGAGCCGGAAGCAGCGCGCGGAGCCCTTGGCGCAGCGCAGCGCTCGGCCGGGGGCGACGCAGGCGGCCACCGTGGAACTTCGGGGAAGGTCCGGGTCGCGGCGCCCGGCGCCGACGCGGGGAAGAGATGGAGCCGTGGCACCCGTGGGGCTGCGCAAGCCCATGGACTGATGACCGGAGGACGACTGGCGCTGCTCGCGCTGGTCAAGCAGCGTGCCGAGCGCGACCTTGTGCGCGAAATGCCGGCCTGTGCTGCCGTCCGCATCATGGAATTCGAGTGTCGTGGCACTGGTCCGGGGGCGGATCACAGCGTGAAAGAAGGTCGAGGCGGAGACCGGCGCGGCGAAGGGGCCCGCTCCCCCCGCGCGAGGTCCGGCGCGACAGGTGCCGAGCGAGAGACTGCGACAAGCGGGCGGGCAGGGCCGTGCCGGAATTCCCGGCGCTCGGGAAGGGGCAATTTCCCAACTTCCCGGAGCGTCGCCGGACCGCCGGGACGGTGCCCATGGCAGCCATCCGGGAGGCCCATGTTCATGCCCATGTCCACGGGATTTCCACGCGAACCGTCGGCGGTCCGGTCGAGGCGACGGGCGCAGGCGGCGTGCCGAAGAGCCATGCGAGCCGCTCTTGCCGGGTGGTCGGCGTGCGGGGGAATGCATTCCCCGCGGCCGGTCGGAGGCGCCTGGCCCTCCGGCGGGGAAAAGGCACCCCGGACCCCTTCCTGTTTCCTGTGCCGCCTCCGCCCATGGCGCGACGCAACCTGCCTGAAGGTCCGCGAAAGCGGCAGGATCATCGGCAAGGCCGCGATGCTTGCCGTGGCCGTGAACGAGGACGGCAAGCGCGATGTGCGCGGCGCCGCCGGTCCTCTTCATTCCCTGGGGAACGTGATCCCGGTGCCGGCGGCGGGCAGAGCGCGTCGGCGCGGCCATCCGGGGTCCGGACCGGGAGGAGCATCCGGCGGCTCGGGGCAGACGGCGCCGGGCGGGACAGGCCGGAGACCATTCCGGCCGCGTGCCTGGGCGGCCGCCTGGAGAGCACTTTGACCGGCAGGCAGAACCGGACCGAATTTGCCGGGCAGGGCTCCGGCGTCCGGCCCTCAAGTCTGCCCCCAGGGATTTGCCGCTGGCGCGGACCGGTCCGTATTCCGCCGGGCGGTCTGCTGCTCCTGCCCGTTGCGGGACCGCCGCAGGGCGAAGCAATGCCGCCGGTCCAGTCCGTTTTACGTCAGCCGGCGGATGACGGCTTGCGCAAGCCGGCCGGCCGGCCAAGCGGGCCGACGATGCGGATCTCCACGGCCAGGGGTCTGCAGCGATGCCGGACGGCAGGCCAGAACGCCGGGCATCTTCGCCCCTTCCGGACCGCGGGGGCAAGGCCGCGGCAGCCCGGCGGGGACATCCGCGCGGTCTTGCCGGATCCGGCGGCAATCTGCCAAGAGGGGCGGACACGCCCGGCGGCGCGCGCCGCGGCAGGCCGAGGAGACAGGCATGCAGACAGCAACCCTGGCAGGACCGCGGGACCGCACCCTCGGCATGCTGCTGATGTGCGCGGGCGTCGCCTGCCTCAGCACGAACGACGCGATCGCCAAGCTGCTGGCCGCGGACTACCACCCGATGCAGATCCTGTTCCTGCGCAACCTCTTCGCCCTGCCCGCGGCGCTGGCGATCGCGGTGACGATGGGCGGGCCGGGGGCGCTGCGCTCGCACCGGCCGGCGGCGCATCTGCTGCGCGGCGTGCTGTGGATCGGCGCCGCCTTCCTGTTCTTCTCCAGCCTGCGGCTGATGCCGCTGGCCGAGGCCACGGCGCTGGTCTTCGTCGCGCCGCTCTTCATCACCGCGATCTCGGCGCTGTTTCTCGGCGAGCAGGTCGGCTGGCGGCGCTGGCTGGCGGTTCTGGCGGGCTTCCTCGGCGTCCTGGTCGCGATCCGTCCCGGGGCCGAGGCCTTCCGCCCGGCCTCGCTCCTGCCGGTGGCGACGGCGGCGGTCTATGCGCTGCTGATGGTCAGCGCCCGCTGGGTCGACCGCCGCGAGAGCGTTTGGACGCTGCTGCTCTATCTCACCGGGGCGGGGACGCTGGTCAGCGCGCTGGCGGTGCCGTTCTTCTGGGTGCCGCTGCAGGCCGGCGACCTGTGGCTCTGCGCGGCGATCTCGGTCTTCGGCACGGCGGGCATGACGATGATCACACAGGCGTTCCGGCTGGCGCCCGCGGTGGTGGTGGCGCCGCTCGACTACACCGCGCTGGTCTGGGCGACGCTGCTGGGCTGGGCGCTGTGGCGGGAAATGCCGGCCCCGGCGGTGTTCGTCGGCGCGGCGGTGATCATCGCCAGCGGCGCCTTCACCATCTGGCGGGAACACCGGGCGCAGGGCTGAGCCCGGCTGGCCCCGGCGGAGACAGCGGCCGTCACCCCGAGCTGGAAGTCCGGGCCGTCCCTGGCTCCGGCCAGGCGCTTGCCGCGCCGCCGGCTAAGGAGACGGTTCTGCCGTCGAGCGCGGTGCCTGGCGGGCCCTCGGCTCCGGGCGCCTTCAGCGCGCTCCTGCCCGCGCCGGAAATCACCCGGGCGCCGGTCTCGGGGCTGCGGCGGGCGCGGACGGCGATCTGGCTTCGGAGGTGCCGGACAGGTTTGCCACCGGCTAGCGGCAGGCCGCGGGCGTGCAGCCGACGGTGATGGCGGCCCCCTTGGGCAGGCTGCCTGCAAGGCCAGCGGCACCATTGGCCGCAGGCACGAAGTTCATGCCGCTCCCAGCTTCGGGCAACGGGCCGTTCCCGGTCTTCAGCGCCCCCTTGATCGGGAAGGCGCCGCTGCCGGATCGCGGTGTCCCTGGCGGCGGTCTTCGCCTGCAGCTGGCCGCCCCGACCTTGCCGCCGCTGACGGCGGTTGGGCCGGGGAGGAAGGAACCCGCGCTGCCGCAGCCCAGTCCCAGCGTGGGTCCGTCCACCCGGGGCGGGCCCAATTTCGGGTTCTTCGGGCCGAGCGAAACATCTATGGAGATGTCCGTTCCGGAGAGATGGACCGGGATCTTCGGCCCCGGCAGCAGCGCCATCGAGGATAAGGATCTGCAGCGCGCTGTCCGGCATGATGGCGATACAGAGGAACCCGACCTAGTCCAACTTCCGGAACCTGTCCGTCTTGAAATCGCGCTCCATCTCGCGCGGCCGGATTAGCCGCCGAAGCCCAGATTGGGTTCGCGGCGACATGGACGGTGCGCTTATCGGACGCCTGGAAGGGCGCGGAGCGCTTGCCGTTCTTGCATGTGCAGCCGACGCCGGGCCCGGCCATCTGCTTGCCTGTTTCCCGGCGTCGGGAAGGCAGGGCTTGCTGCGGCCGTCGACGGCCATGCCGCGGAGGAACCGGTTCGGCTTGCAGGGCTTCGTGCCCTTGGCTTCGGCCCGGTTTGTCTCGCCCACCAGCGTCCTGCCTGGCGACACCTGCCATCTGGCTTCCGGCGACGGCTTCGATCCCGGCCCGTCCAAGGGCCGGGCAGCGATCCACGAATGCGCCGCAAGCGCCATCGGTCCGGGCGACGCCGGGAAGGATGCGGATCTGGACCCCGCCCGTCCGGCGGTCGGGACCGCGGGGCAGGATCCGCGCCTGGAGGGCTTCAGGCGGCTCGCCTGGGCCTCGGCCGGGCTTCGGGCGTGGTCCCCCGCCTTCCGCTTCCGAATGGCCCGTCCGAGGTATCCCGCCGCCTGCAGGAAATCGTTTCGAGAGATGGCAGCGGGGCGGTCGCGCGGCCGGGCCATTGCGGCGGAGCGGCAGCGAGGGCCTGGCGGCCATCGGTCCGAAGGCATGTCCGAACGGGCTCGGCCCCGCGCCGGGGGATCGTTGCCCGGCTGCGGCGGGTCTCATGCGCGTCGCCAGCGGCGCTCGAACCGGTGGCCCATCCTCTGGCCACTCTGCCGCGGCCGGTCCGGTATCCCCGATGTCCGGGATCCGGGACAGCGGGTCCGGCCGCAACGGACCGCCGCCCTGGCGGCCGGAGGTGAACGCGGCGGCGCGGATGTCGCCAGCCGTTGCAGCCGTCGCCAGACGCACCTCGCGCCGCTGCGGCGCGCGATGCTTGCGCGCCGGCCATCAATCATCGGGCTTTCGCGGCGCCACTGTCCCACTTCAATCACGGGGCAAGCGGAGGCCCATGCACTCCGTTGCCCGGGCTGGGATCAGCAGGTTGAGCGGCTGGCGGGAGGCCCGATGCGGGATCTGCAATGCGATCCGTGCCTGGCGCCGGCAGAGCGTCGAGTGGTCCGGCACAGGCCGGCCCGGCCATCTCGATCAGGCCCGCGCTGAGACCGTTGGCGAGTGGGCCCGGACCAGCGGCGCCACATTGGTTCGCCTTGATGAATCTGCGGACCGAAAAGGACCTCCAGCATCGGGCAGGTCCGGATGGCAGTCGCCGGGCAGGGCTCCGCCCGTCCGGCCCTCAAATGCTCCCCCCGGTAGATTTGACTCTGGCGCGGAGCGGACCGGACTTCCCCGGGCCGTGTCCCGCCCGACCTCATTCGCGGACAGGTTCGGGATGGCCGCGCCTGCCGGTTCTTGCCGCGGGGCACGCAATCTCCGGATCGAAAGGGAGCTGCGTCACGTGGGCGGGGCGCGCACCGCCGCCAGCGGCGCGCGGACCAGCGGCGCATCCTTCGGCAACGGCCCGGACCAATGGCGCAGCAGTCGCGGGTGGGCCGGGCCAGTTGGCTGTTCGGCAGCGGCTGGCACCGGGCTTCGGCATGGGGCCGATCTGACCTCCGGGCTTCCCGCACTGAATCCCTCTGGCCCATAGCAGGCTGCTGAAATAGTCGGGCGAGCGGAACGGTTTCCGTTTTGCTGGGCGTGAATGCGCGATCTTCCAGCCTTTCCTTGCCTCTCGGCGCAG